>CAMVKW010000024.1:0-57953 GCA_947168155.1 uncultured Lachnospiraceae bacterium | reverse complement strand
CTGTAAAATTTCTCCGGCGGAATTTTTTGAAAATGGTCCGTGATATTTTAATCCGTCTTTAGAGGGCGGTATCACTTTATTCCCGGAACATGGTGAGTAACCGGGCCTCCTTTCGGGTAGCTAAGCCCTCCTAAAAGTATGTGTAAAGTGGTATCGTTCTCTAAAGACGGATTAAGAATTATATTCAAAGAGGAGGAAAGTGCTATGCATGCTCACCAAAGTACATACAAAGTGTATGCCACAATTCGTTCTGGGGGTGATGGTTAATGCCCAAAGCTGCCGACACGAAGAAAAAAGAACAATCTCGGCCGGCAATGTCCGCTGAAGCAGTTGAGAACAGATTGATCAGCAAAGCTTACAAAGCAGTTGAGAAGCGAATCGAGGATGGTACAGCAACCGCAGCCGAGCTAACGCACTTTCTGCGACTTGGTTCAGTCAAAGAACAGCTCGAGTTAGAAAAACTCAAGAATGAAAACGCATTGCTTACTGCTAAGACAGAATCCCTCCGCTCTCAAGAAGAAGTAAAAGAGCTTTATGCAAATGCTATCAAAGCTTTTGGCAAGTATTCAGGTCACCCTGACCTAGGCGAGGACGATTTAGGAGATGATTAGAAGATATTCAGAACTAATCAGGTATGATACGTTTCTAGATCGTTATCACTACCTGAATCTAGTCGGACAAGTTGGCATAGAGACATTTGGATTGGACAGATATTTGAATCAGACACTGTACCGATCATCCAGATGGAGAAGAACAAGGAATCAGGTAATATTAAGAGACAACGGATGTGATCTCGGTGTTGAAGGGTTTGATATTTTTGACAAGATCATAGTTCATCACATTAATCCTTTAACGATAGAAGACATCGAGTATGATGTTGACGAGATTTATGATCCAGAGTTTCTAATATGCTGTTCTTTTGACACGCACAATGCAATTCATTACGGAGATGAAAGATTGTTACCGTCCCTTCCAATCGAAAGGCGACCCGGTGACACATGTCCATGGAAGTAGGAGGAAATTCAAATGGCGAGAAAAAGCTACGATAAGATGTATGAAGAAAAGACAGACGCTACTCCCGCAGAAGAGCCCATTATAGAATCGGCTAAAGCCGAATCGAAGGTAAAGACTGCCAAACCCGCCAAGAAGGTGAAAGAAGTAGCGGAAGACATCCCCGCGATCAAACCTTTCATGGCCACAGTTACAGGTGGTCTTAATCTTAACGTTAGGAGAAATCCTGGTGGAGAGATAGTGGCAGTTATTTCTAACGGAGCTCAGGTTAGGGTTCTCGATGAAGTCGATGATGAGTGGTATAGAATCGAATCCCCTAAGGGATATGTTATGAAGAAGTATATCACCAAGCTCGAGGAGAAATAAGAATGAATGACAACATCTTAAACTCGGTTAAAAAGATGTGTAATGTCGCCGAGGACGATTCTAGTTTTGATCAGGATCTGATCCTCTATATCAATTCCGCTCTGATGACCATCATGCAGGAATGGCACGGTATGGATGAGGCTTTCCGAGTTGAAGATGGTACAGAGACATGGGATGATTTGCTTGGGGAGGATACAAACTTTGAGGGAGTGAAGGAACTTGTTGGTCTCAAGGTAAGATTAGTATTCGATCCGCCTAGCAATTCTTCAGTCATGCAGGCTTTGAAAGATGAGATTCAAAATCTGGAATGGCGACTTTACATCTGGAAAGATATGGACAGGTTGAATAATGTGGATACAGACGAATCCTAATCCAGTTAATAATCTAACGGATGATTGTGTTATACGTGCTATATCAATACTTCTAGATGCTGATTGGCTTTGGGTGTTCGATGAACTCGTTGATATAGCCAGATCCATGTACGATGTTCAAATCTCTAATAATGTATGGCCTAAACTTCTCAGAAGGGAAGGATTTAGACGACACATACTACCGGACACATGTCCAGATTGTTATACGGTCAGACGGTTTTGTCAAGACCATCAAAATGGGCAGTATTTGCTCGCCACAGGATCTCATGTGATTGCCGTTATAGATGGTGATTATTACGATACATGGGATAGTGGAGACGAGGTGCCCATTTATTATTTCACCAAATAGGAGGCTATAATGATTTTTCCGGCAAACTCACCATCAAATCCGTTTCAACAGAATGTTAATCCTTTTGTAGCACCGCCGACGCCTAACAATCCGAGTGTAATAATGGCTTGGGTTCAGGGAGAGACAGGTGCACTCTCATATCCTATGGCTCCTAATACAAGGGCTTATTTGTTCGATATGAATGAGGAGCAGTTCTTTGTTAGAGTTTCAGATATTACTGGAGTGGTTCAACCTCTTAGAACTTTTAGATATTGGGAGGAATCGAAAGAACAGCCAACCCCAGTTGAAGAGCCGCAGCAAGCACCCTCTGAGTACATAACAAGATCTGAACTTAGAGAAGAACTCGAAAGAGCCTTATCTGGTTTAACGGGGGGTTATCCCAAGGAGCAGAGAGAAGTAAGGAACAACAACGGTTATAAGAAAGGAGATACTCACCATGGCAAACAAACTGTACGAGGAACAAATGAATCAAGGAATGATGAGTCAGTTTAACACTTTTATGAGAAACCCTCTTCAATTCCTGATGCAAAGACGAATTAACGTTCCACCTCAGTATGCTAATGATCCGCAAGGAGCAGTTCAGTATCTTCTGAGCTCGGGACAAATGTCTCAGGAAACATATCAGGCTCTGCGATCAAAAGCAGAACAGATGGGAGTTAAGATGTAGTTTTGTTCGGTTTCAACCGCTATGAAAAGCGGTAGAGAGGAGTAATTCTATGTCTTTAGTAGACGGAAATGGCATGTATATGCCTGTTGCACCCGCAGGAAACGGTGGATTTGGTGGTTTCGGCGGAGACGGTGGCTGGTGGGCTATCCTGTTCCTGTTTGCTCTTATGGGCAATGGCGGATGGGGTGGATTCGGAGGAGGAGATGGTATGCTTCCTTATATGCTTAACCAGCAGACCCAGAATGATGTAGCTCGTGGTTTCGATACCGCGGCAATTTCAAGTCAGATTGGTGCTCTTAGCACAGCAGTAGCAAATGGTGCTATGGATAGCATGAATCGTGACTTCGCTCTTCAGCAGCAGTTCAGTAATTGTTGTTGTGAAAATCGTCTTGCCATTGCTAATCTTTCAGCAGATCTTGCTCGTGAAGCATGTGCTGATCGTCAGGCAGTTGCAGATGGTGTTCAGAGAGTTCTTGATCAGATGTGTCAGGATAAGATCGACGCCAAGAATGAGAAGATTGCAGAGCTTCAGAACCAGCTTAACATGGCTAATCTCGCAGCATCTCAGGGCGCTCAGACAGCTCAGATTCTTGCCGACAATGCAAGACAGACTGTCGCTCTTGAACAGTATCTTAATCCTACACCCGTTCCGGCATACGTTGTAGCAAATCCTAATTGCTGCCAGCAGAATACCGGATGTGGTTGTGGTGGATTCTATAACTAAACGGAGGTGTTGACCATGGCTACGTATATAACCTCTGCTGATCAGAATGTTGCTCTTAATAGTGACGTTCCTTTCAACCAGGTTTCTAGCCCCTGCCGTAAAGGTAATGTGTTACCTGTGGCTCCTGGGCTTTTTACATTGCGTGGTGGCGCCAATGGAAACCCCGCAAGGTATCGTGTGGCATATAGCGCCAACATTCAGATACCTACAGGTGGTGCTATAACTCCAATAGCGTTAGGGATAACCTATGACGGTGTGGTACTGCCTGAAAGCATTGCTATCATCACTCCTACAGCAGTAGCCGCATATCAGCACGTATACAACGAAGTCGAAGTTGTAGTACCTTGTGGATGTTGCGCTAATGTTGGAGTAAGATATGTCGATGGTACACCGGATGATCCCGCAACAGTTGGTACTCCGGTTATAACAGTCAGAAGAGAAGCAAGTTTGGCTGTAACCAGGACTGCATAAGGGAGGAGGATAACAATGGATAAATTATGGGATTTATATGATCTCCTCTGCGATATGACTGAAGAAATCGTTAAGAAAGGTGATATAACACCTTCTGAGTTGGATAACGTTTACAAAGCTACTAAAGCTATGTACTACATTACCTGCATCGATGCGATGGAAAACGCAAGCGATGAATATGAAGGAAGTAGCATGGCTCGTGGTATGAGTAGAACTTATCCTTATAGCTCAACAAGAAGAGGCAGTTCTTATCGTAGATCCAGTCGTGCTAATAATAGTATGAGAAACTACAGCGGACACGATAAGAAAGAGATGCTTATGCAGAGGATCGCGGAACTCCAGGACGAGATTGATCGTATGGAAGGCTAAGTTTCAAAATGAGTAGTTTTACGGGGTCGGAGACTAACTATTGTTTTAACGTTTTCGAAACTGACGGTATGACAACATCTGGGTCCAAACTCCGTCCCCGTAAACTTTCATTATAGGTGACAAATTATGGCACTATCGAACACCGCCGTACCTATCTATTACGGTCGATTTCGACAAGAGGTGATAGATGGTAAGATTCCTGTATGTCGGGAAATCGCTATGGAGATGAATCGGATAGACGAGCTTATTATGGATCCTAACATCTTTTATGACGATGAAGCGATTGACGGTTGGGTGTCGTATTGCGAAGATGAATTAACCTTAACAGATGGCTCACCATTACATCTCCTAGATTCATTCAAACTTTGGGGCGAACAGATTTTTGGATGGTATTACTTTACTGAAAGGTCAGTATACGAACCAAATAAATCAGGACATGGCGGTCATTATGTGAACCGCATGATTAAGAAAAGATTGACGAAGAAACAATATCTTATAGTTGCTCGAGGAGCAGCTAAATCGATGTATAGCTCGACTATTCAAAGCTTCTTTCTCAATATAGATCCTGATACCACACATCAGATTACTACCGCCCCTACAATGAGACAAGCAGAAGAGGTAATGTCTCCAATAAGGACCTCGATAGTGCGTGCTAGAGGGCCGTTATTCAAGTTTTTGACTGACGGATCACTTCAAAACACTACAGGCTCCAAAGCTGAGCGACAGAAGCTCGCAAGTACCAAGGAAGGCATAAAAAACTTCCTCACAGAGTCCCTTCTCGAGATACGACCCATGTCAGTTGATAGATTACAGGGATTAAGACCCAAAGTCTCAACAATTGACGAGTGGCTCTCTGGTGATGTAAGGGAAGATGTTATAGGCGCTATTGAGCAGGGCGCATCCAAGATGGATGACTACCTCATAGTAGCAACAAGTTCCGAAGGAACAGTAAGAAATGGCTCCGGTGATACCATTAAAATGGAGCTCATGTCAATTCTTAAGGGAGAATTCAAAGCCCCTCAGATCAGCATATGGTATTACAAGCTGGATGATATTTCAGAAGTTAACAAGCCTTCAATGTGGATCAAAGCCAACCCAAATCTTGGTAAGACAGTGCAGTATGATGTCTATCAGGAAGATGTAGAGAGAGCTGAAAAGGCGCCTTCCACAAGGAATGATATTTTGGCGAAAAGATTCGGTATTCCCATGGAGGGATACACATATTTCTTCACTTATGAAGAGACGATGCCACATAGGATGAGAACTTTCTGGAAAATGACATGTGCTGTGGGCGCTGATTTATCGCAAGGTGACGACTTCTGCGCATTCACGTTTTTGTTCCCGTTAAAGGATGGAGCATATGGTATCAAGACCCGGAGTTATATTTCATATAAAACCTTTGTCAAACTGTCGAGTGATATGAGAAATCGCTACCAGCAGTTTATTGATGAAGGTAGTCTTTGTGTGTTAGATGGAGTAACTCTGGATCTCATGGAGGTCTATGATGATCTTGATAATCACATAGAGATGAACGGATACGATGTTAGATGTATAGGTTACGACCCTTATAACGCTAAAGAGTTTATTAACCGTTGGGAAATCGATAACGGAAGCTACAATATTGTCAAAGTTCCTCAGGGAGCTAAAACCGAGTCAGTACCTCTAGGAGAGCTCAAGAAGCTTTCTGAAGAGAGAATGTTACTGTTCGATGAAGAGCTTATGAGCTTTGCTATGGGTAACTGTATCACCCTAGAGGATACCAATGGTAATAGGAAACTTTATAAGATGAGAAGGGATCAGAAGATTGATAATGTAGCTGCTTTAGTGGATGCATATGTAGCCTATAATCTTTGCAAAGAAGACTTTGAGTAGGAGAAGATAACGATGGGCGAAATCAGGTTATATGAATTTGATTACGATAAGCCTGAATTGGAAGATGCTCTGGCTCATTTCGGAATTAAGGGAATGAAATGGGGCGTTCGCCGATATCAGAATCCGGACGGCAGTTACACTGAAGCTGGAAGAAAGCGCTATGGCATCAAGTCTAGTCGAAAAGAAAAGACTTATGCATCTAAAGAGGATGCTATGTCTGCCAGGGATCTTAAATATATTAGCAAACATAAGTCCGAGTATTCGACTAAAGAGCTTAATGATTTGATGAATCGTATTAACACTGAGCAGCGTTTAAGCGATATGGCCAATAAACCTTCGAAAGATGCTAAGAACAAGGTTAAGGCTATTATGCGATCCAACGCGTTTAAAGTTGCAGCTACAGCATCTATAGCAACTCTTGCCATAACTACAATTAGCTTTTGGAATTGGCTTAATTCTGATAGTATTGAAGATTTTAATTTCTTTAAGGAGTTAGGATCCGTCGCCAAAGGAGCTGGTAATATATTGATTGGTGAGAAATATGGTAAGTTTAAAGGGCTTATTAAGAAATATTAAGAGGAATTGAAGAAAAACCCAGAATTTAACAAGGAGTTAAACTATGACTTTGGGAGATAGACTGAAGCATAGCTGGAATGCATTTCTTAATCCGACCAATGGATTCAAATATGACTATGGTCGATCATCTTATATCAACCCTAACCGAGTTAGAATGAGTATGGGTAATGAACGATCAATAGTTACAGCTGTATACAACCGAATAGCTATAGATGTATCGATGCTGGATATCAAGCATGTAAAGTTGGATAAAAATGATGAACGTTTTAAGGAAGTTGTTAATGATTCTCTTAATCAGCGTTTGACACTCAATTCTAACAAAGACCAAATCCCGCAGCAGTTTTTTCAGGATGTGGTTATGAGCATGTTTGATGAAGGTGCGGTAGCTATAGTTCCGGTTGATACAACCGAGAATCCGAAACTTACAGAGTCTTACAAAGTAAACTCTATGAGAGTTGGTCAGATTATCCAATGGATGCCCGACTATGTCAAGATACGGTTATACAACGATAGAACCGGGGAGAAAGAGGAGGTCATACTTCCTAAGTCTATGGTTGCTATCGTTGAAAATCCGTTTTATGCAGTAATGAACGAGCCTAACTCGGTTGCTAAAAGATTAATTCATAAGTTGAACATTCTCGATGCAATAGACGAACAGTCCGGGTCAGGCAAGTTAGATGTAATAGTACAGTTACCAGGCATCATCAAGACTGATGCTAGAAAGGCACAAGCAGAAGATAGGCGAAAGAATATTGAGAATCAGTTGGCCAATTCAAAATATGGTATCGCCTATATTGATGGTACTGAGAAAGTTACGCAGTTGAATCGTTCAGTGGAAAACAATCTAATGAATCAGATTCAGTTCCTTACGAGTATGCTATACAGCCAGTTAGGTATGACTGAGGAAATTATGAAAGGGACTGCTGACGAGAAGACGATGCTTAACTATTATAATAATACCATTGTGCCCATAATTAGTGCAATTGTCAATAGTATGAAGTGGAAGTTCTTGACCCAAACAGCAAGATCTCAGCATCATTCTATCATGTATTTCCGTGATCCATTTAAGAATACCCCGATTTCTCAGATTGCGGAGATGACTGACAAATTCACTAGAAATGAAGTAGCATCATCAAATGAGATGAGGTCTGTTATTGGTTGGAAACCTGTAGATGATCCTCGGGCCGACGAATTGAGGAACAAGAACCTTAATCAGGAAGCAGGAGCACAGCCAATGTATACTGAAGGCGACGAAGGAGAACTAGTTGATGAGCATGGACAATCTATCGAACGTATTTCCCCGGTAGATATGGAATTATCTCAATTACGACTTTCTGAGTTGGCTAAATTATAAGGAGGAAACATCAAAATGGGTAGTACGTCGTATGATTTCAGTGGTTGGGCTACTCGCAATGATATCGAATGTGCTGATGGTTTAACCATTCGTCAGGATGCGTTCGCTGATTGCGATGGCATAGATGTACCTCTGGTTTATATGCACGATCATAAAGATCCCGAGAATGTGCTCGGTCATTGCACACTCGAGAATCGTGCTGATGGTGTATATTGCTATGGTGCATTCAACGACACGGAAAAAGGCCAGATGGCCAAAGCTCTTGTAGCACATGGTGATATCACATCCCTTTCAATCTTTGCTAACCAGTTAGTTAAGAGAGGTAAGGATGTTCTCCATGGTGCAATAAGAGAGGTATCACTTGTGCTCGCAGGTGCAAATCCCGGAGCAACTATCGATTTCCCGGTTCTTCAGCATTCTGATGGATCATATGAGGATATCGAAGATGAAGCTATTATCAGCTTCAAACAGCCTTTCTCTATCTCAGAAGAGCTTGCTCACTTCCTTGATAAAGACGAGGATGATACCATTGAGCATGCTGATGATGAGAAAGAGGACAATGAGGAAGGATCAGAAGATGATCCCACTATCCAGGAAGTAATGGATACTCTTGATGACGATCAGCATAAACTCCTTGAAGGTATGATGGCTTTGTCATATCAGCAGGGTTTTGAAGATGGTCAGAAGGGTGAAGAAGCTCCGAAAGGAGAAGATGAAGAAGTTGCACAGTCCGCAATAGGAGGTAATGAAATGCGCAAAAATGTATTTGAGCAGGATAGCGAAAAGGTTCTTCAGCACGGTATGGATGCCACTGAAGCAAGTGCTATTCTTGCAGAAGCAAAGAGCGGTCAGTCCCTTAAGGCTACTTCGCTCGCACATGGTATTGACAACATCGATTGGCTGTTCCCTGAGGCTAAGACAGCTACCGCTACTCCCGGATGGATCAAGAGAGACACCGGTTGGGTTGCTGGCGTTATGAATGGTGTTCATCACACACCTTATAGCCGTATCAAGAGCATGTTCGCTGATCTCCGTGAGGACGAGGCTCGTGCAAAGGGTTACATCAAGGATGAATACAAGAAGGAAGAGGTATTCTCACTGCTTAAGAGAAGCACCACTCCCCAGACCATCTATAAGAAGCAGAAACTGGATCGTGATGATATCGTTGATATTACTGATTTCGATGTAGTAGCTTGGATCAAGTCTGAGATGAGAATGATGCTCGACGAGGAAATCGCTCGTGCAATCATGATCGGTGATGGTCGTCTTGCTTCTTCTGAAGATAAGATCCAGGAAGACCATGTTCGTCCTATCTGGAAGGATAATGAACTGTACTCAGTAAAGGTTCAGGTTACTTATGCTGGAGGTGCTGATGACAACGCTAAGGCACAGGCTAACATCAAGGCTCTGATTAAGAATCGTAAACTGTATAAGGGTTCAGGCAATCCTAAGTTCTACACAACTGAGGATGTTCTGGCTGATATGCTTCTGATCACTGATACTACTGGTAGATTCATCTACGATTCCGTACAGGCTCTTGCTAATAAGATCCGTGTATCTGAGATCGTTACTGTTCCGGTATTCGATAACCAGGTAAGACATGATGCAACAGCAAACAAGAACTATCAGCTTCTTGGCATCATGGTTAACCTTCAGGACTACAATGTAGGTGCTGATAAGGGTGGCGCAGTCAACATGTTCGAAGACTTTGACATCGACTACAACAAGGAAACCTACCTGATCGAGACCAGAATCTCTGGCGCTCTTACGGTTCCTTACTCTGCTCTGGTTCTTGAGACCGAAGTTGTTGGTTAATTCTAAGGAGGAATAAGATCATGTTAGATACAGTTTTTGAGAAGGGCTCACAGGTTCATGCGGGTTCTATCCTCGTTTATGGTAATAGTTCGGACTCCAAGCTTTATGATAAGGTTGGGGATGATAAGGTTCAGGTTAAGCAGGCAGTTGTTGAGCAGGCATTCCTTGCTGGTAAGCTCGTAGTAGTAGTTCCTGGAGCACAGTCTTCAGATCCTACCGAGTATTACAAAGCTCTGTCTGTTGTTGGAACCAAGGTTCTTACAGGCTTCAAGGATAGCACATCTGTATCCGGCAAGACCGTTATGGGTGTTGTTGAGTGGGCTGCAGCAGCTAATAGCTGATCAGACCTTCAAAATGAGTAGGAGATTGATATGAGATTTCATGGGAGAATCGGTTACGTCGACACTGTCGAAACAAAACCGGGTTTATGGGAAGAGCAATTAGTGTTCAGAACATATTACGGGGATGTTATACGAAATACAAAACGTGACTCGATTGGAGACAAAGTTAATGCCGACATATTAGTCACAAATCAGTTCAGTATCGTAGCCGATCCCTATGCTCGAGATCATTTCTTCAACCTCAGATGTATAGAATGGCAGGGGGCTCTATGGACTGTAACTGATGTAGATGCATCTCAACCACCTAGGTTGATATTATCTATCGGAGGATTGTACAATGAGAACGTGGAGCCAACTTCAGGAGGTTCTTCAGGAGATAATGGGGCCTAATCACAAGGTCTATTTTCAACCACCGGAGAACATCAAACTCTCATATCCTTGCATAGTGTATGAGAGAAATGACGCGATGCTTAGACATGCCGATAACTTCGGTTATATGAAAGCTAAACGTTATAGTGTAACACTGATAACAAAAAGTGCAGATAATGACGAATACCTGGATAAGATTCTTGATCTACCTATGTGTAGTTTTGAACGAGAATTCAAATCTGATGGATTGGTTCATGAACTGTTCAACATTTATTTCTAAGGAGGAAACATTATGCCCGCAGGATTGCTTCATTGGGACCAGACCGGCGAGAGACTCTATGAAACAGGTGTCGATCACTGTGTCCTTTACCCCTACAATACAACTACTTCTGCTTACGATGATGGCGTAGCTTGGAATGGTATTACTTCCATTTCTGAGTCCCCTTCAGGTGCTGAGTCTAATGCACAGTATGCAGACAATATCAAGTATCTGGATCTGCTTTCAGCAGAGGAGTTCTCAGCAACTCTCGAGTGCTTCACTTATCCCGATGAGTGGGAGCTTTGTGATGGTACTGTTGCTCCTATTTCTGGTGTTAACATCCATCAGCAGGCAAGAAAGACTTTCGGTCTCTCTTACAGAACTAAGATCGGTAACGATGTTACTGGTGACCTCGGTTACAAGCTTCATCTGATTTATGGCTGCAAGGCTACACCTTCAGAGAAGAGTTACAATACTGTGAATGATTCTCCCGAGCCGATCACATTCAGCTACGAGATTTCTACCACACCTGTTACTGTAACCAATTACAAGGCTACTTCGATCATAACAATCGATAGCACTAAGTTTACTGGAACTACTGAAGCCGGATACCTTACGAATCTTGAGAAGATTCTTTACGGTGCAGATGCTACTACAGATCCTGTAGCTGCTGCAGTAGCGCCTCGTCTTCCTCTTCCTGACGAAGTTATCGCTATTCTTAGCGGTCAGTCCAACGGTTGATCGAGACATTAAGTTAAGTTTTATGCGGGGCCTTCAAAATGAGCAGTATTTGGAGGCCCCAATTACTCACCAAACAGAAGGAGAAACCAAGTTATGTTAAAGAGAACTATGACTTATACCGATTACGATGGTAATCAGAGAACAGAAGACTTTTATTTCAATCTTACAAAGGCCGAGATCCTGGAAATGGATATCAGCGCCACTGGTGGATTGGATAAGTGGATATCCCGAATAGTTGCTGAACAGGACGGAGCTAAGATTGTCGGGATTTTCAAAGAGATCATTCTTAAGGCTTATGGCGAGAAGTCTCTTGATGGTAAGAGATTTATTAAATCTCCTGAGATATCAGAGGCATTTTCTCAGACAGAAGCTTATTCCGATCTCTTCATAGAGCTGGCAACAAATGCGGAGAAAGCCGCAGATTTTATCAATGGAATAGTGCCCGGTGATGCAAACGTATCCGCTGAGAAGGTACAGGATAAGATTACAGCATTACCCGGTGGAGATAAAGAAGAGAAATAGAGATGTTACACATAACCATACCTGCCGGTGAAGCGTATAATGAACAGACTAACGAGTTTATCTCGGTTAAAGAACAAACATTAGCGCTGGAACATTCATTAGTTTCGATTTCGAAATGGGAAGCGAAGTGGCGAAAACCTTTTTTAGGAACGGAATCAAAGACCCGTGTGGAGATGATAGATTATATCAGATGTATGACCCTAACTCAAAATGTTGATCCCGATGTTTATAACTTTATTACGCCTCAAAACATAGAAGAGATTTCTACATATATAGAAGCTCCTATGACAGCCACATGGTTTAATGAGAGGGAAGGTAGGGGAAAGCGTAATAATGAAATTGTTACTTCAGAAATAATCTATTATTGGATGGTATCCTTTAATATCCCGGTAGAGTTTCAAAAGTGGCATCTCAATCGCCTATTAACATTGATTAAAGTGTGCAGTTTGAAGAACGAACCTCAGAAGAAGATGTCAAAGAGGGAAATTCTGGATAGAAATAAAGCTATCAACAAAGCTCGAAGAGAATCTATGCACACTTCGGGTTAATAAGGAGAGAAACATGGCGAGGTCAATAATAAGCGTTTCCGTAGACGGCAAGTTTACAAAAACCGAAAGATTTTTTGAAAGGATTTTGGAGCTTGCGCGCAAAGGTACTTATGATAAGTATGGGCAAATGGGCGTTGAAGCTCTGGCCTCTGCTACCCCTAAGGATACAGGATTAACTTCTCAATCTTGGAAGTATGTTATAGAGCATAGATTTGGTAAAACCTCAATAGTATGGTCCAACACAAATACTAATGACGGTGCCAATATTGCTATTCTGATACAGTATGGTCATGGACTACGAAACGGTGGCTATGTTCAAGGTAGAGACTTTATAAATCCCGCTATCCAGCCGATTTTTGATAAAATAGCAGATGACGCATGGAAGGAGGTGACGAGAGTATGAGTAATGTTATAGAAGACAGAATTGTCGAGATGAAATTTGACAATGCCGACTTCGAAAAAAATGTTGCGACGAGTATGAATACTCTCGATCGCCTCAAACAAGCGTTGGATTTTTCCAAATCAGCAGATTCGTTTAAAGGTGTTCAGAACGCAGCCAATGATATTAATAATATTTCATTTAATGGAATATCTGAATCGTTAGCCTCAATCCAAGAACGATTCTCAACAATGGGCATCATTGGTATGACCATTATTCAGAATCTTACTTCTTCCGCTCTTAGCGCTATAGCTAATGTGGGAAGCCGATTCTTCGGAATGATATCCCAGGGCGGTATTAACCGAGCAATGAACATTGAGAAAGCTAAATTCCAGCTTGAGGGTTTGGGAATAGCTTATCAGGATGTTTACGATGAGATAGATTACGCCGTTACGAACACTTCATTCTCATTGGATGCTGCAGCTCAGGCAGCAGCACAATTATCGTCCGCTGGTTTGGATTATGAGAATGTTATATTTACCCATCAGAAGGATCAGAAAGAGTTGACCGAGATGGGTATGGCGTTACGAGCAGTATCTGGTGTCGCTGCTCAGACCATGACAGATTATGACATGGTTGCAAGATATTTCCAGGATGTAGCCAATGCTGGTAAAGTTACCGGCGCTACCCTGACATATATGACCCAGGTTCTTAACTTACCTGTTAAACAGGATTTAGCAGAAGGCCTCATGGCCATTGCGGATGGTAGTTATGAGGCCACTGAGGCTGTTCAGAAGAATGCTCAAAAGCTTGTCGGGAATATGGAAGTTTCCGCTCAGGATATTGAGCAATTCTGCAAAGATAGCCAGATAGATTTCGATACATTCTCGACTATCATGTTCAACAAATATGCAGATCATGCTGTTGAGGCGAACAAAACTCTTACAGGCGTTATTGACAATATCAAATCAGCATTCGCCAGAATAGGTGCAGAGTTTGTATCGCCAATTGTTGAGATCGATGGTGCAGTTGTTCATATGCTTGACTCATTTAGAAAGAAAGTAAATGAGTTTAAAGGTTATATTGTACCGTTTGCTAAATTAACAACAGATTCTATCAATATGGTTGCCCGATTTATGGGAACTGCGTTCGATCACGCAGATCTTAAATGGGTCGAACCATTTTTCACTGGTTTGGGTGGAATTTTTAAAGGATTAACCTGGACTCTTTTGGAAGTCAAAGAGACCTTTGCCCAGATATTTCCAAATGATGTATCCAATAGACTTAAGGCGTTTGCTGATCGTTTTAAAGAATTTGGAGAAAATTTTGGAAAAACATACTCTAGTTTTACGGGGTTGAGCAAAGTTCATACCATTTTCGAAAGCTTTTTCAATATGATTAAGTCTTTCGGAAACGTTTTCAAGATATTTACTGCGCCTTTTAAAGGATTTATCGAAGGATTCAAGTCTTCGATAGGTATATTTAAGAGTACCGAATTTTCTATAACATCAGTATTCGATAGTATCACCAATTTGCTGAATGGATCGGAGAAATTAAAACAGATTGCTGATACTTTGGAATGGTTCGGTGAAAATGTTGCCACTAGATTTATCAGAGGACTTCATGGATTGGTCTCATCTATACAATCTTTCAAAACGTCTGGTATTGATGGAATTGTAGATGGATTTTTTACCAATGTCGTTCGTAATTTCGGCGGGCTTGTTTTGGATATTATCGAAAAGTTAACCGGAATAGACATCGGTCCAGAAGCATATGCTAAATGGAATAACATAGTTAAAAAGATATCCGATTTTGTTAAGGATATGATCCATGCTTTCCAGGATGGCATAGATGGCGTCAAAGAATTCGTTGTAAAACTCAAAGAAAATTTCGGATCATTCCATATAGATACATCTGGTTTTAAGGATTTTGTTGATGGTATAGTTGAGGATATGTCGCCATTAGACAGAATTCTTCAGATCGTTGAGAATACCTTCAGATCTTTTGCGAGATTCCTCAGGTCAGTCGTTCCTGGGATATTATCCATTGGTAGGGGATTGGTTTCGGGAATAAAGAGCATTATTGAAGGTATATGGAATGCGTTAAAAGGCGAAAATCTATCAGAAGGATTAGAGACGGCGTTAGGTGCAACATTTTTATACAATCTTAAGAATCTGGTATCTCAGATAACGAAGTTAATAAATCCTTTTGGTGGCATTGAGAACGCTTTCAAAGCCATTTCCGATTCCATAAGCGATATAACCGGAATGTTTAAAAAGCAAGAGACAAAGGCTGACTATTTTATCAAGTTGGCCAGCTCTCTTTTAATTCTCGCTTTTGCAATGTCTGTTATAGCCGGAATCGATTCAGACAAATTAGCCGATGCCACGGCTGTTATAGTTGGTCTTATGGCTGAATTGAGCGTAATAACCAGAACCATAAGTGGACCAGATATAAAAAGCCTTCCTACTGGTGCTACTACGTTGGTGGCTATGGCTGCAGCTATATCTATTTTAGCTGGTGCTATGAGGAAAATAGCCGATATCGAAGATCCTGATCGATTAGTTATGGCTTGTATAGCTATAGAAGCATTTATTGGTTCCATGTATATTGTAGCCAAAAAGCTTTCAGGTGCAGAGGCTACAAAGATGATGTCTGGAGCTTCTGGTCTTATAGCAATGGCTGTAGCTATACGAATTCTTGCCTCAGCTGCTAAAGTATTTGGTGAGATGAATCCCGATGAACTACTTAAAGCTGGAGCCGCTATAACAGTATTAATAGCAGCTTTGACTGCATTCATCAGATTTACAGCAAGCACTGAATCTAGTTGGAAAGCGATGGGAAAGAAAGGTTCTAAATCTTTCTCAGCAGATAACATGATATCTATCGGTTTGGGGCTGATCGCTTTAGCCGCAGCTATAAAGATATTAGCTGATGCCGCTGAACAGTTCAAAGAAATGAAATGGGATGAACTTGGTAAAGCTGGCGCAGCTATAACTGTTCTCCTAGCCGAATTAGGTGCATTTACCAAATGGACCGGCAATACTAAGAATATGATATCCATTGGTTTGGGTATGATTGAGATTGCCGCAGCAATGAAGATATTTGCTTCGGCTGCTGACGATTTTGGCAGACTTAATTGGGAACAGATTGGTAAAGCTGGTGTTGCTTTAACCGGTATAGTAACGGCAGTGGCACTCCTTAGTAAGTTAACTACTATGAACTCATCGGCTGCTGGTTTCTTTACCGATAGTGGCGGATTTGTCAAATCTGCATCATCTCAGAATCTTATTCAGTTAGGTGTTGGACTTATAGCTTTTGCAGCAGCAATGAAGATATTTGCATCGGCTGCTGAAGACTTCGGATACCTTAATTGGAGCGATTTGGCTAAATCCGGAGCAGCTCTTGCTGGTTTACTGGCTGGATTATCATTATTCAGTCATTTCACAGAAGGGTCTAATTTAATAAAGGTTTCCGCAGCAATGGTGATATTTGCTGCTGCCTTATTGGTATTAGTTCCTGCAATGAACGGTATAAGTAACATTGGTGTAGGCGGTTTGATAGCATCGATAGCAGCAATAGCAGGTATAATTGCTGTTCTTGCTACAGCAGCTAAAATGACCGAAGGTATACAGGGTGGAATGGTAAAACTATCCGCCGCATTGCTATTGTTTGGTGCTGGTTTAGCTGCAATAGGTGCTGGATTAACACTATTATCAGCAGGTGTAGTATCGGCAGTGGCCGTTATTCCTGCGATAATTCTGCTTATTAAGGAAACTATCCTCGCTATTATTCACACCATAAGCGAAGCTATACCGTTGATCGTCGAAACATTATTCAAGCTCATTGATGAAATACTCAATAGTTTAGAGGAACATGTTCCGGAGATCGTAGATTCATTGTTAAACATAGTTATAAAAATCATCAATGTATTAACTTCTAGAATACCTGAGTTAATGTCGGCCATATCCAATCTTGTCAAAGAGTTTGTTGAGGCATTTAAGATCAACATAGGACAGGTTAATCCTGCAGAGTTAATAGCTGCAATGGTTGGTATAATGGCATTCATGATTATTCTTGCTGAAGCTGCTAGGATTGCTCAAAAGAGTCTCCTTGGTGTTGTAGCCATTATGGCAGTTCTCGCAGAAGTTGCATTGATGTTCGTTCTTCTTAGCGGAATAGATGCTCAAACTACCTTGGCTATAGCTACAGGTGTATCAGCTACTATGTTAGCCCTTGGTGTAACATTAGCTATCATCAGTGCTATACCGGTTGCAGGAGCACTTCAGGGTGTTGCTAGTTTAGGTATAGTCGTAGCAGGTATTGTAGCTATATTGGCTGCACTTGGTGCAATTAAGCAGATCCCTGGATTTACCTGGCTTATGGATGAAGGTATTCAGGTCCTTGGTCAGATTGGTACTGCTATAGGTACTTTTGTAGGTAATATTGTTGGTAGCTTCGCTGAAAGCATGACTAATTCATTACCTAAGATAGCTGACAATTTGTCTATGTTCATGCTTAAGGCAACACCATTCTTTGCTGGAGCTAAGCTCATAGATTCAGAAGCACTTAATGGTGTATTAAAGCTCGTAGCAGTTGTATTAGCTTTAACAGCAGCTAATGTACTTGATAGCTTAACCTCATGGTTAACTGGTGGATCATCATTCGTTAAATTTGGTGAAGAGTTAGCTGAGTTTGCACCATATTTCGCTAGATATTACAACACCATCAAAGATGTTAAACCTGATGTGGTTGAAGCATCTGCGAACGCCGCTTTAGCATTAGCTAAGATGGCAAGCACATTACCAAAAGACGGTGGAATTATACAGTGGTTTACAGGCACAAGTGACATGTCTGAATTCGCTGAGAAACTCGTACCGTTTGGTAAGGCAATGGTTGAATATTCCAATGCTGTTGAAGGATTGAAAGTCGATGTAGTTGAGAAATCCGTCGCAGCAGCTCAAGCTATTTCTGAGTTAGCAAACAACCTTCCGAATTCTGGAGGTGTTGCCGGCTGGTTCATGGGTGAAAACGACATGGATTTGTTCGGAGAGCAACTCGTGATATTTGGCTGGAAGTTATCAGAATATTCCTTTGCTGTAAAGAATGTTGATCCGGCAGTAGTCGAGAAGTCTGTAGCAGCAGGCAAGGCTGTCTCCGAATTAGCAAATAATCTCCCTAATTCAGGCGGAATGATAAGTTGGTTTACCGGTGATAACGACATGGCGACATTCGGTAAACAGTTAACTGCGTTTGGTACTGCATTAGCCGAATATTCTCAGATAGTTAGTGGTGATCCTGGAGTTAATTCCGATGTTATTCAGAAGTCTGTGGATTCAGCACAAGCGTTGTCTGCGTTAGCTAATGGATTACCAGCATCTGGCGGTTTAGCCGACTGGATATTTGGAGGAAATGATTTACAGAGCTTCGGTGAGCAACTCATAGCTTTTGGCACATCTATGGCAGCTTTCTCCGAGACATTAACTGGTGTACAGATAGGAAACATTACAGATCTTATAACCGGTTGTACAGAGATGATAAATCTTGCCAATATGCTTCAGGGCACGGATACAGAAGTGCTTAAGAAGTTTGGTAAAGATGCAGCATCGTTTTCTAGTAGTCTTAGTAAAGAAGGCACCAAAGGTGTTCAGGAGTTTGCCGATTCATTCATCAAATCCGAAGCCACGGTTACAACAGCAGTTACTAATATGATAACTAATGTTTTAACCACTATAAGGACTCGTATTCAGGAATTCAGAACCATAGGTGGTGAGATAATCACAGAATTCGCCAATGGTATGAAGTCAAAAGAATACTATGTTAGAGTTGCTGCCAACGGTATATGTCAGGCAGTAATTAACGCATTCAATACTAACATGTATGCTGACAAGTTCTATCAGTATGGTATACGAGTATCTAACGGATTTGCATCTGGCATCACTGCAGGTGAAGCATCAATAAAAGCCGCAGCAGATAGAATCATATCATATGGTGCTTACATATCTGAAGGATTTGCTCAGGGTATGGAATCTAATCTGGATAGGATTAGTAGAGCTGCTGAAAGCATGGTTAGCGCTGCAGATAAAGCTACAAAAGCCAAAGCTGAGATTAATTCCCCCTCACGATTATTCAAACGAGAAGGTGTGTTCGTACCCCAAGGTTTTGCATTGGGTATATCTGAGGGGTCGGATTATGTTGTTTCTGCTTCGGAAGGAATGATAGATGCGGCTTATGAGGCTATGTCCAAAGCCATTTCTACGGTATATTCTTTACTGGAAGAAGATGTGGATTATAATCCGGTTATAACTCCGGTTTTAGATCTTTCATCCATAACAGCAGATGCCGACGCTCTTAACGAGATGTTTAATCGAAGCATTAATGTTGGTAGAGTAAACGCTAGCACCGCGGTAATCAAGTCGAGCCCGACTTCTCAGCTTGACAACCTTCAAAATGGGCAGTATGTTGGGCAGGGTAATGTTATCTTTAACCAGAACAACTACAGTCCTAAAGCACTTTCACGGATTGAGATTTACCGTGATACAAGAAACTTATTCGCACAGGCCAAAGGAGCGTTATCATGATTAAATCTGTTATAATAACGAACTACCTGGGTGAATCCATAGAATTTGAACTTAGGGCCCCTGAAAAAACGGGGCTCTACGTCAAATCTATAACTGGATTAGGGCCTGGGAAAGCAACGATTAACACCACAGATGTCGTAACCAATGATGGATCGATCTTCAACTCTGCAAGATCATTGGAACGAAACATCGTGATGACCTTGGGATTTTTGCAAGTACCAGGCATAACCGAAACTATAGAGGATGCAAGACAACTTACATATAAGTATTTTCCTAAAAAGAAATCTTTGAGATTTTACATCCTCACGGATAATCGAGAGCTCGAGATTTATGGTTATACCGAATCAAACGAGCCGAATATTTTTAGTAAGGACGAAACCACTCAGATCAGTATTATTTGTCCCGATCCTTTGTTCTATTCAGTCGGGAGTAATATCACGGTCTTCAATGGTATCGATTTCTTATTCGAGTTTCCTTTCGAAAACAACACAGTTGGTGTCCCGGTTACTATCATACCTGGTTTAGCTACAGATGCTCAGGTATTGGTAGCAGAGTTACCGGAAACAGGAGACCCTACTAAGTTTTACTTCGTTCCTGTAGAGGGATCGGACTATTACTTCGATGAATATGTGTACTTTGAACGTGCCGAGGAGTGGAAACATCTCGGTACTCACATGTATTACCAGCCTACGATCATCATGGGTTCAGTAGAGATTTTGAAAGAGAGAACCATCTACTATGATGGTGATGTGGAGACAGGTGTTATCATTAAGATCCACGCTATAGGTGGAGCCGAGAACATCACGATCTATAATACTGGAACCAGAGAATCCATGGCTCTCGATACCGATAAGCTCATTCAGGTTACGGGATCAGGAATCGGAGCTGGTGACGAGATTACAATCTGTACCATCAGGGGTAATAAGTACATCACACTTCTGCGAAACGGTAGAGAGTATAACATCGTTAACATTGTAGGCAAGAACGCAGACTGGTTCCAGCTGGCTAAAGGTGATAACATCTTCACTTATACCGCCACATACGGAGCAAGCAACCTTCAGTTCCGAATCTACAACCAGATTGCATTCGAGGGGGCTTAAGACTTTTGCAAACCTTCAAAATGAGTAGGAGTTTAAACGATGGATGTTTATGTTTTAAATCAGCAGTTCCAGACTGTAAGCATCATAGATGCGTATGAGTCATTGATTTGGACTGATAGATATTCTGGATATGGTGATTTCGAGATTTACGCACCATTCAGTTTAGACCTGCTCAATAAAGTCAGGCAGGATTACTATCTTACCATTAATGACTCCGAACACGTTATGATTATTGAAGGATTAGATATTGAGTCCAATGCCGAAACAGGTAACCGATTGAAAATCACCGGTAGAAGCTTGGAATCATTACTTGATCGACGTATCATATGGCAGCAAACCTCATATACCGGTAATCTTCAGAATGCTATACGAAACATGCTTTATACAGCATTCATATCACCTTCGATAGCTGATAGAAGAGTTAATAACTTCGTCTTCGAAGCTTCAACGGACACAAGGATTACCTCACTCTCCATCGAAGAGGAACACACTGGAGACAACATTTACGATGTTATTAAGGCTCTTTGTGACTCGAACTACATGGGTTACAAGATAACGCTCAATGATAATAACCAGTTCGTCTTCAAACTCTATATGGGAGAGGATCGGTCATACAACCAGATTTACAATCCTTATGTAGTGTTTAGTCCTAACTACGACAACATTATCAACAGTAACTATCTTGACTCTACAGAGCTGATGAAGAACGTCACTCTTGTAGCCGGTGAAGACTCTGGTCAGCAGAGGGTTACGGTTGTAGTAGGATCGGGTTCGGGTTTGACGAGGCGAGAGCTGTTTACGGACGCCAGAGATATTCAATCCGAGAAGGTTTCCAATTATCAAGAAGCCTTGAGGCAAAGAGGAATTAAGCATCTCCTGGAAAACTCTCGAACAGTAGACTTCGAGGGGGAGGTAGATGCTACAAGACTTTTCGTCTATGGTGAGGATTTCTACATGGGCGACGTGGTTCAGATTAGTAATGAGTATGGTATCGAAGGCGCTGCTAGGGTAGTTGAGTTTGTAAGGAATGAGGATTCTAACGGTATCAAGATGTATCCTACATTTGAAGCTGTGCAGAATATAGACACAACTGTTGGATAAAATTAAAGGAGAATATTAAGATGGCTGTAACATACGGTTTTTATAATGCCCTAAATGATGACCGGGTATACGATGCCATCCAAATGAGTTCGATATTTGACGGGATTATACGAGATGGTATATTCTCGACAATCGGAACTTCTATGGTGGTAACAGCTTCCGGCGATGGGATGTATGTTAATGTCGGAGCTGGTCGAGCATGGTTCAATCATACTTGGACATTGAATGATACAATATTGCCTGTCGAGGCACCGCAAGCTGAAGTGGTTCTGAATCGTATTGACGCCTTGGTTTTGGAGGTTAATTCTTCAGTTGAAGTCAGGGCTAATACTATAAAGTTTGTTAAAGGTACTCCTAGTAGTAATCCTCAGAGACCAACCCTTGTACATACTGCGGAAGTTAATCAATATGCCCTTGCCTATATTAGGATCAATGCTGGTGCAACGACGATTGCTCAGGCTAATATCACTAATGTCGTGGGTACGAACGAAACACCTTTTGTGACGGGCATCCTTCAGCAGTTAAGTATCGAAGATCTGATTCTTCAGTGGGAAGCCGAATTTGATGATCATTTCAGTAATTGGGAAGATGTCGAAGAGGCTGAATATGATGCGTGGTCTACTGCTAGACGTGCTGAATTCGATGCGTGGTTTGCTACGATTCAGGATATTTTGGACGAGTCTACGGCTGGTCATTTACAGAATGAGATAGACGAGATTAATCGGAGAACTATTTGGACACCTGCGATATCTCGAATAATTGGTGATGACACTGCTAACTTCACTAATATCAATATTCACCCGAGTAGTATAATTGAGTTGTTCAGTGAGAACGCCAGTGATACTGCGGTTGGTTGGATATCTAGAGAGATAACAGAGGGTCATGCCAATTACAATATACCCGAGCTTACAGAGAATACGATGTTTAAGCTTAGGATAACTAATTTACAGGAGGTGAACAACAATGGCTGATGTATTATATTTTGCTCTTCGTATACGCCAGATGAATGATGGAGTGGTATCATGGAATCTTTCATCTGCACAGGAAGATCTTAATGCTGCCAAAGCTCTTGTCTGCGATAGGGTAACTAGTGATAGAAAGAATAATGCGGTGGTGTCCGCTACGAACCTTTGTATCGGATCAGATGGGAGTATTCCGTTAAAGAATTACTTTACTCATGATCTTACTCTTGAAGTTCCGGCTTATGCTGCTATCGAGATTACTCAGTATACTGAGGAGTCGGCTAAACCTTTATACAAGGCAGTAACGGATTTCAATAATGAGTATGATGCCGAGACAGAGTATTGGACTCGTAGGGGTAACGATTATAAAGATGATACTATCGATACCGCGCTTAATATCGTGCTTAACTGGCATGGTGGTGTAGAAGCAAGTGATTACTGGGTACAGTATCCTGAACCGGAGCCCGAACCTCCGATTCCCCCGGTAGAGGAGGGCTAAGACATGGCTTATCAAAGCGTAGAACAATATGTGGTCGGTACACGTAGTAAAACCTGTAAATATACTTTCACCATAGATAATAGGAATGGCGGTAATATGTCATATGCTACCTATTTACGTAAACTTGGTCAGGGGATTAAAACAGGGATTATTGATAGAGAACTCCCAACAGGTACTACCGGTAAAATGGTAGAAATTATCAGTATGACAGGTTTCGCAAACTTTATTACTGGACGAATATATGTAAGCAATTCTCCAGTACGCATAGTTGCCAACAGTGAATCATTTAATAATGGAGCTAGATACTCTCAACTTTTTACTATATATTCAGATTTAGGTTGTATCTCCATCATGGAAACTTTTACCGGAACCGCTTGTAATTTTTCAGATATGACAAATAATAAAGCAATGGATGCGGGCATTGTTGCCACGATAACTGTATATTATAGGGTATCCGATATAGAAAACATAGATTAGATATATGTTTAAAGGAGACGCGTATTTAATGATGGAAGAGATTCGTAATATCGTAAATATTTTAGCTCTAATTGGAGTTCCCTCATTGTGCACCTGTGCTGTATTCTTTGTAAAAGCTTGTATTCATTTCAGTAAGAAACAGGACACGTTAGCTAATGCTATTCAGAAGATGATGGCACGGGATTTAACCCAGGATTACCATGGATATATGTCTCAGGGGTTTATTGACGATGATGACTTGGATATGTGGGAAAACTCCTACCAAGCTTATCACTCTCTCGGAAAGAACGGTATTATGGACTCCCGGAGACAGGACCTGATTGAGCTAAACTCGAAAGGTGTCGTAAAATGAAAATTGCAGATGCAATCAGATTAGCCAAGAATGAATTAGGCGTCACCGAATTCCCAGCCAATTCCAACAATGTGAAATACAACGTTTGGTTTTATGGTAAGATGGTGCAGGGCGCCGGGTTCCCTTGGTGTGCTGTATTCATCAGTTATATTTTCAAAGACGCCCAAGATCTCGTTAAAAAAACAGCTTCATGCCTGGATATGCTTGAATGGTTTGAGGCTCATAATCGTATTATCACCCATCCTCAACCGGGTGATATTGTGTTTTTTAAATACTCGACCAATAAGCGTCGCACCAATCATGTGGGAATTATTGTATCCGTAGCGGATAGCAATCACTTCACAACAATCGAAGGAAACACTTCAATAAAATCCAATGATAACGGTGGCGCTGTTATGGAACGCCAACGCACCAGAGCAAATGTGGTAGCCTTCGCTAGACCTCTGTACGAGGATCTTGGAGATTATCACCCGACTCTTAGACGTGGTGCAAAAGGCGAATCTGTTGAGCTTCTACAAGAACTCCTTAATGTTAAAGGTTTTCAGGTTAAAATCGATGGCGACTTCGGGGTACTTACCGAGGAAGCAGTTAAGGAGTTCCAGAAAGCCAACAGACTGTTAATAGACGGAATCGTAGGACCCGAAACCTGGAAAAAGTTAAAAGAGGGTAGATAGATATGTCATATACAATTAAGAAAACCACGATCTTCCTTACAAGAGGGGATACTTTCAAAGCACAGATATCCCTGACCGATAAAGAAGGTAACCCTTATCAGCCAGAAGAGGGTGATACTATCCGATTTGCTTGTAAGAAAGACTATAATGACCCAGATACAGAAGTACTAATCCTCGTAGATATTCCAACCGATACTCTGATCATGGAATTGTTACCTGAGGATACTAAAGACCTCCCCTTCGGCAACTATGTGTATGATATTCAGTTAACCACAGCTGCTGGAGAGGTGGATACATTCATAACTAAAGGAGTTTTAACGCTGACAGAAGAGGTATGCTGATATGAGTAGTCCTATAACCCCTATACCAACAATGAGTGGAGTTATATCTGGTGGGGATAAGCTACAGGCTAATCTTACCGGAATGGGGTCTTTGACTGGTCGCATCGAAGGGGAACTTAGACAGAAATCTTATAATGACCTCATAGATAAACCCAAGATCAATGATGTTCCTCTTCAGGGTAATAAAACCTTAGCAGAGCTTAACTTCAACGAGATAACTCCTCAAGAGATAGATAACATTATATTTGGAGGTGATTGACAAATGCCAAATCCCATTGATGAATATACATCCAAAACTGGCCTACAGTATTTCTGGGGTCGTATAAAGAATATATTTGCCACTAAAACTGAGTTAGGTGGCAAAGTTGATAAAGTAACTGGTAAAGGTCTGTCAACCGAAGACTATACCACAGCAGAACAAACGAAGTTGAGCGGTATAGAAGCCGGAGCAGAAGAAAATATTATTATATCTGTATCTGTCAATGGATCAGATGTTCCTCCGTCTAACAGAAATATTGCTTTAACTGTACCAGTAAGTGTATCGCAGCTTACGAACGACTCAGGATATCAGACCGCTGCTCAGGTTGCTTCTGCTATTGCTCAGGCAATCGGACAGATAACCACAATAAGTTTTAACTTCGATTACTCCCGTTTTGAAGATCTTCCGGCTGTTGGTACCGAAGGTACGATATATTTTATTCCGGATTCTTCAGGAACCTCACCTAATACCTATACAGAATATGTATGGTCAAGTTCTCAGAGTAAATACGAGCAGATAGGAGCAGCAACGATCGATGTTTCAAGTTTGTGGGCCAAAGACGAACTGGTGGCTATAACAACTGCGGAGATAGATACGATCCTCGCTGGCTAAAGGAGGGCGTAACTTATGAGTGTAACTAAATTTTTAGATAGTCCCGGTTTAAGTTATCTCTGGAGTAAACTTAAGTCATACATCGGCGGTAGTAACATGACTTGGGTTGGGCCGGAAGCTCGAATTATCGGTGATACATCAGTAATATTCACTAACTCAGCGATTCATACCACATCAACCTTTCAGTTATTCAGTGAGAACACTTCTAACACTGCTGTTGGATATACGTCATTCACCGTATCTGAAGGTACTATAACCTATACTATCCCAGCTCTTACAGAGGCTACGAGTTTCAAGCTTTTGGTTACCAATGCATTTCCAACACCTCAGCAAGGAGGTAGTTCATGACTTCTGCTTTAGAACTCATTGGCGCTGTAACTTTCCTTGGATTATTGATGGTGTTAGGGATAGTATCGGCTATAATAATGTGGGTCGGTGATAGATAATGAATAAACAATTTCGAGAACGTGGATTTTCTGATCAGTTATATTGGCTTAACTTCCGATTTACATGGATATTTGTTGGGGTTTGCGTTGTATTAACGATTCTTAGCGGAATTCTCAACATCACAGATCTCAGCATAGTATCTTATGGTATCCCTACAGCCTTTGCTGAGTTGGGTGTACATACGGGATATATCGTGTGGAAAGCCAAATCTGAGAACCTTAACAAACATCCGGTGATGGTTGATCCTGATCAACCGAATAGCAATACTCAGGCAATTGGCTTTGAAGTTACCACGCCGGATGAGGATTATTGCGAAGAGGACATTTGATATGTCCGACAAAACTAAAATCATTCTCTTCAATATTTTAATGTTTATCGTATGGATTATATTAATAATATATTCCGCTGGTAAACCATTATAAAGGAGGCAATTAACTCATGGATAAATTAAAAAGTCGTAAGTTCTGGATCTGTGTTGCAGCGGCTCTGGCTTCTCTCGGTACTGGTATATCTGGTATCATAGCAGGAAACCAGACCCTGGCAATCATTGGTTCGGTTTGCACAGTAGTTTCAGCAGCTATCTATGCTTTCTGTGAGGCGTGGGTAGATGGTAAGGCTGTAGGCTTGGTAGACGAGCCTACGGACGAGGAGTAAGACTTCCTCACCAAGCCTCTCAACGATGCGCAACCTGGTGATGATTTGATGACTACTCAGCAACTGTATTGGATTGGGCGGCGTTTTGGAGACTTGTGGTGGTTGGGTTCGAATCCCTTGCTGTCCGTCCTGAAGTACTGAGTGGTTAAACCACATATTTGCCATACTCAAAGGTTCTCCTTTCTGTATAGTGGCTCGCCCCGTAGGTCGCAGAGGTGCTCTCGGGCCTACGGACGAACCGCATTTCCTACGAAAATCACTTTTCAAATCCAAAAATTTCCCGGGAGGGATTTTTCAAAAATACTTTGTCAAAAATCACTCAGATAGAGTAACGATTAACATAATCCGTGAAACGAACAGGGCAAATAACTATCTGAGTGTTGAACCTTGATAAACGGAGGTCAGCAATGGAAACATCAAAGAACGGACTTAACCTAATTAAACAATTTGAAGGATGCCATCTGACCTCCTATAAATGTCCTGCCGGGGTATGGACTATTGGCTACGGACACACTCAGGGCGTCACGGAAGGCCAGTCCATAACCCAGGAGCAGGCGGACTTATATTTAAAAACTGATCTTAAGAAATTTGAGCATTACGTCAAGGCATACACTTCGAAATACTCATATATTCTTAACCAAAATCAGTTCGATGCTCTGGTTAGTTTCACATATAACGCAGGCCCTGGAAACCTTGAGAGACGACTTCTCCTCAAAGGTAGCCGGCCTATAGAACTTGTAAAGTTTTACCTTCCCACAACTTGCATATCTGCCAAGGGTAAGACTCTTCCGGGCTTAGTAAGACGGAGAGTAGCCGAGGCAGATCTCATGGGAGATTGTCATAGAGATATTAAGATAGTGGCCCAGGAAGTCATTGATGGAAAATGGGGTAATGGGCAGACGCGGAAGAAGCAGCTTACGGATGCTGGATACGATTACCAAGCAATCCAGGAGGAGGTTAATAAGATATGTCAGAAACATATTTAGGTGATATCGAGCTTACGGACGAGACATTAGCTCATTATGGTGTCCTCGGTATGAAGTGGGGTGTTAGACGGTACGAAAAAAAGGGTTTAGGTACTAAGGCTAGAAAAGCCATGAATAAACATAAAGTTAATCAGGCTGCATATGAAAAAGCCAAAGCTTCTGGAAATAAGTATGAAATGAAAACAGCGAAGCGAGCTATGAATAAATCATATAAAAAAGTTAAGCAGGCTCGATTAGCGGATCAGGGGGCGGCCCTTTATAGCGGCAGTAAAAGAATTACTGACAATCAAAATAAAATAGCTTTGGCTGGAGCAGCCGCAACTGGTGGTACCCGATTACTTAAATATTTACTATCGTCGGATAAAATAGTATCTAAATTGCCCGTCGGAGCACAGCTGGGTTTGACAAAGCAAGTTAAAACGCCATTGGGTAATTTACCTATGAGTGATATGATAACTTTAGCTACCATTGCAGCAACCGGAACCGCATTAGCCGTAGATCAAATTTATAAAGAGAATCAAAATCGTAAACTTAGAGCATTCTATAGCTACCGAGCAAATGACTGAGAGGAGAATGTAGAGATGCGTCACGATGGTATTATATTTAAACCTAATCTTGATGAGTTATATCATCATGGTATAAAAGGTCAGAAGTGGGGTGTCCAGAATGGCCCTCCGTATCCGTTATCGCCCGAGAAGCAAAGAAAAGTCGCTGATAACATAAAGTCAGATGTAGAAAAATATCACAAAGCTGTTAAAGAAGGAAAAACTAATCCCTCGGAAATAGATGAGGGGGATATAGTTCTTAAGAGTATTTCTGGCGATATAATGAATCGTCAGGAAGATTTAATGAATATCGCGTATAACTTATATAAGTTTAAGCCGGGTAGTGAGGGTTATAACAAAGCTATTAAATACGCTGAGCAATGGACCCAGAAACTTACCGACGATCTCATCAAAGATATTAAAGATGAGAAAATAACGATATTTGAAGGTGCGTCCGAGGATGGTTCAATAATATTAAAACGGGAAAGCACACTTGGCGAGCTAATGTCGGAATCAATCGAAGATTTCTCAGCCTCAATCGTAGAGTCTTATATTGAAACATTTATGGAATATGAGAAAGAGACTGGAAAGAAGGTGTGATAATATGGAACCGACATATTTAGGTGAGATCGAGCTTACGGACGAAGTCCTCGAGCACTATGGCGTGCCCGGCATGAAGTGGGGGGTTCGTCGTTACGATAATAATCGAGTGTCTCGAGTTAGGAACATCACTGGATCTGCATCTCCTGTTAGACGAGCTTCTACCGGTAATCGAGATATGAGTTATAACGCTCAGCGTAGAGCCATAACCTCTGCCACATCAAGTAGTGGGGGTACGGGATCTACCGTTAGAAAACCCGTATCAGGTGGAACAGGTACAAGAGACGCTAGCTATGAAGCTCAGCTTAAGGCTAGAGGAGTAAATGTCTCTGCTCCGGTAAAAGCTAAAGCCAAGACTACCACATCTTCTTTATTATCCAGTGCTTCCGGATCAAGTTCTAGCAAGTCTAAATCTGGAAAGAAAGGCGGTAAGTCTGAAGCTGAAAAAGCTAAAGAAAAGGCCGAGAAAGAGGAAGCTAAGAAGAAAAAACAACAGGAGAAAGAAGAGGCTAAAAAGAAGAAAGAAGCTGAGAAGGCAGCCAAAGCTGCATCAAAGGGATCCGGTGGATCATCTAAGAAGAGTAACAGTGGCAAATCTTCTGGTAGTAGTTCTAGCGGAAAAGCTTCATCCTCATCAAGTGGTAGCTCAAGCGCTCAAACCAAATCCTCTGCTAATGAAGAGAAGCTTAAACAGGAACGTGACGCTTATAAGCAGGCACTCGAGGAGATGGCCAAAGAGAAGCAGAAACTCCAGATCAGCGAGACCTATACCAAGTATCTTGAGGATCTCTTGGAGAAATCCAACAACAAGTCTATATTAGACAAGATAGATACTGAAGAAGTAAAAAAACGCTGGGAGCGTAAGAAAAACGGTATGCGTCATGACGATATGGAGAATGGTGCAATAATGATATTTCCGGAAGAGTTGAGAAAACCGGATTTGAACGATATTACGAAGAGGGGTTGCTGACTACAGCCCCTCTTTATTTTTCGAAAATCCTACACCCTCTCTAATAAGAAGGAGGGCTAAAATTATGACCGAGAAAAATTTTGTAGAACAGGTTGTTGACAAAGGCAGATCCTGGTGTGAGGATACAGTGAAATATATTTGGAATCATCCCATCACATCTGTGGTTGTCATATATCCTGCAGCATTAGTTTACGTTGTAATAATAGCTAGTATTAGGAAGTGAGATAGGAAAGGAGATCCTACAACGGGTCTTCTTTTTCGCAAAATTTACACCCCCTCTAATAGCGGAGTTGTTACTTTTAAAGGAGGAATTATTATGTTATTTATTAATGCGGTAAAAGAACTGATCTTAATGAAGGGACATCACAATCCCATACCGACCGAGAATCGGACAACCAGAGAATACCTCAGATGGTGTAACCGAGAGCGTAGATATTTAGAAGAGCGTTATCGATTAGCTGTCGAGGGATTTGATCGTTGTCGTAAGCTTGGCTGGAAGAAAGGTTGTGAGCATTACAAAGACCAGTATGAGAGCATGAACGAGTTATTATTCTACTTGAATAGGCTTCGTTGTGAGCTTAGGGCTTCTGTGTAAACAGAGGCTCTTGGCTTTCGTAAAAATTACAGGGCTTATAATAGGAGGAACTGTTGGGAACGATCGTAAGTGAAAACTTGAATCCGTGTAATAAAGTGGATAAACCCAAACAGATCCTCTCCCTTTATCGTAACATCTACACCTGCTTTAATAGAACTTGACAGAAAGGAGATATGGTAATGAAAGAAAACAAAGTTCGAGCAGCAGCAGAAGAGCACATGTTGGGTTTGATCGAGAAGATGGAGGAAGTAGATCCAGGCAGCGAAGATTACCTTAATATGTCGAAGTCGTTGAATTATCAAGCTGATACATGCCAAAAGGTAGATGATAGGAGAGCCAAAACGGTAGACATCAACTTGTTACTTCCAACGATAACGATGATTGGGGCAACCGCGTTGTATGGTATATTATCCCAGACTCGGATACTTGACCTGCGCCCTATAAGCAGTTTGAAGCAGTTGTTTTATCTGGCAAAGAGATAAGAACCTTTAAGAAGTTCTGGAGTCCAGAGGATTCGTTATATTTACGGGTCCTCTGAGTTCTTGAAAGGGTAGAAGACATGACAGACGACAGGTTAACAGCTGATACCATGGATACAGACGGAGCTCTACGGTTACTATCAGCGATTTTTGAGACTATAAGAAAGGATTATATTGCTGGGAAGGCACTATTACTCAAATTGTACGGGCGAGATATGCCAGAAGAAGAGTACACCAAGCAGTGGAACAATGATGGTTACACTTCAGCTTATATTCGTAGATATTATGCGGCTATACGATCTATTAACCGAGATTATTATGGCATAGGCGAGATTATATCTGCAAATGCAATTTTCGATACCTGGGATCGTGAGGTTATGAATAAACTCTCAGAAAATGAGAGACGGCGAGTGGAATATTCCAAACAAATTAGAGGAGAGGTAAGACATGACGGGGAAAGAGAAACTAATAACTGACCTATTTGTAGTTGGTCATCATTGTAGTAGTTCAAAGGATCGAGATGTTATTCGTTGGGTAATGAATTATTTCGATAGCACTCCTATAGATAAGACGATAGATTTGATGAATTATCAATCGGTATATCCTGAGTGTGCAAAAGAAGATGGTGAATCTTTCATAGGTAAGAAAGCTGTCATTATCACGGATAACCTTCGACTTCCCAAAGGAACCACATGTGAGGTTATTCAGTGGATCAATCCGGAACTAGATAGTAAGAATTTCTATATTAAGAACATCGAGAGCGACTATTGCTGCTGGGCTTCCTCGCAAGATTTACAGTTCCTATAATGTAAAGGAGGAAACGATTATGGTTGAAAAATTTTTAGGTAAAGGTTATAATGTAGCTGATGGTTATATGGGATACGATCCGGAAACGAAGGAGTATCGATTATTTGCATCAGAGGCAGATTACCGAGAAACGATCATTTTTCCCCAGATTGACTCTGAGGAGACAGAGGACTTGTGAAAACAGGTCCTCTAGGCTTTGCGCGGAGGAAAGGTATATGAGCGCCAACTTTGTATCATTGGGTAACGCTAAGTTACGTAGACCACCCGGTCAATCTAAAGTTTTTGAGTTCGAAACGCCAGATTTATGGATTCAGCTCAGATTTATCAAGACTTTAAAGCTATTTCACATCGCTCCTATAGAGGAATATGGCGAACTGGCTTTGGATTATCACGGTTGTAAATTTTGTTCAACCAAGCAGGAACGATTAAGAATCGAATATGTGTTTCGTAGAATGATTGGTCTCGATGATAGATATCTTATGGATTTGGATAGCTACCAGAATCGGTGTGAGCTATATCAGGAGGAGAAGTATGCAATATATTAATTATTGTCCCGCTCCTGTTGAACGAGTTCCGGATTTATCAGAATGTGGATTTCTCGGAGATTATGAGTTATCTTGTGATGAGTATCCCGGAGTATATGAGATGGCTCAATTCTTAGCCAATCTTAGATACTGTGATTATTGTCCTCCACAGGATGATTTCTATTTTTCGGATGGTATAATTCGATCTCATTGGATTATATTCTTTACCTGCAGGCCTATGGACGCTGAGAGATTAGCTTATGTTGCCAGACAATTGAAATATCCCATAAGTATTCGTAAATACGATCATATGATTGGATATGGATATTCGGAGGTATTAATATGAGAATTATCGGTGAACATAGCATCACTAGTGAAAATATGACAAGTGACATACGATTTTTAAGTAGCTGTAAAGTGGTTATTAATACCCAACAGGAATATGAGATATTAAAACAAGCTATGGAAACGTTCAACCAGGGAGTTTTTGGTTTAGGGGCATGCAACACACAGCAGGCACTTATGAATGGTATGCATAGAATGGGTGGCGGATTAAGTTATCAAGCAGAATATCTCAAACAACTGAAGAAGGAGGGCTAATGAGGATTATATTTCAGAACGGAGAGATTGCGGAGCTTACGAACGTTGAAAAGATCGTAGTTTACAACGAACTTGAATGTTCTATGGTTCTTGGCGCGGCAGGTGCATTCTTAACTAGCGAATCATTAAAAGAGGCCGTAAAGAATATTTACAAGTCGTTCACAGAAGAGGAGGAATTCACCAATGAGCAATATGCAAGCGATACGGAGATGGGTAATGGATCTGTATTCGAACGCAACGTGGCACAGGAAGGTTCACAACATGCCGGACAAACAGGTATATGCGATATACCGGAAGAAGCAGGAAGAAAAGGAACGCCTTAAACAGATGGATATCCCAGTTGTTTCCAAGGAACCCGAACCATATCATCAGATTGACATCTGGGAGTATCTTAATGATAGGAGGGCTTAATGAACATTATTGATCTTTTGAAACATGATGGGATATATTTGGCAATTACGAATCTCCAGAACCAACTAATCCTGAAAGAGGCATATTCTCTCGGAATAGTAAGTGAAGAAATGTATAGAGAATATATTTCAACTGCTTTAGATTTAGCAATTAAACACGGTAAAAAAGGAGGGCCTAATGGGACAGATGAGGAATTATCTGATATGGCTGGGGGAGAAGTTCCAAAGCAATCACCCGGAAATGACCTGGGCTGATGTTATGGCAGCCATCACCGACAAAAACGGTCCTTTCGAGGACGAGTTAGCAAACCCGGAGTATTCAATTAAAGAGTATTTAAAGGAGGAACAGAAATGAGCGCAGTAGAAACGTTAGAAGAGGCATTATTCAGCGTAACCAAAACTGAGGATATACAGAAGAAGGCAGCAGATCAGGCTAAGGAAGAGATAAAAGTATCCAGTATATCTAAGGCTAATCCCGATGCTAGTCATGAGGTTGAGTGGAGAAGGATCGTAGCGGCAGCAGGCGAAGAAGATCAGAGAATCGCTATGGAAGTTATATTAGTTAAGAATCCTTTCGTGGTTATCGATGCTCTTAAAGCTTACATGGGCAGCATGTACGCAGATCTGAAGTCTCTTAGAGAAGTCTTCACCAACAAGGAAGCCGCTGAGAAGGATATTTGTGGGGGCGATGGTATATGAGATCATGTATGACCTGCAAGCACAGTTTCCCGGATCACGATAACGAACCCTGTACAGCTTGCTTTGGTGGAAGTATGTGGGAGCCGGACGAAAACATTGAATTGGAGCTTAAAGCAAAAGCAATAGATTTATACAATGCGATTGTAGGCGTCGAGTCCGAAGGATTAACAATTAAATTCAAAGATGGTGTAAAAATGGATGTCACACTATCAAAAGATACATCTCTGTGTATATCATTCGATGCCTCGATACCAGCAAGCGAGTACATAACTTTTGGAGCAAATTCACAGATTAGGAGGGCCAATAAATGACTGTAGATAGGATAAACCCAGATCACTACAAGAAAGAAACTTCTCTGGAATGCATTGAATCCATGGAGATTATATTTGGTATGGACGCAGTGTTTAACTTTTGTATATGCAACGCTTGGAAGTATATCTGGCGTTGGAAGAACAAGAATGGTATAGAGGATCTACACAAAGCAGACTGGTATATTACCCGTGCATGGCGCTATTGTAAACCTGACGATGCTCGAATGGCCACGATTAGTCGAATGAAGAATTATATTTCTACCAATATTGATGAATGGGAGGCAAAGAAACATGAAGAGGAACCAACGGTGTGATCAACTCTTATCGTTTCTTATAGGTATAGCATTGGGTGTGATATTTGTCGGTATCATTGCTCTTTGGGTTGTAGACGTACATGCTTGTGAAGTAGATATGACTAGTGAAGATCGTACTATCGAGATATTTCCCGAACCCGTGACTATTGTTGAGGTCAGTTACATGCCTGATTTCATCCAGGGGTTAGCTCAAGGTGATCCACCGGAGATACCTGTTACAGTTGTTAAAGTTGAACCGTCTAGAAAAACTCTTACCGCGTCTGCTGGCAGGGTACAAGGGCCTACGAACGAAGAGACTTATTATAATCTCCCAATGTCTCGTGTGGTTCAGTCTATGCGTAACCGCGGATATTCCGAAGAAGAATATCCTTATTGGGTGCGTGATGACGATGTTAAGATGCTTGGCGAATATGTCATCGTGGCGGCAGATTTGAATCTTCATCCTAAAGGAACAGTAGTAGAGACATCCCTTGGTCAAGGTTTGGTCTGTGATACGGGTGAGTTTACGGAGGATATTTATGATATTGCAACAGATTGGTAAAGGACGATTAATTGATGCTGATGCATTGCTTGATAAGACTGTTAGAAGAAATAGTGTATGGAATAGCATAACAAATTCTGAAGGGAAAAACCTAGAAGAAATGATATTAGAGATGCCATCAGTTGAGGTACTTGACAAAATAATGGATGAAGTATGTGACATTGATGACGAGATAGTATTAAATCCCGATAGTGTATTTGAGCGTAAAGCGTATGTAAGGCTTAGTAAAGTGATGGATATTATCGACAAGTACAAGGCAGAAACTGTATGAAAGTGAGGATATATGAAAAAGACCATTGTCATTATGTCACCAACTGTTAATAGGGCGGTTTATGAATGGAAGAGATTTCTGTCAAGGTGGTCAACGATAATCAAAAAAGCCAACAGAAATAGTCTGTGTGTAGAGTTATTAAGTGGTCATAAGATATATTTCAAAGGTGAAACAGAGGGACAAAGAGCATTATTGGGGCTTCACGCAGATATTATTCGGATAGATGAATTTGAAATGCCAAAGGCAGAAAGTGAGGAAGTATGACCATAACAAAGTATGATGGAGTGGCTATATTACCAAAGCGTTGTGATAAATGCAATCGTCTGTTTTGGTTAGAGCCGTACAACATATTCTATAAAACCGTTGGAATAGAAGAATACCCCCTTAAACAAATAGAGTGCAAGAATTGTATAGGTAAGACCGATGCGCTTGACAAGATAAGAGCCGAGATAGAACTAAAAGAAAAAACATTAACGGATAAATATGGACAACAAAAGTACGGGATATGGACGGATGAAGTTTTGCAAATAATCGACAAATACAAGGCAGAAAGTGGGGATAATTAATGCTTTTTAGTGATTTTGTTGAAAGTGTGGTAGAAACTCCAATCTGTTGTGAGTTAAAACAGCATTTGGATAGATTGTATGAATTTTATGCAAAAGATCCTGAAAATCTTGCGTCTTATTTTAGAGGATCAGCAAAAAGTGATTTTCTGATACTTGTACCATTATTACTGAAAATGTATGAAGAGGTGGTGAGTGAATGATAACGCTTTTATTTTTGTGTTTTATAAACGGCTTTCTACTTCACTTTGATCCAAATGCTATGGCAGAAGATACTAAAATTATCATACACGTTATATGCATAGCAAGTGATTTAAATTTAATTACCACACTACTAAACAGAAAGTGAGGATTAAATGAGCAAATGTAAAACTGATCATCCATGTTCTAATTGCAGTCTTGGTTATCGGCGTATCGAAGATATTCGCAATAACAATTATTCTAATTATTTTTGTTCTCTGGGAAAAGAGTACGAATGTGATAAGAAGAAGCAATATGACAATAAGAAAAGGAGTACTAAATGACAGTGTCAATATCTAAGGTGATGCGGGAAGTAATCGAGAAGCAGAGAGAACAGATTCGGATCCAGGAGAAAATCATCGAGAACTATAAAAAGATGGTTGATGCTTATGAACAGAAAGTTGAGATATTAGAGGAGTTATTAAGGAGGGCTAATAATGAGGCTTTGGCACAAGGATCTGATCGGTTATCTTCCGCAACAGCAACTGATAGCTCAGTGGAGGGAGCTGTGTCTGATAGCGGGGTTGCTGGTGAAAGATCACACGCCTAATCATATTCTGGTTAATCCTATACTCGACTACGATCCGTCTCATTTCATTAGCTATTGCTCTCTCGTGTATAAAGAATGCTACGAACGCGGATATCAGATGCATGATAAACCGAGAAAGAAGCTGGAAGATGACATCAGGGCATGGCAATTATATTTGAAAGATTCTTTGCCGTGGAAACTGGATGACAGGATACCGGTACCATATTCTGATCTCTACGCTAAATGGCATAATCAGAGATATCTTCAGCAGTGTTACTACAACCTGGAAGAGAAGTACGATCGAGGTGGGATTAATGACGACGAGTGGAGCACGATATTACGCTGTCATGCGTTAGATAGTGTATATCTGCCGTTTCCTATGAACCCACCAGTAAATCCATCCTATAAAGATTGGAAAGAGGTGATTGATAAGGCGTGGGAGGAGGGTGAAAATGTACGATACTAAGCTTATCCCGGAAGGCATGGTTGTATGGCCATTTTACATTAATGATGTCCATCAGTCTTGTCCGCATTGCGATGGAAAACTTTTCATATCCGTTAATATCAACTCAACCCACGGACATATTATCTGCGATGGCGGACGACACTACATTGGTCATTGCAAGCTTGATCCCGAGGTGATAAAGGAGGTTTTTAGCGAATGACAAGAGCTGAGTATTTAGATAGTATTGATCGGAATCACCAGTGTTGTATTTGTGAGGAACCCGTAGATCCTAATATAGCGATACACATAACTGGACCCGATGATTCCGAGAATCTTCCGGAGTTTAGAAATGGTTGGATGTTAGTCTGTCCTAAATGCTATAAGCGTGAGATAGCCAGTAGTATATGGTATGAAGGAGGTAGAAGATGAAGGTATACTGGCCTATAGGAGTTCTTGAGAAACCTGATCCATTCTGGGGGCCTACGCAGAATACGTACGAAGCAGTTACCCGTTGGGAAGAAGTTGAGGATTGTTTCAGATGTTGGATAGTTGATCATGGAATGAAGTTCAAACAACTTCTGGTAACTGTGTGTGACCTGGATAAGGATCCTGAAGATCCGGACTACAGGCATACGTACGAGATCAAAGTAAGCCTAACCCTAACAGATAAAGAGGTTTCAACGGAAGAAATATATGATGAATGGGGGAGAGAAAAATGGGGAGCAGAGTAGAAGAGAACGCTAATCTTCACTTACCTAGTGGTCTACGGACAGATAAAGAGATCTGGATGGCTCAGGCTAAGTTTCTTGAGGATATTTCCAGGAGTCTGGCTGTGATAGCAGACGTAGCTAGAGATAATAATAGGAAGAGTAAATCTTGCAAAGATGTGCCGGATTTTGGACCTGGGAGGAATACTATATGATGGGAACTAAAGAATACGGACGAAAAGAACTTGAAAGGATCGGATATTTTAAAGAAGGGGACGATCTATATAATGAATCGGTGGCTGATGCCATATTAGAATTGCTCGAGGTGTTTGATAACCAGGGTCATACTGGTTTTACAGCCCCATATACTGCACAAATGTTTCATAGATTGGCTATGTTTAAGCCTTTGACACCTTTAACAGGAGAAGATGATGAATGGAACGAAGTATCCGGATGTTTTCAGAATAAAAGATATTCTGCAGTATTTAAAGACTCGAAGGATGGTAAGGCCTACAACATTGAAGGAAGGATCTTTTCTGATGATGGAGGCAAAACCTGGTTTACTAATGGTGAGTCTGCAGTATATATAGATTTTCCATATACCGTTCCTGATAATCCGGAAAAGGTTATATTAAAGGAGGAGAAATGAGGGTAGATGAGGTTTTCAAAAGCGAGGCTAAGGTTAGACCTAAGTATCGTGAGATATTTAAACTAGCTGGTAAGTTAGTAGAGGCCGGAATACCTTTTGAGTTCAATGTGTTTTTCGGAGGAGCGCAAATTGTATATTTCGAAGAGGATCCGGATCGATCATGGATTTGTTCGGTGATTGAACATGATGGTTCTTATGGTCACGAGATTGATCAGTTAGAGATCATGGGCTTAACCACCAAGGAAGAGGATGAGATCGACAGTGTTGCGGGTCCTTTATCTGCTGAGGAGGTGTTCCGAAGAATCAGTGAAGATTGGAAAGAGAGGAGTGCAAACAATGGAAGGTAAAACCAAAGAAGTATTCTTTAACGAGTATTGTCCCACATGTAAGAACCATGATACCGTGGAGACAGAAGATCCCTGTAATGAATGTCTCAACGAGCCTTGTAACGAGAATTCACACAAGCCTGTGAGATGGGAGGATAAGGATAAATGAAAAAGAATTATGAGTTCGCTTTAGCTATTGCTGCGATTTGGGTTCCTTCAGCAGCCGCAGTAATCGCGGGATTATATTTCACAAGGGATTCGAAGTGTCTGCTCGGTATGCTCATACCCACAGTTATCAATGTAACAAGTAAACCCATAACAAAGTAATTATATTTCAAAATAAGGAGGTCACTCACCATGACACTTGTAGAACTTCAGGATATTTTAGGAAAAAGAATCGATGTAACTCTTGATGACAATCTCACTCCAGAGGAGAGACAGATAGAAAACGAGCAGTCTTTCCTTATCGTTAACATCGCTAAGCAGATGATCAACAACGGAGACCTGATTCTCAGAACCGAAAAGCTTGCGGCCCAGAACAAGTCCCTCAAGTCATCGGTAGCTATGAAGCTTATCACGGGGTGAAGTTTATGGCTAGGATATATTGTTCTAAATGCGATCCATATAGCGATTGGTTACTTGAAAATTATGATAAATACTCAAGTTATCAGGCGATATCAGATGGTCTCAATGATATTTTCGATATACGAATATCTCCCTACACCATTAAAGACTGGTTACATAAGCACGTAGAAGGTGTAATTTATGGCGTCAGGGGAGAATGGTCTGAAGAAGATCTAGAGTTTCTTAAAGCCAATTACGATAAAGGCCATCAGTGGTTAAGCAAACAACTCGGTCGTTCTCGATCTTCTATAACTGGAATATCTCATAGACTAGGATTGCGAACCGATATTCGTCATCAGCCCATGAGGATGAAACCGGGAACCATAACTGTTATACGTAATAAGAACAAACCACCAAGGTTATATATCAAAGTTGGTAGTGGGGGTCGTGATCGTATGCCTTTAGCAAGATACGTATGGATGTGGCATAATGGACCTATACCAGAAGATGGTATTATTATATTTCTTGATGGGGATAGTACCAATTGCCATATTTCTAATCTTTATTGTGCTACCCCGCTCTTAGCGAGACAGATTAACAATAACGTACATTATAAATCCCATAATGCCGAGATAACTAAAACTCTTATAAAATATTATGAGCTTCGAAATGCTATGGGTTTAAATTGTGCAGATGTTAAGAATCTTGAACGGAAATTCATGAAGAATTACAATAAATTTATAGAAGAAGGAGACAACCAATGAGGAAACCTAAAATCAGCGCAGCGCCACCTAATCCCGAAGGAGGTTATATTTCTCGTACTATTAGTAAATGGATGTTAGCATCTGCACCTGTCATAGCCTGGACTCAGTTCTATCATAAGCCATATTCCTTGGATGATTGGGAAGAGGCTAGAGCGAAAGCTAAAAAACGGTGTACCAACAACGCTATCTTCTGTGAAAGCATCATTCGGAGGGCGTAATTTTTACAGAGCCTCTTATGAAGGAGGAATCAAAATGGACGAAAATGAAGTTTTGCAGAAAAAAGAAAAAATCCGGAATAATCCAGTAATAAAATGGATAAAGGACAATCCAGAGATTATTTCTTTGATCACATCTATACTAACGGTGGTAGGTATAGCCGGAGGTATATATCGTGATAAAAAGGAGTATAAGGATAGCATCTATTATAATTACGAAATGGATGACCCGGATTCAAACGGCAAGAAACGGAGTGTTATTTGTAAGATTCCTTGTCGTGAAATGAAGACGATGAATTGAACGTGGGAGACGTTGTATGATATTTTACAGCGTCTCTCAGTTCTTCGTAGAAAGGAGATACTCACCAGATGAAGAAATGGAGAACCAAGCTTCGACTTAAGTTGTATGACAATCTTGCACTTAAAATCCAAGGTCTTTTACCAAAAGATTTTGATCCGGTCGTTGATATTTTACCACCTTTACCACCGTACAAAAAAGAATGTAAAGATCTGGTAGTTATTCAGTTACGCATCCCACATGACCTAACCAAAAAACTTATGTGGGCGTTAAAACCATGGAAGGAGAATTAATATGAGTAGGATCGGAGATTTTGTTATCGCGTGTGGCGAAGAATACGAAAGGAGACATCCCGGTTGTGGTTGGGAGAAAGCTATGGAGGTTATAACTTCCGATAATCCTGAATCTCGTGAGATCGAAAATTATATTCTCAAGACCCAGTATAATATAGAGGAGGACTAATGGAAACCACTTTGTTAGTTTTAAGTTTGGTTTTGATCATTGTAATGTTGTTGACAATTATATTTGTTAGTTTACGTTGTCACAACTATCGTAAGGCATGGTTACATCAGATTCATGCTATGCATAAGATCGTAGAAGCGGAGGATACGTTTCAGGAAGCATTAGGTATTATGATGGCCGTGTATCAATTATCGGAAGATGAAGTCATAAGGAGGTTAATGGGATGAAGGCGTATAAGTGTGATATTTGCGGCGGTCTTTTTGAAGAGGAGGATAGATGCGCGCCAACATCCTCAACTAAATATTGCGGGTTATTACTGGTGCATATGGGTGGACTGGCTACTGATATTTGTCCTAGTTGTTTGGAAAAATTTAGAAATTTTATAAAGGAATTATCACCGGAGGAGGAACCAGATGAACCTGAAGCAAGCAGCGGCGAATGCTAAGATATTCTTGAGTAATAACTCTCCTCTGATCTTGACCTGTATGAGTATCGTTGGTACTGTGAGCACCGCAGTAATGGCATCTCAAGCAACTCTTAAAGCTGAGGAGATTCTGTATGATAACGGAGCGGAGGATTTACCATGGCAGGACAAGACAAGACTAGTGTGGAAATGTTATATCCCCTGCGGCCTTATGGGGGTGAGTACGATTGGTTGTATGATTGGTTCGCATGTATGCAGCGAGAATCAGAAAGCCGCTCTCCAATCCGCGTATTTGCTCTCCCAGACGACTCTTCAGGAATATCAGAAGAAAGTGATCGAGAGAATTGGCAAGAACAAAGAGAGGGAGGTCTACGACGAGACTTTAAAAGAAGTAGCGAACAGGCAAGGATCTTCTTCGATGGTATATTCTGATGGAGGAATGGCCGGGGAAGTGATTGACACAGGTCATGGTAATACTTTGTTTTATGATGTGCCCGGTCAGATCTACTTTAAGTCCGACATCAATTATATTCGCAGTAAAGTCAACGATCTGAATGCAGAAGTCCGGACAGAGATGTACTTCGATTGGAATGAGATCTACTATCGTTGGGGTCTACCGATGAGGAAATACGGTAACGAGATGATATTTGATGTGGATCATCCTCTTGAGCTCAAACTCGATCCGGAGATGATGGAGAATGGTCAGGTTCGGATATTGTTGGATTATGAGTTGCTCCCGAAGTGTACGTACGGAGGTAGATGATGACTATATTTGATCTGGTGCAATGGGCGCACGAGAAGGATCTCACCATTGAGATATCTCCGAATCCCATAATGCCTGATAATTATGTTGATTTAAGGCTTACCCATAAAAATCGTCATTGGCGTTATCCTCTTGATTATGGGGATTTTATAGAGCGAACTGCTACTTCTGAAACGTTTTTAGACATGATATTGCAACATGGTATAAAGGAGATAGTGAATGGAAACGATACTATTGCTAGCAACCAAACCCATTGACGCTCACCAGTCTTTGAGTTATATTTGTGAAGACATCAAGGCGAATCCCGAAGCTGATCACCAACTGTACTTCAGTCGCATGATGTTCGGGGCTTTCACCATATCCAAAGGATCAGTTGAGGAGACTGATCTTGGTGGTGGCTTGACTAAGAAGGACTGCGCTTTAACCGGCGAGCATGAATTGATTATATTCCCCGCAGCATATGAGGAACAGCTGGAAAAGCTTAAAACCTCGGGCAAAACTCTGGTTCTCGTGCGTAACTGCATGTGCATAGCGGGTCCTAGCGATAAGAAAGTTACCCTCAGGAAGCATATTATCGACTGGCTTCTGGATGATGAGACCCGTTGGAACTACGCTTTTGCCGGGTTGGAAAATGAGGAGGATCCTGATTCGTAATTATTACAAACCCTATAATGAAGGGACATTATCAATATACAGAAGGAGATAATTGATATGAGCAAAAAAATCATTGAAGAAGAGAAGCAGATAGATTTCGATCTTAGCAAAGACGAGGATTTCGTTGGAGAGAAGGATGAACTCGAAGGTGTGGAGAAACCTAAGAAGTTTGCGAGGACGAGAGCATTTGTTAAGAAGCACCCGGTATTAGTTGCGGTAATAGGCACAGCGCTTGGTATAGTAGCAGCTGTTACTATTCCCGGAATGATATCTGGTGGTGATGCAGATGTTATCGACGGAGAAGCTACTGAGGTTGATCCGCCCGCTGAGACATCACTCAAATCAGAAGAAAACTGAATATTGTGGAGATTTAAGAGAACCTGTAGTTAGACAATGTAATTAACATATAGTTGTGTTTTAGTATATTGTCCCCGAAGAATCAGAGGATTGTAACAGATCCTCTAGATTCTTGCTAATATTTGGAGAATCTTTATGGAAGAGAAAAAGAAACTCGAACCGGATTTTGTAACTATTGCAGTGGGTGTAGCTGTGATATTTCTTGCTTATCGTCTTGGTGTGAAACGCGGGTATCGTGATGCAGTAAGTGTTATAGATGATATTTGTGATTCTGCGGCCAAGGCAATTGGAATCAAGATCTAATCTGGAGGTAGAAAATGGCAGAACGTAAAATGCCGACAGCAGACGACTTCCCGTCTAATGCTAACGGCGTACAGGCGAAAGAAATGCCACCTAAGGAAGCACCGATGAAGATGCGTGGTAAGGTGGGTCAGAGACATAGTGTCTTCAACGATGTCAAGAGTGAGTTCATATCTGAAGACGCACCAAGAGTTGGAACTTATATTCTCTATGATGTATTAGTTCCGGCTTTGAGAGATCTGATCTCGGATATCTTACATGGATCGGTTGATACAATATTTGGAGGTGGTGGACGTGGCTACGGAGGATATCGTGGTGGTAGAAGCAACATATCCTACACACCGTATAATCGTTATTATTACGATGATGATCGCAGAGACCGTCGATCATATCGTGATGAACCCAGAAGGTCTCGTAGAGATAGGGATCCATCAGCGTACACCTTCACTCGCAAGGATGATGCGGAAGATCTGTTAGATTTCTTGTGTGATTATATTGATCGTTATGGTGAGGTTCCGGTATCTCTGTTCTATGATAAAATCGGAGAGACAATCCCTGGTGACTTCACATCTGAGGATTATGGTTGGCGTAATCTCGCAGCAGCGAAGATAATGCCGGCGGGTAGAGGCGAGTGGTATATTAACTTCCCGAGAGTGAGGGCGTTATGAAAGATTTAGGTGTATTAGCAACAATTATATTGTTCTTTCTCGCGATATTTTTCTTGTTCAAGCAGGCACTGGTAACCGCAGCGGCCATAATGGGATTCAGTATGTTATGGTATATTATCAGTATCGTCTGTCATAAACTCGAACTGAATGCGGCAATTAACGCATCATTAATAGGTAAAGAAATCTTTATTCGAGATGAATCATAAGGAGGTAACTCATGAGTTTAGCAACAAACGCTAAAGCCCTGGTACGTACGGCAGGACTTTGGACCCGTAACCACTCACCTGAGCTGTTATTAGTCGGTGGAACTGTCAGTTTCTTCGCCACTGTAGTAACAGCTTCTCGTGCAACCATCAAAGCTACAGATGTCCTCGAGGCACATCAGGAAAAGATGCGCGACATCAAGACAGCACAGGCGACCTCAAGTGAAGAGGTATATTCTGAGGATGATATTCGCAGGGATACGATCGTGGTATATTCTCAGACCGGTCTTGAGTTGGCTAAGAGATACGCTATCCCTTTTGGATGTGCAGCACTTAGTCTGACTTGTTTCTTCGCAAGCTATGGTATCATGAAGAAGCGTTATGTAGCTTTGGGAGCAGCTTATGCAGCTCTTAACGAGTCTTTCCAGCTCTATCGTCAGAGAGTTATCGAGGATAAGGGTGAAGAGGCTGATCTGTATTATCTTACCGGTGTCAAGGCAAGCCAGATAACCGAGAAAGATCCGGAAACCGGAGAAAAAGTCAAAAAGACCGTAATCAAAGATCTTAACGGTAATGAGATCCTGGCAAGCCCTTATATGTTCAAATTCTCAAAGTACAAAGAGAACGGTGAGCGTAATAACGCCTGGGTTAACGACGATAATCTTAATCGTGCTTATATCCTGGGTCATATGGGATATCTCAACGATCTGATGATAACTCGTAATGTCACCAATCGTAAGGGTGAGGTCGTTAAGAGAGGCTGGATCTTCCTGAATGAGCTCAGGGATCTCCTTGGAGAGGACGCTAACACTCCCGGATCGGTAGTAGGTTGGAGATTCTCCAATGGTGAGCCCGGATGTAACGGTTATATTGATCTGAATCTCGTTGAAGGTAGAGAACCCGATCCTGTAACTGGCGATCCCATGACAGTATATTACATCAATCCTAACGTTGATGGTTTGATCTGGGATTTGGTAGATAAGTTCGAAGAGAATCCCTTCGTTCCAAGTTATATTTCCCGGAACGAGATAGACTAAAGCGGTTATAACGCGGGCTGGAGGTTTTTTACGCGCGAAAGCGATTGCATAATTATTTTGCCCCATAATAAAAATAACCTTCTTTCAAAAAAGTAGACGAACTCCCACAACCGCCGGCTCGCGTATAACATACAGAAAGGAACCTAACACAAATGAATAACAAAATTATATTTGCTATTGGTTTGCTCACAGGCGCTGGAATAGGGTCTGTAGCTGCGTATTTTGGCCTTAAACGGCATTTTGAGGATCTTGTTGATCAGGAGATCGAGGATTACGCAAAGTCCTGTACAGAGCGTATAGAGGATATTATATCCTATTATGAGGGTAATAAGCCTGCTGAAGAGGCACTTGAGGAGGATTCTGATGAATCTGACGAAGAAACTCCCGAACCTGAGGAATATCGTTATAATGAGGGTGTGAAGAAGTATCATCACTATGCTAACTCATCTGACGATAATATTCAGTCGGTGTTCAGCAAGGATAATGTTAAGGAAGTAGCGGGAGCCGTGAGATTTAAGACGGACGAGGAACGCAAGGAGGAATCTGAAGTGACTGAAGGACAGAAAGATATTCTGAAACGTCCACAGCTTGAGGATATTGCCGGCATCGAAGACGACATCACAGAAGATGAGTTTGATGCTCTTGACGATGATGAGTACACCAAGGTATATCTTCAGTATGATGTTAATGAGGATAAACTCACAACTAATGAGGGCGAGATTGCAGAAGAGGCTTATGCCAAGCAGCGTCATGAGTTGATCGGTAATAGCTGGAGATGGGCTACAGATTACGTGCAGGATGGTAACAGATCCGGATTCTTCTTTATTAAGAATGACAATCTTAAGCTCGCATTCGAGATTGAGGCACTGTTCGATCCTAATGCACCGATGGTGGAGGTAGGATAATGAAGTTTTGATTTGGAGGATTTAATAGATGCGTACGGACGACAGCATGTTAACGCCGGCTACGTCCAGTACTTATATTGAGTGGTTGGTAAAGGATAAACTTGGTCTTGATGACAAGGAATGGCGGAAATACAACTTTCTCGTCAATAGTCTTGCGAAGATCGAGTTTATCGCTATCCACCCTCAGGATGAGAATCGAGCAATCGACGGTATGGGGCTGCGTACGCAGTTTACGGATGAAACAGGATTATATTTGGATGGATCATCTGGTTTAACCGTTAAATGTTCGATGCTGGAGTTAATGGCAGCGTTAGCTATTAGAGTAGAGAATCAATTGATGAGGAATATATCTATTGGTGATAGGACCAGTAAGTGGTTCTTCATAATGATTGACAATCTCGGATTCACCGACTTTACAAATAGGAATTGGAAGTATGACTATGAGAGTTATATTAAGAATTCTTGTAAAAAGGTGATTTATCGTGACTATAAGTCGAATGGTGATGGGGGATTGTTCCCCCTGAAAAACGATTCGAAGAACTGGAAGAATGAAGAGATTTGGGGTCAGTGTATGGCGTATTTGAGGGAGAACTTCCCTAATGATGACACCGGATTGGAGTTGTATCAGTAAAGGGTGCAAACCCTCTTCGTTATTCGCAGAGATTTATGGAAGGAGGTCATTTAGATGTCCAGAATACTAAAATGTGATATGTGTGGCAAAATTATGGACGATTATGAGACATATGGCGAAGGCGAGTATGCCGATCCGCCCGGAATGTTGAGGATAAGTCCGAAGCAGGGATCAGTTCCGGTTGTAAAGAGTGAAGACGGTTTATACGTGCCTACGGATGAGAAATTTAAGATCGATTTGTGTGAGAATTGCCTCGGAAAAGTGATGGATTTGATCAAGTCTGGAGGGCCTTATGGGACCTAAAAATGGTCAAAAATGTGTTACGTTTTTTGTGCATTTTTTAAAAACGTGTTTTTGAAATTTTCTGGAAGGCGATTTTTGGGTGAAATTTGCAAAAGTGTGACAAATATTTGCACTTTTGTTACACTTTTTAAAAAAAATGTAACAGGGTCTAGCCCGCATATTTACTGGGTTTTTTGCAATTTTGTTACGTTTTTACATTTTTTTAGTATATTATTAATTATAAATATATAAAATTATATATATAAGTTACACCCAAAAATTTTTGTTTTTTGTCACACCCAAATTTTGGATAGAAAAGAGGTCAATCTGATGGATTTCTTTCAGATTAAACAAAAGATCAATAAGAACGGATCGATTGATATTTATCCTGACTTTGGAATAGGTCGTTCGAAGGATATTATGATCCGCGGTAAAGCCTTCTATGCAATTTGGGACGAAGAGAATCATATTTGGTCCACAGACGAGTATGATGTTGCTCGATTAGTCGATGCGGAACTTCAAGCATATGCAGATAAGTTTCCAGGCATTCAGGTTAATGTTAAATGGATGAAAAGTTATTCGTCTAATAGTTGGAAGAACTTTAAGCAATTCATGCGAGATGTATCCGATAACTCAAAGCAGTTGGATTCAAGGTTAGCATTCGCTAACACAGAAGTTAAGAAGACAGACTATGTTTCACACAAGTTGCCGTATGAATTAAAGGCTGGTGACTATTCTGCTTGGGATGAGATAGTCGGAACATTATATTCTGCAGAAGAGAGAGCAAAGCTCGAGTGGGCAATAGGAAGTATTGTAGCAGGTGATTCATCAAGTATACAAAAGTTTCTTGTTTTGTATGGTGAAGCAGGATCGGGTAAGTCAACCATATTAAATATTATTCAGAAATTGTTCGAAGGCTATTATTGTATGTTTGAAGCAAAAGAATTAGCCGGGAACAAGAATGGATTTAGTATGGAACAGTTCAGGTCCAATCCATTAGTAGCAATTCAGCACGATGGCGATTTGAGTAGGATAGAAGACAACACAAAGCTGAACAGTATTATATCCCATGAAGTAATGGTGGTTAATGAGAAGTTCAAAGCACAGTACACTACTCGATTGAATTGTATGTTGTTTATGGCTACTAATAGACCGGTTAAGATAACAGATGCAAAGTCGGGTATTATAAGACGATTAATTGATGTTCACCCGTCTGGTAATCTTATTCCTGTTAAACGATATGAGGCTCTGATGTCACAGATAGACTTCGAATTAGGAGCGATTGCTCAAAGATGTTTGGAAGTTTATCGAGATTTGGGAAAGAATTACTATAACAAGTATAAACCTCTTGAGATGATCTATAAGACAGATACATTCTTTAACTTTGTTGAAGATTGTTATGAGATATTTGAAGAGCAGGACGGCACAACTCTTAAAGCAGCATATTCTTTGTATAAGGTTTATAAGGAAGAAGCTGGTTTGGAGTATTTGATGCCTATGTTCAAGTTCAGGGAAGAACTTAAGGATTATTTTCGAGAGTTTTATGATGTTACCCGAATTGATGGTAAACAGGTTCGAAGTTATTATGAAGGCTTCATCACAAATAAATTCACGAACAAGTATTGCGAGAAAGTCGAGGAAGACAATGACGAGCATCCATATGCATTATATTTGGAGAAACACGATACTTGTATTCTAGATGAGTATTGTAAGGACTGTAAAGCTCAGTATGCAACATCACAGGAAACGCCTGCTAAGAAATGGGAGAACGTCCGTACAAAGCTCAGCAATCTAGATAGCACTAAGCTACATTATATTTTGCCACCAAACAACATGATCGTTATAGACTTTGATCTCAAGGATGAAAACGGAGAGAAGAGTTATGAGTTGAATTTGGAGGCGGCTAGTAAGTGGCCAGCAACATATGCAGAGGTAAGTAAAGGAGGAAATGGTATACATCTCCATTATATTTATGACGGAGATGTTACAAAACTCGCCAGATTGTATGATAGGGATATCGAGATTAAGGTGTTTACTGGAAACTCATCATTGAGAAGAAAGTTATCAGCTTGTAATGATACACCCATCGCAATTATATCCTCTGGGTTACCATTGAAGGAGGAAAAAATGGTTAACTTCGACACTATAAAGAATGAGAAGGCATTGCGAACCCTCCTGGAGAAAAATCTTAGAAAAGAGATACACCCGGGAACAAAGCCATCTATTGACTTTATAGCAAAGATATTAGACGACGCATATTCGTCTGGGATGAAGTTCGACGTTACAGATCTCAGACCGAAGATCATGGCGTTCGCCAATAATAGTACTCACCAGGCCGATTATTGTATCAAGATGGTTAACAAAATGATATTTAAGTCGGACGAAGACAGTGAAGCAGATTCGAGGTATATTTCGGATGAGTTGTTGTTCTATGATATAGAAGTATTTCCTAATCTTCTTGTTGTGGTTTGGAAAGCAGCGGATCCGGAACTCAAGAAGATGGTTCACGATATTGATAAGAAGAAAAGAGATCATAAGGATGTAGAAAAGGATATTGAGAATCTTAATACATTTTGTTTATCACAGAAGAGTAAGTGTGTTAAGATGATTAATCCCAGTCCTGCCGAGGTCGAAGAACTTCTCAGACATAAGTTAATCGGATTTAACTGTCGTAGATATGATAACCATATCCTGTATGCGAGAATGATGGGATATAGCATTGAGAAATTATATTATCTCAGTCAGGGCATCATCAATAATAGCAGGAATTGTTTCTTTGGTCAGGCTTATAACCTCAGTTATACAGATGTGTATGACTTCATGTCTGCAGGAAATAAGCAGAGTTTGAAGAAATGGGAGATTCAGCTTGGTATTCATCATCAGGAATGTGGTCTTCCGTGGGATCAACCGGCTCCTGAAGATCAATGGGGAATGGTTGCTGATTATTGTTGTAATGATGTTGTATCAACAGAAGCAACTTTCTATGCTGTAGAAGGTGATTGGATTGCAAGACAGATATTGGCAGAGTTGTCAGGTTTGTCAGTTAACGATACAACCAATAATCATTCTACAAGAATTATATTTGGTTTAGATCGTAACCCCCAAGAACAATTCGTTTATACAGATCTTAGTGAAATGTTTCCTGGCTATGTGTTCGATCATGGTAAATCAACATATCGTGACTTTGAGGTTGGTGAAGGAGGATTTGTGTATGCCGAACCAGGTATGTATGGAAATGTTGCCCTCATCGATGTTGCATCTATGCATCCTAGCAGCATCGAGAACCTCAATCTCTTCGGAGACAAATACACCAAACGTTTTTCTGACCTTAAAGCAGCCAGAGTTGCAATCAAACATAAAGATACCAACGCATTATCGCAACTTCTGGACGGAGCCCTGGTCAAATATGTGGACAGCGCAGACTTCGATCTCAAAGATCTCAGTAATGCGCTGAAGACAGTTATTAACTCGGTATATGGTTTGACATCAGCCAAATTTGACAACAAATTTAGAGATCCTAGGAACATCGATAATATTGTTGCAAAGCGCGGTGCATTATTCATGATTGATTTGTTATATGCTGTCAAGGAAAAAGGATATATCGTGGCACACATTAAGACAGACTCAATCAAGATACCAGATGCAACGCCAGAAATTATTCAATTCGTTATGGACTTCGGTAAGAAATATGGTTATACATTTGAACACGAAGCCACATATGACAAAATGTGTCTTGTGAATGATGCTGTTTATATTGCTCGGTATAAAGATGGCGAAGAAGCTGGGGAATGGACAGCAACTGGTGCCGAATTTGCAGTTCCATATGTGTTCAAATCAATGTTCAGCAAGGAGAAGATTCAATTTAGCGATCTGTGTCTCACTAAAGCAGTAACCTCATCATTATATTTGGATATGAATGAGGGATATGGAGATGTTAGTGAGTATGAAAAGGAGTTGAAGAAACTTCTGAAAGAAGAACCGGTTGATGAGAAAGCAGTAGAGAAGTTACAGAAAGAGATAGCCAAAGGACACAATTATATTTTTGTTGGTCGTATTGGTCAGTTTTGTCCTATTCTTCCTGGTTGTGGTGGAGGAGAATTATATTCCCTTAGAGATAATGGTAACTACTATTCAGTTGCTGGAGCAAAGGGATATAGATTCTTGGAATCGGAAGTTGTTAAGACGCTTGGTAAAGAGAAGGATATTGATGAAACATATTTCCTGAAGATGGTGAGCGATGCAATAAGTCATATTTCTGAATTTGGAGATTATGATTGGTTTATTGATCCAGCACCATATGATGGAACGATGCCGTTTAAGTAAAAAGGAAGGAGAACCTTGAGATGGCAAGAGACGGATTTATTACAATTAAAAATGCTAGGATATTTAGCAGGAACTTTTCAGGAAAGGAGGGCAAGTATAATCCTGAAGGTAGAAGAAACTTCTGTGTACATATCGAAGATATTCATGATGCAGAAGCGATGGCTAAAGATGGATGGAATGTCAGATGGCTTGAGCCTAGAGACGCAGAAGGAGAAAGGCAGCCCTTTATTCAGGTTGCAGTTAGTTTTAAGAATATTCCTCCGAAAGTTGTCCTTGTAAGTAAAAAAGGCCAGACTAAACTGGATGAAGAAGAAGTTGGCATGCTTGACTGGGCGGAAATTGAAAAGATCGATCTTACAATCAATCCGTCACATTGGAATGTAAGTGGTAACAGTGGAATCAAAGCATATTTGAGATCCGCTTATGTAACCATCTACGAAGATGAACTCGATGAATTATATTCTAATGTTCCCGATAGTGCACAGAGTTCAATCACGGATGATGCCCTCCCTTTCGATTGATGGAGTTCGATAAGTCCCAAAGAGAAGCTTTAAGTAAGTTGAAATCCGGATCAGTTCTGGTTGGAGGAACGGGCTCGGGTAAATCAAGGACTGCTTTGGCATATTTCTTTGTCAAAGAGTGTGGCGGTAGTATTGAGATAGTAGACCTTCCAGATTCAAAATATTCTCCCATGACGAGTCCTAAAGATCTATACATCATTACTACCGCTGCGAAAAGAGATAAAAAAGAGTGGGAACTCGAAATGAATCCTTTTTTACTCTCAACAGACAAAGATAGATGCATTAATCATATTTCAATCACTATAGACAGTTGGAACAACATAGCAAAGTATGTTGATGTTGAGAACGCGTTCTTTATATTTGATGAGCAAAGGGTGGTTGGATCAGGTGCCTGGTCCAAATCATTTATCAAGATATCAAAGAAAAATAATTGGCTATTATTAACTGCAACACCTGGAGATGTATGGAGTGATTATATTCCTGTCTTCATAGCCAATGGCTTCTACAAGAACCGAACACAGTTTTGTATAAGACATATTGTGTTTTCTCGATATACATCGTATCCTAAAGTTGAGAAATGGTTGGAGGTAGAACATCTTGAAAAACTAAAAAGAGCTATACAGGTTGAGATGGATGTGAAACGATCAACACAATCATTTAGGATTAACTTGTTAACAGAGTATGATGCTGAGAAGTACAATACTATAGTGAAAGATCATTGGAATATTTTTGAGGATTGTCCATTAGAGAACGCGTCACAATATATGAGTTGCATAAGAAGAGTTGTGAATGAAGATCCCTCGAAGCTAGAGAAGCTTAGATCAGTATGTAAAGATCACAAAAGATTGATTATATTCTACAACTTTGACTATGAGCTATTCATGTTGCGACAGTTCGGATTAGAAGAAGATATAGAAGTGGCAGAATGGAATGGGCATAACCATGATCGAGTTCCAGAATCTGAGAGATGGTTATATTTAGTTCAGTACAATGCTGGAGCAGAAGGATGGAATTGTATCACGACAAACGCCATGGTATTTTTTAGTTTGAGTTATTCTTATCGTATGACTCATCAGGCAGCAGGCAGGATAAATCGTCGTAACACGCCATTTACTGAACTATATTATTACTTCCTATATTCCAATGCGGGAATAGACAAAGCAATTCTTAAGGCTTTAAGGGAAAAGAAAGACTTCAATGAGAGAAAATTTTATGAAAATATGACCTCGCAAAATTTACAATCCCTATTATAGAGAAGAAGAGAGATAAAACGGCGAAAACCGTTACAACCCTTCTTCTTTTCTGGTGTAGCATATGAAAGAGAGCAAATTTCAGAAGGAGCTCATCGATGATCTTAAGCGAGAATTTCCTGGCTGCATCATTTTGAAGAATGATCCGAATTATATTCAAGGAATTCCAGATCTGTTGGTTCTATACAGAGATCGTTGGGCTGCTTTAGAATGTAAGAAGGAGGAGAAAGCTCACCACCAACCGAATCAAGATTATTATATTTCGGTTATGAACAGAATGTCATATGCGGGGTTTGTCTATCCTGAGAACAAAGAGGAGATATTAGATGAACTTCAACGAGCATTCCGAGTTAGAAGGATGTCACGCATTTTTGAGCGCCAGCAAGTATCATTGGATTAATTATGATGATGAACACTTATATTCTGCTTACACTAATTACAGGGCAGCAGAACAAGGAACAATTCTTCATGATTTTGCCAAAACATGCATTTTGATGAGACAGCGATTGGATGATATTCCAAAAACACTCAATATGTATGTTAACGATGCTATAGGTTATAGAATGATACCAGAACAAGTATTATATTACTCACCGTACTGTTTTGGAACAGCAGATGCTATATCCTATAACCATGGTCAGCTTAGAATACATGACCTTAAAACCGGAAAAGGTGTAACACACATGGAACAGCTTATGGTATACGCTGCCATATTCTGTTTAGAGTATGATGTAGATGCCTCAGATGTTGAGATGGAACTGAGGATCTATCAAAACAACAAAGTAAGAGTATGCAATCCCGATGTTACGGAAATAGTTCCGATTATGGATAAAATTGTAACAAGTTCAAAACTTTTAGAGGAATGGGAAAACAGCTATGAGTGAGAAGCGATATTTAGCACATGTCGGAACGCCGCATGAGGGAAATACTCCACATTCTGGACGATATGAATGGGGCTCTGGAGAAAATCCCCATCAGCACCGATTCGATTTTTTAGTCGAGGTTGATCGATTAAGAAAACAGGGAATGACTGATACAGAGATAGCTAGAGCCATGGGATATTCCACTGGCGAATGGCGAGCCAAAAGAACTAATTTGAATGCTGAGAAGTATGCATATGATGCTGGAAGAGCATACCATATGAAATACGATCGGCACATGTCAAATACAGCTATTGCCGAAAAGCTTGGAGTATCAGAAGGTACCGTCCGTAATATGCTTAAGAATCCAGAAAAGATGAAAGATCAAATTCTGGAGAGTACTACAGATATGTTAAGACAGGCCGTGGCTGACAAAACATATATTGATGTTGGAGAAGGTGTTGAACGGAGTCTTGGCATTCCTAGAACTAAAATGGATGCTGCTTTGCAGAAGTTGAAAGATGAAGGATATGTGGTTCATCCAATTCAAGTGCCACAGATAAATTCTTCAACTGGACAAAAGACAACAGTTTTAGTTCTTGCTCCTGAAGGAACGACTGGAAGAGAGTTATATTTGAACATGGATCAGATCTCCCTTCTTAAAGACTATCATTCAGATGATCTTGGTCTTACCTGGGGTAATATTGAGAAACCAGTTTCAGTTGATAGTAGTCGAATTCAAATAGGCTACGCTGATAAGAACGGATTTCAGCCAAAAGATGGTGTTATAGAATTACGCCCTGGTGTTGCCGATATTTCTTTGGGTGATTCTAAGTATGCACAAGTTCGAATTGCCGTTGATGGAAAATATTACCTTAAAGGAATGGCTATATATTCCAATGATCTTCCTGATGGAGTTGATATTCGTTTTAATACCAATAAAGCAGAAGGAACACCAATGGGAAAAGTCTTCAAAGAGATGAAGCGATTAAATCCCGATGATCCAAATTCTCCAGTAGATTGGGATAATCCTTTTGGTGCCACTATCAAAGCCGGTGGACAAAGTCACTATATTGATGCTAACGGAAAGAAGCAGTTGTCAGCAATAAACAAGGTTAACGAAGAAGGCGATTGGGGCGAATGGGACAAAACCTTAGCGTCTCAATTTTTATCCAAACAAGATTTGGCGTTAGCCAAGAAACAGTTGAACATTACATATTTGAACAAAGTTAACGAGTTCGAAGAGATATTATCCATTCCAAATGGAACGGTTAGAGAGCGGTTATTAAGATCGTTCGCAGATGATTGTGATGCTTCAGCTGTGGATTTGAAAGCCGCTGCTTTGCCCAGACAAGCAACGCAGGTTTTATTACCTTTGTCCAGTATAAAAGAGAACGAAGTCTATGCTCCAAATTTTAAGAATGGCGAGCATGTTTGCTTAGTTCGATATCCTCATTCGGGTCCTACAGAGATTCCGGATCTCATCGTTAATAACAAGAATAAAGAAGCTATTTCTATATTTGGAAAGACCCCTAAAGATTGTGTTGTAATCAATCCCAAAGTCGCAGCTCAGTTATCTGGCGCGGATTTTGACGGGGATTCAGTTGTGGTTATTCCAAACAAAGGTGGAAAAGTTATAAACACTGCCAGTCCTTTAGCAGCATTAAAAGATTGGGATCCCAAGATTGCATATCCTGAATATTCTGGCATGAAAGTCATGAAAGAAAACAGGAAAGGTACAGAAATGGGAATGGTCGCCAATCTTATTACCGACATGACCATTAAAGGATGTACTGACGAGGAATTAGCAAGAGCTATCAAGCATTCGATGGTTGTTATCGATGCACCAAAGCATCATTTGGATTGGAAAAGATCCGAGCAGGAAAATAGGATTCCCGAATTGAGAGAGAAGTATCAGGGTGCCACAAAAGGTGGGGCCTCAACTCTTATTTCTAGGGCCAAGTCCCCCGAGTATGTTCCTGAACGTAGGTTATATGTTAAGACAGATCCGGATACTGGTAAAAAAGTGTATGACCCCACAGGAAATACATTTATTAAGAGATGGACACTCAAAGACGGTACGGTTAAAACCAAAGAGGTGACCCGTCAGACCAAGTCTACGAAGATGGCCGAGGCAGAGGATGCATTTTCTCTGGCGTCTGACCCCCGTAACCCCTATCCTATGGAGGGGGCCTATGCTATATTTGCAAACCGTATGAAGGACTTAGGAAATAAAGCCCGTTTAGAGATGACCAAGATTAAAGCAGAGCCATATTCCAAAACTGCCAGGGAGACCTATTCTAATGAGGTAGCATCGTTAGAAAAGAAACTTAATGTCGCTTTATCTAATGCCCCCTATGAGAGAAAGTGTCAGATGGCGGCCAATGTTGAGGTGAAGGCTAAGAAAGCCGCTAATCCTAACATGACAGACTCTGAAAAGAGAAAGAAAGGTCAGCAGGCTTTAAACTCTGCTCGATCAAGATTCATCCCTGGTGGTAGGAAAGAAAGAATCTCCATCACCGAGCGGGAATGGGAAGCCATCAATGCCAATGCTATACCCGCAACCCATCTCAAGACCATTCTTAACAACACAGATCTTGATGCACTAAAGGATTACACATTACCTAAGCAAAACAAAGGCTTCTCTGAAAGCAAGATTGCTTGGGCAAAAGCTATGCTCAACTCCGGCTATTACACACAAGCTGAAGTTGCTGAGCAGTTTGGAATCTCTGCGACAACGCTGATGAAGTATGTCAATGCTTAATGAAGGTGAAAACTATGAGTAAAGGTAAACAGGTCTTCATTACTACACATGACAACCCATACAATTACTTCACACAATTCAAGCAGTGGCTGGACTACGATCGGTTAATGGGGTACTACACGTTGGAGTACTTAGCACGGATTGTGAAGTTGGCTCCTGATTTAAGCGATGAACAAGAACAAGAAGAGATAGAGTCAGCAATTGATTCAATTATTGAATGGAATGGGTCAATGTACAAAAAGATTTACGCACCATGATTTGTCTGTTGTAGTAAAAGAAAAAAGAATTAATAACAAAATATTTTCCCGTTCGAGTTCGTGTTTAATTAAATAAAATATAAATATGACTCGGGGGAAATAAAAAGGACAGTGGAGGGGGGTCTCGAAAAAACACCCCCCACCCCTGATCGCGACCCTCTGTAAAATTTCTCCGGC
>CAMVKW010000023.1:0-58462 GCA_947168155.1 uncultured Lachnospiraceae bacterium | reverse complement strand
AAATCTGAGGGGGTGCTTTTGAGGCGACCCCCCCCCTATGGCCTAATTTTAATCCTCTATAGGTGGGATTGAGCGTCTCAAACTATAGAGAACTAAATTAAACCAATTCTTTGTTCGCTTTAATAACCTTAAAATCTCTGCCATTTTGTTTTGTTTCTAACTTTTCAACTTTAGCAAACATACCTGTGGGATCGATGGTAACAATTTGATCAATTGCTTCATCAATCTTTTTACTTTCTTCATCTTCATTTAAGTATGAAGTTTGTACATTGTTTAAAGTTAAAACTCTGTCTAAATAACCACAACAATCGTATCCCTTTTCTGTATCATAGTTATACCAGTCATCGAACTGTGAGAATGGTGAATAAGGATTATCGATTGTTGTTAAAGCTGTTTCTTTTGAATCAGACATAACAATCACTTCTCCTTTCATCTATTATCTCTACTAACTTCAGATACAGTGCTAACAGATACTCCTGTCTGATCAGCTATTTCTTGTAATGTAAAACCTCTATCTAACATAGCTTTAATAGTAGCTTTCTTAGAAGTTGAGATTCGTTTAGACTCATGGGGGGTAGCTAACTTCTTAAGGGTATCAGAGTCTGTATATCTAATAATTTGTCTTAATTTATTAGATGAAATTGCATTTGCCTGTATAGCTTCCCATTCTTTGTCTGTTAGCTTGATGGATGAGCCTTTTTCTCCTGACATCTTTGCCCCGTATGCTATACGGCCGGAGGTTAGGGCTCTCTGTCCCTCTTTAGTCTTCATTTCTTTAGTGAACTCTTCTCCTTTTGCTTTGTACTGCTTCTGTTTCTTCTGTACTGTAGCAGCAGAATATAATTGTGCAGCACGTTCTTTAGGAGCGTTCTTTAAAGCTTTCTCTAACTTCTCATTAAGAGAAGCAACTTCAGAAGAATATAATTCCTGACTCTTCTTGTTTACTTTTGGTGTCTGAATATCCATGGCTGCTTTACGAGCTCTAATAGCCATATCTTTCATAGCATTAGCGTAATCAGCATATAATGCCTCGGTTTTATTACCAGGATTTGCTTTGCTTCCACCAGAAGTCAATAAATATGCATCATCTACAGTTGTCATTTTGGGAACTTTACTCAAATATAATTTTGGTTCTGAGACGTCAACTACGTTTCCATCTTTATCCCTTTTATATTTTCTGTAAGTACGACCACTTTCAACCCATACTTTCTTACCTGTTTCCGGATCGATTTTTGCATATTTTCTTTCTGGAACTCGAGCATCACTGTTTGCTCTAGATATAATTGTTGAAGCACCATGATCTTGATACTTAGCTTTTAAAGCCTTTATGCCATTTTCTTCTTCAGACCGAATATAATCTAGTTTGTGCTTTTGGGCGTCAATAACGACCATTGAATGTTTTACAGCACGCGCTAATTCATCAGGAGTTGCACCTTTGAGAGTCATATCCGTAATAAGATTTGAAACAATACCCATTTGAGTTTGTTTTGTTCTATCTTTAGATATAATTTTACAGCCTTCTCTATAAGGATATGCTTCTGATGGATCAAAGCCTTCAATTTCTTTTAAAACCGAGGATTTGATTTTAACTTTATCACTAAGCGGGATTGTGACAACTGTATCGCCATCAAAATCTGCACCTGACAATTTCATTGCAGTTTTCTGATTTATACCAATAGCATCTAAAGGATCTTTTCCTAATACTTTCTGACCTTCTTTATTTCCATTATTAACTGTTAATATAGGAATTTCAAAAGTTCCACCATGAGGATATCTTATTAATGCTACTTTTTCTCCATTATTAAGAGAAGGACAATAACATTGATCATCCTTAAGTGAAGTTATAGGAATAAGAACCTTTGTCGACTGCCTAGGAAATGAAGCAGCTTTTAAAGTCGTAGCAGCTGACTCACAATCGTCCGCAAATGAATATAATTGGTTTTGGCGCACAATAGGATTAGTAAGTTTCTTAATATCATTAAACTCATCTTCTTTTTGTACTTTTGCCAAATATAATTGCTCTTTTATTAGCGGTAAAGGCTGTTTAGATAAGAACTGTGCAGATAAGTTTTTAGAATAATCATCCCAATCACTTTCTTCTCTTACTTTGTTTACAACAGAAATATCATCTTTGCCTTTATCATTAATATAATGTGTTTGCCCATTAGCCTTAATAAGAGCACCAAATGGATTATCCGGATCCTCTTTTATAGACTTTAAATGCTCAAGTTTTGGAAGAGAATTTGATTTATTAGAATTAACAACAATATCAGCTCCATCTGGCATGTCATCTGAATATATGGCAACACCCTTAATATAATGTGTTCCATCTACCAAAATTCTACACTGGGCATATTTTGAATTGCCTAATGAAATATCATCAACACCTCTTCTTAATTCAATTAATCCATCTTTCTCTTTTCCACCTTCTTCAGCACCACGAATATAAACTCGTTTAGAATCAATTTGTTTAGGATATAATACATCCTTAAATGTTTCTCCTCCATCTGGAGAATATGCTGAAAGTGTATTAATTGTGTCTAAATTATTATAGACTTCACCCCAAGTTGTACCAGGAGGACATAAAACTTCAACCGTGGTAAATTTTCCAGGGTTTGTAGCTTGTTCAATTTTAATGTTATGCTTTTCGTAACCACGATCAACAAGCATTTCAATTGCAGCTTCCATTTTAGTTCTTGTAACATGAATATCACGTTCTGTTCCAATTCCAACATCAATTGGACCAAGTTTATCGATTTGACCTTGAATATAATCTGCTGTGTTTTTAACTGCTCCTACTCTTCCAGCATTGTACTGGTCAATTGCGGAACGAACAACAGATTCATTTATTCCGATTTGTTTTCCAATCTCAACATTAGAATATCCATGTTCTTTAAGTTTCATGACCTGAGCATTTCGCTCTGTCATTTCTGATTCTTTAGCGGCGGTAACTTTTGCTCTTAACCAAGTTGAAGGAACATCCCATTCGTTACAAATATCTTGTTCTGAATATCCTTTTGATTTCAAATTCTTGTATTCTGTGTAAAGAGTTTTTAAATCGCCATTTAATATCTTTTCTACTCTATCAGTTCTTGCTTGATATGGATGCTGATAAGGATTATCACCAGAACCATAAGGATATCTGCCAGAACGTCTAGGTACTCCATAATGAGCAAGAAAATTATCAGACATTGTTTATTGCTCCTGTTCTACTAATGAAGATATAATTTTGTCAGCAGTTACTATTCGATCCATGAAGTGTAAAATATCATCAGCATCTGGTATTAGTTCCTCGATTCCATTATACTGATAAATTCTTAATATAATTTTAATGTTACCTGGTTTAATCTTATACTCCAAACAGAACAGTGCCGCATATATCATTAACTGTTCCATATGGGTTTTTGTCTCTCCAGTTTTTAAATCATGAATTCTTAAAATATCATCTCTGAAACTTATAGCATCTGCTGTGCCAAAACAGTTTTCAGAGTAATATAATATTTGTTCAGATTCCATATGAAAGCCAATTGCATCATTGACAAACATATTAAGAGTTTTATCTTCTTCTGGAAGTCTTGTATTCATTTTAATTAGCATTGAAGCTAATGCATGAAGTTCAGTTCCTCTTTGAATATCACAGAACTTCTTATAAGTTTCTGCAATCTTCTCATCAGAATATCTAATCCAGTGAAATTTGCTTGCACCTAAAAATGCATGTTTACCTTCAAGATTCGAGTGTTTTAAAAACTTCATTTAACACCTCCTCTTTGTTTTCAGGAAATATAAATGAAGCATATGACATTTGGTTCATTCTCTTAATATAATGTTCCTGATTTGGCTGATGATGAGCCGTTTCAGATATCTTACATTCAAGGGCAACCCATTTGTCTTTGTTAACAATTAATAAGTCTGGAATTCCTTGCTTTGTTTGCTGCTTTAAAATTATCGCGTTGGGTAATTTCTCAGTAATTGCATCTTTAATATCTTTTTGAAATTTTGTTTCTGCATTCATTTGTATTTCTCTCCAAAAAATATAATAGAGTGTTTTGACCTCTAAAATCGAAGTCGTTACCCTATTCCTTCTACATATAAGGTGTTTTTTTTGCGAGCAATGAAGAAAATACTTTTTTCTCATTGAATTGCTTTTTTGACACCAATGCTCTTGCTATTGAAATATCTATCGATGACTTTGTTTTAAGATGATAGTAATATAAATCTTTGTATGGTGAATTTAATCTGTCTATCCTTCCTTTTGCTTGAACCAAAGTTTTGTAACTATAAGTTTGTGAATAGAATATAATAGTGTCTGTTTCTATACAATTCCAGCCTTCTGCGCCTGCAGTATATTGAACAAGATATATCCATGAGTCTTTTGTTGGTATTCTTTCATGCTTATGACCATTCCATTCAGCAATATAAATTTTGTCTTTAAAAAATTCTTTAATAGCATCAAGTTCATAATCAAAATTGTAAAATATAATTGCTTTAGGTTTTACTGTTAAAATCTCAGCAACTGCTATTAATCTGCTTGGATCGCTATTGACAATCTTTCGCATTAAATAACACAACTCGGAAACTGATTCTATTGGAATATCATTCTTAAAGTCATACCTATTCTTTACAAGTTCTGTATACTTTGTTTTGTCAAACATACATGGAACATCAATATCATGAATATTTGCTGGCGTTCTATAATTCATCTCAATCAAAATTTGACTTTTGTAATAATCTAATATCTTTGTGTCAACATAACGTTCAATTATCGGATAAGTAGAATATCTTTTATACATTATGTGACGTCTAGCAAATTCAGTTTTATTCTTATAGAATCCATTTGCTATAAACACCGGAATATAATCTGACCACGTATCACCGGGAGTTGCTGTTAATAATATCCATTTGTTATACTTTGCTATCTTCAAAAATGCATGAGTCCAAGCACCATAACCAACAACTCTTTGTTCATCAAATATAAAGAATGAATTTTCAACCGAGCAATATTTTTTGATGTTATTCCATGAATCAACAACAACTTTATTAGAATATCCATTAAGCTTCTCATCAGTAGACAGTAAAAATCCACCAAGCTCTTTTTCCCATTCTAATGTATCTCTCTTTTTGGCTGTTGTAATAATATATAAATCTTTTGGATCTTTCATTCTCCCGAAAGCAACACCATTCTTAATTTTACCACCATTACAAATATAATAGTAAGCAAGGCTGGTAATGGATTTGCCAGAACCAACCCCGCCAACTAATATAGATCCATTGTGTACCTTATTAAGAACTTCTTCTTGCCAAGGAAACAATTGTTTCATAAATATTATTCTCCGTCATCACCCATGCGATACTTCGCAGCAAAATCATCTTCAATAACATTTACATATAATGTCTTAATATATGCTGTTCTTCCAGACTGTCCTCTAACAGACCAATCATAAGGACTTAATATAACATCTACTTTGTCTATCTCAGTATGATCAATCTGATTTGTGTCTTCAGCATTTTCTAATTTTACCGGCTCGTGTTCAGGCAGTACCAAATATATCATCGGTGGAAAATTGTCAAAACGAACTTTAGCATTAATGTAATATAATGGCTGATCCTGAGGATCTCTTGGAGGTAATTCTTTTACATTCCATCCTCCATTTATAGCTTCATCAAGTTTTGCAGGAGGAACTACGACACCTGTAGATCTTTCTCCTGAACGGTTATACTCAGATTCTTTACCTGAGAAATTTCTAAATATAAGTTGAGTATTTTCTAATTTTAATGTTGGTTTTCTTTCAAACATAAATATATCCTCCTTTAATAATTAAAATGGTATCCATTCAACTTCATCACTATCGACGAACCAATCATAATCTCCAAATTTCTTAATATCAGTTATTGCATCATTGCACATAGAAATATAATAAGAACGATCAATCCAATCTTCACACTTTAATATCTTTACTTCTTCAGATTCTAACCACCGATATCCCTTGGAACCACTTACCGCATCATACTTTGTTTTATCTTTATTCTCTCTAACAAGTATACCGGCATTCTTTCCAGATATAATTGGCGTAAATTGTCCGCATCTTCCAACAAATTTATAATTATGTTCTCCTTCCGGTAAACCTTCATTGAAGTCTAAGTACATTGCTGTAGATACTGACTTTGTTTCACACATATCATAGAACTCAATGTCTTCATGAGAAAATAAAGTTTTAAATACATATGGAACCTGAAATTCTGTTCCTGTTGCTGTCCATGGATGATTGTGCTTTTTCCAATGTTTTGCATTAGCACTTGGAATATAATCATGCTGTTCTTTGCAAGTGTCGATTGACGAATATCTAGCAATATATACAGCGTCATTTACTAAACACATTTTGTCATATGTCGCTTCATGCTCAAAATTATACCCATAGCTTTTACCAAATTGAATAACTTTTTCAATTATCTTATAGTCAGCATTTGGAATTTTAACAGAGTCCGTTTTAATATGAGCAACTGTATACCCTTGTTCTTGAATATAATGTTTTAAGTCAATCATAAATAATGCGCCACGTTTTGCTACAATATTATCAATATTGCGAGGGTCTTTAAACCTATTTTCAAATTTGGCTGATGTCATACCATATACAGCATTAATTGGAATCTTTAAAGCGTAACTTAATGAACTAGAATTACTTTCAGAAATATCAAATTCTTCCATAATTTCTTTTACAATTCCATTAAATGCTTTATTAAGAAAATCAATATCCCAATGTTTTACAGCTATTCGTGTGTCTTTAAGTTCTTTATAACGACTTGTATATACTGGCCCAAATATCCCTTCATTAATTGCTGATGTAGGATGCATTGATTCAACGTCCAATAGTGCAACATGCGTGTACATGCCCGGTTCAGAATATACGTAGCCGCCTTCGCCGACTTCTTCGCCTCTATATGTTGAGACACCATTGTCGAAAGAATATCCCGGAAAATATGGCTTATCTTGACATGGTTCTGCAAGATTCCTGTAGACGAATTGATCTTGAGGTTCCTTATTATCACCGAATATAATTTTTGCTGTAAGAGTATTAGTAGTATCATTAACTGTCCCTCCTGCTAATCTTGCTAATATCTTTCTAGCAACCCAGTCCTCGTGTAAATGTTCAAATACTGCTTCTGTTGCTAAAACATCATTATCACAATATTCTGCAACCTTAAGCCACATATCTTCCGGAACTGGTTGATCCCATGGAAGACCTAATTCTTGATGATGAATATGTAAATCAATCTCCCATTTCTTTAAACTTTGTTTTGTGTTACTAAAATCATAGACGTCTGTATATGAAATATTCCATGCTTCTCCAAACATTGCATTCTTCGAACCATTAATAATTCTTTGAGATAATTCAAATAACTTTTCATTAGAATATCCCATCATTCTTGCATACAAAATATGATTGTCATAACGTCTACAGTTAAATCCGACAAGCTTAAGCCTTAAAATATCTTCTACTTCATTTGGTGTAGGATTTATCATTCTAACAACTTTTTTTCCTTCACCTCTATACTTCCAGTTTATTAAAAATAAATTAGGAAATACTTCTACATCATAGAAGACAATATCACTGTCATCTCCACTGTATTGGTTGCCTGTTATCTCAGAAATATCATCAGATTTAAACTTCATCTTGCTTACAAGCCTTAAACAATATAAACTATTGTTAGTACTCTTTAAAGCAAATGACTGAATTGCAGGACGCATATCTGTAACATCATAATTTAATCCAGATGCGTATGCATTGTCTAAATCTTTAAATATCAATTCAATACTAGGTTTTGTATACTGCGCAATTTCTTTATTAAGGTTCTTAATTATCAATGCACGAAGAGCTTTCTCTGATTTTATTCCTTCGAAATTTACCATTCTCTTCTTCTCCTTTAACGGAAGACCAGAAGAAATAGTCGCTATTGGAATATCATTGCACAGAGACAATCTTCTTCTTAATGCAGATCCACCAGAAAATACTTTTATCTCTATATGTTCTGCATAAATATTTGACAGCTTAGAAACATCTCCATCATAAATATAATGTAGATGAAGACCTTGACCACCTTTACTTACTTCTGCATAAGTTGGAGGCCAATTGGCTGCTGCCTTTAAATTTTCTTTTAGACATTTTCCATTCTCATCTGAAATATCAAAGTCTATTACAATGTGATTCTCTTGAGGTTTTACATAATGTAACTTATGTGTATCCAAATCAGAAAGTTTCGTTGAAATATCACTCCAAGCTTTTTTAGGCGTCTCATACTTACTTGTATACTGAGCCAAACAATCACTGCAATAAATATCAAAGAGAGAATCTCTTTCTTCTAATTTCAGCCAATCAGGAATATCTATTTCTTCTGCTTCTTCTTTTTGCTGCTTTTGTTCTTCAAACTTTTCAGATATAAATCCTTTAAAATAACTTCTTACATGTGTACCATCAGGAGCTCTATACTCTGTTAAAAACTCATAAAAATAATTCTTAAGTTCTTCCCTAAATTTGTACATTGGTAAAGAATATCCAATATTTGCTAACTGACAATAATCTTTATACATTGCATAAGCTTGTTTTAAAGTTATTCCATCTTCATTCTTAAAATATAAATAATTCTCTTCTACAAAATTGAAGAACGGATCAGTTGTATACATCATTGCCAACGGAACATATGAATCATAATAATGTTTACCAAGATTCTTATAAATATCCAGACAATGTTTTGCTATAGCTCCTCTTTCAAAGAATATAGTTTTCATTAATCTATTGTACTTTGCATTAGATATCTTATCACCAGTAGGGCTTACATCAATAACCCTTCGAATAAGACCAGACTTTGCATCTGTAATCTTAACCGGTTTGTTTGATGCCATAAATAAGAAACACTTTGGAACTATAGAATATAAATTCTTATGCTTCTCATTTACTAATATCTTTTCATGTGAAACAATACTATTAAGTAAACTATTATCTTCAATTCTACTTAAATCACCATCATGCTGAATTGCAATTAAAGGATTATCCTTAAATGGTTCTGTAGAAAATCCAGAGTTAGCTGATGTTAATGCTTTTGCATCAAATGAAACAGAATATCCATCAAATAAGGATTCAATAATATTCAACACAGTAGACTTACCAGAACCCGCTTCTCCATAAAATACAAGAAACTTCTGAATAGTTTTGGCATCTCCAGAAACTATTGATCCAATTGCCCATTCAATCTTTTGTTTCTCATCAGGAGAATATAAAGTTCCGATCAATTCATCCCATGCTGAATAATCTCCATCTTCAAGAGCATAGTCTAATTTCTTTGATACATAACTTTCCTTCTTTGTTTCATAGTTTGCAAACGTTATACTAGAATCAAGATCTTTAGAATTATCTGAAACTTTTGAAATGAATCTTTTAAATATATCCCAACTACCAGTGCTATAGTTTTTCAAATATCTTACATTAACATTAGCATCTGGATGTTTGGACAATATCTCATCCGCTTTCTTCTTTAAAGCTTCATCAACTATTGGTACAATATCATACTCATCTGTTGACCACAGTTTTGTTTCGTCATTCCAAACAGCATAGAAGTTCTTACCTCTAACCATTAAATCTTTAGAATGACATACTACAAACACTGGACTTACTTCATAAGAAATATAACCGGACTTTTTTGTAGTTTTGACTTCTAGTTCGAAAAAATCCATCATAGTTTCGTCGTCCTTACAATCTTTACAAATCTTTTTAATCTGTCAAAAATCCCAAAACCAAATTTGTTTATATTTTTTATATATATTAATACATTATTCTCACGTAATTAAATATATAGTGGGAAAATGGGAAAATGGGATAAAAATAGCCATTTTTTACGGTTTTTTGACCAATTTTACTCAAAAATGCTATTTATCCAATCATTCATCTGATCCCAGATTTCTAATTTTTGAAACTTTTTTGGGATTTGGGAATAAAATGGGCTGGGCAAAAATAGGCCCCCAACACCATTTTCATCATAGTTTCTGTCCAAAAATATGCTGATTTGTTGATCAACATAATTTTGATAAAAGTTACTGTCGACACTATCTATAAGACCTAAATTATTAATCATACTCCAAAATATAAATGGAGTCCAATTGTTCTCTCCATCCCATAGAATATCTTCAGCTCCTCTAACAGATAAAGCTATCATCATTTCTAAAACAGTACAAGGACCATCCATGCCTGACGAATATCCATACTGATCGGCAAACACCTCTCTTAAATGGATTCCATCTATTGCTCGATTTTCATCTCTTGGAACTGACCAATAAAATTCTTTATTGAATATAAAATTAAGTAAATTATTATAGCATGAATGATCCTTATCAACGACCAAATTCATTAGCCAGTTTTTATAATCAGAAATCGATGAACTAATCATTACCTACTTCAAAAAATGCAGTCTGTTCAACGGTCACCTGATAAATAGTCTTTGTCTTGCTGTTACTTACATATATAACGTTATTAAACTGATCTGCGTCGTTTAGATTTGCAACACCAATAAGTGCTTCTCCATCTTCAACAATCTGCTCAGTTTCGTCATCCACCATGACAGAATCAACGTCATAATATATAAAGAATCTCTTTTCATAATTATCAGGATTTGCATCCCAGATTGCTTCATCAACCATCTTAGGACCTGACTTACGAGTTACTTTCTTTTTAACAGACTTCGTATCAGCAATATCATTAGAACGGTCGCTGCTGCCACCGCGAAAATAAGAACCGTAAGATGTTTTATCAAACTCTTCTGGTGTGTGTGACCTGTAAATATCCGAGATGCCTTCTTTTGTTTCTTGCACACTGGCCGGCTTTTCCTCATTACCTTTTTCTTCAAGGCTGCTGTCATTAGAATATCCCTCCTTATCTAAAATATCTTCGTACTTACGCATGTAGTACTCTGTCTGATTCTGAATATCTTCTTCACATTTCTTTTTGTAAAACTCTTTAGTTACAAAATATGCAATAGTGCCACCAGAACCTAAACCTAATATAAAGGAACTGATAGCAACTAATATACGCTTATTAGCATCATTCATAACAATGTCCTCCTTCTAAAAATAATGATGTCCATCATCCATGTCAAAACCAAATATCCAACTTTCCAGTCAGGTATCCGGGAACTTTGACAATTTATCAATAATAATTCCATCAACATTAAAGTCTACTAATATACCTTCTTCTCCATAAGCATCTAGAATATCAGCATCCTTAATAGGACTAATAATCTTGAAATCAACGCAACTATCAATGTTGGGATTCTCAGGATCATAAATCCATCCAACAACCTGACCGGCCTTAGTCTTTTCCATACCAAGAAGATCATAGACGTCATTTAAGAACAAATATCCATCTCTTATGAGAATATCATTAGCAGTCTTCTGACGTATCATTAATGTGCGAAGATTTGCATCCCAATCCGGTTTGTACTTCATAGGATCCTGGAATATAAATTCTTCTGAACTGCCATCAAAGAACTTAGCATAATCAGATTTATCAAGTGAATCAATTGTTAATATCTTTTCTTTATGTTTCTTTGTCTTTCCTTTTTCGTCAGCTTCAGTGATTTCAATAGTATCTTCTTTAAGACCATATCTGAAATATGCATCTTCTTTCTCACCATACTTGTCAATGACACGCTTTCTGTATTTCTTAAAAGCCGTATCTACAGCAATATAAGCTGCTGATAAACTAGCTACAGTTTCCTCAAGTTTAACAACTTTAGTTGTCATCATCTTGTGCTGTGCTAATATACAGCATACTGATGTTGCACCTAATACTACTGAAGGAGCATAAGCTTTTACTAATTTTGTGCTTGTACATACACAATTTTTGATAACATCTTTCTTATGAATATCAGAGTCCTTATACTCAGGATCTGTTTCAGAAGCTTCATTAATATCTTTTACATTCTGCTTATGCTCTTCAATAATATCTTTTGCTGCAAGTGTACCTTTACTAGCTGTTACTACTGTTCCAAGTCCTGCTGCCAAACCAGATATCAATAAGACAGTTTCTTTATTCCTCTTAAGAATATCAAGGCTTAACTTAGCAGTTCTACAAATAGTGTTCTGTAATCCCATTACCATGTTCCTCCTTCAACTTTCTTAATTAATTTACTTAATTGAATATCAAGAGCTTTAAGTTCTCTCAATAATTCAACTTTATCAATATGAATCAAATCCTCTTCCGGTTCTGCTTTGAACGTTTCATCTACTTCATGTTTAGTAGCTAATATCTCAGCTTCCGGAAGATTTAAACAATAATCATCAGCACTTGCAAAACATCTTAATGTAGACCATTTCCAGCCTCTGCTCGGCCTTGCTTTCATAAGATTAACTTCAGGGTCTATCTTAATATCAATACCAAGTGTTTCTTCAGCGTCTAACAAGAATGTAAACAATCCTTTTTCAGAAAGATCTTCATGCAAGTTTTGATGTAATGTTATTAACTCGAGCAATGTGTTCTTGAACTTTTCATTATTCTGATAAAATATAACCATAGTTAAGTCCTCCGGTTATAGATTTCCATTACTTACCATGACTGGACCTTCAATATGTTCATCCTGTCTTTCATACATTTTACGCTCCCCATCAGGTATAATAATATCAAGATCAAACTCAACAATCTTAATACCAGCAATTTTACAAAAATCAGTGATTAAACGGATTTCATCACAATCCCACGCCTTGGAAACCGTAAATATCTCGTCAGGCTTAGTGTCCACAATACAGTTGATTATATCAGAAATAGCCTCACCATTCTTTTCCGGATCAGCTTTATAATTAGTTACCAGAAATGACTTAGACTTAATAATATCAACATCCTGATTACCGTGAATTACATGAGCAAAGCCTTCCAATCTTTCTTCTGCAAGATTAATCTCCCATTCCTCAAAAAACATCTGAGGTGCAAGTACAAAAATATCAACTTTAGGTTCCATTTAAATATGTCCTCCTTTATTTAACAACTTGCTCTGGATTACTCCTAAAGAATATCCATTGCAAATATTAAAAAACGATTTTCTAACAGATTCCTGAGTTTTCCAAACTCTTCTGCTACGCTGCTTGTGTTTAATAGCTGTTGCCATAATAATGTCCTCCTTTATCTCTTTGAAATATAACAACCATCTTCATCATAGTCATAAATAGTAAGTTGTCTTTTATTAGGCTTATCATTAACGGGCTTTTGGCCCTTCTTTTTCATACTAAAATATATGGCCATTACTTGGTCATCCCTCATATGAGCTACTTTTTCAATCCACTTAGGTCCTGGATACATCTTAAGAATATAGTCTCTCATTGCACTAATATCCACAGTAATACCTCCTATTTAATGCTTTCAACTTTAGGCATTCTTAATATAAATCCTTCCCTACTGTTCTGAATATATGCACCGGAGAGATCATACCATCCCCAATCCTGATCAATTTTATCGGGGATTTCTCCAACTGCATCATACAAATCACCTACAGATACAACACCATAACGATCTAAATATATACGCATCTTGGACAATATTTCCATCGCCTTTGCTTTAGTATCATTATGAGTTTCCTCCGGAACGAATGGAATCAAAATATCCTGATATGTATAACGTCCTAACCCTCTTGGCTGTGTTGTTTGAGGCTCATTGTACTTTGTAATTCTGCTACTTCCTGAAGAATATAAAGAACTATATGGCGTTATACGCCTAATACTATTGTTACCAGAATATCCACCATGTGAACGCGTCTGTCCGAAGAATAACATGTCTATACCATTAGTTATAGTATCAGATATGGCATTCTTTACTGCTGGAACAACTACGTCATGAATAATATAGTCGCCTATGCTGTGAATATCATCTGCAATAAATTCAGATATAAATCTGTTTGTGAAAGACTGCTTAACCTTTCTTCCGGTTGCAATCTTTTCCATTCTTTCTCTTTCTTCAGGAACCTGCTGAATATCTTTTGAAGCATTACTATTGCCTCTGTACTGGGATAAATCCATTATGATTCCTCCTTATCTTCCTCTTCTTCATCATCAATAATATCAGAAATATCATCGATAATAGCTTCATATGTGTTCTTAGCCTCTTTTTTACCGGCCTTCTTGCCCATACCATATATGATATCAACAAATAAGAAACTTGCAATAGTTGCAACTCCGCCTACTAATATACCAGCAAGACAACCATTTGCATAACCTTTATTATAACAATTAGCATTATTGGCTTTCAATAAATTATCAAAAGCCTGTTCGGGAATAGAATTAACAATAATCTGTTTCTTTGACATAACTTTGTCCTCCTTTTAAATAATGTTGCAAAAATGAAAGAGCCTGTAAAATATACAAGCTCTTTCGAGTTAATTAAATTATTCAGCGTCAACTTTTTTCTTGCTAGTCTTCTTCGGTTCTTCTACAACCTCAACGGCTTCGGGAATATCATCCTGAGCTTCAGCCTTAGCCTTCTCTACAGCAGATTTGATCTTTCCAACAAGCTTCTTGCCACCCTTATAGCCTAAGAATCCAAGCGTTCCAAGTCCAACAACTGCCAAGCCAATAATTCCACCAGCGGCTACCTTGTCCGCGGTAGTAATTTTGTACTCTGCAACTGCCTTGGTTGCTGCTTCTGTTGCTACGGGAGCTGCCTGCTCCATAACCTCTTCTACTACATCATTAACTAAAGTTGTGTTCTCGTTCATAATTTTTACCTCCTATTTATTAAAATTTCCAAAGAACGAACAATGTTGCGCGGAGCTTCTTATAGCTCCTATAAATACATTGTAATTTATGCGAGCATTAATTATAAAATCTGTGTCTGAATCCCTGTCTAGGTGGTAAACTATACTCTAATATAAAGCATGCCTTACCTCTAGAAGTTGTTCCAGGTTTCTTACAATCAATATAGATAGGATATCCTTCTTCCCATCCACGATCATCTCCATCTAATACATGTCTAAGCTGATAACTATCGCCGCCACAATTAAAAGCATGATCATTAAGGATATCAATCCAGTCATTAACAGACATCATCATTTCTGACTGTAATCTCTGACAGAATTCAAGATTTGCTCTTACAATTTCTTCTTTTGTGCAAAGAAACTCCTGTTGGGTTAATTCGTCCTTAAACCACTGGATATCACATGCTCCTATCTCATCAAGACTCTGAGCGGATTTTGTTTTGTGTTCTTCCCTTACTGCTTCTTCAATCTCTTTGACTTTTTCCTCTCCAAGAGTTTCTTTTGCTTTCTGCTTGTATAATCTTAATGTATCTATCGATACTTCTGCTAAAGCTGTTGCTGCTGCCAGACGTTTAGCATTAATATCATAAGATTTAATAAGACATACAGCACTGCCTGTGCCTAATATGGCAACAGGAATATAAAGAGGGATTACATTAAGTAAATACTGCGTTGTAAGCCACCTCTTATCACGTTTACGAGGGTCTTCATGAATATCTTTGATAATATCATGTGCTTTAAAAGAAGCATTACCAGATGCAATAATTGCTCCTAATTCCAAAGCCAACCCAGCTCCTAACAATATCTTTGGACTATTCTTTCTAAATTCATCAAAGACATATCCAGATACAACATCAAATTTGTTCATTTAAAAATATCCTCCTTTTAAATAATTTTGCAAAAAGGAAAGGCAGTGCTAAATATACACTACCTTTTATGATCCTTCTTAATAATATCAGAATAGAAATACTAATACTAACACTGCAATCCAAAATATCGGATTTGTTACGAGGCTTACAATTCCTTTAAGTAAGCCAGGTAATATCCTGAATATTAAGCATATAAGTGCTAATCCCAATAATTCCAGTCCGAATAATATTAAAATTAAATCAATAATAAGTCCAAATGCTCCTAACATAACCTTTCCTCCTTATTTTTTACCATTTACTAAATTTTTTACAGTTGCATCAACTTGCTTTTTTGTTTCTTTTTCTCTTACTGCTTCTGATGCTATACCTCCTGCAAGAGATATTATGCTCGTTACAGCAAGAGTCGCAATAGTTATAATTGTGCTTGTTGCCATAAAAAATTCTCCTTTCGTATTATTCTTATAAAGTATATGTTTTTTTTGCGAATCATTTGGCAAATATAGAAGGAACTGTACAGGGCTCGAACCTGTAACTCCGCTACCTTATTCGCGGCGTGTTACCAATTACACTAACATTCCTTCTATATATAACATGTAATTAATGCGAAAACTATAAGAGACTGTTAAAATATCATACAGTCTCTTAAGTTTGGTCTAACCTTTAAATATACTACTAAATACGCTGTCAATGACTTTCTTAGTTGTTACTGCCGGAATATACCCAAGATGCTCAATGCTAGTAATTAACTTAATAGACTTCTCTGCGAAATTACATTTCTTGTTAAATAACACAAATGTTGAAGCTATAGTCGCTCCAGTTGTTACATATGGTGCTGATTTCTCAACAATATCCATAGCTTTATTGAACTTATCGTCCTTACGCTTATTAGCAAGATTTAACTCCTCAATTCCAGCTTTTGCCTCTGCTTCTCTAGCTTCTGCTTCTACTTTTCTTGCTTTAGCTTTTCTTTCAGCTATAGAAATATCATCTTCTTCAGAAGATCCTGTTTCCATTTCAATTAACAACTTTGCAGCTTCAACATAAGTATTCATCGTTTCCTTCTTATTGTCGCCTTCAAGTATTTTTCCCTTATAGCATTCAGCTACCTCTGCGGTTGATTCCATTAAATTAAAATCAACTTTCTTTTTTGCCATTTCTTTTTCCTCCTTGTAAAATATAAATTAGGTATTAACCTTATATAGAATATGAAATTATTGCGATTTTTCTCTTTCTTTAAAGAAATTTGTATCGCCCATACAACCGGTTAGCCATTTGCAAGAACAACAAGGCTCTTCATTACCATGTTTTTCTTTGTTAATGCAACGATCACAAATGACTTTGCCTTCGTCCATAAATATAGGACGTTCTTCAGGATTAGGTATTGCCATTTTTATTTTCCTCCTCTACTTTTTCAAGTCTCGATCCAGGTACATAGACAAAATATCCAGAAGTTGAATGAGATTTAAGTCTATACCATTTACTACGTTCATTAAAACCTACTATAGTATATAAAGCTCCGTTTCCGCCTTTATACTTAACAACATCGCCTGTTTTAAGTCCATATAATGACTTTTTAGCAATAGGTTTTTTCTGAGTAACAACTGTCATTGTTTTAAGTTTTTCATGGTTTTTAATCTCATTAAGAGATTCATAAATATCGTGTAACGTTGATTCAAGACCTTGAAGCCTCATATCCAGGTCACATAAATCTTGACGAATATCATGCAAATAGATTTCAGCATCCGGAGAAAGGCCAACTTTATCTTTTAATTCTATTAACTTACTAACACAGTTATTACCATACTCAAGAACATTAGCCTGAATTGACTCTACACGATCTTCGATATGTTTGATGCTATCAACTCCGAAAATATCATTAATGTTTTTCTTAGCCTGTTCTGATGTATCCTTTTTAGGTTTCCAATTTGGACGTATTTCTCCAGATGATATACAAGACATACAAGGTTCTTTACTAGGCCAAATATCAGAGCTCATACAATTACAACATTTCTTCTCTGTTACTTTTTCCCCAATATCTACAACCTTAATATACTTATTGAACAGTTCTTCAGATCCATCCTCACCATCTCTAATAGCTTTTAAATATTCAACAATGCCATTACAATCTTCAATCTTGCGATATTTATGACCATTATTAAAAGCTTCCTGAATATTTTTTGCGAATAACTCCAGTCCACTAGGACTTAATAACTTTAAACTCAATCTGTCCATATCATTAAAAAATGCCATAACTTTGTCCTCCAATCACTTAAATACTTTAGCGCTTTTAACATCAATAGGATATCCATTTGCATCAACTTTACCAATCATACGAGCCCGAAGTAATGAAATATCAACCTTAACGGGATAATGCTCTTTCTGCCACTTAGCATAACCAGTTGCCTGACCATATTCCTTTACAATACGATCAATATTGTCCTCTTTATGCTGAGGAGGAATATAAAAGTCATTAACACCGTCGAATTTCTTAACACTTCCAGCAGATAACTTTCTCTGAGGTACATTTAAATAAGTTTTATTACCGTAAATATCATTTACTTCCATCTTTTTTTCCTTTCTCATATATGAATTTGTACGCTTTGGTTAATGAAATAATAGCATTAAGGCCAAATAATATCCAAGTTATTACAAAGCACCATGTAGGTGCCGAGATTAACTTAAATACAATTAAGAACAAAATATCAGTCAGCATTGTCTTCATCCTCCCTTTTATCAAAATCAAAAAAGAAATCTACTACATAGTTCATATTAAAATATCCTCTGAAGATATAATAATCTTTAACCATTGTTTTCTCCTTACCCTCCTTAATAATCTTTAAATCCAACATAAATTTCTGCCATCCAAACAGTTTGTAACGTATCGGAATCGGTATCTGATGATATTAAAATAGGAGCATCATCAATTATTTGCTTCGCTAATTGATTTATTAAAATGTTTTTTATTTCTTCGCTAACTTCAAGCTGGTTAGTCACAGTATAATACATCCCAGGATCAATAGCTTTACAAAAATAAGTCTTAAACGGAATAGTCGCATGTTTAATTACAAATGGTTTATTATGTTCGGCTTCTTTTTCCATTTTTTTTATTTTTTCAACATATTCACAATTCTTAGACTCAACATATTTATAAAAAGAACATTTATCATTATAGTTCTTTACTAATTTTTCATATGCTCTTTGTATCTTTATTGTTTTGATAGACACAAATATCAATGCAATCGAAACAAACAAGACAACTATAGATAAGCTTACATAAATAATTGAATTCATCTTTATTCCTCCTTTGAATTATTTTTAAATTCTATTTGCTGCGTATGTCCAAACATAGAATATACCCATCTAAGAGTATTTCTTCTAGCTATTTCTGTATCACTGCAATCTTCTTCATTATTTGGATTATAGTTATCAATCATATACTCTAAAATATGTTCTATTTCATCAATAGATTTCTTTTCTTGTGAAGGTCTAAGATCCATAATATAAGTAAATTTGTAGGTTTTAATTATTGGATTATCATCATTTTTATCATTTACTTTTTTGCAATTTGCACAAAGTTTTAACTCGCCAATATGACAAATAGTACCTTTTCCGCAAACAACACAATTGGTTTCATACATATACTTATTCCTCCCATATAATTTTATTATAACCAATCATCATGCTTCATCTTATACATTTGCCAAATCCAGAAAAGAATATAAAGCATATAGAGTCCTACTACTATGAGTTCCGGAAGGATTACAAATATCCACTTCCAATCAATAACTCCTAATAACTTTAATACAATAAATACAATTGTTAAAACTTCTGTAAATCCCATTTAGATGTCCTCCTTTTTTAATATAAATTTTTCATTTTTAATTATTTTTACCCAAGGTCCAGGTCGATCTTCTTTTTTAATATTATGAGAAATATCACTAGATTCTGAATTGTATTTAATTATTAATGCTACTTCTTCAATTTTAGCATCATTTGGAATATCAATTCCTTCTAATAATTCAAGTTTTGCCATTTAGATGTCCTCCTTATAGTTTTATTTAATTATTTTTCCTTCCAGCGACTTTGTTAAAGTCTCTATGCTAATTATTTCAAAATTTCTTTTATTAAAATAAACATATCCAGGCTTATCTTCAACTGGTTGGAAGTTCTTTTTAATATATTCCTGTATCTGCTTTTCTTCGTCCATGCAATTATTCCTCTCTAGTTCCTAATAAAACTCCATAATGACAAGCTTTATTAGTTACATTAATAGCTGCATTAGAAGTTTTGCCGGATGCAATCATTAAATCAGCATAACCTTCTCCGCCCTTATAGGCCATAATGGCTTTATCCCAGTCATTATCATACTTCTCTAAATATCCAGAGAGCATAAGAACTGCCATCTCGATGTTTCCTTCAGGTATATGAGGATCTAATGCATATGTGTTTGCAGCTTTTTCACAGTTGTCTGCTGAGAGCTGCATGTAACCGTAATATCTAGGACCTCCTTCTTCACCACCTAAGACACGTTCAGTTCCAATATCTTCTCTGAAAGAAGATTCAGATTCCATAAGAGCTAATACTAACTCGTAAGGAACATCGTAGTCAATACACTGTTCCTGTGTAAAGGCTTGAAGACTCTTAGGAAGTAAAATATCTAGGAACTTGTAACCTTGTTCTTCATAATAGGTATCAAGATCTTTCTGAATATCCTCTTCTGTAACTGCTTTTACATCTTCCCAGAAGTCTTTGTTTTCAACTAGTTCCTCGGCTATTACTTCATTAGAAATATCTTTAGTTACTGCCTCAACAACTTCTTCTGGAAATGCTTCCGAAATATCTTTTACATACTGTTCGTCCTTACGATTTTCAGGATCTTCTGGAATATCATCGAGACTTACTTCCTTAATTTTGCTTTCCATAATTGAGGTTTCTGCTTCATTTTTGAAGTCTTCTTTTGCTGCTTTCATAAGACTTAAATAAATAATAGTAAATACTATTGCTGCTAATAACAGGAATGTTCCTGCACATAAGATTTTAAATATCATGTCCTTTCTCCTTTTCTTACTGCGATTTAACTTATAAATGTCGTCGAAATTACTCATATTTTTCCTCTCTTGTGACCCAGTAGGCCATAAAAATACTAGCAATTATCCCAATAATTATAGTAATTATAAAACTAATATCCATAATTACTTTCTCCTTACCATTATTAATCTAGAATGAGGAACATTCTTTTTCCGTGTGCCTTCTAAATCACTATACCAGGCTCCTTTATAAGGCCGTAAGATATAAACCATCTCTTTAAGCTGTTCATCAAACCTGTAACTAATTACCATATAATTCTTCTTTCCGTTCTTGAATTTAACTACAGATCCGGGAACGTATACGTTTTCAAGAGCTTCGGTTTGTTCTTTAAGATCTTTTATGGAACAGTGATGAAGCTCAGTTTTATTATTAAGATCAGCCATAATATCCTGCTTAGAAAGCTCATCAATCTTCTCAAGGATATTACCATAAGACTTATTGTCTAATATTTCCTTAAGAACTGCTAATAGGAAACCAGTTGTCTTGTCAAACGAATCCGATTCTTTACATACGACAACCGTTTTATCAGCTTTTTCATTCCAAATTTGCTGACGAACTGTAGGCTCCCACTTAATAATAGTTGCAGGACCATTGAACATAATCTCCTTGATCTTTCTTGTTTCAAGATCTTTTACCTTAATAATATTTCTATCTCTCTTTTTCTGCTGCTTTTTCATATCTTTATTCTCCTTCTTATTAAAATCTGCCATTAATTCGGCAGTTGCTCTTACATCGTCCATATAATATCTTAATGCATCAATGTCGTCCGAATAATGATCGGGTTTGATTTTTTGTTTATTTTCAAATTTAGGATAAAACGATACTGCATCTAGTTTTTCAATTTTATCAGTAAAAGGTCCTTCATCTATTGAGAATGTTTTAATATCATTTCCATTTAACTTATCCTTATTCTTCAATGAATAGCAAGGTTCCCAATAATAATGTTGTTTCACTAAACATCCATTACAAGGCTGATCAAAACATCCTTTAGTACGATATTTGCAATTACAGCAGCCCATATAAAAATCAGAACCAACTTTTATAATATCTGATCTGTTATAAGGAATATAAGAGTCATCTACAGATTCTTTATCAAAAGTGATATAAAAGCCCTTGTAATATGGATGAGAATTAATTTTTGTTATACATCCTTTTTGCCAAATATTATTATGTTTTGCAATAACAATATCACCGATAGTTAAATTAGTCATTATTATCCTCCTTTACAACATTTAAACCAGCATCTTTGATGTAGTCTTTGGTAAACACAGAATATAGCCAATTCCAAGCTTTTCCTTCTGTAGAAAAACCAACACGTACGGTTTCATTATTATAGTCAATAACTTTATAACCCATCTTCAATATCCCTCCTTAAAAATTATTATATGGCTCGCCATTTTCAGGCACTGCTAATAAAGGTTCCTCTAAATCTTTTACAACCATATACTCCATCTGATTTCTAAATAAAGTTACATGTTCTTCCATATCTGTTACGATTACATCAAATTCTTCTGATTCAACATAATCAATTACATTATTAACAGTAATTCTATGACCAGATATAAATTGAACGGTTACTTCTTTCATTCTGCGTCCTCCTTTAACCACTCATTCATTACTTTTTCACAAGTTACGAATGTACCATCTGGATCCGGAATCGGTTCCTCTAATTCGTCTTCATCTCCCGTATAGTTCATACGAGAATCGCAATATTCCCTTGCCGGACAATTATCACAATTTATCAATGAAAATTCTCCCTGCATCATCGCTTCGGCGATATCTTCAGGAGCTGCATTTCTTATAATATCGGCAAGTATATCCTGATTCTTTTTAATCGAAATATCTTTGGTTTTGTACATCATCACTCTTTGATAAGCATCATCGCCTAAGAGATCCATTACTGCATTACCAATTTCTGGAGATTCTTTACAAATCTCCCAGATTTTATTTGCTGCCGCCTTCTTTTCATCTTCTGTCGGTTCTCCAACAATCTGATATTTAATTTTGTTAGAAATATCATTAAATTTATCCATAATTAATCCTCCTCTTCTTCATCTTCACCTTTCTCAATTACAAAAGGTTTAGGATCTATACGTTTTCCATTTCTGTATTTTGTATTAAATTCCTCTTTTGTCCAGAATTCTCCATTATCTCTTCCAGCAATTTTAATATAAGGAGTATTTGAAATATCAGTAAATGATTTTTCAATAACTTCTCTTGTCTCAAATGCTGTAAAATTATCAGCAACTAATTGAGCTTTCTTGGCTGCCTTAATTAAATAATTAATTCTATTAGGAAGCTTTGCAGCCTCTTCCAGTAATCTCTTATTCCAATCATCATAATCCTCATATCATGGAATAAAGATCTTTTATACTTATCCTGGATCTTTTTTCTCTTTCTATTTAAAACAGTGACACTTTCTATTGCAGATATAGCATTCTTTAATAAAAGAGAATATTTTTTAGTATAAAATTTATTGATAGAATCAATAGTCTTAAGGAATTCTGTTTTAGTTCCAATAAATATCCATCCGGAACCTTCAGTGCCTACATTAAATACAACATCGTTATCCATTTTGTTAACTAATTCTAATAAAGTTTCTTGCATAATTATTTTTCCTCCATTCATAACCATAAAATGTTAATTGATTGCATAAAGCGATCGATCTTCAACCATTCTTCCTCAGGTATTCCTCCACAGTCGTACTTTTCTTCTAGATTAAAGTAACACTGGAGTAAATATCTGTCATTGTGCCAACCAGGAAATGGATCGTCCTTATACATCATAAAATCAAAAGAATCATCGTCTGCAAAATATCCTTCTTCTTCAGCTTTCATTGTATTATCACAAATGGACCATAAAGTAGCTTTATGAATATCATAGCCTCTTTTTTCAAACTCTTTTTCTATTAAATGTTGATAAAACATCCACATCCATGCCGGGTATTCAGTAACTTTACTTACTAACAAGTGTTTACATTCTTTTTCCTGTAATATCATTTTAGAAATAGCACAACATTCTCTCCATTGTCCAAGAAGCTGCTGCCTTGGTAAAACAGGAATGAGCTTGTAATGCCAAATTCTCATAATTATCCTCCTAAAGGTATAGATATCAATCTAGCAATCTTTGTTAATACTAAAGTTACACCTAATAAAAATAAAACTAATGGTAATTTATTCATAATATACCTCCAAAAAATGTGAGGGCCAGTAAAATATACTAACCCTCGTTATAACCTATGCTAATACACGTCTTTTCTTTTTAGTCTTCTTCGTAAGCTTAGATTTGATCTTGTGGAAAGGAATTAATCCTATTCCGATTAAACCACCTGCCAATATGGCAATCGGTAATTTCTTTAATATACCTTTCTTCTTTTTCTTATCTTTCTGTCTTTTCATAAGAATACCTCCTATTTTATTTTTCTCATTCAACATACATTAGACCTCTCGGTCTATATATGCGTTGCAAAAAATGCGAAAAAAAAAGATAGCACCCGTTTTAGATGCTATCTGATTCTAACCATTCATCAAAATTATCAATCCAATCTAAATTTTTGTCGTAATATTTTTTCATGTAAAGTTTTCCTATAAAAGTTTTATTCATGATAAATTCATAAACTTTAAAGAATGAATCAAGATATAAATTTTTAATAAACTTCTTCATAATAAATTCTCCTTATAAATTTAAATTTGTTTGTTACCTCTTATATAAGGAGTGTAAATTATGCGAGGCAAAAAAGAGATGACCTGTAAAAGCCATCTCTAAAAAATATTATTCTTCAGTTTTTTCTTTTTTCTTCTTATGATTTAAAATCTTGTCAACTTTGTCATCAACAAATTTATGAAATGGTTCACAAGTCATATAAGCCACTCCTGTAATTCCAATTGCTGGAAGTACAATTGTAGTTATAGTGAGTCTTGCATTCCTCCATAAATCGTTAACCTGATTAGGACTTAATTTTGCCATAAGCTTTACCTCCTTAAAAATACTCTTATAGAGTAATTGAGAAAAATGCGAGGAACCGCATCTATTACGATTCCTCTAATCTCTTAAAATATCCAGTTAAATACATAATTCCTACTATTAATAATAATTCAGGTGCAAATCCCGTACATAGGGATATGAGCCATATACTTTTTAAAATGATAATAAACATAAGCATTTACCTCCTATTAAGAGTATGTAAAATATGCGAAAAAGGATAGCAAGTGTAAGCTATCCTATATATAAATCATCCTTCCTCAATCTCTTCTTTAATCGATAACACTACTGCTTTTGCATACTTAATGATTCCCCATGTCATAATAATTACTGTCCATAGGAATATCGATTCACATACCATAAACAGGAATGCTGTCAGATTATTCTGATCAATTAAGTTTAAATACTTAATATAGTTAAAATTTCCACTTGCTATCATGTCATTAACCTGATTTAAAACTTCGATATATGTCATAATGTTTTCCTCCTTTTATAAACAATATATTTGTGTTTTATCTTATATAGTAAATGTAAAATATGCGAAAAAAGTCACAAGCTGTTAAACCTGCGACTTTTTCTTTTTTAATTTTCTAATAAATCCATAAGATCAGATTCTAATATTTTGTTCTCAATTTCGAGAACTGCCCATTCGTAATAATTAATTTCATTAAGATCAAGTCCATTATTACCATCTCCGAATTTAACCCAGTCTTCATTATACCTTACAATAATTCTAGATCCAGATTTAATTGTAAATAAATTTCTGGATTTACAATATTCAATCGTATATGTTCCAAGATTTAAATTCTTTAAAAGTTCATCGATTCTTCTTAATAAATAACTATAAATAGCAATTTTCATAATTTAATCCTCCATATAAAAATCTCGACCACTATTGGTCTTATAAAGAGGATGTAAATTATGCGAATTACTTCACCCTTATCTTATCGCCTTTGTAAATCAAATCCGGATTCTTGATCTGTGGATTGAGTTTAACTAATTCCTCAACTGTGGTGTCGTTCTTTTTTGCAATTGTAGTAAGTGTATCGTTGGATCTAACAGTATAATATACGGGTTCGTCCTTACCATCTTTAGCATTCTCAACCGGTTTATACAAAATATCCCTAGTTTTAGGACCGATCTTGCCATCAGGCACAAGTCCATTTGCTTTCTGGAATGCTTTTGCAGCTTTCTCAGTATTAGGTCCAAATATCCCGTCAATTCCTTTAGGATCAAATCCATTTTCAAGAAGAGCTTTCTGTGCTTTCTCTACTTCAGGGCCCTTGTCACCTTTCTCAATCCAGTCTTTTGTAGGAGTAGGAGCCGGTGTAGGAATGGCGTTACCATAGTTTACGTAAGGAGTAAGTAAACCATAGTCGGTCCATTTCATTCTAGAAGGGGCACCCTTCCAAGCTGATCTCGAACCATCAGGACCTACATATGAATATGTTACGCCATCCTGACCAGCATACATGCCCTTGGTACATTCAATAACATTGTAAATCTTTCCGTTTTCCTGGAATTCTCCAATGAATATGCCTGAATGAGGGCTTGTTGACAAATATAAATAGGTTCCAGGGACTGAAATCTTGGAGAAATCCTTAGACCTCTGTGTACATCTTGCGAGAAGAGTAGCACCATCTACGTCACCTGTTACTTTAGGATCTGTTTTAGAACCTAACTCTCCTGTAGGAACCCAACCTGCTAATATAACCTTAATGAGATTCCAACAATCAAAGTTGTATTTCGCACCATCAAAATATCCAAGGTTATACCCTCGTTTATTATTGTATTTATTAGGGACATCATGAGCTACTTTAAGCATCTCAATGAAATCACTGACATTCATCATTTTGTTCGTCCTCCTTCTAAAATATCTATACGTCGTTTAAGTTCATTAATTTCTTCCTGCTGCATTTGTATAGTTTTAATCATGGCAGGAATGAACTCTTCATAACGTAATCCATAGGTGTATTCACCTTCGACAACTCGCCATTCAGGTTTTACATGATCTTTATCATCTTCTTCATAATGTGTTTCCACTTTTGGATCTTTACAGAAACCTGCAAAATCCATGGCAGTTAAACCAAGATCTTCGAGTTCTTCTTCAACATCCTGAGCTATCATTCCATGATGTGTTCTACCAGTTTCTCCATTTATGTATTTGAAAGAAACAGGTTTTAATCCCATTATCAAATCTCTTGCAGATTCATCAAGTTCACGAATATCTTTTTTCTCATTACGATCCGAAGTATTAATCGTTGCGGAGGAAGAATATATCTGGTTCCACCTATTATTAGGCATTCCAAGTCTTAAATAAGTATCAACTTCTGGACAAAATGTCCAATAATTCTTATTATTGTATTTGATAGCACCTAAAACCACTCCATAGTTAGCTTCGTTTGAAGCTCTCATACGCAACTCTTGATTAATAGCATTTGCAAAAGTCCATGAAACATTTGCTCCTAATTTTAAGTATCCAGAAGTGTCTATATAACATTCATTGCCTAAACTATCTTGAATAATAAACTCACCACTGCTGCCATTAGCTCCAGGCTTAAAAAATATCTTACTTTTTCTGGCCGAAGTTGTATTTGTGGATGAGCTTGTACTATTACTAAGTAAAATAGGATATACATTTTCAGTATTTGAAGTTGCTGTCTGTTTTACATTTACATCCGTAATGTCATCTGTTACTGCAATAGTTCCACTTTTGTCTGGACAAAGAAGATTTCTATTCTCCGAAAGTCCAGTTGCCTTAATATCCGAATAGTAAGTATCAGTATTACTAAAAATAACTAATCTGCCTCTTGATTTTCCAGTTGCTCCTGAAGCAAGATTATTGCCAAGATTTAATTGTCCATTTCCAGCAGTTATTATTTGAACAGTACTTGCAAAAACATTTGTAACAAATTGCCCAGTTTTTGATACTGAATAATTTCCTGTTGTCTTTCCGTCAATAAGAGCGTAGTTTACAAAATCAGAAGTATCTGCTGGAAAAAACATGCAGAACATGCCAATGTCATAAGTTCCGTTATTTACAGCGTTCTGAGCAATTGCAATAATTCTTCTCCATCCAGTAACTCCGATTCCAATATTTGTTGTTATTTTTATTACTCCACTAAAACACCTTTTGTCAAAAGAATAATCCATCAAACCTACTAAATCATCTAAAGATGCTACCTCAAGTCCGGGTTTAAACGGAAACGTTCTGTTCCAATTCCATTTATCCCCAGTTTTGACTAAAGATACATCATTGCCACCGTTAGACTCGGGAAGTGACTCATAAGTAGTATCCGTTAATTTAACCTCTGTATTTCCTGCCTGGTTGGCAGTGAAAGTTCCTTTGGTCGAACCATTCTGCTTAATGGTAAGTGTTCCATTATTTACGGTCGGAATCACAACACTTCCCTGAATTTGTTCGCCAGACCTGTCATGGGCAGTCGCGCCACTTAACAGATTGTCCGAGGAAACAGTATCCCCCGTCAAATCAATAAGCGTCTCGTTCCCATATATAATTTTGTTTTTAGCCATAATATTCTCCTATTAAGGAGCAACAGTACCTATAGTTACAGTAGTTCCATAAGAATTCGGAGTCTCTGAATATGCGATAGCTGCTACATTTACCTGTGATAAGTAATCATATCCAGCGTCAGGCAATATAGTCTGTGCTGTGGTATAAGGTGTTACATTCTTAGTCTGCGAAGTAACTCCCTCACCAGTGTAAGTACCTGTTACACCTAAAATTTCAACGCCGTCCTTAATGTTGCTTGCAATTATCTTTGACTGTTCAGTTGAATCAATAGCCACTGTTCCGGAACCATCGTGGTATCCACTAGGAATATGATAAACTTCATCAACCTCATCAATAATTCCAGTTACAGCGCCTCTATTAGGCATTGAACCTGTAATCTTTTGGGCATTAACATATGCAGTTTTACCAGAAAGGATCTCTGAAGCAGTTGCATTTGCATCTGTCGTGTCTGAGTCTTTTGTACTTGTACCAGTAATAATTGCACCTGATCTGTCATGGGCTGTAACACCATAAGCAAGATCTGATGCCGTAACACTATCACCGGTTAAATCAATAAGTACTTCATTACCAAATATGATTTTATTTTTTGCCATTTGTTTTCTCCTTATTCATAAGCAATAACTACTGTTTTACCGCCCTGAGGATTGCTAACCTCCTGATATGGTATCTCCAAAACAGTAAAATCATCTGACATTGCTTTTTCTTTTGTATCATATACCTGAGAATGGGTCTTAGGTGTTGAAATATAAGGACCTTCGTACGTAGGATACTCAGGATTAATAATAATACCTGCTGCCATATCTACTTCAAGATTATCAGATGAACTTAAATCAGTTTCAAACTCCTCAACATGATCTAATTCATAATCCAGCATCTCTGACATTGAAAACAATGAAATATCAAAGTTAACTACTGAATCTAGGGATACATCCACATTAGTGACTGGATTCAATGAAATATCTATCATAGTGTCATCCCTTCATAAACTTGTACTTTAAATTATCTCCCATCTCCGTCCTTAGAATCGGAGAAGCTAATTCATCATTATTTAAGCTTGCAGTAAGCTGTATTAACAAATATCCAGGCTCAAAAGCCAAAGTATCATCATGAGATAACTTTGTAGATATTTTTTTGTTCTGATCATCTATTTGAATATCTGTAAAGGTCTTTAGATTTCTACCTGAATCATTAACCACGGTTATTTCAGGATTCTGCAAACTGTTAAGATCATAGCTTTCTGCATTATTAATATGCAAACTAATGGTGGGAGTAGTTCCTCTGTAAAGCATGTTTAGCCCTCCAAATATCTTTTATTCAGTTTTCTTTGTTAACTGCTTATAGATTTGGTTAATACCCGTTGATGCAAGACCAGAAACGATTCCTACTGCTAAAGCTGTAATAAAGTTATCTGCAGGGAAATTGGGCATTTTGGTTAAGAATGCTACAAGTCCAAATATAGCACCAACAACTCCAACAATAATAGGAATAAACTTCTCTTTAAGCGGAGATGCTTTAACTCCTATACCTACAAGATAACAAATAATAGTAATAGCCGGTACTGCAATAATTCCTAAAATATCAAAGTTCATACGTTTTACCTCCCCAAACGAAATTGTTTAAATCTTTTTGTGCTGCTTGCATTTCTTCTTCATTATTGCCTGTTAGGGCGTGGTTAAGTAATGCTAGAACCCCACGCTGTATCTTTTTGTTGCTTTCTTCAATCTTATCGAGTCTTTCCAAGTCTCTAGAAAATCTTTCATCATACTCTCGCATCTTCTGCTCAATTAATGAAACCCTTGTATCAAGATTACTTGTAGGTTCTTTAAATTTGTTATTCCTACTTTCAATCTTTTCCCAAACTGTTAAAAATGTGATAATTGCTCCCATGATTACAAGGGTTATCTCCCACCATTCTGACATAATTTAAGTCTCCTTTTTCCAGTAATATAAAATAGTTTCATCTCCAGAATCCCATGTATCGTAGTAATCACCATCGACTACCGCAATAACATGGGTTCCAGTCGCAACCAAGAACTTTCCATGATCGTATTCTTGGCAAAAATCTTTTAATGTATAACATATAGGACATTCTTCTGGTATAAGATACCTAGAATATCCAGAACGTTTAAGATATGAACCCCATACAGGATTATCTGAAGGCATCATCTTCATTCGATAACCTTCTACAATAATATGTATATAGACGGTATCCCAATCGTCTCCAGTAAGCATACAAAGACCTCTTACTACACAATCTCCTGTATTGTTATTAAGAAAAGGATTGGGGTTGAAATATCTATACATGATTAATCACCTGTCTTTTTTATTGGTTTATCATTCATACATAGTATTACCAATAAGCATAACTTCCAATGCTCTTCGATTGTAAGTTTGTTCAAAAAATCGAATTCACCAGTTTTCATAAGCGATTCTATATATGCAGTCTTTTCTTCAATTTTAGCTTTCATTTCATCTGGAATTTCGTGTATCATATCTTGCTCCTCTCTTATGATGATTTGGTGTATTGAATTGTGATATAACTAACTGTCCAATCATTCCATGATGTGCTTGTTCTAATAGAAATATTTGTCGCATCTGCTGTTAGCTTAAAATTGCTATTTTCGCCTGACGGCACAGTTTCAAAAGAATCACTTGACTTCATACAACCATTCCACGAAACAACCATACTCAAATTATTTATTCCATGTGCAACGGACTTTGTTGTGTTATTGGGAATTGCCCCAAAATCAATAGTCTTTTCGTAAAGTGTTTTACCATCAATCCAAGTGCCAATAATATGTTCATCCGTACTGTAATGAACGGCAGGCACTCCTTGTGGAGTCCAACTTCCACTTCCTGCAACATCTGTTGTTTTGGTGTATTGAATAGTGATTTTACCACTTGAATAGTCTCCCAAACCTGTGTGTAAGATTTGAACATTATCATTTAAGAATCTTATTGCACCATAATATGATTGAGAAATATAGGCTGGCAAAACCATTGTTTCAACAATAACACCATTTGATATTGCATAAACTTCGCCTATTGCACTTGCCATAACATCAATATTAAGTGCAGAAACATCTATTGAAATAGGAGATGTACTCGGTATACTTGATAATTCAAGTGTATTTTCATAAAGCGGTTTTCCGTCTGTCCATACCCCTATTTCTCTTTCTTCTGTGGAATAGATTACAGATGCATAATAATCTCCGCTAACCTTAATTCCAACAACTTTCCACACAATTAGAGGATTGGCAGAGGAGAAACCAATAAATTTTAAATGTGTGTTATCAACTTTGGCGAATGAACTTGCACGATTGATATCTCCGCCAATACAAACAACTCCATTGTATCCATCATTTTCATCATATAATGATGATACCGCTAAAATATTTTGATTATGATACTCAGTATCTGCCAAGGCGGAAACATCAACATATATAAAATCATATTTATTTAAACTTTCAGACAAGGTAACAGTTTGGATATTGTTTGGTGCAAACTGTAATCCATTTGCATCTTCCCATAATGTTTTTTCGATATAAACACCACCACCCGACATATCAACGATAGTCTTATTGTTTGTGGCATCATCCGATACTTTCGCACCGACAAATTGCAATCCTGCCCTTGCCGTCATTGAATTGCCGTTCTCGTCTATGATGGTGTGACCGCCCGTGCCACCGCCAGATTCATTAGAATTCTCCCATTTTAAAGTTGTAGAGTTCCATTTAAGAATCTGTCCATTCTGAAGATTTGTAATTGATACATCAGTCAAATTGGAAAGTTCATCAATAGGAGTGGGAACATATACATCTGTAGGTACTCCATCAATTGTTACTGTAGCAATCTTAGTACCAGTAGAAATTATCTGATTCCATGCTACAGAAGATCCTCCGCCACCTCCTGAGGGGGCATAAAGGTCATATTGAGTACCATCAATGGTTAAAGTAGCAACCTTTGTACCAGACTGTAATAAATCTGAAATGCTAACAGTTGACTTACTATTAACTGCAAGGCCGATCTGTCTAACTGCATCACCAAGTTGATTAAATGTGCTTGTATCGACTTTGTTATTTAAAGCGCTTTGAATGCTACTAATATTACCCTGAAGTCCTGTAATATCGCTTTTAGCATCTCCAATATCGTTCTCGGCATCACTAGCCCATCCATTTAATGCTAATAAAAATCCATCATAATTATTATTAAGTATTTCTGCCGTAACTGGTGTGCCACCAACTTCAAAGTCCTCATACCCATCAGGATACGGTTTAATAAACGGTGTAAATGACATATGACCCTCCTAGAAAATATCATAGAGATACTAGCAAGCGTATTTGCTCACTAGTACCCCTATTTTGAATTTTTAACCCAACCTATCCATCAAACGGCCAATTACCTGGCGTTCAATATCTGAGTTGGCTTTTGACATCATGTCATTAAGTTCTCTCATGGCGTCCTTACCATCTTCACGAGATCTTCCACGTCTCATGGACGCTTCATAGTCGTAATCATACGAACGACCTCTTCTGTAAGAAGCGCCTCTACCATCTCTAGAATATCCTTCGTCGAAAGAATCTTCCATGGCATCGATACACTTAATGTAATACATGGTCTTTACTAATTTGTAGACAAGATCAATATCTGATTCTGTCCAATCTCTTTTCTTTGCGGCGTCTTCAAGTTGATACTCAGCAACGCTACAAATATCTTTTAAAACGTGCATGATTATCTCCTTTCTATGCTATTCTATTTACAACAAGATTAGCATTCTGTACATTAATAGCCTGTGCCTCAGTATCCGTTGTATTTTCTACAGAAATGTTAAAGCAGCAACCAACAGGTACTGTTATGATAGCTGTAGATGTTACATTGAAATATGCGTCTGCTACGGTAGGTGTTACTATTGCCTTACTAGTTGCTACAGGTTCTCCTGAAATAGCAATAGCAAGTGAAATAGGTCCTGCTGTTCCACCTGTAGGAACTGCAATGTTACCATTGAAAGTAACCTGATACCTTGCAAATTTAGCACAAGGGTTATTAACGATACCACGGAGAGTTACAATTCCACTTTCATTTCTATGAATTACATAACCTTTCTGACAAGGTATAGAATCATTAAAAAGCACTGGCTGATTAGGCTGTACTTCCTGAATAGGATTATAAGTAAACTCTGCTGCCATGATATCACCTCCTAGAAAGAACCACATCCGCATCCACATCCATACTGCTGAACACAGCAATTAGGATTCTGAACGATATAAGCCGGTCTTGCTACGGGGTTGAGATAATCTTCAAGCACTGCCGTCTGTCTATTATTATCAGCTAATAAAGCAGCGGTCTGTGCAGTCTGACTCTGAGCTAAGTTAATCATATTGAGCTGATTCTGAAGTTCAGCAATCTTTTCGTTCTTAGCATCAATCTTATCCTGACACATCATATCAAGGATTCTCTGAGTTCCGGCTGTCTGATTAGCAATAATATCACGAATACCATCGGATAAAGCTGCTCGATCAGCACAGTTTTCGCTCTGTACAAGAGCACCAAGGTTAGCAGTAGCTAAACGGTTTTCGCAACAACAGTTTGCAAGCTGTGACTGGACTGCATTAAACTGACCAAGAATGTTCATTGCTCTGTTGCATTCAGCAACCTCTGCAGATGAGAAGCCCTGAGATACCGCATTTTGAATTCCAGACAACTGTCCAGAAAGACCTGCTGTATCAAAGCCTCTGTTTACAGCGTTCTTAGTGTCATCATTGTAAAGATAAGGCAGAACACCATTATTTCCGTTTCCACCAAATCCATTACCCCAGTTGCCTCCCATGAGAGCAAACAAGAATAAGATGACCCACCAGCCATTACCGTCGCCGAAACCATTGTTTCCGTAACCGCCCATAGGGCCTACTGGCATAACTAAACCGTTACTATTTTCTGAAAATGCCATAATTTAATCCTCCATTAAACTTTTTGTGGTTAGTGATTACCCTTCTAGACGAGTAACCAGTTACATTTATACTATCAAATTTGCGCAAAATAGTATACAAATTTAGAACTTACAGCCCATACTTGTTGCTTGAGCCATAAGATTATTAAAAGTAATCTGGTCCATTTTACCAGATGAAACTAAGTAATTTACTGCTTCGTGAGGATCATTACCAAATTGGCTTGGAATTTCTACGTTCCTTTTTTGCATAATAAACGCAAAAGGATTTTGCATGAATTGACTGAACTGACCCATTATCGAATTAGGACCGTTCAGTTCTTGAAACAAAGGATTCATCCTCATTCACCTCCTTGTTTTTTATTTAAGTTCTTCTTTTCGTTTGAAATGTACTTCTGCATCATTTCTTCCATTCGTGTTAACATCCCATTTTGAAAATTTTCTAACTCGTTTTTTGTAACATAGTTATTAGGGATATTTTCCGGTTCTTTCTGAATAATTTCCTCTTCATACCTAAAATATCGTAAAGGCATAGGCATGCCTGAGACATCAACTGATTTAATAAAGAATCGTTTATCATTCTTATCAAATAGTGGAACTGAATATCCTGGAGCTACCGGGAAACGGTTAGCACCTTCATCTCCGTCAACCCAGTTCATACCATTATTGGCATACATAACAGGCTGCTGCAGATATCTTTGATCTTGTGGACCCATTGGACTGTACCTCCTTTCTTTTAATATTTATTTATCGTTATGATTTTCGAGAATCCTGAATTCAAACTCAGAAATCTGTCGTTCCATAGCAGAAATAACTGTTGAATTAAGAGGGGGGTCAAATAATAATTTAACTTTCTGATACATCCAAGTCTTGATCATATTACATTTTTCCATGTTTTCAGATATTAAACTCCATTCTTCTGAAGGACCTGTTATCTGAATCCAATCAGTACATCCACCTAACTGATGCAATATGTTAAGAACCGAATTAATATGAACAATAATATCAGTATCAAACTCTGTCTGTTCAACTGTTATACCAAGCATTTGTTTGATTGTATTAAGAATCGAATCGTTCATAGCTTTTATTCCTTTCGTACGTCCGGCTTTAACGGATATAGGGTTCTAATGCTTTACCTATAGCTTGAATTTCACTGCAGCAAAACTATAAAGGAAGGACATCTATGTGAAACCTGAAAAATATCAGGAAATCACCTAAAAGCAGGACTTGAGGCTGAGCAACAACAAAGAGTAATCCCAGCCCCAAGCTCTTAGTAACATAGGGGATAACAAGATGCGGCTGACTTGTGGGAGTAGACCGCATACCACCTATGGAACTTTAATTAATAATTGTAGGGATCTACATAGAAACAATAATTCCCTACGGACGGATTGAATTCCGGATTATCAAATACTACATATAAAAATTTATTAGAATATTTAATTCTAAATATAAATTTGTCTTTTGTAGCAGTAACTAATGATCCACTTACATTAACATATGAACATACAGATCCAGTAAAAGCGCCACATTCAGTTCCTTCATAATCATGAAGAGCTGAATAGTTTCCCCCATCCTGAGTTGTTTGATAAAATATCCAATGATCATTTTCACTAACATTATCATTATACCCATAATAGAACTTTTCAGTTCCGACGGATTCTCCAGTTGACATATCAATTTTGTTAATATAAATAGTATTTATTCCATTTATTTCTTTAACTTTTTCAACTATTTCTGTCTCTGTATTAAATCTAAATATTCCATATATATTTAAATACTCATATTCATACCGTCCCTGTTTCGGATTATATATTTTATTAACTTTCTGTCCGACAAAATATTTAGTATTACCAAAATAATAGCCACCGGCATAAAATAGAAAATATGAATCTGGTAAAAATCCGTGAGATGAGTTATATTGCAGTCCTTTAGGCCTTATATAATAATCGGTTAATTCGGACATGAATTTTAACGACGTTTCATTTGGAGTTATTTTTATTATAACAGGAAATTCTTTATAATCGATTTCTGCTTCATAATAATTAGCATAACCCAAGTCATAATTAACTCTCACTTCACGAATGGACTGGTATATAATGCCATATGAATAAAAAGCATTATTAAAGAAAAATTTCTTATATGTACTACATTCAATAAGCCAACCATAATCTTTTATGTGTAAACTTGAAGACGAATATTGTCCGATTGGATTATTATCATAAGAAACGTAAGAATTAGTTTTACCAACATCAGATGGCTGTATATTATTTCTATCATAATTTTGCCAAGAAATAGATTCCATATACGACTTAAGTTCAGGAATTCCTTGGTATTCAGAAAACCATACAAGATATTCGTCCATTGTATTATTATAAGGATCATATACAAATACTTCAAAATTATCCATTCTTTCATTACGATCGTCTGCATAGTATATGACTTTATTACCAAATTCTTTAATAAATAGTCCACTAGAATAATTGCAAGCATATAAAAATTCACTATATTCTGATAAAATATCTGGTATGTATTTCTCTAAAGTTTTACTTACAGTATGGTCTGAAAATATTGTGTATTCATAATAATAACTTACATCATTTCTTTTTTTTCCTATTATCGTACTCTGATTTTTAATAAATGATATCCAAAAATCTGTTTCAAACGATGAAAATAATACAAAATTAGGATTATTATCTGAAATGTTATCACAAATATATAACCAATGCGTTCCGGCATAATATTCATAAGATATAAATACTCTATTAAGAAATGAATATTCATACCAAATAACCCTGTATGGATTCCATCTCCATCCAGACATTTGCAAATCTTTTTTAGAATTAATATTCTGCAAGTCTCTATCATCTATAAATCTCAAACTACCATATTTATTATAGATTCCACTTCCCCAATAAAATTCTGTATAAAGTAAATAGAAGAAACTCCATACAGGGGGCGGAGGTGTTTCTTCTTTCTGCCAGATGTAGCCGTACATAGACCTCGCATCCTGTTTTGTAAAAAGAAAATTAATTTCAGATCCTTTTGAAATATCCTTATCACTAAATGATTCTGTTGGATGCCCATATAACGATACGGAAACTGTTGTTACTTTTTTAAAATCAACAGCCGCCGATACATGATAAACAACATTTGTTATAAGTTCCGGATGATCCTCATCATCATGATAAGCAAATAAAAATGTAAATTCATCAACAAACGAACCAGTTTTCCATTGTTTAATAATATCGCCATTCATTAAATGAATTCCATTCATCCAACAATCTTTTACGGCTCTAAGCGTCCATACACTGTTTGTATAGTTATAAGAAATATGAAAATCTATTGAATCTGCTTTATGCCAATTAATATCTTCATCTATGTTTTGATTTGATACTTTATTAGTATTAGATTTTTCTATTTTTGTAACTTCTAAAGCTTCATGATTTTCATGAGTCACAACAATATTTCCAATTTTAACAAATACATTGTAAAGCCATTCGGATAATAGAGTTCCTTTCTTATAATTAGTTCCATCATGATACAAATTGTCGCTATTAGAATATAGTTCCCACTTCATAGCAGTATTATCGAATCTTACTGCTATGTCATCGTATTCTACAGGAATATACATTGCCTCGTAAAAACGTACCGTTACCCAAGGCTCTTCTTTATCTCCAATTTGTTTAACTATTTTTAAAGTTTTTTCCATTTCTGATGTATGAACCGAGTATATAGCACTCACATCAGTATTTGGTGTTTTAACAATATATGTTATTTCAGTCTCTACAAAATATTTATTAGTTTCATCACCAATTTCAATATGAACATCTTCATCTAAATTAAAACTCAAAATTGTTCTATTATTTGGATAAGTTCGTCCATTATACCTAATATACCCGCATTTTGAAATTATTGTCCATTTTGTAGTTTCAAATTTAAATTGAATGCTATGAAATGTTACTGGAGATTCTGCAGATGTGAAAGTTCTTGTATCAAGATCTGTATACTGCCTATTGTCATCAATTTCTTGCATAATTACTGTAATTGAATCCACATTTGCAGTCTTTGTAATATCATAAACTACTTTATTTATGTCTTTATGATTTTCTTTTGCCCTCGATTCTTTCTCTTTTAAAGTCATATCAACAGAATCTGACGGCTTCCAAGATCTTATAAGCTTTCTCGCTTCATAAGTTCTACCACCATATTCAATCCCGGCTTTTATAGACATTAAAAACCAATATGGATAAGCATATGTTAAAGCTAATGACCCTACATTTCTTTTCCAACAACCATCAACACCGGGATTATCATATACCAAATACATTGCCTTATGATAGTGACCGTTATAGTAAACATCTTTATGGTCATGAAAAACATCACTAAAAATATTCTTTTTATCTTTAGTTGCTTGGCAAATAAAAGCACCTCCAATTCGTTTACATAACTGAACCATTGGTAATGCCTCTGCAGTTTTCTTTTGTGCAGTGTATTTGTTTGTATCATCTTTTACTTCAAAACCTGTAAAGCCTATCGCTTGCCAAGTTTTTATTGTTTCATTTTTACTAATAGTATTTCCATTATACTTAATGTAGTTACTATTACTTATAGCTTGAAAAGACATCTGAGGATATCCAGAATGTGGATCAGCACCATGCCAATCAAATAACATATTGTATACGGGGTAAAGGGGATTATCTACAATTTGTGAATAAGTTTGCTTGTATTTTACGATATCCTCAGATGTAAATTCCTTAGTACTTTTAACCATTCCGTTTTCAAACATGTATACTTTACATGCGTACTGAGAAACAGGGCTTGGTAATATTCTATAAAATACTTCTTTATTACCATACTCAATATTTTCTCCAGCATTACCGTAAATATCATACATGTAATTTACATATGGAATAGTATCAACATGTGACTCTAGAATGTGAAATGTTACAATATCTCCGTCATTAAAAGTTTCAATAGTATCTCCAGGTTCATATTTTACTCCATTATACCACCATTCAACATCAGATTTTGGATTTGTTCCATCATGTTTTCCAACTTTAACCTGCCATGCTCCGGATCCGACATCCGATAAATAGAATAGAGTAATAAAGCCATCATTAGCACCAAATTCATAGTAATTAACTTTTTCTTTGACTTTAATGCCATACATTCTAGATGTCTGTTTTGCCATATTAAGTCACCGTCACTTCCCCTTGAATCAAATATAAAACATTTAACTGCGGATTGTCTGGTAATGCTGCAACTGAAACAATCTGCAATGGACCAGAACCGGATTTCTCAATATTTCCGACTCTATTATCTAAGTTTTTAACTTTTGCTGCTGTCGTATTTGTGTTAATATCGTATTGAGATAGATCATAAGTTCCAGATGTTTGAATATCTTCGAAAGAATCGCTTCCAAATCCTGATGTATGTTTATTAAATACATATGAAATAAATAGAACATTTTCTTGAGTATGAACTAAAACTCGATCACCAATTTCAATGCAAGGATCACTCATTTTTTGCATTTCAAAAGGAACGTAAGAAATATGTTTTATTCGTTTATAAAGTCTTTCTGCAATTTGCTGATACTGTCCATAACTTAATCCATAACATAAGAAATTGTTTATGATTACATATGGATTCTTTGAATTTTCAGAATTTGCAAAATATACAATATTATTATTCTCATCACGTATTTGAACACCATCTGGTTTCATAGTAGAGTAGTTGGCCCAAATTACAGAATCTTCAACATATTGTTCTTTGTAAATATTAAGGTGATAACTAGGATATCCAGCACCAGGGTATGCATGTTCACTTGGATAAAATCCAGGATACAGGCCTCGTTCAAAAGGATCACCTACATCTAATCTAACCCATGTAAGAAGACCATCTTTTCCTATTTTTGGAAATACTCCATTTAGTTCAGCAATCATCTGAACTATTGTTTCACCAGTAATATAGTCTTCATTACCTATCTGTTTTGGAACAACGATATCGTCATTTATTAAAACTACATTATCCTGTTCTATTCCGAATTCATTAAAGAAATTATCTCTTAAATCCTTTATAGAAATAGGAAATGTAAAACTATTATAAATATCTGTAACTATCTCAGCATTTGAATTTATTATTATATACATTGCATCATATGCAACAATATCTTGTGTAATGCCATCTCTACTTAGATTTGATTCCCAAACATAAAAGAAACCTATAGGTATTTCTTCATAAAGTTCTTCTTCTCTATCAAGAACTAATACTTTTTTTACTTCAATCCATTGCTTATACAAAGAATATTCGACATGCTTTGTTGTAAATTGGACGTATTGAGATTTACAGTTTTGAAATGTTAATGTTTCAGAATCTGTAAGTGACTCAAAAAGTTCATATGAACCTTCAACAAGGTCATCATTAGATATGTTTACCTCAACTGTTTCTCCACCTTCGATTTCTATTTCGGCTGTTATTAATATAAATTCATCACGTTCATCTTGATAGAATATATCTCTATAATTACTTGGATACATAATAAAGATAACCTCCTATCGTTCTTTTACATTTATTTCAATTTCCTCATTAAATGACCAGCCAATTGACGGCTCAACATCTGGTAATTCATAATCTAAATAAACATTTGCTGTTTTTACAGTCCTTAATTTGTTATCGTAAGCACGAACTGACAAATAGTCAAATCCTGTTACTCGTTGCCCTTCTATTGCTGCCAAAAAAGCTTGATAATCCGAAAGGTTGAAAAACTTAACATTAAAAGAACCTTCTAATCGTCTTCGTTTAACAGCCCTTCGGTCATGCCCATTTCCATCAACCCAATTTTTAACAACTGGCTGCGATGACACGTTATAAGTGTTTAATACAATAAAAGGGGTAACATCTAATGATGTGGATTCTTGCCCATCTGAAATTATTGGTATTTCAAATAATTTAGCCATTATTAATTACCCCCATTTTGAAAATTTAACCATTTTTTAATTTAACTCCAGAATGCATCTGGTTTTTGCTATAAGTTTGTGTTCCTTTATTAAACTGATACCAGTCAGGAGAGAATATGACTTCCAAACTAAGACTCTTATCTTTACTAGACCTTGAATCTCTGAAATCTTTAGACTTAGTAGAATTATCTGTATTGGCATTAGTATTAGTAAACATAGAACCAACGGCATCTATATTCGCAACATCTGTATTAAAACCTGTAGAGTATTGCGGTGATCCATTTGTTCCTCCTATTGGCGATAAACCAGTAAATGTTAGGTCTGGATCTATTGAATTTGCAGCATCATTTAGCATGCTGTTTAACATATTTCCTAAAGCATTATCTGGCATTGTATCTGCTATTCCACCAAGGATTGAAGATCCAATTACTTTTCCTAAATCACCAAATGCTTCTCTTATAGCATCTTTGTTTTCTCGTACAATTTCTGAAATTCTACTAAATATTCCATCAACTAAATCTGTAAAATCTTTTGTTGTCTTTTCATTAGTGAGCAAGTCTTTAACAAAGTTTATAGTATGGTCAATTAAATCTTGAATTTCTTTATCAAATTCCTCCCAATCTCCTTCAAAAGCTGCATTTATAGCTTTTACAATCTTAAGAAGAATAATAAGAATATCTTTAACCCATATTTCAACTCTTCTGTTTATCCAACTAACTGTATCGTCCCAAATTTTGTCAAGCATTATCTGAATATATACTATGATACCGGCAGATCCAAACAACAATTTATCAAGCATTCCCATGGCTTCTGGAAAATATGCAATTAAGGCCAAAAGTGTTGTATTTACGCTGTTTATAGTGTTTGAAATTAATGTAGGTATAACTATACCAAATAAATTATCTATAAATGGTAATAACTCTTTTGACACAAAAGTTAATATTTTAGGAAATAATCTCTTTATTGAATTCATGGACTGCTTATAATATTCTTCAAACGCCATCGATATTGCGCCTGCTACTCCAATAAGTATTTTTGCAATATTAGTAATAATTCTTTCAGCATCTGCATCTTCCATATTCTTAAATAGTTCAAGAAGATCTTTAATGCCTTCAACGATTTTTGCAAAAGCTTCAAATACGCCAGCAACCGCTTTAACTACTGCCGCAAGTGTTAATAAATCAACTGCTATTACTAATAAAGTTGCTGCTATTATTCCTAAAGCTATTAAAGCTTGAGGATTTGCAGCAGCATTTGCGGCGACCATTAATAATACAGAAAATCCCATTATTACGCCTATTAATATAGATAAGCAACTGGTTACTGTTCCTAATTTATCTGTATCTATAAATGATAAAGCAAGTATTGCCGCTGCTAATACACCTATTAAAGACGCCATGGATGACAAAGTTACTAAAATAAGAGCTCCAGTTAATAAAGATGTGCCAACATTTTTAGTTATTGTAGACATAAATCCTACAAGAACTCCAACAGCAACTAATATAGCTGCCAACATTGCGCCTATTGCAATAATTTTGCCAACATCATTCTCATCTGTTACGGCAGCAATTGCAGCAAATCCTGCGGCTATTAATAATAATCCAGCACTCATCGCTAACATTGCAACGCCAACACCCTTATAAGTCGCTCCATTATCTTCCGCAGCCATGACCTTATTATTTAGAATTGTAAATGCTGCAAGAATAAGTGTAAATACAAATGCAAATTTTAATAATAAATTTGCAGCATTATCTAATTTTGTTTCATCTATTTGTGCAATGATGAATAATCCGGCTGCTATCGCTAATAAACCAACGCCGATACCAGCAATGGCAACCCCAACGGATTGCAATGGATTTGATGATCTTGTAATTCCACCTCCAGCTCCGCCAAGAATTCCCATTTGATTTCTAAAGGTAATTAATGGCTTATTTAAATCTGGTAATACTCTATTTAATACTGATAATACTAGAGCCATTATACCAATTATTATAGTAAATTTAGTAAGTATTTTTACTCCAGCATCCAGTCTATCTACAGGTATTAATGCGATTATTCCCAAAGAAAACGCTATTGATATAAAAAACCAAGCAAATCCTTTTAACATATTAGAAATAGAATTAAATATCTGCGCCTGCTTGTCTTCTCCTGTATCATGGCTTACTAATATACCTTTAATTCCCAACTGTGAAAATGTTTCAAAGAAAGTTGTAATCTTTTCAAAGAAACCTGTAGTTTTTGATCCTAAGAATTTATCAATAATTTTATCGACTAATGGAACTAAAATATCTTTGCCATTAAAATTTTCAGCTAATATTTTTGCGATTTCGACAAATCCACCTATAAAAGCTATAATAATATCTTTTATGCAATCCATTGCCTTCCAAATAAGAGCAACTATTGCTATAGCAGTGGCTTCTGGAATTGCTGTATTATTTAAGAAATCACTAACTGCTGTTAAAGCGGAGCCAATTCCTATTCCTAAATTTTTTGCAAATTCCGTAAATTTATTAAATGCCTCATTTTCACCTGTAAATATGGTGAATACATGGTCTGTAAGAAACGTTCCAATTTTACCAAATCCTTCTTTAACTTTTCCAAAGAATTTAGTCAAAATATCTAATATTGTTTCTGCTTTTCCAGTGTCGTCAAGAACACCAAAATGAGAGAGGTTATTAATAAATTCCTGAATTGGGCCTAGATCTAGTTCATTAATTTTTAACTTACCAAATGCATCGGATACCGTTTCTCCAATTAATGTAATAAAATTCTTTATCTTAGTTAAAAATGTATCGTCTTTTGATCCTTCACCAAAGAATGCTTCAAAGAAATTTTGGCCTATATTTTCAATAAGATTTTTAACAAATACGCAAGCATTTTTAATCTTATCAAATAATCTTTCAAATACTTCGCCTTCTTTTATAGCATTTCTAAGATTATATAACCAATCACCAATAGCCGCAGATACAGAAAGTACACCATCTACAGCATCCGGAATATAGCCAAATAATGGCTTTGCAAAATTAAATATAGCTGTGACGAGCATCTTAATAATATCTAATACAGATGCAGCGCCTCTAAATGTTCTTGTAATTTTATCAATTCTTGAATCTGAAAGTTTTAAATTATCAATTAGATCAAATAAAGTATTTACAGCACCTTTAAATAAATCCTCAATACTTTTTCTATTAATGCCTAAAATATCGGTAATTGTTGTAAATACTGATTTAAGTGCTTTAACCCAAGAATTTATTGTTTCATATATTGAATTATGTCTTTCTCCAAATATATCCAAAAATATACCAGAAAAACTACTAACCCACACTAATAAACTCTGAATTTCACCGCCAAGTTTTCTTAAACCACCTTGATCTCTTTCTACAGCATATAAATCATCTGCAAATATTTCTATTACTTTTATAAGATTTGTAAATCCTCTAAAAATATCATTCATTACAAATCCATAATCAATGGCAAAGGCGTCCGATATTCTCTTTCCTGTATCGGATATGGCCATAAATAAAGTTCCTAACTCTTTCATAAAATCTGTTTCTGTTAAGGCATACTTTACAAGTTTTATCATGTTTTCTACATCACCAAATATACTTTTTACAGCATTTGCAAATATAGAAAATGAATTTTGACCATCAACATCTTTTAAAGCAGCATTAAATGCATTTATAGAAAGTCTTAATTCATTAAATACTCCAATTGCATTATCCAATATAGGAGTCCAAAGATTTTCACCAATTCTAGATAATGCTGCTCTAACGTTAGACATTGCGCCTGTAAATGTCTTGTTTGCATCTTTAGCATGTTCACCAAAGGCTTCATCCATTGCTGTATAAAATGTTTTAAAATCAATTTTACCTTTGGAAACCATGTCATTGATTTCATTTTCTGTTTTATTTAAAGATTTCGCCAATTCAGCAGAAATATTTAAACCTCTGGCCGAAAATGATCTTATCTGTTCTGTCATCAATCTACCATTACTTGCTATAACAGTAAATAGATGACCTATTTCTTCATAAGAAGAATTTGCCATTGCGGCAACACCGGAAACACCTCGTAAAGCTTTCTTTAATTCTTCAAGTTCTGTGACTCCTGATGCTCCCAACTGTGATGCAACCTTTGCAGCTGCGTCCAACCCATACGCCGTTCCAGAAACAGCATAATCTGCGGCTTCCATAAACGTATCAACATCCAGTTTAAGACCTTCAATCTGGAACTTCGCATTCGCAATATTCATTGCTCTTGCTTTACCACCTTCATTAATCTGATTGATGGCTGCATTAAAAACACTATTAACAGTCCTTAAAGCTCCAAAAGCAATGTTCTGTATTTCTACTCCTAATCCAACGATTCCCTGTCTAACTAATGAAATTCCGGCTAATGTGGCACCAATTCCAATAATATCTGAAAGGTTTATTCTTGAAATAGCATTTGAAATACCAATATAAATATTTTGAGGTAAAGAGGTTATTGTAGTTTTAAATTTATCTAACGTTTCATTACTTTGATCAACATTAGCATCAAATTCTGAATTGTCAAATCGCATCTTAACAACATTCTCTTCAAGATTACGATTACTCATAAAATACCAAATACCTCCTTCCTAGCGTCTTCGGCCATTTCATTAAAAACTTTTCTTAATGCCGGATTTATGTAATCTATTCCTTCAACCCATCCACCATTTTTAGTTCCATGGCCATATTGCAGAATCATGGCAATATTTACCCCATTTTGAATATTTTTATTAGTCCATACTATTGTAGCACCATCAGCATCGTGATAAATATTATAAGTCCATGACTCAGATGTTAATCCTGTATCTTTCGGTGTGTTTCTTTTTAAATAATATACACCTTTTTTACCATACTTATCTAAAGTTCCTAATCCGGCTAAATTTTTTAATCTTTCGAAATATTGTTGAGTCTTATTAAAATTTCCATGGTGTGTAAGAGTAATTACTGGTTTTCTAGGCATAATACATTACCCCTTTGAATTTAATTTAGCTCTACGTGCTTTATTAACTTCACTATAATGTCTAGCTAACTCGCTTTGCGACATTTTTTGTTTTCCAGTACTTGAATCCTGACTTTCTTTGCATACTCTAATAAGAGTTATAACATGATTTAAATGTCTTTTTTCAAATATATCAACCGGAATTCCAAGTATTATCATAGAGCTATAAATTAATTCATTTGTAATAATCTCTTTTCTATTAGTTTTATTAGACTCACCATTATCGTAAAAAAAAGTAGCTGTCATTGGATCTTCTATATACTCTTTTATTTGACGCATGTTATCTTCTGTTAAAAAGTTATAAACATAGTCGTCAACTTGATTAAGAGTCATACACTTTATATAATCAAGAATCTCATTATTTGTTAAATTCTCATTTCCTATAAAATGCTTTTTATGTTTTGATTCCCACTTTTGTAATGAGAGTAAGGAATGCTCAAGTTTTAATGTATGAGAATTAAATTTAATAAATTTTTGATTTTTTTCATCAAATCCTTCTTGATCAGGAATCTCTACTATTAACATCCCTTACTCCCTTCCTTTGATTTACTGTGGCTGCTGTGCTTTTACAACAGGTTTTCCGTCTTTAATCTCAATCTGCCTTGCGACATTTCTTGGAAGACAACCTAATATAAACTCTTCAATTTTAATTTCTCCAGAAATGATCTTTCCTAAAAGTGCAGAATATGCCGGGCTACAAAGAAACGCATCTCTAATCTGATCGTTCTTTATAAATTCCCCATTATCAGATTTTCTACCAATTGCTTTCTTAAGAACTTCTTCAAAAAGCTTAACATTACTAGCAATTGTATTCTTTGGATCATCTTCTTTAAATGAACCATATCTATTATTGCTTTCCATGTTAAGAATTGTAAGTTCAGCTTCTGTAAGGTGAAAATAAAGAGTAACCTCTTCTTCTTCACCAGTAAAAATGTTTTCACATTTAACTGTTTCAACTATCATAATTTTATTCTCCTTTATTGTTTTGCTTAAAAGTTAGAGGGCCCTAATTAAAGAGCCCCCATTTTGAAAAAATCCACTTAATTTAAGCGGGAGTAAGTGTTGTTCTAACCTCCGCAGGAAGAGGAAGATAAGGGATACCTACATCAGCAGATGCTGCTTCAGGATCGCCATATAACTTCTTCTCAAGTGCTGCGAGAAGAGCTTTCTGATCGGCTGTAACAAACTTTGTAGAGTCAATTATTAAATGACAAGTAGGTTTTAACTTCTCTGAAGGATCGTTTGAAACAGGAATCGGATCTGATGTTATTTCGTAACTAAGTTCCTCTGCCTCAGGACTGTTATTAACAGTACTGTGAGTTCTTGAAGAAGGTTTAGCAGAACATCCATAAACAAGATGAAGCTTATAACCATAATCCTGACCCTGTGTGTCATTACCAATCTTTGTTCTGTAACATAAACCAAATTTCTTTCTTTCCTGCTGGCTTGCTACTACACCAACAGTAGTATCTCCAAGAGGTGCAAGACCATTACAAGATTCGAATTCATCAGGATACATATAGCATCCAAGTGTTCCGCCGAATTCTTCGAGTGAAGTCATGGTAACATACTGCATGTTATCTGCATACAGCTTTGTGGGCTCTGCTCCGGAAGGATTTTCAGCAAAAGATGTAATACCATTCCATGCAACGCCGGGTTTGTATTCATTATTTGAATTAATAGGATAAAAAACTCCATGGTCCACGCCTGTTTCATAAAGTCTTTCACCAGGCTTATCCCATGATAAAGCATTATTAACTGTAGGCATTTTTTATTCTCCTTTACTTTAATAATATAAATCTAATGCACAGTGCGTCAAATTATCAGCACTGTAATATCTATCAATAGAGCATAACTGAAAATGTTCAACCAATCTATCTGGAATTTCCGTATCAGGGTCTGTATCGATTACAGTTAACTCATAATGATTTGTTTTTAAATATTTTTTATTATCTGCATGTTTTACATCCGGTCTTGCTTTGGCATACCGGATACATGGATAATGCATTTTTAACGATTCAGGGGATTGAAAATATACATTATTTGAACCTAGAATAGCTCTAAGTTGTTTATCAAGCGAAAGGCGCTTATCCATTTACATATTCACCCCCTAATGTTAAAATCAATCTTGGTCTCATAACTTCAACTGAAGTAACTTTCCATCTGATACCTTTGTACTCTGCAAACTTAATGGAGTGGAAATTATCAAAAGCAAATGGATTACCAACGATAGACAGTTTTGCACTAAAATTGACGTCGTCATTAACGCCAGATCCAGTGCTCCATCTATTTACCGGATCCGCTAGTTCTCCATAGTATGGTTTGACTGTGATTTCTTTTTCCCATACACTAGTGGGAGTGCCATCTATAATTTTTTCTTTTGATATGACAAACCCAATATTTCCATAATATTTCATAACTTCCACCCCATTTTTATTTTTCAGCGTTTAGAGGAATTGAATTGTGTTTAAATATAAGTCAGATGAGTTAGACAGTCTTAAGTTTTAAGCTGCCAAGACCGTAAGTACGTTCGATGACATTGTCACCGTTAACGGCTTTAACTTTGATCTTCTGGTTCTTATTCTGAATTCTGAATACGCAGTATCCATCATCAACAATGATAGGATTACCTTCAGACTCACCGCCAATAACTTCAACACTAATAACTGCTGTATCAGCAGGAGTAGCTGAGAAGTCGAGTGCTAAATAGTTACCAGACTGAAGATCAGGATTTCCTGAATATCCTGTATAACCGGTTACATATCTTAATGTACCAAGAATCTGCTGGCTTCCTTCATTAATCTGAATGTTGCTCTGGAGATCATCTACTTCTTTACCATATCTTGTTGTATCAGGAGATGTAGGTCCTACTGTAAGGGTAACATTAACAGACTCTTCAAGAATAATTGCAGAGTAAGGTTTAACAAGAGCACCAGACATTCTGGTCTCAATTAAGTATTTCTGCTGGTTGTAATCAATATCGAAATCATCGAACATGTTGATTTCGCCACCCTTATCCGTACCTACTTTGTAGTCATTAAGGTTTACAATAATTCCAAGAAGGTTCTTTGTCTTGCCGCCGTCATCTCTTGAAAGATTTTCCATAACAGGAACGGGAACGATTTCTTTAACACGAAGTTTTGTTCTAAGCTTCTCTTCAGTATCATAGATTACACGACCCATGTTATCTTCCATGAGAAGCATATCTGTAAGAAGATCTTCAGTTGTAAAGAGTGTAGGATTACCTGAACCTCTATAATCTTTACGAGCCTTAATAGCAGCACGAATAAAGGTTTTAGCTCTGACATCTGCTGAAGCATTAGCTGCTACGTCAACTGATTTCTTAACAACAAAGAGCTCTTCCTCTTTCCAAATAGGACGAATATTAGCTTCTTTGATCTTCTCATCAGAAGAATTAGGTCTTCCATCGCCAACCAGGATTGCACGAGCAATTTCCTCATCCAGCATTTCGCGCATCTCTCTCTTAATAAGAGCAACTACATCAAAGTCTTTAATATCAATAACATCATCACGATCGATCTTCTGTTTCTTGTAAACAGTGGTCGGCTCAGTCTTTCTCTTGAGCATTGTGAATACTTCTTCCTTCTTTAAGTTGCCTTTGATGTAACCCTTTGCACGAGCTTCATCTTCGGTAATATCAGCAAAGAGGGACTTGATTCTTGAAAATGCAGAATGAGATGTTCCATTAATAACCTTGCTAACCCAGTCATCCGGTCTCTTAATAAACTGAGGATCGCCCTCATTAAGTTTGGCATCAGGGAACATAAAATCAATATTCTCAATACCATAATCATCAGTATGCGCAAGAACAGATGCTCTTAATGAGCCAAGTGTCTTTGCGTCGCTGAACATATCCTGAATCTCGCTGTGAGATAATACATGAATATCATCACCATAGAATTCATCATAGTCATTCTCGAAAGCGTTATGTCTCATATCGTCTTCTTCTCCTTCATCATAATAATCTTCTTCATCATCGTAATCTCCGCTCATCTCTTCGTCATAAGCGTCAAGTGCCTGGGAAACAGCATCTTCAACGATAGCATCAACTGTTTCTTTCTGCTCATCTGTCATTTCATTATAAACATCTCCGTACGTTTTTGCCATGTTTTCTTCCTCCTCTGGCTCTTCGTCTTCTTCATATTCATCCTCATCATACTCATCTTCAGAGTAATCATCAGAATGAACAAGTACAAATTCTGTATCAATTGGCTCGTTAAAGCACATCTGTGCCCCGAATTCATCAGGATCCATGTCATCACTATGAACTAAAACATTGTCAATGTATGACTTAGGATTTGCTGAAGCGAGCACTAAACTTACTTCACGAATTATTCCATGATAAACATCGCCAGCTTTCTCTTTAAGCTTATTAGCATAAATTGAAAGAGAAGCAATATCACCATGTTTAACACATTCTTTTGCTTTCTGGCCTTCATAACTATCATTTAAATAACCATATGCGTAAATTCCTTCATCTCTTTCTTCGAGATATGCATGACCAAGAACTGAATTAAGGTCTTTATGATCATGATTATACACGATAGGAACTCTAGTGCCATTACAGCCTTTGAATGCACCTTTTCTCAAGGTTCTTCCGTCTCCGCATTTAACATCATAGACTGTCGCCCATCCGCCAAAATCGGGTTTCTCTGTAATGTTTAATCCCATTTTGAAAAATTCTCCTTTCTTCAATAATTTTGATTAGGATCATAATCTTCTTCATAGTATCCTGACATATCCTGACCATTAACATTGATATGTTCCTGATCTTTTGCTTCAGAAATGTTAGCATTCTTAAGTTCATCGGCTCTTGGATCCTGAGAAGGTCTCATACCAATAGACTGCCTAATCTCATTGGCTGTCATAATAGTATTTCTAGTAAACTTATCAGCAAGCTCGGCAACCGAACTAATCGGAGCAAGCTTAAATGGATCTCTAAAATACATAATAGATTGCCCTTGAGTTCTCGCAGTTTTGGTTAAAAATTTTCTTCTCATTTCCTCAACTATACAGTTCATTATAGGCTCTACAGTTCTAGAATAATAATTATTCATAGTTTTTTCATCTGCGGTTCCATCAAGAACTCCTGGTGTCATTGTTAACTGTTGATAAAGTTGTTCGGTAAGATACTTAACCTCATCAATAATCCCATTATCCAAGGGTCTGTTTAACTGTATAATCTTTTCTGTTCCATCAGAATATGCTATACCATGAGGAGAATTTTCAAGTTGATTCTCAAGATTTTCAACTCGTTCCTCAGCTTGTTTTTTCTTCATTTCATTACGAGTTACATAAGGTAACTGTATAACCATATTCAATTTGTTTGAATTCTTCTTTTCATCGATAGAATCCAATAAACTTAGTTTTCTTGAAAGTCTTCTAGCTGTAGAATTGTTGTCATTCATAACAGCATAAAATGGATTTTCAAGTATAGCGGTATTAGCTTTTGCTGCCCAAATTTCTTCTTTCTTTCCATTACGATCATTATAACATCTTACTTTTACAAAATTTGGTTTCCATTCTACAATTTTTCCAACTCTTAAAGAATATATTCTAAAAGTATCTTTTATTGGATCAGAACTTGTATCAATTGGAACAACCGCAGTGGTTCCGTCATCTAACATTGATAGAACAATATCTTCTATTAAATTTCTACCAGTTTGATCAATATTAGCTTCGACTGTTAGACATTCATCTAGCGAATCTTTAACATACTCACTAAATCTATCAAATTCATCAAGTTTAACATGACGTACATCAATTGAAGCACAATCGACAGCAATCCTATTTATTATTGATGTAATAATATTTCTATCATTTCCTACAGAAATCTTAATAACATCCGGTTTGTAGTAGTAGCTAAAACCTCTTTCTTCTGTTGACACTACTTGTTCTGTAGGGTCTTTATTCATAAAAGCGTTCCAAGCGCTCTTAAGACGATCTTTTATAGGATTCATGTCTGCTCCTTATTTTCTGTATTTCTTAGCATATCTGTCATCCGTAACATGTGCATTAGGATTATTATTAATTCTTTCAATTACAGAATTGGTTTTATTATAAGTTTTAGATGCTTTATTTTCATACATTCTCTGTCTATTATCCTGAGAACGTTTATTTGTTGCGCCATAAACACCAGCAGCTCCAATAGCAGCTAAAGCTGTACCAACTGTTGCAGCTCTTATTATCTGTTTCTTCTTAGCAGCTTTATACTTATCGCCATAAGTATCCTGCATGTATTTCTTATGCTCAGAAGCCACTTGTTTATTTCTTGCCATTGCATTCTTAAACCCAGAGGGGCTTATTTTGCTTAATCCTCTAGCAGCATATCCAGGAAGTCCTGCTATTCTTGCAGTACCTCTATCAAATTTTGCTTTTCCAGAAAATGTTTCACGAATGGTATCTTTAACCATTTTGTTTCTCATTTTTCGAACGTCCTGCTTCATGTTATAAGAAGTCTTAAGACGTCTTCCACCCATTCCATAACGTTTTCTACCAGCTTCTGTAAGATCGCCATTTTCAGTTTGATAACGACGGATACCCCACTTCATGCCTTTAATACCATGATGGGCTAAATATGCATCATTGTAATACATACCGGTTTCTCCTTTCATATCTAGTAAGCTCTAGTTCCGCCTTCTTTTTTAGCAGAAAATAAAGTTTTACCCTCATTTTGAATTTCCTTAGGTTCTTCTTTAATTTCTTCCTTAACTACTTCTTCTGTAACTTCGGAAGTCTGTTTTTTATTAGCCATTACTAATTACCTCCTTGCTTCTTTTTCTTAGGTTGCTCATCATAATATGGATCTGCCATAAGCTGGTTATATGCATCTCTTACATATCTATTATTCATAGCATTTCCAACGGTATTAACTGCATTGTTAACTCTACCAACCGTACTTCCAACTGTTCCTATGACTCCAGCAGTAGTTGCCACAGGAGCCCATACTTTCTTAGCAACACCTTTGATTCCGGAATTGCTTCTAGCGGTTGAATCCCATTTACCTGCCTGTTTGTCAGAAGCTTCTCTTCTAGTTATACGTCCAACAAGATTATCATAAGCATCATCACCATAAGTATCTATATACTTTGATTTATTTCTTAATGCCATTTCCGGTCTATCAAGAATCTTTTTATTTATTTTATCTTGTCCTCCGCTCCAATCAGTAATTATTCCTTTTCTTTCTAATCTTTTATTCTGTTTATCAGTCTTTCTTAAAAGATTATTTTCTTTATCAGTAGATTTTGCAGATTTAAGATTATTAAAGACATTTGTTTTAGTTTTAGACCATTTGCCTGTAACTTTTGCCATTGCATTTTTCTTAAATCCTTCATTCTTAATCTTATTAACTTTTATTCCGGATTTAAGTCTTTGTGCTGCTCCAACACCTAATTCTTTAATTCCATTTAAAGCAGCTTTTGCGGTTTCAGGATGTTTTGCAAGATAGATACCACCAGCTGTTAATGCCGCTGCACCAGTAATTCCAGCACCTATAGCAATACCTTTCTTAATCTTTCTTATCTTTTCTGCTCTTTCTTCATCTGTCATTTTTGACCGATTTTGTTTAACGCCTTGAGAATATCTTCCATTATTTGCTTTCTTTTCAGCAGCGCTGTGATCTGAAGCATCCAGCGGATAAGGCGGTCCATTTCTCTTTCCCCACTTCATGCCTTTAATGCCGTGATGAACAAGAGCACTATGAGAAATATAAACATATCGTGTCATGAATTTATCTCCTATATTTTTTTGCATACCTATCATCTGTAACATAAGCATTAGGATTGGAATTAATTCTGTCAATTATTGAATTATTTCTTGTAGCCTGTGCATACTGACCACCGGTTACATGTGCATTAGGATTTGAATTAATTCTATTGATTATACGATTATTCTGTATCGCCTGTGCTCTTGCTGTAGCTTTATGATTACTTCTAGGATTATTCTTTGCAATTGCGCCTGTAATTGCATTAACCCTTCCAAAATCATATGTTCCAGGTGATGGCTTTTTGGCATATTTATTACCGGCATCGTGTGCATTAGGGTTTGAATTAATTCTTTCAATTATAGAATTTGTTTTATTATAAGTGTTTCTTGCATTTCTGTCCTGTCTTCTCTGACGATTTGCATTAGAATTTCTACTAGCAGCTATTCCAAGACCAGCTCCTAAAGCAGCAGCACTTGCTGTAGCAATTCCAGCTCCTATGGCAATCTTCTTACCATTTTTTCTTATAAATCTTTTTAAATTCCCAGAAGTTCTATAAGCACTTCTATCCTTTCTAACTCCCCATTTCATACCTTTTACACCATGGTGAGCTAAGTATGCAGAATCATCATAGTTGAATTCATTCATAAGTTTTCCTCCTTATCTTAATCCATAATGTCTATCAAGATCGTATTTATATCGTCCATTATTATCCTTTATGTACCATGATGCATCGTCCGGATGCATTTCTTTTATTGTTGAATCTGTAACGTATAATTGCGGTCCATATTGTCTAACCATACTTCTCCAATACGATTGTTTATCAGTAAGCGATGATGGCCTATTTATTGGTGCTTTTTTTCCATCAATAATAACAGATTCTAACTCATATTTCTTAGATTCTTGTTTTTTAGGTTTAGAAGAAGATTCTGATTTCTTCATTTCATTAACTTTATTATTAATTGCTTTTCTAAAATCATCACTTTGTTTTTTTAATGATTCTTTTGTTTTATTACTAATTTTTGGTTCAGTTTTAATTTCGTTTAAAGATTTATTTATTTTTTCTTTATTTTTTTCTATAGAATTTACTTTTGAAAATTTTTTCTTTGCAATTAAAGCAGTTCCAGTTATAATACCAGCAGCTGCTAATGAAGCTGCAGTAATTGCAGCGGCTCTACGAATTTTATACTTTTTTTGTAAACGAGCCTTATTTAAATTAGATACTGAACCATACCTTTTAATTCCTTCTGGAGTTAGAGAACCATCGGCATTCTGATAACGCCTAACTCCCCATTTCATGCCTTTAATACCATGATGGTAAAGTTCTGAATGGCTTAATCCATATTGTTTTTCGGCTTTTTTAATCAAACGCTTATCATTTGCATTTTTTGCAAGATTCATACTTCCTATTACAGCAGCTTTTGCTAGCTCCATTTCAGCCAATGATTGACCTGTATATAATGCATTTAGCGCTCTTCTTTTCTTAATATCAGAATTTATATACGCAACTTTCTCGCCTCTAGTAATCCATGGCGATTTCATAACGTTTATATTTCTTCCAAGATCTCTCAAATCTTGTTTATATTGACGTTTTTTACTTCTATAATCTTTTCCTTTATTTTGACTAGATGTATATTGTTTAGCATTCCAAGTTTTATACTCGCCTTTTAGTCTTGATTTTTCTTTTTCAGACTTATCTCTAAAATCTCTTATCTTAGTATAATTAGATGCTTGTTTACGCCAATGATTTTGCCAAGCAGATTTAGCTTTTCTAACTCCCCATTTCATACCTTTTACACCATGGTGAGCTAAGTATGCAGAATGCTCTAAATATCCGTAGTGTGACATTGTACGGATTCCTCCTTTCTTAAAGAGTGTAATTAAAATAGATCTTTATTGAGTTTATACGCTACAAAAGCATCAAGAAGAGCGGCAACATTATCGATCTTTTCTTCTCTACGACGTTTATAAAGCTTTCTATTACCATTAGTATCTTCTAGTGCAATACAATTACCCATTGCAAACTGCATGAGTTTTTCGTCAAATAAAAGAAGATGATCTTCTGATAATTTCTTTAATTCTCCTAAAGGAACTGATTCTGTTTTAACACCTTGTTTAACTTTCTCAATTCCATAAGGTCCATTCTCGATTTCCCAAGCTTCTATAAATTCTCTTGCATTATAAGGATCATAACCTAAACATTGAACATCATAAGACATTCTATCAATAAACTCAACAACATCATCATAAACATCTCTCATACTTAAAATACTGCCATCCATTACAACTAAAGTACCTTCTGATAAAAATTCTTCGTACTTCTTTCTCATAGCTGGCTGTAGTTTTATAAGAGTTGTTTCAGTTATGTAACTTCTTACTTTAATTCCAAATTTTCCATCTGGTAAAGGAAATAGAAATGTAAAAGCACAGAAGTCATCGCCTTGAGATAAATCTGCACCCATTGAACATTGCATCTTCCAATATTCTTTCTTAGGTCCAGGTAATGTTTCTTCATACGTAAAGAAATATGAAGTTCCTTCCATTGGTATACCAAATCTCTTTGCAAGAATATCATTTCTAGCTGATGGCGAGTGTTCTGCTCTTTCAACTTCCTGATGATATGTTTCCCACTGAACTGTTTTACCAAGATTTGGTTGTGCTTTTAGCCACATCGGAGGATCATTTACTTCAGAAATATTATCTAATCTGTAATACCAGATTGATACATGTGGTGCATAATATTCTCCTCTTAGAATCTTATACAATTCCATTTTGATAGAATCACCTACACCATTTCTTGTAGTACCTTCCGACGACATTGCTATAATTAAATAATCTTGTACTTTTGCTGCACCTTGTTCTATGGCTCCTATTACATCTTCCTTAACATCTCCTGAAAGCCATTCGTCAACCGTAGCACACTTAATCTGCAAACCTTGAAGTTTGTCGATTGACATTGGTCTAATCTCTAATAGGCTACCAGTCAACCTATTCTCGATTCCTCTTTTTGTAGATGCTAATTTAGCCTGAAACGCTTTAGAACCAGTAGTATTATGAATGTTACCTTCTGTAAGAAATCTGAATAAAGGACCTCTTGATCTAATAATAGAAGTCTTTATCGGATTAATAATTTCTTCAGCTTGTTTCATTGTAGGCGCAGTTGTAATCTGGTGAGTTGTAGTTTTATCTATGTTTAAGAAAAAACTCTGAATACTGCTACCATAGAGAGACTTTGCTGCTGATCTCGCTATGATTAAATATTGTTTGTTTATTAAACGTTTTTTAACATACTTCTGAACATACTTCTTTAACTCCGGATGATAGACTGTCATTTCTGAAAAGTAATACCAACCAAATATCTGTTCAGCCCATAATTTAAATGTATCAAGTAAATTTAAATCGGAGCCATCTGTTAGTGTAAGCTCATTTTCACAGTATGCTATGTAACCTTCAACTGCATCTCTGTCATAATATATAGATGGGTTCTCAATCAACGCATCTATTCGATTCATCTCTAATGAGATCTCTTCACATACTGGTATCTCTCCTCTTAAAACTGCATCTCTGAAGAGACCATAGTAATAAGGGCACTCTGTGTTTGAAAGTGCCATAGTTTTGTCCTTCTTTTAATATTTAATTACCATAACTTCGTATCTCCAGGTTGCCTTTCAACATACCTGTCCAACGTTTCTTTACTTCCATAATGAATGGCATTATGCGTTTTTAATCTGGATGAGACTAGATTTTCTGGATCATAGACACAAGGTCTTTGTTCAATAATGTCTTCAATTGCTATTGGATTGAGATGATGAACTATTATCTCTTCTCCATCTGGTATCTCTTCTCCTTCTAATCCTAAATCTCTACCTAAATCTCTTGCAATAATTTCGCTTCTAGTGGATTTCCATCTATCACTTTTGTAAAGTCTTTGATTCAAATATCTATGACCTGCAAATGTTTCTTCTCCGACCTTTTTATCTCCAAGTTTTAAATATTCAAATCGTTCATCAAAAGTTTTTAGATTTGAAAGCTCACTATACGTTCTCTTCCCCATTGTCATCTTGCTCTCCTGCATATATCTTAAACGCTCCAATTGCCTCCATATAAACTTCATCCATTCTTTTTGCTGCTTTAATGGCTTCAGTCTTTGCTTCAAGAAGTTCAATTTCTTTTTTCTTCTTTTCTACATCAAGTTTTTGCTGTGGACAACTTAATTTAAGAAAATAACAAGTTTCTTGAGATGTTGCGGTCCCATCTCTTAATCTTTGTTCTACTAAATCATAAGCAAGCGATGACATTTGTGCATCTCGAGCTTCTGATGACATGGCTGTAGGAAATTCTCTAGACTTTGATAAGCCTTTACTATTACCTTTTGCCATAATGCCTCTCCTTTTAATATAGTTTATATTCATTTACTAGGACATTAAATATACTTTAATGACAGAATTTTATTGCTGAATGAGAAACACAAATATATTTTTAAGGAGCAATACTTAATGCCCTAGTAGATAAATATAAATAGTCCTCTCAAAAATATCCTCCGGGGAAATTTTGAGG
>CAMVKW010000022.1:0-59825 GCA_947168155.1 uncultured Lachnospiraceae bacterium | reverse complement strand
GAATTGGCATGGACGGAGGGGGAGGGTCTGTCAAAATTCGAACGGCCTCCTTATCGCCGCCCTCTTGATATTTACTCCGGGGGAAGATTCAAGAATTCAATTCTAGCGTATTTTGCGGGGAGTATATTTCTTCGTCCACATATTTTGGCCTCCTGATACGTGCCTTACTTGACTACCACCGTTTAGGTTTCTTCCTTTCTTTCCTGAAACGGCTACCATACTACCACAAAGAAGTATACTTCCCGCAAAGTTCGCTAAAGAACTACGTCAGTCCGCTTATATTCTCCTAGAAAGGAGGTTGAAGTGCCTAGAAAGAGACCGCCAGCTCAAACTCCAGAGGCTCGTGAGAACCAACTAATAGCTGCTGCCGTCGATTTAGCTGAGAAACAGCTTCGAGAAGGCACAGCATCTCCTTCTGTAATCACTCATTTTCTTAAACTTGCTTCCACAAAACAGCAATTAGAAGTTGAGAAGTTAAAAAGTGAGACGGAGTTCCTGCGAGCAAAGGCTGAGGCTGTTCAATCGAACCAACGAAGCGAAGAATTGTATGCCGAAGCAATCGCAGCGATGAAACGTTATAGCGGAGCACAGGAAGAGTACTATGAAGAAGAGGTCCTATAGCGAACTTCTTCAACTCGGATCGTTCCTAGAGCGATACGAATACCTACGGTTGGTTGGAGAAGTCGGAAACCCAACTTTTGGATACGACCGATATTTCAATCAACAATTTTACCATTCATCCGAGTGGCGGAGAGCTCGTAATGAAGTCATTCTTCGAGACAACGGATGCGATTTGGGTATGCCCGATTACGAGATACACGGCCGTATCTACATACACCACATTAATCCTATAACGAAGAAAGACGTCGAGGAATTTAGTGAAAGATTGCTCGATCCCGAAAACTTAATTTGCGTTACGTTCGACACACACAACGCAATTCACTTTGGAGATCAGAGAACCTTGCCGAAAGTTCCAATAGAACGAGTTCCGGGAGATACATGCCCTTGGAGGTAATATGGCAAATGTATTGGACACTACAGAAACAATTTTAGATAGTTGCAAGTCGTACTGCGGAATCCTTCCGAGTGATTCTTCCTTTGACGCAGACATCATCATGGCCATAAATGCCATAATGTATGTTCTAACGGATCTTGGGGTTGGACCAAGCACTCCGTTTGTAGTCGAAGACGGAACCGAGACATGGGACGACCTGTTGGGAGACGACCCAATCGGAGGAGTTCGAGAGTACGTAAACATGCGCGTTAAGCTTTTGTTTGATCCCTCAACGAACAACCAGATAATGGATGCTTTGAAGGAACAAATCGCAGAGTTTGAATGGCGCATAACCGCAGAAGCCGATAGGCGATATTACGAAGCCAGGGAGGTGTGAAGTGAGTGACGTTACATATTTAGCCCATCATGGTATTAAGGGTCAGAAGCATGGTCAGCGTCGTTGGCAAAACGCAGACGGCTCTCTTACACCTGCTGGCCGAATTCATTATGGCGTTGGAGCAGCTAGGTCTGCCGTAAGCTCTGCTGCCAAGAGTGTCGGCAGGGTTGGAAAGAAGGCTGCTACAGCTATTCGTAAGAAAGTGGCGCCAACCAATGTCGAATTAAATGCTCAAATTCGTAAAGAGAAATCTAAGATTCTCAATAAGCAAAAGCGAGAAGAACTTAAGCGTCTGAAGAAGACTGGTGAGCTGGAGGATCCTAAGAAGAAAGTCGGACGTAAGAAGTATTCTGAGATGTCCGACGAAGAGATTAATAGTCGTATAACTCGACTTAAAAAAGAAGCCGAGTTAGCAGAGCTTGAGATGTCCAAGAACTTTGGACCGGGCAAGCGAATGGTTATACAAGCAGTTTCTAAGGGTATCAGCACTGGTATTCAGACGGCCACTCAGAGCGGGCTTAAAGCTGCTGGCGAAACATTTATTAAGCGCAGCTTTGGTGTTGACGAAGAGTGGAATAAAAAGCAAGAAAGCAAGGCCAAAGAAGAATCTGAGAAAAGGGCCAAACAACAGGCGGCACAGAGCAGGGTTAGTCGAGCTAAGAAACAGCTTCGTCAGGCTCGTAAGGAACGTAAGAATGCCGAGCGACAAGCTAAGAAGCTGCGTGCTTATCGCCCAAGCGACATGGATCAGGCTCGTACTGAAAAGCAGTTGAAAGGCTCCGGTCCTTACATTCCGTTTCGTTAAAAGTAGGTGAGATATGCCCCTTTCAAACACAGCAACGCCAAAATACTACGGGATGTTTCGCGATGCAGTGTTACGAGGGGACATTCCGGTCTGCGAAGAAATCTCCATGGAGATGAATCGAATAGATGCCCTGATTGAGAATCCAGGTGTCTATTACGATGAAGCAGCGATGGACGGATACGTTAGTTTCTGTGAAGACGAGTGCACATTGACCGATGGCTCTGACTTGAATCTTCTTGATACATTCAAGCTTTGGGCTGAGCAGGTTTTCTGTTGGTGTTATTTTGTGGAACGTTCTGTTTACGAGCCTAATGAAGATGGACACGGAGGTCATTGGGTTCGTAAGATTCGTAAAAAGAGACTTACTAACAAACAATATCTCATCGTTGCTCGAGGCGCTGCGAAATCGATGTATGGTTCCACAATTCAGAACTTCTTTCTGAATGTCGACACGGATACTACGCATCAGATTACCACAGCTCCTACAATGAAACAAGCAGAAGAAGTTCTATCTCCTATTCGTACTGCTATAGCTAGGGCCAGAGGACCTTTGTTTAAATTTCTCACAGAAGGTTCTTTGCAAAACACCACAGGTAGCAAGGCGAATCGTCAAAAGCTGGCTTCGACAAAAAAGGGTATCGAAAATTTCCTTACAGGGTCGCTTCTTGAAGCAAGGCCTATGTCGATTGACAAGCTTCAGGGTCTTCGTCCGAAGATTTCTACGGTAGACGAGTGGCTTTCTGGGGATGTTCGAGAGGACGTCATAGGAGCGATCGAGCAGGGTGCGTCCAAGATGGACGATTACCTGATTGTAGCCATGTCTTCCGAAGGAACTGTTAGAAACGGTTCTGGAGACTCCATTAAAATGGAGCTCATGAAAATTCTCAAGGGCGAATATGTCAATCCCCATGTTTCTATTTGGTACTATCGACTTGATAAAATCGAAGAAGTAGCCAATCCCGACATGTGGGTTAAAGCTCAGCCAAACATCGGTCTGACGGTTAGTTACGAGACGTATCAGCTGGATGTCGACAGAGCGGAGAAAGCTCCTGCTGCTAGAAACGATATTTTGGCGAAGCGTTTCGGAATCCCAATGGAAGGTTATACATATTTCTTCCGTTATGAGGAGACTATGCCGCATCCTAGGCAGGACTACTGGTCGATGCCATGTGCTTTGGGTGCTGACCTGTCGCAAGGAGATGACTTCTGTGCTTTTACTTTTATGTTTCCTCTTCCTGGTGGCTTCGGGGTCAAAACAAGATGCTATATTACGAGTCGCACTCTTGATCGTCTGCCTGGAGCTATGCGACTCAAGTATGATGAGTTTCTTTCAGAAGGCTCCTTGGTGGTTCTGGATGGTACTATTCTTGATATGATGGACGTCTATGAAGACTTGGACCATTTCATCATTCAGTCAGATTATGACGTTCGTTCTTTTGGTTACGACCCGTATAATGCTAAGCAATTTGTAGATAGATGGGAAAGCGAGAATGGTCCCTACGGCATAACCAAAGTTATTCAGGGAGCGAAGACCGAGTCGGTTCCTCTTGGAGAACTCAAAAAGTTAGCAGAGGATAGAGTGCTTCTTTTCGACGAGCAACTAATGATGTTTTGCATGGGAAACGCGATTGTAATCGAAGACACAAACGGAAACAGGAAACTTTTAAAGACCCGTTACGACCAGAAGATCGACGCTGTTTCAGCATTGATGGATGCGTACGTCAGCTGGTCGGTGAATAGAGAGTTGTTTGAGTGATGGAACAATACGAATATTTAGCCCATCATGGAATTAAAGGCCAGAAATGGGGAGTACGTCGATATCAGAATCCGGATGGTTCTTTAACCGATGCGGGAAGGAAAAAGTACACAAAAAAGGTTTCTAAGCTTGAGCGAAAAGCAAAAATTCAAGAAGGAAAAGCGGCTTATTATGACGACGTTCGTCGTTCTGTAAAATATGTTGGTGGAGCTAGCTTGGGAACTGTTGCTGGTTTAATGCTGTCGCTTGGTGGTGTTCCAGTTGCGGCCATTGGCGCTGGAACTGCGATTGGTTATATGGGCGGAAAAGCGCTTAGCAATGCATCATACAAAGCGGCTATGCGTCATGCTAATAAGCTTGCTAGTAAGAAATATGCTAAAGCTGCTGAGTATAGGAAGCTTCTTGAAAATGGATAACGTGTATATAGCTCATCATGCTATTTGGCATTAGAACGTCAAAGGAGGTGACATATGCCAAATCCGACAATTCGAGAACGATTTAGCAAGGCGTGGAATGCGTTTATTGCTAAGGATAAGCGAGGCGACGCGGAGTATATCACCTCTCCTACGATGGGGTATACCACAACCTATCGGGAAGACAAGACTCGTCTTCGACTTGGTTCAGAACGCACCATAATAGCTTCCATATATACGCGAATAGCGGTCGATGTTGCTGCGATCAATCTTCAGCATTGTCGTGTCGATCAAAATGGAAAGTATCTAGAGCCAATTGACTCGGAGCTTAATCAATGCCTTCGTTTGTCTGCGAATATAGACCAGACCGCTCGAGAATTCATGATGGATGGCGTGCTGTCTTTGCTCGACGAAGGAACGATAGCCGTTGTTCCTGTTGATACAACTGTTGATATGACTAAGCAAAACTCATACGACATCTTATCCATGAGGGTTGGACGGGTTACTCAGTGGCATCCGGAACATGTTAGGGTGGACCTTTATAACGATCGCACAGGTCGCCACGAAGAGCTCACACTTCCGAAGTCTGTCGTAGCAATTATTGAGAACCCATTCTACGAGGTAATGAACAAGCCGAATTCTACTCTTCATCGACTTCGTACAAAGCTGGCATTGCTCGACGCAACTGACGATAAGCAGAATTCTGACAAGTTGAATCTTATCATTCAGATGCCTTACGGTCTTAAGGGTAAGAATCGAGAAGATAGGGCTCGAGAACGCCTCAAAGACATAGAGATGCAGCTAGTGGATTCTAAGTATGGAATTGCGTATATGGACGCAACCGAGAAGATTGTTCAGCTTGGACATCCGATAGAGAATAAACTTCTCGAACAGATTGAATACCTTACGGACCAGCTTTATGCACAGATAGGCATGACTCCGAAAGTATTCGATGGAACCGCGGATGAGAAAGAGATGATTCAATACTATAATCGAACTCTCGAACCTATTCTCGCTGCGTTTATAGATGAGTTTAATCGTAAGTTTTTAACCAAGACGGCTCGTTCACAAGGTCAAGCGATTAGCTATTTCAGGGATCCGTTCCGTTTGGCTCCTGTTGAAACTCTCGCTGCTATTGCGGACAGTTTCACCCAGAACGAGATCGTTAGTTCTAACGAATTCCGAGCAGTTCTTGGCTTTCAGCCTGTCAATGACGCTCGTGCCGATGCTCTTCTTAACAAGAATATCAACCCTCTTGCCGACGATCCGAACGCTCAGATGCCTATTGCCGAAGGACTCGATGAATCTAGTCAAAATGGCAATGAAATCGACGTCGATTCTCTTAGTCTTGAAGAGGCCGAAGAGTACCTTAGGCAGCTCGACGAGCTTGAACAGGAACTAGGGTGATGGCATGGGCGAGTTGATCTATAGGGATAAGTCTCCTTCGCTTGCTCATGAGTACGTTTCTCGCTATAAAGATAAGACTAGCTCTGCGACTAGGAGGACCTCGGGCTATTTCGATACGAGGTCTATCCTTGGTCGAAACAGTTATCAGGGAACCTATCGAAAGCCGTCAGGAGGCTATGCTTCTAAATACTACGATCCTGTAGCTAGGCACGAAAGGTATTTGCGAGAGCGGTCTTCTCTTGGAATTGGCAAAGGCGGCTCTGGCGGTTCCGGAGGCTCTGGAAGGGGCTCTGGTAGAGGTTCTGGTAGAGGTTCTGGTAGAGGTTCTGGACGAGGAGCCTCCAAATCGAATCTAGCAGCAGAAATTGCTAAGCTTCGCGAAGAAAGTAACCTCAATACCGAAGCTCAGCGAGAAGCCGCTCGAAGGAAGATAGAGGACCTTCGAAACGAGTTAAAGAAGCAAGCAGAAAAGCTTAGGAATCGTTCTGAAGGAGAAGAACTAAACGCGGCTGAGATACGCGGCAAAATTCAGTCGATAAAGGAAAAAATAGAAGCTACCGGCGGCAACCTTCAAGAATGGATTGCGAATGAGCGAGATGCGTTAGAGCGTCGCATTGCTGCTCTGTATAAAGCAAAGGGTATCGACTACAAGCCGAAGTTACAAAAGGATAAAACGAAGGCGTCCAAGGCCAGAGACAAAGAAGTGAAGCGGCGGGCGGATTCGATTTATAAAAGTAAGTCCAAGAAATAGGAGAAGTTATGGGTTATGATTTTAGTGGCTACGCCACAAAGAATGACCTAACTTGCGGTGATGGTTTAGTCATTCGCAAGGACGCGTTCAAGGATTGTGATGGGACGACCGTGCCGCTGGTTGAGGCCCATATCCATAACGATTTCAAGAACGTGATTGGTCATGCAGACCTTGAGAATCGTCCTGATGGAGTGTATGCTTACTGCTCTCTTAACGACACTCCTCAGGGTAAAAACGCCAAGGCTCTTGTTCAGCACGGAGACATCACGTCGATGTCTATTTACGCGAATCGCCTCAAGAAGCAGGGAAACAACGTCATTCATGGCATGATTCGAGAGGTCAGTCTTGTTCTCGCAGGTGCTAATCCTGGAGCACGTATTGACCCTCTTAGCATTCAGCATGATGACGGTGATATCACTCCGCTTGATGACGAAGCAATTATTTACACTGGCGAATTGTTTCACTCTGAGGACGATGTTGATGATGAAGTCCTCGAACACGCTGACAATTCCGACGACGAGGAGGAGGACGACATGTCGAAGAATTCCGGCGGCAAGACTGTTCAGGATGTCATTGATTCCATGACCGAAGAGCAGAAGAACGTTATGTATTATATGGTTGGTCAGGCTCTTAGTGGCGGCGCCGACGAAGATGGCGATGACGATGACGACGCACAGCACGACGATTTAGGAGAAAACATGCACAACAACGTTTTTGACACCCAGGCCGAGGACACCGAGGCTCTGTCTCACGATGCCATGAACGAGATTCTTGCCGATGCTCCGCGCATTGGTAATCTGAAGGACGCGTTTATTGCCCATGGTATTGAGAACCTTGAGATTCTCTTCCCTGAGGCTCGAGCGATCGACAACACCCCGACGTTTATTAAGCGTGAGACCGGCTGGGTTTCCGCTTGGTGGGGCGCTCTTAAGAAGACCCCATTCAGCCGCATCAAGTCTCGTACGGCGAACATCACTGAGTACGAGGCTCGTGCTCGTGGCTACATCAAGGGCAACCAGAAGATTGAGGAGTTCTTCTCTCTGGCAGCTCGTACGACCACGCCGACCACTGTCTATAAGCTCCAGAAGCTTGACCGTGACGACATCATCGACATTGTCGACATTGACGTCGTTGCGTGGATGAAGCAGGAAATGCGTATGATGCTCGAGGAGGAGCTTGCTGTTGCAACCCTCATCGGTGACGGCCGTCCGTCCAACGATGTTTCCAAGATTAACGAGCAGAACATTCGTCCGATTTATCATGACGACGACCTGTATTGCATTCATGAGCTGGTTACCATTCCCTCTCAGGCTACCTATGTTCAGATTGCCGACGCTCTTATCGACGCTGCCCTTCTGTCCCGCAAGAACTACAAGGGCTCTGGTCAGCCTTGGTTCGTTACCACCAACGACATTCTGACCCGTATGCTTCTTGCCAAGGATGAGATTGGCCATCGTCTTTACAAGACCGAGGCAGAGCTTGCTACGGCTCTCCGCGTTTCTCGTATCCTTGAGGTTCCGGTGCTTGAGGGCGCGACCCGTGTTGCTCAGGTTCCTGGCCAGACCGCGGGTACTACCGTCAACGAGACTCGTACGCTTCTCGGCCTGATCGTCAACCCGAACGACTACGTCATCGGTGCTGACAAGGGTGGCGCCGTCACGATGTTTGACGACTTCAACCTCGATTTCAACAAGTATGAGTATCTGATTGAGACCCGTTGCTCCGGCGCTCTTCAGGACCCGTATACCGCAATCGCTCTCGAGACCACCTCTACCCTGCCGTTCACGTTTGGTCCGCGTTCTGGTGATTACTCCACCGCAACCAAGACCAAGGACGCCAAGGGTTGGCCCGAGGGCTATCCTGAGTATACCGCTCCCACGACTGAGTCCGGCAACGGCCAGAGCTAGTCAAAATGACAAGGAGATAGCGTAGTGGCTAAGTATTATGGGACTATAGGTTTTGCCATTCAAGAAGAGACATCTCCTGGTATATGGACCGACGTGATTACAAAACGTACTTATAAGGGCGAAGTTATTCGTAACAGTCGCCGTTACGACTCGGCAGACAACATTAACGACAACTTTGTAATTACAAATACTTTTAGTATCGTTTCTGATGCTTTCTTATATTCTCATATACCAGCCCTACGCTATCTCGAGTATCTTGGAACGAAATTCAAGATAACTTCAGTGGATATCGATAGGCCTAGGGTTACAATAGGCGTTGGAGGTGTTTATGTCGAGGAAGACGAGACGTGAGGGACTTCAAGCTAAGCTAGAAGAAATCCTCTGTAGTCGAAACGTATATTTTCAGCCTCCAGCGTCTTTTGCTATGAAGTATCCTTGTTTCGTATATTCGTACGAAAACGATAGCAGGTCATATGCTGACGACAAGCTTTATCTTGTATCAGACCAGTATTCGGTAACTTACATAACGAAAGACCCTATGCCGGACGTTCTGGATGCTCTAGATGCGTTGCCGTATTCTAAATTGGATAGGCCATATACGGCAGACAATTTGCATCATTTTTCTTATACTGTGTATGTTAACGAAAGGATTACTAATGGCTAAGTTAACTTGGGATGCCATTGGCGAGCATATTTACGAAACTGGTGTAGACCATGGCGTTCTGTATCAGGTAAACGTCAATGGCAAGTATACCGATGGCGTTGCTTGGAACGGTCTGACTAACGTCTCTGAGTCTCCTTCTGGCGCAGAGGCTCAGAAGCAGTATGCAGATAACATCAACTATCTGACTCTGTACTCTGCCGAGGAGTTTGGTGCCACCGTAGAGGCGTTCACGTATCCTCCGGAGTTCGAGCAAAATGACGGCTTCATCACCCCTGTTAAGGGCATGCGCATTGGTCAGCAGCCTCGTAAGCCGTTTGGTCTGTGCTACCGCACCAAGATTGGCAATGACGTTGCCGGTGACGACTTCGGTTATAAGCTTCATCTGATTTATGGTTGCCGTGCAGCTCCTTCCGAGCGTGGTTACGGAACCATCAACGACTCTCCTGAGGCTATTACGTTCTCTTGGGAGGTCAGCACTACTCCTGTTCAGGTTCCGAATGCGGACCCGACTTCTCAGATTGTCATTCCGTCTACCGACTTTACCGAGCAGGCAGACCAGACTAAGCTCGCTCTTCTTGAGGATGTTCTGTTCGGGACTAACGGTACTGGTAATACCGGCACCGTCCCCACTCTTCCTCTTCCCGAGGTTGTTGAGAAGATTCTCGACGGCACGATCACTAGCGTTGCCGATGCTATCGCTGCCTAGTCAAAATCAAAAGTAAATTACGAGCGTGTGGGAGGCTTTTTAGAGCGCTCGGGACACTATCAAGGAAAAGCCGTGTCTGGGTTCGGAGGGGTTCTCAGACGTATATGGGGGTGTGGCGAAATTGGTCCACGCGGCGGACTTAAAATCCGTTGACTTCGGTCTTGAGGGTTCGAATCCCTCCGCCCCCACCATATGGCCGTATAGCATAGCGGTTAATGCAGTTGGCTCATAACCGATTGATCGTAGGTTCGAATCCTACTGCGGCCACCATATTATTACAAAAGAAAGGAACTAACATGGAACCTGGAGTTAATCCAACACCTGATTTTTTCATCGACGAATTTGTCGAGTACTACAACACTGAAGTCGCTGACTACGACATTCCTAAGATTACTAAGGACGAGTGCTTCGTAGTTTGGTATAATTACACGGTTGGTAACGCCAAGAGTCTCATCTCTACCACGCGTCCCGACCACAAGTATTACGAGCTTACGTATCATCTAGGCAAGAATGAGCTTTACATTGATGCGTATCTTAAGGTCGACCACGACGTTGTTAAGTTTTAAAAGAAAGGAACCAATATGATTAAGTGGCCCATCACTTACACTGACTACAACGGCGAAGAGCATACCGAGGACTTTTACTTCAATCTCAGCAAGGCCGAGGTTATGGAGATGAATTTCGAGGCAGGCGGAGTATATTCCGAGTATCTTCAGCGAATTGTTAAGGAGCAGAACATTCCTAAGATTGGCGAAGAGTTTAAGCGCCTTATTACAAAGTCTTACGGAGAGAAGAGCGATGACGGACGTCATTTCGTTAAGTCAACCGAACTGACTAATTCTTTTCTTCAGACCGAGGCTTATTCCGAGCTTTACATGCAGCTCGCAACCGATCCAGATGCTGGAGCGAAGTTTATGGAGGGCATCTTCCCTAAGATTCCGTCCGATAATAAGCCAGATGTGTCGAATCATATGTCCCTAGTGTAAGAGGTGAATGAGAGTGCTTCGTATAACAGTGCCTGCTCGAGAATATTACGATGAGGAAAAAGAAGAGTTCTTCACGATAAAAGAGCAGACGCTTGTGATGGAGCACTCTCTTATTTCTTTGTCAAAATGGGAAGCAAAATGGAAAAAGCCATACATTTCTAAAGACAAAAAGACAGCTCAAGAGACGCTCGATTATCTGAAATGTATGACAGTAGGTCCTGTTCCAGATGATATTGTGTATAGGTCCCTAACAAAAGAAAACATACAAGAGATAACTGATTATATTAATGACCCTATGACCGCTACAACCATTACGGAACTAAAGCGACCTGGGGCTCGTAGAGAGATAATAACGAGCGAGATTATATATTATTGGATGATTGCACAAAACATACCCACTGAGTATGAAAAGTGGCATCTAAATCGCTTGTTGACTTTAATTAAGGTTTGTTCTATCAAGAACAATCCAGATAAGAAGAAAATGAGCAGGGCTGAGATAGCTAGGCAAAACCAAGCCTTGAATGCTGCGAGGCGTGCTAAGTATAAGACGAGAGGATAATGGCTAAATTAGTTACGATTACGACTTCTGGAGATTTTAAGAAGACGTACGGATTTTTACGTAAAATTAAAGAAAAAAGAATTTATGACGTTTTGGATCGTTACGGTGAGATGGGCGTCAAGATTCTTTCAGCCAACACTCCCGTCAGAACAGGAGCCACCGCTGCTTCTTGGACCTATGTCAAAGAGGTTTCTAGTGGTTCCATAAGTCTAGAATGGCATAATAGTCGGATGGCAAACGATGGAAAAACACCGCTTGTCATTCTAATCATACAAGGTCATGGAACTCGTAACGGAGGTTACGTAGCTCCTAATGATTTCGTTACTCCCGCAATGGAATCGCTTTGTCAAGAAGCTACTGAAGCCGTCTGGAAGGTGGTGACATCTCTATGAGTACTATCGAGGATCGTATTGTCGCATTAAAATTCGATAACTCAGGGTTTGAGGCTGGAGCCACCAAGGCTATCAGTATATTAGACAAGCTTGGAGAAGCGTTAAAGTTTAAGGATACCGGTCAAGCTCTCGATTCGGTCAAAAACTCGTTAAGCAACTTCAACATGGATGGAGTAACATCTAGTGTTGAGGAAGCATCCGGTCGATTTAGTGCGTTTGAAGCTTTGGTGACCGGTATATTCATCAATCTTGGCAGTCGTGTCGCGGATTTTGGAATAAATATGGCCAAGAGTCTCACTGTTAAGCCTTTGATGGACGGCTTTAGTGAGTATGAGCTTCAGATGAAATCCGTTCAGACCATTCTGTCTAATTCAGGAGCTAAATTAAAAGAACAGGGTTTCACCACTCAAGAGGAACAGATTGGCGTAATTAACGCACGGCTCGACGAATTAAATACATACGCAGACAAAACCATTTATAATTTCTCTGAGATGACCAGGAACATCGGTACGTTTACAGCTGCTGGTGTTGACCTTGACACTGCGACGAAATCTATTCAGGGTATTGCAAATCTTGCTGCCGCGTCTGGTTCGTCTTCTCAGCAGGCATCCACCGCAATGTATCAGCTTTCTCAGGCGATCGCAGCCGGTTCTTTGAAGCTTCAGGACTGGAACTCAGTTGTTAACGCCGGCATGGGCGGTGAACTTTTTCAGGAAGCCTTGAAGAGGACTGCTAGGAATTTCGGAACAGACGTCGACTCAATGATTAAGAAGGCCGGTTCTTTCCGAGAATCCTTATCTGAAGGATGGATCACCTCTGATGTTCTAACAACAACTCTTGAGCAGCTAACCATGTCGTATGAAGACGTCGGCGACGCTGCTTATAATACTAATTACGAGATTCTTAAGAATCAAGGATATTCTGACGAAGACGCAAAGGCCATTCTCGAATTAGCAAAGAATGCAGAAGATGCAGCAACAAAGGTTCGAACTTGGACACAGCTTTGGGACACTGTAGGCGAAGCCTTGGGTTCAGGATGGGCTACGACTTGGCGAACTATTGTAGGCGACTTTCTTGAGGCTACTGATTTATTTACCCATTTAAGCAATGGAATAACAGGCATTATCGAAGCATCCTCCAACGCAAGGAACGCGGTATTGGCCGATTGGGCAGCAGCTGGCGGACGTACTGCGTTGGTTGACGGAATTAAGTTTAGTTTCGATGCGATAATGTCGATAGTCAGAACCTTTGGCGAGGCTTTTAGTGACGTGTTCGGAATTTCTGCCAGACAGCTATTTAATATTTCGGCGGCATTTTCTTATTTTGCTGAAAAAATGGTGCCAAGCAAAGAAGTTGTTCAATTCTTATATGACGCTTTATATAACGTATTTACGATTATTAGAAGCGTTATTGCTGTCTTTGGAAATTTCGTTCGAATCGTTGTTCATGTAGCCGGAGTTGTTTGGAAGCTTATATCTCCTTTGGTTAAACTTGCGGCAATTATGGCTGTAGGAATCCTTAAAGGACTGGCAATTACAGCCTCGTTTATAAACAAACTCTCTGATAAGGTAGAGTTTTTTGCTAGGAGAATTCTACGTAAGTTTGGTTCTGCTATAGATTTTGTTTATGGCGGAATAGGCAAAGTTCTATCGGTTTTAGGCGGTTTATTCGGAGCTGTAAAGAATCTCGTTTCTGTTGTTCCTGGGTTAGCCGGCGCTTTCTTAAACTTTGTATCTACTTTGCCAGCGGTTCAGGCTATAAAAGATGCATTCCAAAGTATTTACAACCTAGTTTCCGGTAAGGTCACTTCTGCTTTTGAAGCTCTGCATTCGCTGATATTCGGAACGAAGAAAGAAGCCTCGAAGACGGTTATGGCAGTTGCTAATCCGGAAAAGATGTCTTTATTTGAACGAGCCGTCATGATGATTGAGGAGTTTCAGTCTAAGATTGGTGACTTCATCGAAGGATTTTCCGAAGCAGAGGATAAGGCCGCGTATCTTGGAGAGATTTTAAATCCGTTCTTCGATGGACTTAAGAAGAAGGCAAGAGAGTTCTTTAAGATCGTTAGTTCTCCAGAAAAGATGTTCGAATGGATTGACTCTGTCGCTGAAAATTTCAGCAAGTCTCTTAATGACTTTTTCGGTGGCGGAGACGTTGCAAATCGAATCTCTACGGCATTTGACAAGGCCTATGCTTCTGTTAAGGGTTTTATAGAAGGTATTATGACCCTTGGTTCTGGAGATAGTGTCCTTGACAGTATTGTGCGAGGAATAGCCGGCTCTATAATCAGGGTTAAAAAGACATTTGACAATCTCAAGAAGTACTTTTCAGATTTGGCAAAATCCGGCAAATCGATTCCTGAAATTTTAGCTACGATATTTTTCGATGCTTACGATAAGATAAAGGAATGGGTAACAAACTTTCCAGAATTGATGTCTAAAGCAAGAACCTGGATCGTTACTGAGTTTGGAAAATTATCTGTAGCGTTTCAGAATGTTAAACAAAACTTCGGGCAAAAGTTTAAAGAAATGTTGTCGAATCTTCCGTCTCCAGAAGAGATTAGATCCGCTATTAGCAACTTTGTCCGTAATGTTGCCACAGTTCTTTCTGAAAAGATGTCTGATTTGAAGACTGCGTTAGGAAAAGGCGGAGGTCCTTCGTTCGACTTTACAGGATTCTTCAAGGCTATACCAGAAGCTTTTAAGAACGCTTCTGGATATTTGTCTCAGATAAACCTTAGCTTGCCAGCAGACTTCGTTAAGAAAATATTTTCTGGTATCTGGTCCGGAATTAGTGAGGGACTGTCTTCGTTTATAGACACGATACCAGTTGATGGAATTGTTGAGTCGCTTGACAAGCTTATCGAAAAACTTAAGACCATCATCATGAAGCGTCCTTGGATGATTGCCCTGTCTTCCGTTGTTGATTTCATTCGTTCTTTGAGCGTAATGAATCGAGGAATAGGGAAGCTTGGTAAAGGTTTTAGTAAGAGCTTCAAGTCGTTTGGAGAGAACATTCGCGACGGTCTTACTAATTTCGGACAAGGCTTTACCAGCTTTAAGAAGCAGACAAAAGCCCAAGCGTTTATGCGTATTGCTGCCGGCATGTTACTTCTTGCTGGAGCGCTTTGGGTTATGGCTCAAATTCCATCTGACAGGCTTGCCGAAGTTGCTATAGTTCTTGGAATTCTTGGTCTTGCTATATCTGGACTTATGGTTGCAATATCGGCCATAGCGAAGGCTAAAGACCTTGATCTAGAAGGTGTCGGAAAGGGCATCGCTGGGTTTGGAATAGGTCTTTTAGCATTGGCAGGAGCCGTTTGGGTTATGTCTAAAATTCCTGCAGAGGATGCTGATGAAAACATAAACCGGGTCATGCACTTGATATTTATGGTCGGAACGGCTTTGGCCGCAATTAGTCTAGCAGGAGGAAACCTTAAGGGTGCCGCTGCTACCTTGATAGCCATGGGCGTAGCAATAACGCTTCTTATGATACCAATTCAAATACTTGGTAGAACACCAGATGATGTTTTAAAGAAGGGCGGAAATGCTACTGGAATGATTATGGCGGCTTTAACAGGCGCCATAGCTATTATGGAGCTAGCTAACGTGCATAAAGGCTCTATTCTTGGTGCTGCTCCAACTTTGCTAGCGTTGGCCGCTTCAATAATTCTTGCAATCATTCCTATAGAGATTCTTGGTAGAGAAGATATCGGAATTATTAAACAGGGCGGAAATGCTGTTGGACAAATCGCCATCGTTCTTGGTTTGGCTATAGGTCTTATCGGTGGCCTTGGCAAACATGCGATGTCGATTTTAGCAGCAACTCCTGCGCTTTTGGCGTTAACAGTGGCTACAACTCTGATGATAATTCCGATTAAAATCTTAGGTAATACTGATAAAACAGTCCTTCATCAGGGCGGCAATGCCGTTGGACTTATTGCAGTGGTCTTAACCGGAGCGATGGCTATCTTGGGCATGGCAGGGATGAATGTCGGCGGCATTTTAGCAGGAACGGTGGGTTTGTTAGGTCTTACCGTTGCTGTGGCAGCTATGTCTTTGGTCGTAGCTGGATTAGCTAAAGTAGCAGAGCAAAATCCTCAGACATTGAAAGATGCCGTGGATTCCGTTTTGTGGATTGTTATTGCTTTAGTTACAGGGCTGTTAGGGCTCAGTGTTCTAGGAGGCGGCGCTGCTGTAGGACTCATAGCCATTGCTGCCGGAATAGCCGTGTTCGCAGGAGCGTTATACCTATTAGCAGGTGCTATTTCATACTTCCAAACAAGCGTTGATTGGAAGAGCATTGGAGAAGCAATATCCGGCTTTGTAAATATCATAAAAACAGCTATAACCAACATGGGAGCCGATGCTGTTGCTATTCTTACAGGAATAGTTGGATCTTTTAAGCAGAAAGCTATAGAAGCCATTTCCGGTTTTGTCAACGGAATAGCATCAAGAGTTGGTAGCGTTAAGACTACCGTTGGCAATGTGTCAAAATCAGCAGTAGATTCGTTCAAAAATCTACCCTCGAACTTTAAGAAGAAAGCGTCGGAGGCTATGTCCGGATTCATTTCTTCGATTTCTTCTAGGGTTTCTTCTGCAAGAAGCGCTGCTTCCGGAGTAGCGAATGCCGCTAAAAATGCTTTAGGCTCTCTTGTCGGTTCGTTTCGAGACGTTGGCAGGAACGCGGTTCAAGGTTTTGTCGAAGGTATCAGCTCGGTAATTGGTGCCGTTAGAGGCAAGGTTAATGAGTTGGCAAGTCTTGCCGAAAAGGCGGTTAAAGCCAAGCTCAAGATTAAATCTCCTTCTAGGGTGTTTCGTGAGATAGGTTCTTTCGTTGGAGAGGGCTTCATTCTCGGAGTATCTGATAGGATGACCGACGTTGAGAGGGCTTCTGAACGTTTGGCAGGAATAGTTCCTCAGTCATTCATGGATAATTTGGAAACGATATCCATCAACGATTTATTCAATACGGACTATACTCCTACGATCACTCCGGTTATAAACACCGCGTCGTTTGACTCAGGAATAGACCACCTAGCTTCTTCTCTCGGGAATGTTGGCTCTCTGAACCTGAGCGTTGGGGACCTTAATTATAGCGGTCAACTTGTTGGAAAAATGGACGACTTTGCAAATGTTAATAAGGCGGCTCTTGAGGCAATTGCCGATAATAACATTGACTATGATCGTCTTGGCGTGTCTGTAGCCAACGCGCTAATCAACGCCGGAGTCCATGTAGAAATGGATGGCGGAGAATTAATGGGCTACATTGCAGGTGAGATTCGCGACGTTCGTCGCATGTACGGATAAAAGGATGATATAATGGCTGAGCTTGTTGAAGGTACATATGCCGTCATATCCGCAGCGTCTGGCTTAGCTCTTGATGTCAAAGGAGAGTCCGACAAGAGCGGCGCGAATGTACAAATTCATACGGTAAATTCTAAAGACTCTCAGGTTTGGGCTCTTACTACTAGGTCTGGAACTAAGTGGCAGTTTAGATGTTCGCTTACTGGAAAATACCTATATGTTAAGAGCGGAAAAGTAGGAGCAGGAAAGAACGTTCTTCAGGCTGCTTATACTAAAAAATCGTCTCAAACTTGGGATATTGTTTCCGCAGGAACTAGCTATACATACAAGGGGCATTCGTATCCTACGTATTATATTAAAAACGGTGCTAATAATAGCTATGTTGCCGCTGCGACAGGCACAACGAAGGGAACTAACGTTCAGCTAGCTTCGTATAGTTCCGGAAACTCTAAGCAAAAATGGATATTTGTTCCTCAGCCGATTTTTTCTGACGGAGGAACCTATTCTATTGAGCAGGCGTTGTCCGATGGTGATTATGTCACTGTCAGGTCTGGTTCGACAGCAAATAACGCTGGAATCGGATTTACGACGTTTAAAGATTTTAATTATCAGATATTTAGAGTTTCATATAACGAATCTACCGGTTTGTGCCAGTTTATAGCGGCCCATTCGAACAAGGTTCTTAGTTCTAAGGGTGGGAAGGGTTCTGACGGAACTCCAATTGTTCAGTTAACAAACTCCTCGGCTGCAAGTCAAAATTGGCTTGTTGTGCAGAACGGAAAGTCATCCCGTGCTTATCAGGGAGAAGTGGTTCCGACCTATGAAATTCGAGCTCAAGTTGGAACGAATAAGGTCATAGAGCCAATCGATGATACCCTCAAATTGGGGACTCGACTAGACGACCCATATCAGCGATTTATATTCCATAAAGCTGAAATGGAAGCTGGTAGTTTGACAGCACCAACGTCGCTTAATAAACTTTTGTTTGTTACCGAGGTTGAAAGTTCGGAAATTACCCCGGTGGAAAATTTGACTTTTCGATCCGGATTCAAGAAATTTCAAGCGAGGTATTCGAATATATACTATAATAAGGCTGGGGAAGTTGCGTATCAGACACAGTGGATGAATATTCTCGATTCTAGTGACGACCCAGATTTCGATGAAACCGATATCGACGTTTCTGCGAGGAACGGTTGGGGAGATGCGTGGTCTTCAACCTTTACCGTAGCTAAAAGTGGAACAATACATCTTCCTTTCGCTCAGAGTTTTTCTTCAAATATACGAAACGATTATCGAATGGTAAAAACTCTTGTCGACGTTCGAGTGTTTAGTCCTAATGTCAACGGCTTTGTTGCTCATGGTCCTTATAGGAGAAACACCATAGTCTCGGTTTTTAAACCAGACGTCAGCATAGCATCGATGGTTCCTGTTTTAGAAAACGGTAAATTTGGACTAAAGATAACGTTTTCTACGCCGTACGAGGACTATTTCCAAATAATCCGGTGCCGAGTAATAGATATGGATGGAAAGCTGATAGCAGAGATAAATCAGAGTTCATCCATGTCAGTCACTCACTATTTAGGAGAAAGCCTTAAGCGTTTCCCAGAAAACAACGAGCGACTCACGGTAGAGTTTGACGGAATACTAAACGATGTTAATATGGTTTTGGTTGATACGATAGTTCATACTTTCTCATATGGAACGTCGGCTTCAGAGTTGGCAGACGTTAGGGTTGGTTATTTTTCTGATGATTCTTGCCGAGCGATTGCTTCTGCACCTTTCGTCGAAGGCTCGTCGTATACATGTTATTCCGAAGTTGCTACGGAAAAAGGAATCAAATACATCCATATGGAGGATGGCTTCACCGATCAAAATCGAAAGTGCTTTACGTTCTATCCTCCGTTAAATCGAAATTCGCAAGTAGTGTTCGTGCGTAAAAATTCAAATGGAACGTTGAACATAGGAATCGCCAACTGTCTTATGGAATCGCATCTGTTCGTTTGGAACTGGATATCCGAGACAGGGCTTGAAGAATGGGCATCCATCATCGTTAATTCTGACAATCCTCCTTCTCAGAATCGTGTATTCTCTAACGATACGAGCTACACGTCTGTTGCCGGACGAACCTATCCAGTTGCGTTTGCTAGCAAGAATCTTGAAGTCGACTTGAGTGTTGAAGGCGTTGTTATTGACGAGGAAGAATTGGCTAATGTCACAGCCGATATGCCTGAACATGGAAAACTTGAAGATATTAAGAATCTTGTTACGTTAAGCGGACGAGGAATTCACCCAATATATCGTACTCCGTATGGCGATGTCTATCAGGTTGCTATTAGTGCAGTTAATGCTAATAGGGGAGAGATGCGATTGACGCCTGTGAGTGTGACTCAAAAGGCGGTGGAAGACTGATGGATTGGAAAAACACCGGATACGAATACGACATAAGTGTTGTTGTGGTTAATCAGACAAACGTAAATAACGTGTTAGGAAGTCTGAGGGGTGTAAAGGCAGATTCCATAAGCATTGTCGAAAACTACTACTCTGACAGTAGAATTCAGGCAAAGCTTCAGACAGTTTCTAAAATCGGAGAGTCTGACGGTTATGTTAAAAACGCTCGTCTGCGAATAATCCTATCTGTTCCAGAAATAATTGGTGTTCCAGAAACGTATTTAGACCACGGAATAGTAGATTCCGTCGAAGACCCAGCAATTACGGATACAGGCGACGAGATTTACGGTCGCGTTATACATAAGTCCTACAGGCATCCTTGGACAAAAGAGCTAATAACCGGATATGTTTCAGATATTCAAGAGAAAGAGGAACACGGATACATCGCTCGTTCCTATACTCTTGAAGGAACCATGTGGGGTCTTCTAAACCACAAAACCAGAAAGCAAATAACGGTTGGAAAAGGAACATATCTAATAAAAGTGTGGTCCGCTCTTATGGACATGACCAAGATGCAGTATGTTACATCAAACGCTCAAAATCACAAGTTTGGTTCGACAGCTATCTACGAAGCTGGAGACTCGTTATCGACAATTTTATTTGAGCTTTCTAGCGGATACAACCGCATGGATAACGATGGTCATGGAAGAGTCGTGTTATCGAGGTACACAGCTCCTTCTAAGAAAACAGCATCAAGGACGATTGATGGCGACGACGTAAAAGGACTTAGTGCAGCTCCTTACGAACGTAATCGCAACGACTGGGAAAATCCAGGAAGAGCCGTTGTTACTGCTACAACACAAGTTACCAAAAAGGGCAAAACTATGCAGAAAGTTATAGTTGGATATTACGACGCTCCTAGCGGTCATAAAACCTCGATTAATACGCGTGGATATTTGATTGGCCGGACAGATACTTACAGCGGAACAAGTAAGAATCCTACTAAGGCAGAACTCAATGCGGTCGCTAAGACTAATTGGGAAAATGCGCAAAAAGATACCGGCGGAGAATGGACTTTCTCGTCGATATTTATGGACTATCATGCTGGAGAAGTTGTGAATTTCATGCCTCCAGCGGATCCAAAGAATCCTAAGAGATCGGTATACAAATGCCTTATTAGTTCTGTAAACACAAATCTAGGCGATATGACACAGTCGCTTACGCTTAAAGAGGTTTAAGTATGTTGAAATCCGATGCAGCTGCCTATCTGGCAGGAGTAGCCCAAAAAGAAGGCGCCGAAGCGTCGGCTCCAACAAACTTGCATGCCATAAGTGGAGAGGCTTTTGAAGATTCTGAAGACGGAGTAGTTAAGCTTCTCGTCGACGGAATCGCGTTTACAGAAGACGACCAACAATATATCGAGATTGAAACACTCGGCGGCATATCCGAAGGCGACGAGGTTACAGTCATACTTTCTGGTGAAAACGGAAAGGGAATGACCCCTCTCGCCATCGGGTCCGTCGGTTCGATCGACGGAATTAATAGTCGAGTTAAAGAAATCGAAGCAGATTATATCAAGGTATCACAGCTTGATGCGGAAGTAGCCAACATTGGATATTTGAAGGCTGATAGCGCCGTAATTACAAACCTTCAAGCTAACAAGGCGTCTATAGAAGACCTCGAAGCGGTGACCGGTAGAATCGACCATTTCGAAGCCGACTATGCTAAGGTAGAAGACCTAGAAGCCAACTATGCTAAAATCACCGAATTAGATGTTGAAAAAGGTCGAATCGATGCGTTGGTTGGTAAAACCGCCGACTACGAGACTATTCGTGCTGATTCTGCTAAGATTCATGATCTAACCGCAGAAGAACTTCATTCCGACCACGCTACCATAGGCAATCTTGATACTTTGTACGCTAATATTGATGGCGCAAACATCATACAAGAGACCGTACGGAATAGCTGGATTGACCGCTTAATGGTTCAGACTGGTCTTATTGCATATGATGGTACAATTTATTCGCTTGACGCAATTAAAGTGAATGCGAATAACATTACTGCCGGAACCATTGATGTTGAGCGTTTAATTGTCACGGTTAATGGTCAAAAGTATCTGATGCATATTGACACAAGCACTGGATATCCTACTTATGAAAAACTCGATGGCAATGTCATTGAGGATTTGACCATTACTGCTGATAAGATAATGGCCGGAGCCATCACCGCAGAGAAAATCACCACTGCTAACATCGAAGGCCTTGGTGGCTGGATAAATCTTCGTAATGGTACCTTCTCATATTCCAATGCGGAAACTGGCGATGGCATTTCTTGGGATGGACGACGTCTTCGTATTGGCGCAGCTGCTTTAGTTGGTTCTGCGAATGTTGATGATATTTCTAAAACTGTCAATGAAATACACTACGACCATTCTTATACATATAACGATCAAACTCAGTCGTATACATTTACTGCATCTGTTACAAAAGCAGGAGCTGACGTTACGAATGAGTATGACGCGGATTTCTTTGTGTGGTACCTAAAGACCGAGACTGATACAACACTTCTGGGTCATGGAAAAGTTATGGTCGTTCCTGCCAATAACGCATTATATACCGGTACTGTTTTAGGAGCACTTGAGGATTACCTTGAGTACGAGATAACGGATTCTTCCGGAGATGTCATCTCTACAGATTCTGGGGATGATATTAAGGCTCGAATTGTATGGGAGGTCTAATGGCCTACGTTGAAATTAGTGAGGATCTTCGAAAAATGACCATCCCATCAACCGAGAAGGTTTTAGGATGCGTTGGCGACAGGAATGTTCGTCATGTATATTTCAAGATGCCTCGATATTGTGATGATGTGGATTTGGCAGGATGTCGAATTCAGGTTCATTACACGAACGCAGAAGGTACAGAAGATTATTACGAGGTTCCGAATCGTGTAATCGACGATACCACAATGATATTCGGTTGGCTTGTTGGTCGAGTGGCGTGTATGTCCGAAGGCTTTGTTAACGCGAATGTTAAGCTGCGGTCTTATGATGGAGCAATTGTATCGAAGGAATTTAACTCTGGAGTCGGTCGCTTCAGGGTTAAGCCTGCGTTCTCTAGTGACCCATATGGAACAAAGCTTGCTGACATGGATGGCAATCTCATTGTTCCAACCCTTGACGAAGACATCATTGATATTATGGTTCTAGCAACCGAGGATTCGGAGTGAGCATGTCCAAACGAATTATTGATTTACAAACCACCACCGGCCTTTTAGATGATGACTTTGTCATGGTCGATGGTCCTACTAACGAAACTAAGAAGTTTCCGATTAAGACTATTCTGGATGATATTCATGCCATCGAGGCCGGCACTAGTCTCGAGGCAGGTTCTGTAAATACGTCCGCCATTCATGACGCAGCTGTTACCAATCAGAAGCTTGCGTCGAATTCCGTCGGTACTTCCAATCTTCAGGATGGGTCCGTAACCCTTGCCAAGATTGCTGGCGGTTCTAATGCGACTCAGCAGGCCAGTGGTCTCATGTCTAGTTCAGACAAGACAAAGCTTGACGCGTTCTCTGCGGCATCTAATTACGCTCTTAAGTCGGAGATTGCCGGAGCTTATATTTATAAGGGAAGCGTTCAGACGGCAGACAACCTTCCTACTTCTGGTCAGACGATTGGTGATGTTTATAACATTGTCGCAGCTTCTCGTTATGGTCAGGCTGGTGCAAACGTCGCTTGGAATGGCTCTGCTTGGGATACTCTGGGCGAAACGTTTGAGATTGGCGATGGCACTGTTACCACAGCCAAGATTAATGATGGCGCGATAACTGGCGCCAAAATCGGTACGAACGCTGTAACCACGGAAAAGATTGCTAACCTCAATGTGACAGAGGGTAAGCTTGCTGGAGGTTCTGTTACCGAGGCTAAGATTGGCACTGGTGCTGTAACCGCAGACAAGATTGGTACCGGAGCTGTTGGGAGCACTAAACTCGCTACTGGCGCTGTCACTACAGAGAAGATTACTGATGGCAACGTAAGTACAGCCAAGATTGCCAATAGTGGAGTCACCACTGCAAAGATTGCCGATCTCAACGTCACCACAGAAAAGATTAATAACGGTGCTGTCACCGAAGGTAAGCTCGGATCTAGTGCGGTAACTACTGGTAAAATTAATGACGCGGCAGTTACCGAAGGCAAGATTGCTGCTGGCGCTGTTACTGAAGGAAAGATTGGTAATGGAGCTGTAACCGCAGACAAAATTGGCGCTAATGCCGTAACCGAAGCAAAGATTTATAACGGTTCTGTCTCAACCGAGAAGCTTGCCGATGGCGCAGTTTCTACGAACAAGCTCGACGGCGAGGCTGTTACTTATGACAAGTTAGCTGCTGGATCTGTAACTACGCCTAAGATTGCCGACCTCAATGTCACCGAGGGTAAGCTGGCAAACGGGGCTGTTGCTACGGATAAGGTTGCGGATGATGCTATCACCCGCGACAAGCTTAACGAAGAGGTTACGGACGAGCTTGACTTCAAAGCTGACGTTGATGGATATTACACCGACATGACCGTGGGCGCGGCAGACAACCTCACGGGTCGCGGCGACGCCACCACTGCCGAGTTCCTGTATCGCACGGCAGGCGGCACTGCGGACATCGAGACTGGTCAGGCCGTGGCTAAGAGCATCCGCGGCAACACGCTGGTGTGGAATCAGCTCGTAGTAAATCCCAATTTTGTAGATACTAGCGCGTGGTCTGGGCGAGAATCTACCTTGTCTGTAGCAAACAATGTTGCGACTGTGGTGCCAAACAGCGCTGGTACCTATAAGGGCCTAATTCAGCTTGCTACGGAAAAGCAAAACGTTACGGTAGTTGGTCATAAATATCTTATGCGGGCTGATTTTAAGATCAACGAAGAAGTAGCAAATCTGGCTTTTAGCTTTAGCGGAACGTCACCTACTACTGCAAGCGTCGATTCGGTAGACAAATGGAATCACTGTGCAGCCATTTGGACAGCCCCTAGCAGCGATGTTCCTTGTAGAATATATATTTTGATTCTTTCAAATCTTACGACATCTGCTCAGTTGCAATTCAAGAACGTCAATGCCTTCGACCTCACCGCCATGTTCGGCGCAGGCAATGAACCGTCCACCGTTGCCGAGTTTGAGGCGCTGTTCCCCGAGCCGTACTACGAGTACGACGCTGGCTCGCTGCTGTCCGTCAACATGGAGGGCATCGAGACGGTCGGGTTTAACCAGTGGGATGAAGAGTGGGAAGTTGGTGCCATCATCAATTCCACTGGCCAAAATACCGCGGCTGATAACCGAATACGAAGCAAGAACTATATTCCGTGCTTCCCCAATACCTCGTATTACTGCAAAGGCAACTTCGCGAACGGACTGTTCTTCTACGACGCCAACAAGCAGTACCTGAGCGAGCAGAACCAGTATCCGCTTAATGCGGTCATAACGACACCGAGCAATGCTCGTTACATGCGGTTCTGTTGCGCCGTCGCCTACGGCACCACCTACAAGGGTGACATCTGCATCAACCTCTCGTGGTCCGGCCGACGCAACGGCGAGTATGAGGCATTCTGGTCCTCCCAGCGCCTCATCGACGTGGCTACGTACTTCCCCGATGGCATGCGCTCCGCTGGCACCGTGTACGACGAGCTGACCAGCACCGAGGCGATTACGCGAGTAGGCGTGGTGGATTTGGGGGAAGTAACTTGGACTTACGTCAATAACTCGTTCAGAGCATCAAGAATCGACATTCCGATAGCACCGTTATCGGACAACATAGATGCACCACGAGTTATTTGTCCGCTTTATACTCCAGTTGCTTATAACACGTCATGGAATGTTGATGGAACATGCGCTCAAGAATTAGGTTCTTCTGGAAGGCTGGTTTTGATAAATTCGAGTTACACCGACGCAGCCGCCTTCAAGGCCGCGATGAGCGGCGTCATGCTCCACTACGCCCTCGCCACTCCCACCGTCACTCCCATTGACCCAGCCCTGAACCTAAGCTACCGCGTGGACGACTTCGGCACCGAGCGCGTCGTGGTTCCAGAGGACGAGCGTTCTGCGCCGCCTGTGCTGGACATCGCATACGGCCTGAACGTGGTGGACTTCGTACGGAGGGCACCGAGCGAGTATATTTCGCATGCATCGTTCCAGCAGTTCTGCCTTGCTCTGCAAACAAAGCTGGGTATTGTCATCACGGAGACCTGGGATGATACCGACAATCGCTACGAGTACAGCATTGCCGATGCACCGAGCTCTAACGAGGGCTAGCCATGTGGGCTACGCTGATATTCTGCATAGCGATTGGTTGTATCTTCGGGTACTACCTGTCATGTAAGTAACAAAGAAACGGGAGGAGAAAAGATTATGAACATCGGTGATTGGTTTGAAAACTATGCGTTTGGTACGGTTGATAACTACGTAGATACCTACATCGTAGAGTTCTACAAAGATGGCCACATAACTCGTATCCTCCCGTTTCAACCGGATAAGGATGACCCCGAGCTAGACAAGATTCAGGTGGGCACATTTGCTAGGGAGAATTGTCGACAGGACGAGAACTATCAATACAGCGAACTCATGTTCTGGTTGATGGATTTAGTCGCGCGTGATGGGCAGGTGCTCTAGTATGTCTGAAAAAGCGCTTGCGATACTTAGTTGGCTTGTGGTAATTTTCCTGATATTTTTTAAGTAACGTTACGGACGAAAGGAAGTAACCATGGAAGAGAACACTCTGGTGATTGAGGACCTTGGTGATGACCGTGTCAAGATTACCGGCTCTCATGGCAAGATTGTTGATATTCGTACGAACCGTAAGTACCGTGTTGCTATCGTGAAGACGGATCTTGTGAAGTACTTCGAGGCTGTGTGATAATATGTCGCTTATCAGGCTGCCTAAGCATTACAAGGAAACAGTCATCTCCAAACCTAACGCGATAGCCAATGGTCTTGCCAACGCAGCTCAGACAGCGACGAAGTTCATTACCGAGATTTCCAACAGTGGTATTTGGGTAACGCCGGACGGTGCTCAACCTTCTGATGGCGGTTCGGCGCTGCCCACTACCACCGGCTGGCATATCTCCGACGCTATTGAGTTGTTTAGACAAGGCTCAAGCTACTTCAAGATTTGGCTTGAGAACTCTGTAACGAAGGTACGCGTGGGTCTTGAATCTTCTGGTCATGCATTGTTCACGCCAAACGGCATGGATATTTTCAATGGCGGAGAATCTGTTGCAAGATTTGGTGGTAACGGAACACGCATTGGTAAAGCGACTGGAGAGTCGCATATTTTGCAGGACTACCACTCGCTGCAGATGGTGGACAAGGAGGGTAACACCTACTTCCACGTGAGCGACCTGCGCGATGCGAACGGCGACGTGGTCGTCAGCGCGACGCACATTGGCAATGGATCGACTACGGTTTTTAAGTTCGACTATGTGGTTGACCTCAACAGCGTGGCCGTGTTCGTTGACGGAACAGAGGTAACGAGCGGGTGGACAGCTTCTGACGGTACGAGCTTCCCAGACGTCAATAGCCGCGTGACGTTCACCACGGCACCTGCATCTGACAGCGAAATTCTGCTAACGGCCACCCTGACTGACCATACATTCACGCCCCTCATGAAGGGCTACACGCTCGGCGTTCGCTCCGACACGAACATCGGTCCGTTCAGTCTTGCTACGGGCTATCATACCTCGGCGCGTGGTTGGAGTTCACAAGCGCACGGCGAGGGCACAGTGGCGGTTGGCAAAGACACAGCCGTGTTCGGACGCTACAACGCGCTGGTAAATAAACTGCTGACAAACCTCAACTCTGGTCTGTACGGACTTCCGCTTGCGGTTGGGGCCGGGACTAGCAAGTCTAACCGCAGGAACATCCTAGAGCTTGACTGGAGCGGCAACTTCGCCGTGGCGGGTGAGGTAATTGGGCAAGCTGGCGAGGAAGAAGCGGACCTTACAAGTGCAGTGGACTCTTGCACCACATACACGGTCAGACGCAGCTGCAACGTGGTAACGCTGAACGTGATTGGCCTAAAGCTCGCGTCGGCGCTTGCGAACGGCGCCGCATCTTCAATTCTCATGAACGTGCCGTCTGGGGTTGGGACCATCGGTGGAAGAGACTTCCGCCCGTCCTCCACGGTATATGCACAGGTCGTAACAAGCGGCCACGACCTAGGCAGCACCTATGCCCGCATCGGCACTGACGGAGCGGTGACCATCCGCAACCAGTCTGGCGCAAGCATCCCAACAACCTATTCGCTGGCTTTCACGCTCACGTACGTCAGGTAAATCACCATATAGCAGCAAGCCATTTATATTAAAAAAGAAAGATAGAGAAACATGAAAACCGTAGTTACAATTCACGGAGGAGATTACGATTGCTCTGAAGGAGTTCGCATGTGCTATCGTGCCGCTGGCGTGCTCCCATATGGCTCGTATATGTGGACTGGAAACGAGATTTCGCTGCTTACTTCTCATGGTTTTGTTGAGCGTAGTTTATCAAGCCCTAAGGAAGGCGACGTCTTATGGCGTGAAGGCCATACCGAATTATATTTAGGCAATGGTTTGCAAGGCGGGGCACGACACGGCGATGCGCCCGGAGGACTTACCGGTAAAAAGGGAGACCAGAGTTCCACCGAGATTACTCGTAGTGCATATAATTCTGGAGAATGGACTCTACTTCTTCGCTATGAAGGAGATCATACTTGCGACGGTATTCCCGCAGCGATTGTTGCTGCCAAGGTCATGGATCATATAATCGATCATGATGAGTCTCATGGATATTCTCAGCCAAATCGTTCTGGCGATGGTACTATCGAAGAGATCGCAATCAATTGGAACGCTCCAGAACCTGTAAAGATTATCCCATCGAGGTTTACGTTTGTTGCTGCCTTTGACACAAACATTCGTACGGAAGCAAATCTCGAATCGTCTAGCGTTATAGGAAGTCTAAAGGCTGGTAACAGTGTTAAGTGCGACGGCTGGTGTATCAAAAACTATCGAATCTGGGCTCATTATATGTACAAGAATGCCGATCGTTTCTTGTCCATGGGAAAGCCAAATGAGTGGGTGACGATTAAGTAATGACACAGATGCGTAGACAAACGGCTCGTTTGCAACGCGAGACTCGAAGAAGTAACGCAGCCTTCTATTTTATTATCGTGTTCCAACTTCTTGTTATATTTGCTCTGGGCTTTGCGTTGATGGTAAACAGCAACAAGCTAAAGCTCTACACAGATTCCGAAAAGGTAGAAGCGGATATGACAAAGTCGATGGATTCGATGGATCGTATCTATACAAACGACGGAACCCCAATCGACCTTTACGTGATGCACGACCCCGACCGTGGTACCGAATTTGTAGTCGGTAGTCGCGGCGGTGTTTGCGTAAGGCCATAACGTTTAGGGGAGGTATCTTGGTGCGAGGACCGCCTATCAAAAGTCGACGCGAAGCTTTCGTCGACCGAGCTTTACATTACGCGGAAGACGACTCTCATGGATATTCTCAGAAGCCTCCCTCTGGACGATGGGGGCCAGACTATGATTGTTCGTCTCTGCTTTATCAGGCAGCTAATGATGCCGGCTATCCTGTGGGAACAGGCAGTGATAAGGTGAGGTTCACAGGAACTATGCTCAAAGATTTTGAAAAGGCCGGTTTTCAGATTCTTCCTTTTGCAAATGTTGGTATTAGCGATTTAGAGGTTGGAGATATTCTCCTTAATCTTGCTTTGCACGCTGAAGTTTATGTGGGGAATAACGAAAGCGTCGGAGCTACGGGAAGTGAGACTGGTGGCTATGTCGGGGAAGCAGGCGACCAGACAGGTAGCGAAATAGAAAAGCATCCCGTAACTACCTTCGACAAGGAATGGGATTATATTCTCCGACCTCCAACCGACGAAGACGAAGAAGGTGATGAAGAAGTGCCTCCTATGAATTATAATCAGCCACAGGGGATGATGTATCCTAGCGGTTGGCCTCAGGCCACTGCTCCAATGGGGCGTAGCTATAACACCGGCTACCCTCAGGGCAACCTTGGCCAAATGAACGGATATTCTCAGGCTAACGCTGGATACCCTCAGGCAGGTATGCAAGGCGGTTACCAGCAGGGGTATCCGCAGGGAAGTGGGCAGGTTGAGGACCTTGAGTTTGTTATGGGTATTGAGGGTGCGAAGAACATTATGGGCACTCCTAATTCCCGTAAGGCGGTGTTTGATGAGGACAAGCCTATGATGTATATCGTAAGCTTTGGTCCTCAGGGTATGGTCAATGATGTTCATGTATACCAATTCGAGGAATGCTCGGAGGAAATGCCCCAGCATCTGTCGCCTCTTATGAAGCAGAACATGATGCCTATGGGCGGTGGCTTAGGACAGCAGAGTGATTACTTAACTCGTGCTGAATTAATGGATATTCTGAAGGAGATGTTGCCTAATGCCCAGTCCTCTAATGCGTCCGCGCAGGAATCCGGTTCCTCAGCAGCCCATGGCGCAACCCAGTCAGCCAATGCAGGCAGGTCAAGGTAACGGAAACCTAATCGAGCGGATGCTCTTTAACAAAATGTATCAAAGCAATCCTCAGTTTCGACAGTTTGCCGATTCGGTTCGAGGGATGTCTCCGGAACAAGCGTTCCAACAACAAGGTCTTGACTACAGTCAATACCAAAATATAGGTATTGACCAAGTTAGGCGCATGTTTGGTTTCTAAGCTAGAAAGGAAACTACGATGGGTGAGAATTCGGTTTTAGGTGGTGGCGGAATGGGTCCTGCTGATGTCGCGGCTGTTATGCGTGGCAATATGGGTTATGGCAATGGCTATGGCGACGGTTGGGGTGGTTCTTGGCTCTGGGTGATTGTTCTGTTTGCCATCATGATGTTCGGTGGCGGCAACTGGGGTAATAACGGCTTCCAGAATGCTATCGGCTACGAGAATCTCGCTACTTCTAACGAGGTCCAGCGTGGCTTCGACAACCAGAACTCTATGGCTAACCAGCGTGATATTCTTGCGGCTGTTTCTAGCAATGCTCTGCAGGAGATGCAGAACAATAACCAGAACACTCAGTATCTCACTGGTCAGGTTAATGATAAGTATAATGAGCTTCAGCGTGATATTGCTGGTGTCGCTATGACCCAGCAGGCCGCTATGGCTCAGCAGTCTCAGTGTTGCTGTGAGACCAAGATGCTCATCTCTCAGACCGCTGCGGACCAGCGTTACGAGTCTGCTATGCAGAATAACGCGGTCATTCAGGCGATTCAGGCTGAGGGTAATGCCACTCGTGCAATGTATCAGCAGGATAAGATTGACGCTCTCAATCAGAAGGTCCAGACGCTTGAGATGCAGAATGCCATGGCTGGCGTCGTGCGCTATCCTATGAGCACTGCTTACAACGCTGGCTTCAACCCGTTCTGCAACTGCGGCAATAACTACGGTTGCTGCGGTATGGCAGCTTAGCTTGTATATTTTACACCTCCTTTAATGAGGACGTATTGTCAAAGTTAAGGAGGTAAACATGACGATGAAGGATCGTGCCAATCGAATCCTGGCATCGGCGGAAAACGACTTCCTTGCGGCCAAGCGGCGCAAGGATGAGATCGAGAAGGCGCTCGGAATGCTCGCGAACAGCGGCGTTTCGGACGAGGTTCTTGACCCCATCAACCGTGAGCTTGAGTTGGCGCGCGAGGATCTTCGAGACGCCATGATCGCTAGGCTCGTGATTCGCAGCGGCATGCGTCAGCACAACTGGCTTGACGAGTAGTACTAAGACTGAGGTCGTGTAGGGATTGATATTCTTACACGGCCTTTCTCTTTTTACACTCTTTTTAATGAGGTAAAACCGATTTAAGGAGGAGAAATGGCACGTATCAACAACCCATTTTATGTCAACCTAGTTTCCCCAACTCGGGAGGAGACGGCTGTTACGCTCGCGCTGTTGCTGACCGCGTGCTGCTGGTCTGATGAGGACTTGCAGAACATGGGTAAGGCAATCGGAATCGAGGGCGAGGTCCGTCCTCTTATCGAATCTATGGGAGCACGGCTTGATGATGACTGGGGGGAGATGCTAGCCAAGACCTTGGCCGCAAACGAGTAAGCCTCACCAACAGATATTCTGAAAGAATTTTCAGGGTATCTGTTTTTGTTTTCGAAATCGGAAATTTTCCCAGGGGGTGATTTTGAAAATGAAATTGGATTATGAAAACATCGACGAACTTAAGCCTACAAAATGCCAAGATATTTATAGTGTTCGATTTGAGAGCAAGATAGATTATCTTAAAGTCAAGTACGTCTTATCCAGGATTCCGATTCGATGGACCGCAAACGATTTCACAAAGACCGTTTATTTCTGCGGAAAGGCCCTTGGAGGTGTGGTTGATGTCTCGAAGTCGAAAGAAACATCCTCTGATTCAGGGGTGCGGGGATAAGGGCTTTAAAAAGATATTTAACAAACGTTTCCGTCATCAGAACGATTTAGACTTCCCTTCTGGAAACGCCTATCGTAAAACCAACGAGTCTTGGGAAATTTGCGACATCCTGTTTGGATATTTTCATCATGAGGACATACCAGACGAAAAGCGAAAATACTGGTATTCTATGAAGTGAAAGGGACTTTTATGGACTTCGCATCTGCTGTTTTTGCTCTGGAACGCGGCCATAAGGTTAAGCGTAAGCATTGGGGCGGCTATTGGTGTCTCGAAGATGGTGAGCTGATTATGAATTGCCGAGACGGACGGGTCCTCAATCTTCGCGAATCTGAAGATATGGTGTACACGCTTCGCAACATGTCTTGCAACGATTGGGAAATTGTCGAATAAGACATTTTACACTCCTTTTAATGGACGTGGGTTAACGTTGAAAGGAGTTAGGAATGGAATTTGTTTACTTGATCCAAGTAGAAGGCGGGGATCAGTCTACTTCACAGTTCGACTGGACTTACGGGATATATTCAACACGTGAAAAGGCACGAGCAGCTTTGAACGAGATTGTTGAATCATCCAAAGAATCTCCAGAACCACTTGAATATACTGATTTAGATACTGCCTATGCTGAAGGACCATGGGATTGGGCAGAATATTCTATACAAAAAGTAAAAATAGATACAAAAATCCAATAACCCACCACCCCAGAGGGTACACGCCCTTTGGGTTTTACCAAACCTTTTATATTTTAGGAGCTGATAAAAGTGCTTATTCTTACTAATAGTACTAGCTTAACGCTTGGGCCTAATCAGTCCGCAACTTTCGACACCGTCCTTCTGCATACAGGTTGTGCTGAGTGTTTTCGTCTAGGCTCTGGTACGGTCCTGCTGACTGCTCGCAACGCAATCTATGATATTTTCGCAGGAGGCAATATTGGCGCTACTGAAGCTGGTGACGCTAATCTTACGGTGTTCTTAAATTCGTCTCCTATGACTGAGACGTCTATGAATTCGGCTACTGCCGCCGTTGGTGATACTAATAGTGTATCTCGGGAGACTGGAGTCCGTACGTGCTGCTGCGGAAGTGTTTCTGAGGCAGTAACTCTTAGGAACAACGGCGAAACTACTATAATTCTTGAGAACCCAATACTTAAAATTCGTCGAGTCGCCTAATAGGGGTTGATGTTTTAAATGGATTTAAGCAACCCCGCTTTACAAATGGTGGTGACTATCATGACGTCGGTACTCGCATCGAGTGGGTTCTGGGCGTTTTTACAAAAGCATTTTGATAAGAATGATACTAACCGAAAGCTGCTCATCGGCATAGGTCACGACCGTATTATGTATTTAGCCACTCAGTATCTTGAGCGTGGCGATTGGATTACCGCCGATGAGTATGAGAACTTGCATGATTACCTCTATCAGCCTTACGTAGACAATGGAGGTAACGGTTCAGCAAAACGTATTATGACGGAAGTGGACAAGCTTCGAATCGTGAAGTATCCGCCTAAAGCTTGATTTACACGTCTCTTAATGGAAGGATCGTTTCAAGACCATTAGGAGGTCAAGATGAGCATTAAGACTAAGATCGAGTACGAGATCAAGGCCCTGCAGGATAAGCTGCGCTATGTTACGCAGTTCGACATGTGGGACCGGTGGTCTCGTGAGGATGAACAGCGTCTTGAGGCTCTTCGAGCCAAACTCGAGGAATTCAAGATTTAGGTCCTAAAGCGGGGCTCTGCGCATTTTGCAGGGCCTTTGCTTTTTATAAAAAGAAAGGAGATTTATGTCAGACACGTTCAAAGTATTCGTAAGTCTTCCTATGCGAGGGATCGAAACAGAAAAGATTCGTGCTCGTCAGAAAGAGATATTCGAGCGGTATCGAATGCCTAGCTGGGAACTTATGGATACTTGTGAAGAAGACCCAAACGCAGAAGAAGACAATCGTCTTTGGTATCTAGGCCGATCGATTCAGATGCTTGGTAATGCGGATGCAGTGATATTTGCCAATGACTGGCGTTTAGCAAACGGCTGCATAATTGAGCATCTCGTTGCGCATGCCTATGATATTCCTTGCTTATACGAAGATAATGGGGATTGATTAACATGGAATTTTCTAATGAAACTTATGATCGTATGAAATGGTGGGCTCAAATTGGTTTACCTGCTCTTGCTACTTTCGTTGCTGGTGTGGTTTCTCTGCTTCATGTTCCAAATGGTGCGGTTGTTGTTGGTATCATTACTCTTCTTGATGGTTTCCTTGGCGACATTTTAAAGCGTAGTTCAGACGCATACAACGACGGAGAGTTGATTGTCGATACGACGGATCCTTTGAAGGATATTTATAGCATTTCTCTTCCTGACTATCCCACTCAGCTTGCCGAAAAGGATAAGGTTATTCTTAAGGTTTCTCGTCCCGCGCATATGGCAGGAGTATCGACCGAGGAGTAAATCGTGTCTTACCTAGAGCGATTTGAGTCTGAAGATCTTCTAATTTTAGCCAATAATGTTCGTACCGAGTATAACAAGCTTCGTCAAGACTATTACAAAATGTCTGTTCAGTACTATCGTCAACCGATTTCCACCAAGTATTATAAGGAGTCTGAGTTACGAGAGATGCTGGATAAGCTTGAGGAGTTCAAACGACGGTACATTACGATTCGTGATATTCTTGCGTCTAGAGGTATCAACGCGGGATTGAATGGCCATTGGCACGATAGTAACAACATGCTATTCAATGGAAGTCATCTTTTACACTCTGCTTAATGGCAGTATAACCTAAAGAAAGGGGTTCCAATGAATCTGCCTTGGAAGAAGGAAGCAGACCCGATTGAGCTTGAGAAGAAAGAACTAGCTCGAGCCTGGGCGGTTGAGGAGCTTGATTCAACAGAGCGTCAGATGCTAATCGACAGATATCTTGAACTCGATGAGCATCAGCTTGAGCACGAGAAGATTCGTGCAGAGCATGCCATCGACGCAAAGACACTGTTGACCAATGGCGTTACTGTTGGGCTGTGCTTGCTGACACTCAACTTCGAGAAGTTTGATATTCTCAGGTCGAAGGCTGCTAGCCTTTGGTTGAGGAGGTCTAGGAGCTAAACTTAGGTTGGGCCTAAAAGGGGATGTGTAGGAGAAATCTTACACGTCCTCTTTTTTTTTTCACGTCACTTAATGGCAATAAAGCCGAGAAAGGAGATTTGGATGGATATTTTCATCGGAACTATTTGGGGAGTGGTATTTCTATTGACGCTGCCGATTTGGTATCCTTTGTCAAGAATCGCGGATTGGGCGTGCAAAACAGAGCTTTATGACTACATGGCGGAAAAGTATAATTGGGAGTACTTTTATAGGATTCCGACCATGGGTCAGGTTCTCGAAGCAACACAAAATAGTCCTAGGTTGATTGTGAGGATGCTTGGTTGGTATTTCGATAGAACGGTTTACTATGTCTCAAACTTTAGTAAGCACTTTGAGGATGCTCCAACTTATCAAGATTTTCTAGACCAATATTGCCTTTAAAGACAAGAGCATTGGGCACACGCCCTTTGCTTTTTACACACAACTTAATGGAGTAGATACGACAGAAAGGAAAAATCATGAATAACAACAAGTTTGAGGCAACCGTGTTACGCTATATGGGTGTTTGCATGATTGGTTGCGCATTAGGCGCGAACCAGTTTGCCTGGAACCCACGTATTGGGATGCTCTACTTTGCTGGTATTTTATGGGTAACCTTCGGGGTAATACTAAAATAAAGATTAGGGCGCTTTTACAGGCCCTTTCTTTTTACACACTACTTAATGGAAAGGAATCGTCTTAGCCAATGGATGATTTTAAATGAGCAAGGTTTATAAGCGATTATAAACTTACGGGAGACCGATCTAATTGCCCGAGCTAAACCGCGCGTGGAGAACGCGGAGGCGGAGGTGGACGTGAGAGGTTGCTCGCCTTTTCTTTTATTTTTCACGCCATTTAATGGAGTAGATACGACAGAAAGGAACTACAATGGACGAGATTTTCGTTATCTTGGCTATCGTCACAATCATTGCCGTTGGGCTGGCTATGAAGGTTTTGGAGTTAACCTTCTTCCTGCCCGAAGGTGATTCGGACGATGACGTGGTGTACGAAATCGACGGCGTGGAGTACTTTATCGGATGAAACGACTAAGCTAAGGGGATTTAACAAATCCTTTTAGCTTTGTTGTTTTTACACATTATTTAATGGAGTAGATACAACCAAAGAAAGGATTTATCATGAAGAAGTTTATGGTTATCGTTATGATGGTTCTCGCCATGGCTGGCGGGTTCTACCTTGGAAGCTCCGACATCATGTGGACGCATGATTGGGAGTACGAGAGGGGAATCGGACAGACAGAGGTCAGAGCCGACTTCGATGACGTAGACGACGAAGGTAAGGTTTATGCGGAAGTATTAATCTGGGACGAAGAGTTCGAGAAAAGCAGAGTTGTTGAGAACGGCTACGTTGAGAAGAATAGCCTCGACTCGATGTGCGAGTACGCGCATCAGTTGGAGGATAGTTACTCAAGGAGGGCTATGTTCTAAACTGCTCGGAGAGTTCTCGGACTCTCCGTTTTTTCTTTTTACACTTTCCTTAATGGAATGTAAAACCGTAAAAGGGAGGTTTTATGGATATTATTCGTAAAGCTTGCGCATGGACTATCACAATAGGACTTGCCATAATGGGAATCTATCTAGGACTCGTGATACTTAGAGTAGCTATCGACGTAGCCGGGTTCATGCTAGGTTCCACCATCGGGACAATCCTGTTTGTGTTAGTCATGGTCAAGATATACGAGAAGTTCCTAAAAGACAAACTTTTCGATTAGGTTCCAAGCGCATTGGGCACACGCCCTTTGCGTTTTATATTTTAAGGAGGAGTAATGCTTGCGTTTAAAATTGATAGGTACATGTACAAACCAGCGCCATTACAAGGAGATATGCCTAGCACACTAGAAATAGCTGGAAAGTCATTGCAAGATAATTCTGTTATCGAAATTACTATTTATAATCCGACGAAAGACCAAATTCAAGAAGTTATGGAAGTATATGATTCTAGATATGACAGCCTATCTGTTAATGCGTCGCTCATAGGAAATTTCTCAAACGAAAGGAGCTAAGATGCTTATCTTGAGCTACGTTATTGTTGGAATCCTATGCTATACCGCTGGTAGGCACTCTTATATTGTATTTAGAGATGAGTATTTGGAAAACAAAAAGAAACAACTCGAGTTGTATCATAAAGAACTGCTCGACTTACAGCAGCATCTTCGTGATACTGATACGGATATTCGAAACAAATGGCAAAGCATGGTGGTCGACGCAGCAAACTATCAGTTCTCTATGGTTGACACAAGGGGGAAATGGACAGACCTTGACGACCGATTCTTATCTAGTTGGAATTCTGCAGAACAATGATGTTTTACACTCCTCTTAATGGAGCGATAAGGCTCCAAAATGTTGAAAGGGGTTTTATGAAGGATCACAACTGGTTCGGACTATTAGGCATTTTAGCAATCATATGTCTACCATTGTTCATCTTGAAAGACACTATTAGAGATATTTTGGACTAGGGCTCCAGAAAAGGCTTCGTGGAAACACGGAGCTTTTTCTTTAAAAAGAAAGGAAGTAAATGTTCGAATACAAATACTCGCAACGAGAGCTTGAAATTGCAAAACTACGACAAGAAGGAATGCCGTATAGCAAAATAGCTGAGAAATACGGAGTCGAATACCAGCGCGTTCAAACGATATATGCAAGAACTCTAGAAAAACTTCGAATGACTCGAGACATTAAACGTAATTGGAACACTCTTGCTTATGTATGTGAAAAACAAGGCCTCGATAACATCCGTTTGGTTGGCTTGATTAAGGTTTTAAAGCGGAACGGCATAACAAGTATACGAAGCAGACGACTTAGGAATTACGATGAATGCTTAAAAATCAGAGGAATCGGAGTAAAATACGCGAATTTGATATTGCAGGCTCGTGAAAGACTCGATCCGTAATCTAAAACCGAGGGGTTGTAAAATCCCTGGTAAACGGCTCGTTCTAAGCCGTTTTAAGGCCCTAGAATTTTTCAAATGGGTTATTATACCTAAATTTGAGGAAAATGGAGAAAACATGAGCGCCATATACGTTTGCGATCGTTGCGGATCTGTACTCAATGAATCCTCTTGCCCGAACCAACGATATTATGTACTGAGAATCGGCCTTTGGTTCGATATACATACGTCAGCAATCAATAGTGGAAGCGAAGAGGTTCCAATGGACCTATGTGGAAACTGTTACGACGAGCTTATGAAGTTTATGAAAGCTGTCGATAAAAAGGAGCGTTGATATGAAAATCGAAAACCCGACAATCAATGATTGCGTCAACAGCCCAAGCCACTATTGGGGCTCGATGGGTGGAGTGGAATGCATCACAGCTATTAAAAGTAGTATGGGCACATTAGAGTTTTTTGGATATTTGAAAGGAAACTGTCTAAAATATCTCTGGCGCTATGACAAGAAGGGACATGCCGTCGAGGACCTCATGAAGGCTCAATGGTATCTGAACAAATTGATAGAGGAACGCAAAACCTTCGATACAAGTATTCCGCAGGACTTTTTAAATGTCGAAGAAAACTAAAAGAAAGGCTTAAAATGACTTTTGAGGAATTCAAAAAGTATTGCAGCGTCGACATAACTCCTTCTACAGAGCATGAGAACGAATCAAACATCCTTGTGATATTTTCCATGGCACATATGAACGGATTTGGTAACCGATTTGTCGATAGTAATCCTGACGTTGCTAAGGAGCTCGTCGAACACCGTCTTTACGAATACCTATGTAAGCAATTTGAAACGAACGAGGTTTGATAAATGGACGAGATTATTTACGATTCTGACGGAAACATCGATTGGAATGCTAACGGTTGGCCAGAACCAAACCCTGGCGCAGAAACAGACGATGGCGAATACTGCATTGATGGAATGCCGGATGATATTTACGACATGTGGATGGACATGTGCGACGAAATGTTTGACGTATGGGAGATGGAATGAAAAAGTTTCTTTGCGGCGTGTATGTAGGAGCTAGCGCCATTTTTATTTGGGGAATGTTTATCGAAATTCAGCGCCTTGTGGAGATGGTGAACAATGAGCGAGTATAAAGTAGCTTATGTTTGTGACAAGAAGGCGTGCGGAAAAGAATGCCCTAGTGAAGTTTTTGGTGATGGCGAAGATCTATGTAGCCACACATTTGATATTTCTCACGCAAAGAATTTTGAACATTTGAGTATTAATGATGGAGTGGACTATTACATAGAGTCCCTTAACAAGGAGAACTAAAATGGCAGTAAGTCTCGATGAGTTTTTCGACATGGCAAAGCTCGGCGGTCAGATTAAGGCATGTCATGATATTTTCGAAATTCTAGGTGAGAAGGACGCAGACCCTGCGAAAATCACCATCGCCCTATCCGAGTATCAAGACGACGTTGTTAAGAAATTTAAAAAGGCTCAGTTGCGATTTAAGATGAACGGTTCTATGGTTGCTGTTGACGAAGAAAGCGTGGATAGCCTTCAATGATTAGTATCAACGACGATAATAAAATAATCATTTTTCATGAGCCAGAAGAGGATAGTTGGGTAATAAGGATTGAGTTTCCGTATTTTGGAAAAAGAAAAACGCTAAGCTTGAAAACAAATTATAAGTTCTTGATAGATCTATACAAGACCCTACAAACTGTTTTCTATTACGATGAATACATGTGAGTTTTACACGTTCCTTAATGGCAACAATGGTGTTGCTGTGACGAAAGGAGCTCTTTATGAGCATTCGTGATTCGCGTCGTAAGGCACACAACAACCTCGTCGCTAAGAGGCGTCTTCGCGAGATGCGGGCATATCGCCTGCGTGAGCGTGGATATTCTTGCGCGGAGATTGGCAAAGCCCTCGGCGTGAGCGAGAGCTACGTAAGGCACATTTTCGCGTAAACACCATTAACCAAGGAGAGGCCTTGTGGAAACACTGGGCTTCTTCTTTTTACACTCCACTTAACGGAGTGCCGTATTGGAGAGAAAGGAAGATATTATGGCATTTGGTAAGCATACGTCGTTTTACATCAACGTAGGACAGACCATCGGAATCGTTGGCGGCTTGATTCTAGGCTTCAAAGCTATCCGACTTGAGGAGGCAAAGGCCGGAATCCAGCGTCGACCGATTAAGGAGGTCATCGCGGATGATGTAAATCGCGTGCGTCAATGGTACTATGATAACTTCAAGTACCGCCAATATCCGCACTACTAAAGGGAGGCCCTTCGGGGCTTCTCTTTTTGTTTTAATTTAGGAGGCTTTTATGGGCTTTGACAATGTTCAAAATCTTAGTTACGAAGCATTCAAAGAAGTATGCAGCGTTAGTACCGAAGTCGTTAAGCCGGAATATCCCTTCGACAGCCAACCTCAAGTCCGTCTGATAACGCATGTTATATTCACGTATGAAGATCGCCTCCCTTATACCAGCGAGTCCGACGTTACAGAAGAAGATATCGAACAAGCAAAGAAAGATCTGTATAAATACCTCACAAAGCCTGCCCTTTCTAAGGAACAATTCGAAGAACTCATGCGACAAATTCATACTTGGAGGTATTAAAATGCCTATTTGGATTAAAGCTATTCTGTTTTGCTGGTTCGGACTTACGCCGGTTGGATATGTTCTGCTCCTTATATGGTGCAACGAGCATCCGCTTGAAGCGATAGCGCGTAAGTATCCTGGTTGGATTCTGGGTTTTGGTATACTTGTTATACTCGATATTCTTGCAGTTCTTCCTGTTGTATTCTGGCTTATATTCATGAGGTGATTATGAAAAAAGAAATACGAAGTAAAGTGAAAGAATGGTGCATTAGCTTCATTGCGACTTTAATAGGAATAGCGGGTTTCTTTGGTTGCTGTTATTTAATAATGAAGTTTGGCCTATTAAGCATAGTGGTTGTTCTGCAGATTCTTTCGGTGTTATATATGCTTGTTGTAATGGTTCATGACTTTCTATATGGAGAATAGAGAATCAATGTACACAAAACGCGTGTCGATTGGATTCGCAGATCCTAGATTGAAAACAAGCGAGCATCTTGACGATTTGAAAAGGGCAATCGACTATGCGAACATAAATCTAAGAGCACGTCATAAATCAAAAATAAGTATAATTAATGCATCCAGTCCTGGATTATTGGAAATACTTATTGAAATACCAAAAGAAAAATACGACAGCTTTTCAGTTGGCGCGCATTTGAAAGGAGTTTCTCATTATCTATTGCATAACTGTTCTTTTCCCTATGAAGAGTATCGTATAGGAACAAGGTTGCTTTGCTTCTTTTAGAAGGGATATTTGCCATGGAAAATCTGGATAAGGCACTGTCGGAGCTTTGCGAAAAGCTTGGAGTTGGGTCTGAAGGCTTAGTAAAATGGCTTACGGACGGCGGATTACAGTCTTACGCGAAGCTTCAGGCGGACTCATATTTGGCAGACGGATTAATTTGGCTCGCGGTTACTGCAATACTCGCAGGCGCCTCTATTTGGGCTTGGAAGTATCTCCATTCTGACTCGGCTCCTGAGTATGGATATGAGGCCATCATCGTCTCTATGGTAGTTGCGTTGGTCTTCGCTTTTATATTCGCAATCGTGGCTGTAGTGGCGTTCGAGCACGCGTTCTTCTGGTATACAAATCCAGACGGAATGTTTATTAAAATGGCGCTAGAAACGATAAGGATGCAGTAATTATGGAGCACGTTTTACACACTTCTTAATGGAACGAGAAGCGTTGGGCTTTTCGATTGATCTAAGGAGGAAACCATGTGGGCAACTACTAAGGCAATTGCAACCATCGGAGCGATTTACTTCGTCGCCGGGGTGGCAATCACAGTTGGGGTTGGTGTTGGCATGGCAATCGCCAACAAGATTGAGGAGAAGATGGCGTAGGTTCTATTGGGATTGGGTTCACGCCCTTTCCCTTTTGTATTTGTCGAAAGAAAGGAAAGAACGATGAGCACGATAGAAATGGTTATGAACGATAAAGAATACGTTCAAATCGCTAAATCGTTAATCAAGGACGGAAGCGAAGATGCCATCGAGCTTTATTTTAAGCTAGAAACAATGCTGGGTATACCAGGTCCGAACGATAATGTTGAAACCTTTTATGCAGTAACTCGTATGCCTAGCCATTCATTCGGAATGATTGGAGATGGATATAAGATCGTAGGTGTCGAACACGATTTGAACCGAGTTGTGCTTTTGATATTCAACGATTTCTACGTAGATGTTGAAACTGAGAAAAAATTCGCAAAGACGGCCGATGAAATCAATCTAATCAAAGAAGAATTAAGCAGCTTCTCATCCAATATTGATTTTATCTCGCGAGGGCTGGATATGCATTTTAATAAAAAGTATTCTGCCGTTGAACATGATATACGCATCCAAATCGGAAAAGATAAGACTATCATATATCGAGTCCAGCCTATCCGCGTTGCTCGCTAAAGAAAGGTAAAGAACCATGAAGAAAATTAACTTTAGCAAACTTTACAAACTCGGTAAGGCTTTTCTAACGAAGCATTCGGCTGATATTCTGACTGGATTCACCGCTTTTGGTGTGGTGATGACAGAAATCGAGATGCATAACGCTACACTTAAAGCTGAGGAGTACCTACGAGTTAACGGATACGACCAGGCGAATCCTGAAACTCAGAAGGTTCTGAAGTGGGAGTCTCGCAAGCATTATATTCTGCCCATTGCGCTTGGTGCCGGTACTATTGGCGCAGCAGTTGGAGCGAACTTTATTAATCACAAGCAGATTGCAGGTCTGGCAGCTGCATGTACGGTTGCTGAGACGGCCTTGTCTGAACATAGGGATAAAATCGAAGAGCTTATGGGAGAAAAGGCTCTAACAAAGATTGATAACGAACTAATGAAGGACCAGGGCGACAAGGTTATGGAAATTGGCGCTCCTGCTACAGATACTGGTCACGGAAAAATTATCTGCATTGAGGGTATTACTGGACAAAAGGTCTTAGCGAGTCCGGATTGGTTCTATACGGTTAGGAATAGATTTAATCAAGAGATTAATCAAACAACTTACGCAAGTGTTGCGGAGTATCTCGAGATGCTTTATGCGGACTGCAAGGAGCCGTATTATATTCCGGAAAAGTATAGTCATGAGGGATACAACGTTCATCAAACTGGATTGCTCGAATTCGTGACACCTAAATGGCAGGGTGACGCAGAGCAAGATGGATATGTTGTATTCAAGCCTACTCAAGCGCCCATTGCTGACTATATGGAGATTTTCGGATGAGTTACGGAGCCCGTAAAAACGAAAACGGAGAACTCCTCATATATCCTCTAGAGCTTCCTATGTACGAAGGAAGTAATTCCGAGATGGGGCGTCAAGCGACAGTTGCTTTGGCGTCCTGTCTCCGTCATTTCGCTGTAGTTGATGCGATTATCGACGACGGATTGGAGGATCCCAATGAGGGGGAGCCGAATGACGTTCTAAATACTCACTATGCACAAGGAGTTGAGCAACTAATTTCTTGTATGATGTCCCTTGCGTCTATTGCTGACAATTACCACATTGATATTATGCAGGAGATTTTGGAGGTTCCGTGGATGGTATGACTTTCGCCAAAACAGTCTTTATGTTTTTAACGATTAGAGTTATCAGGGCGCTTATGCGAAAAGAAAGTCTTGAAGACTTTTCACAAACGGCATGTATCGGAATAACCCTGCTCGCTATGATATATGCCACATGGATTATATGCGAGTCGTTTTTACACGTCCCTTAATGGGAGACATAAGTCTCTCAGCCAACAAAGAAAGGATTTTGTTATGGACGAGAACATCAGCATGGATGAGACTATCGACACGACTACTAACGATGACGTCTTTGAGGACAGCGAAGATTCCGTAATCGGAAAGGTTATTCTCGGCGGAGCGGCTGTTGCGGCAGGTATCGCAGCAGGCTTCGCAGTGAAGAACCGTAAGAAGATTGCGGATAAGATTGCGGCGCACAAGGAGGCCCGTCGAGTTAAGAAGGTCGAGAAGCTCATGGAGAAGCTGAACAAGCTTGCTCCAGTAGAGAACCCAATCGAAGAAAAGGCTGGGAAGGCAGAGTAGCCTATTAGGGAGGCTTCGTGGAAACACGGGGCTTCCCTTTTTCTTTTGATATTCCAGAGAAAGGTTTTAAAATGAAGAAGATTAACACCGAATCTGCCAGCTATAAATTCGTTCGTGGTGCTTTTGGATATGCAGCGTTTGTTGGCGGAGCAGCCTTGTGCGATATAGTTGCGATGCCATTTATCTATGCGGACTGGACCAAGCATAAGGGAATTCGAGTCCTTCGCAAGCTTTCTCTTCTTGGAACCTATGGCCTTAGCCTCATCTCAGGCGCTGCTGCTCAAGGAGGGGTTGAATTTGCGTTCGATACCCTCGTTGAAGATTATAACAATCTAGTGGATTTTTCCAAAAACGCGAAGCCTGAGAAGAAGGAAAACGACAAGGATGCTTTTTATCATGAGACGTGGGAAAAGGCTCCTACCGAGAATGTTAATAAGTATCTAGGGATTGATGTTCCAGGCAAGAACGCCTCGCTAGAAAAGGAGCATCGATTTGTAGATAAGCTGATTACTGAGACCAGGCCGTTCGAGTTTAGCAACGAACTTGAGGCTCAGCAGGCAGTTCAGGTTCTCATAGACACGGCTAATAAGAACGGCTTTGCAACTCTGGCGTTCTGGTTTGACTTGATTGGTCGAGAGATTCCTAAGAACGTTCGTGATATTCTAGACATGTACGGATGGAATGACGAAAGCGTACACGACATCGGAATCGATTGTATTAACAACGGAAGCCTTTATATGGTTGACGCGTATAACTATAGCAATCTTGCTCTTATCCTGCAAAAGTTCGATGATTCCGCTGTAACCACCGGCAAAAAGGAAGACTAATGGCAGAAGTTGTAAACATCCCAAAAGTCGACAAGTCAAGCCTTACTCGAGAGAGTTCTAGTTTGAGTACTGACTTAGCTATTGCAGAAAAGAAGCCGTCTATAGAAAAAGTCCAGCTAAAAGGCACTGTAGTAGAGAAGAAGCCAAGCTTTATAACAAAGCTCAGGGAAACATTTATTGCCGAAGATGCTAGGGATGTCGGTGACTATGTTGTGTGGGATATTCTGGTTCCTACTATTAAGCGGACTATTAGGGATATTATTGTTGGTACTGCCGATAGGGTTTTTCTTGGTTCTAGTTCTCCCAATTCTAGCAATAGCTTATATCGTGAGCGAGGCGTTACTTACGTAAAGGCTCGTACAGATTATGCTAGTGTTGCTAAAAAGACTTCAGAAAGCTCTAGGCCTGTCCAAAGAACTGTAAACCGGTCGAACTTCCATCTTAATGAAATTATATTCGACAATTATGATGACGCAGCAGCAGTTCTCGAGAAGATGATTGACTATCTCGATACGTATGGCAAGGTGTCTGTCGACGAATACTTCGACATGATTGGTCATTCGGCTGATTATACTGCTCAAAATTGGGGTTGGAAGTCTCTGTCTTCAGCAACTATCGTGAATACATTTGGTGGATATTTCATCAAGCTTCCTAATCCTATTGTAATTAAGGAATAGATATGAAGCGTAGTAATGATGAAATCGACATGAGCCAGGGGTGCTTGATATTATTCTTGTGCCCTTGGCTCCTTCTTCTGCTATTGTTCGCATAAAAGAAAGGTATTGATATTCATGACTCCTGAGAAGGTTTACGAACGGTTTTGTGCCGAATTTCCTGCCCTGGTTCCTCAGGTTACTCGTTGGTTTAGGCGTCATACCGATTCTGCCGATTATTCTATTCGTATCATGCTCCGCAACGGTCGCTCTTTGATATTCTCTTTGAATAAGAACGGTATGTGGATTCTGAAAAGGAAGTAGTATGAAGATTTATGATGGTCCTCAGTACGAAATTCTTCGGAACCCAGTCCAGGCGAATCGAGACAGTATCGTAGAAAGCGCTCGACTTTGCTATAAGAGTGTTGGAAATGGGCCTAAGTCGGATTCGAAGTTGATTCGTCATTGCGTCGAGCATGGCCACTGGAGTCCTATTGAGATGGGCGACGTTAAAGTCCGTTTTATATTCGATAGAGGTATCACTCACGAGGCGGTCCGTCATCGACTTGCTTCGTTTAATCAAGAGTCCACAAGATATTGTAACTACTCTTTGGGTAAGTTCGGTCATGAGATCAGCGTTGTAAAGCCCGTCGAAATCAAAAAAGGTTCGATGGAGTATTATATTTGGATGAAGAGTTGCGAGCGAGCAGAAAAGGATTACTTCGATTTGCTTGATCTTGGAGTAAAGCCTGAGACGGCTCGAAGCGTCCTCCCTCATGGATTGGCAGCTACGATTGATATTAAGGCAAACCTTCGTGAGTGGTATCACATCCTAAACCTTCGCTCGGATAGGGCGGCGCATCCTGATTTTAGAATTGCCGTTCATGGTCTGCTTATCGAACTTACCCGGGATTATCCTGAGATTTTCCTCGACCTGCTCGACGAGCGCAACCCACAAATCATTGAAGATTTTTCAAAGAAAGGTAAGTAATTATGTTTAGTATTCCTGCTCCTGTTATGCGTGTTGCCGGAAAGGCCGGAAATTGGCTTGTTAAGAACGGTCCGAAGATCATGAGTGTCTGCGGAGGCCTGATGGCCGTAGGAGGCGCTGTGATGGCTTGTGAGGCCACTTTGCACGCAGATGAGGTACTTGACCGTCATAGGCAGAAAATGGCCAAAATTGAGGCTGCTAAGGCCGTTAGCGACGAATCTGGTGACGGCGCCTTTACCGAGATGGATGTAAAGCGCGGAAAGGCCGGAGTTTACTTCGAAACAGCGGTTGATTTCGCTAAGTTGTACGCTCCGTCTGTCGCAGTCGGATTTGCTGGTGTTGGCCTGATGCAGGGCGCTTTCATCGTAACCGAGCGTCGTCGCGCATCTGCTGTCGCAGCACTCACTACCATGGACCAGATGTATCAGAATCTTCTTACTCGTACGGAGGAGCAGGTTCCGGAGCTTCGTCTCGCTGAGAGCAATCCGTCTATCGTGAAGTCTGATGATTCGGACGACGTTCCCGATAAGCTTTTGGTCAATCCTGAGGATGAGCTCGATCCGTTCTTCCTGATGTTTGATGTTGACAACCCTAGTTTTGAAAACACTTTCGGAAATAAGCGTGCCGAGTTTCTAACGAACGAGCGATTCATCACTTCTACGATTGATGCTTTCAACTATCGTCTGAGCGGGCATGCGGTCGACCATGTTTGGGTGAATGATGTTCGTAACGCGCTCGGAATGGGTGAAAAGGGTATCGGTCAGTTCTATGGTTGGAACGGAAACAACGGAGATCTAATCGAGTATGAGATTGTCCCGTTCGTCAAGGAGTGGAACGACGAAGGAGATAAGCAGTTCCCGCTTCTCGTGCAGATTGACCGAGATGAGCTTGAGGAGCTTGAAGCGTCTGATATTCAAGAAGGTTACTGCATTGGCGTCCGTCTAAAGAGTTCTAGCGACGGGTATGACGACATCGTTGATCCTCGATTCATTTACAACGAGGTGTACGGTGATTAATTACTTCAAAAGGGCTCTCGGCGAGCTGCTAATTGATATTGGCAAGAGGCTCGTGGCTTCTTCTGAAGATTATTACTGGAATTCCTACAGGAGAATCCGACGTCGTTCTATACGTAATCGCTACGAATGGTAGCAAAGCTTGTCTTTTATACCGTTTGATATTCGACAGAGGGTGTGGTTTTCATGCCCTCTGTCCTTTTGCCTCGATTGGAGGTGTGTTATGAACGATGGATATCCTAAATGTCCGATGACCAATTATGACGATTTTGACGATTACCTACTTTGGCTTTGCAACTTGGTTGATGCCGATTTGAATAGGTATTCGACATTGATGTTCATCCTTCACGATATGGATTTTGTATGGTGCCTTGAAAGGGACGACGGAAGGGCTGCGGACGGTCTTGCTCTTCGTGAAGAATTCTGTCGTGAGGATATTTCGAATGACTGGGTTGCTTATATGGAAAAGCCTTGCAGTGTTTTGGAGGCTTTAATCGGTCTGTCTCGTCGCATGGATGATATACTTACCGATGAGAGCAGCTCTAACAGGGTTCGAGTATGGTTCTGGGAAATGCTTGTAAACCTTCGACTGAAGCAGTATACAGACTGGAAAATTTTCGACAGCAGTAAAGACGACCCGTATGATATTCAGACGATTCTTCTAAGGTGGATGAATCGAGAATTTGCTCGTGATGGTTATGGTTCTCCTTTTCCTTTACGAAATGCATCTGCTGACCAACGAGAAAAAACCATGATTTATCAGATGAACGCGTATGTTCTCGAGAGATATTTGGAGTTTGAGTGATATGAGTGCTGGATACTTGTTTGATGATGATTGTTGCAATTGCGATTGGGTTTCTATAGGAACGATTAAGCCAGATAAGAATGACGGAACCATGCCTAAACCTAAGCCTAATAAAGACTCGCTTGATTGGATTAGAGAGCATCTTAGCGAGCAGGAATATCGCGGATATCTCATTGGGAAAATCTACGAATATATCTATTCTTACGTTAATTCAGACCAATATGACGCGGTTTTAGGTTTCATAACTCTTTACATCAGTTTGTTTGAAAATGACCAAAAATAGGCATATACCATTTTTGCCTTTTTTTACCATTTTTGAGAGGGGTCTTACCATTTTTCGAAAAAAGCACAACCCGGTGTTTTCCTGGGGTTTTATACCATTTTACCATTTTTCCATTTTTTATTTAAGTTTAAAAATATTAAAAATAATTAATATATATAGGGTAATAGAACCCCCCCCTAAAATCGGTTTTTTGTGAAAAAATGGTAAAAATCGGTATTTTTAGCGAGAGAAAGGAGGATTTATGGACTTCTTTCGAGTCAACTGGAGGTCGACAAAAAGGGGCACAATCGAAGTTTATCCGAGCTTTTTGATATCCGAGAGTAAGGATTTCATGGTTCGTGGTCGAGATTTCTATGCCATCTGGGACGAAGCTAAAGGTCTTTGGAGTACCAACGAATTTGATGTTGTTAGACTCGTTGATGCTGAGTTGTTCAAGTATGCAGATGACTTGAGAAAGACGACTGAGGATAGAGTTGCCGTTCTTAGTTTGAGCGACTACAGTTCAAAGTCGTGGGCTGATTACAAAGGACTTATAGCTAGATATCCCGATCACTATACGGCTCTTGACAACAAGCTTGTGTTCGCCGATACAGAGACTAAGCGAGAAGACTATGCCAGCAAGAAGCTTCCTTACTCGTTGAGCGACAGTCCATGCGATTCATGGGAGGAATTGATATCTACGCTTTATGAGCCTTCTGAGCGACGGAAGATAGAATGGGCCATTGGTGCTATTGTCGTTGGCGAAGCTAAAGACATTCAAAAGTTTCTTGTGTTTTATGGCGATGCTGGAACCGGCAAGTCTACTGTTTTGAACATCATTCAAAAACTGTTTGATGGATATTATGCTATTTTTGATGCTAAGGCGTTAGCCACCGCTAGCAATCAATTCAGCACCGAGGCGTTTAAGAATAACCCTTTGATTGCGATTCAGCACGATGGCGACTTGAGTAGAATCGATGACAATAGTAGGCTGAATAGCATTGTGTCGCACGAGGAAATGACCATCAACGAAAAGCATAAGTCTCTATATTCTATTAAGATGAATGCGTTTCTCTTCATGGCCACGAATAAACCCGTTAAAATTACCGACGCGAAGTCTGGCTTGATTCGTCGATTGATTGACGTAAATCCTAGTGGTAAGAAGATACCTTCCGGAAGGTATCAGAAGTTAATTCATGATATTGACTTCGAGCTAGGTTCTATTGCTCAGCATTGCAAAACTGTTTACGAGGCGCTAGGAAAGCATTATTACGACTCATATAGGTCGTCTGAGATGCAGTATAAGACCGACGTGTTCTTTAACTACATTGACAGCAATTACTTTGAATTTGCTAAAGCAGAGTATGTGACTTTGAAGCAAGCTTATGCGATGTATAAGGAATATTGCGAAGAGACGTCATTGAGCTTTGTAATGCCGATGTATCAGTTTAGAGAAGAGCTTAAGAATTACTTCAAGTCGTTTTCAAAGGACAAGGTCTTCGAAGGAAAACATATTCGGAGTGTATATGAAGGCTTTCTGGTAGATAAGCTTGAATACAGTTCTGGAGAAACCTTCGAGGAAATGGTTCCTAGCGAGTCGTGGCTAGAGATGAATAAGACTTCGTCGTTGTTTGATATTCTGGCTAAAGACTACTCCGCTCAGTATGCTAGTGAAGTTGAGACTCCGTTAACCAAGTGGATAAACGTCACAACAAAGCTATCTGATATAGACACGACAAAGCTTCATTATGTTAAGGTTCCTCCAGAGCATATTGTTATTGACTTTGACCTCAAAGATAAGAACGGAAACAAGTCTTCAGAGAAGAACATCGCGGCTGCAAACAAGTGGCCTAGAACCTATGCCGAGTTTAGTAAGGGCGGAGCAGGGATTCATCTTCATTATATTTATGATGGCGATGTGTCTGAGCTTAGTCGAGTCTATTCAGAAGGTATTGAGATTAAGGTGTTCAACGGGAATAGTTCTTTGAGGAGGAGGTTGAGTAGGTGCAATGATATTCCTGTAGCTCACATTAGTGGAGGGTTGCCTAAAAAGGAGAGAAAGGTGATTAGTCAAAATACGATTAAGAGTGAGAAGGCGCTCCGAGACCTTATTGTTAAGGGTCTCCGAAAAGAGGTGTGGCCAAACACCAAACCTTCAATCGACTTCATCTATAAGATATTGGACGAAGCGTATGCTAGCGGAATCGAGTATGATGTTAGTGATATGCATACCGCGATTCTAGCGTTCGCAGCAGACAGCACACATCAGGCTAGATATTGTATGGATTGTGTTGCTAAGATGCGTTTCATGTCCAAAGAGAAAGAAGAGCAGGAACGAGTGAAGTCGGTTAAAGACCCTATTGTGTTCTTTGATATTGAGGTGTTTCCGAATCTGTTCCTGGTTAACTACAAGGTTGCTGGTGAAGGCAATCCGGTTATTAGGATGATTAATCCGGATTCGCATGCTATGGAAGAGCTGTTCCAGTACAGGCTTGTTGGATTTAACAATAGGCGGTACGACAACCATATCATCTATGCGTGTTATCTTGGATATTCTGTTGAGCAACTTTATGGTCTTTCTCAACGGATTATTAATGGCGACCGCGATGCGTTCTTTGGCGAGGCATACAAGCTTAGCTACACTGATGTGTATGACTTCTCGAGCAAGAAGCAGAGTCTGAAGAAATTCGAGATTGAGCTTGGTATCCATCACCAGGAGCTGGGATTGCCTTGGGACCAACCAGTCGACCCGAAGAGATTTGAGGAAGTCGCTGAGTATTGTGACAATGATGTTTTGGCGACAGAAGCGGTGTTTAACGCTAGGCATGCCGACTTCGTGGCTCGAGAGATTCTGGCAGACCTGAGCGGATTGACTGTTAACGACACGACCAATCAGCATACTACTCGAATTATATTTGGGAACGACCCCAATCCTCAGAAGAAGTTTGTGTATACAGATTTGGCGACCGGAGAACAGCGATGAAACGTCCTATATTCATGTCTAATTGGAAACCTCATCCCATTCAAAAGGATATTTTAGTATCGGACGATGGGCGAATACTTAGTTATAAAAAAGGAACCCATGTTGAATTGAAACAAAGTGATAATGGATGTGGATATTATAGGGTTGGCGTTGGACATAGTAATCCAATGTATGTTCATAGACTAGTTGCCGAAACGTATATCGAAAATCCGGAGCCAGAAATTAGAACTCAAGTTAATCATAAGGATGGAAATAAGAAGAATAATACGATTTCTAATTTAGAATGGGTTTCTCCTTCAGAAAATGATACTCATGCTTTTTCGATTGGTTTGAAGCATTCTGCAGGAACCAAAGTTCGGATTATTGAAACTGACGAAATATTTGATAGCGAAGCTGAATGCGCTAGAAGCATAAACGGAATTCAAGGAAATATATCTCAATGTTTATCTGGAAAACGTAATACGCATAGAGGCTATCATTTCGAATATGTTTAGGAGGTTTGATATGACGATAAACTCGTTTCCTGGTTATATATTTAAGGATTGTCACAGTTCGTATCGTGGAGAAGACCCTAGCGAAGGCGGATATGTGTATGCCGAACCCGGAATGTATGGCAATGTTGCTCTTTTAGATATTGCTAGTCTACATCCTACATCGATCGAATTGTTAAATCTGTTCGGTCCTTACACAGAGCGTTTTAGTGATATTAAGAAGGCTCGTATCTTCATTAAACATCACGATTACGATAGTGCTAAAAAACTAATGGATGGCAAACTTGCTAAATACTTGAATGGTAATGAAGAGGAAGCTGATGATTTGGCTTATGCGCTGAAAATTGTTATTAATAGCGTCTATGGTCTGACTTCCGCTAAGTTCCCGAATAAGTTTAAGGATCCTCGCAATGTAGACAATATTGTAGCCAAGCGCGGTGCTCTATTCATGATTGACCTTAAGCATGCCGTCCAAGAAAAAGGTTGGACCGTAGCTCATATTAAGACCGATTCCATTAAGATTCCGGATGCAACTCCCGAAATGATTGATTTTGTTGTGGAGTTTGGTAAGAAATATGGGTATGACTTTGAACACGAAGCTACCTACGATAAAATGTGTTTGGTTAATAAGTCAACTTACATCGCCAAGTATGCTACTGGTAAGCATGCGGGAGAATGGACTGCTACTGGTGCTCAGTTCCAGCAGCCTTATGTCTTTAAGACTTTGTTCAGTCACGAGCCATTGATATTCGATGACATGTGTGAAACAAAGAATTGCAAGACCGCGTTCTATTTAGACATGAACGAAGGGATGGAAGATGGCGAACATAACTATAAGTTTGTCGGCAGGGCTGGGCAATTCACTCCGGTTAGAGATGGACTTGGGGGAGGACGACTCCTTAGAGAGCAAAACGGAAAGTATTATTCTGCCACTGATGCAGACGGCTTTCGATGGTTGGAATCAGAAACAGTCCGATCTCTACCCGATCCTTACGCCTCTGTCGAGCAATCCTTCTATCGTAAAAAAGTAGATGAAGCTGTACATGATATCAGTGAGTATGGCGATTTTGAATGGTTCGTTGGAGACGAGCCGTATATCAAGTAAAGAAAGGATACTATAATGGCTAATCGTGTTAATCGTTCCCTCAAGTTTGAAGAGGTTCCCGGCACCGATCTTTGGTGGCGAAACATGTGCGGTACCCCTACCGACTTTACTCCTGCGGGAACTAGGAGTTTTTCGATTGCTATTTCAGATGAGCTTGCTCAGGAGCTTGTTGACGAGGGATGGACCTGCATCTCATTTAAGCCTCGTGATAAGAACGACCCTGATAGCGAGATTCTTCCTCGTTTTAAGATTAAGATGAACTTCAATACTGCTAATCCTCCTAGGATTTACGTTGCCAGTAGCGATGGTAAGCGTCGTAGTCTAGTTGACGAGACTTGGCTTGACGATCAGAACATTGATCGTCGAGGTATCGAGTGGTGTGATATTGCGGTGAATCCGTATAATCGAACCGTCAATGGTAAGGATTGGTGCAGTGCATATTTGTCTGAGCTTACCATCAAGCTCCAAGAAGGAGCTTTTGATTATAAGTATGCGGAGGATGTTCCGTTTTAATTGATATTCGGTGGTGATAAACTTAGATGCTTAGCTTGTATGACCATCAGCTAAGTGCCATAGACAAGCTGGAGTCCGGCTCCATCCTTTGTGGTGGGGTCGGCTCTGGCAAGTCTAGAACTGCACTTACTTATTTTTATTTGAAAGAGGGTAAGGGCTCTCTGGCGATTAATGGTCGTGGACGTACAAGAAAGATGCGAATTGATATTCCTCTTTACATAATCACCACTGCTCATAAGAGAGACCTTGCCGAGTGGGAACTAGAATGCAGATTCTTTCCCGGCGTGAAACCTGTGGTTGATTCGTGGAACAACATACAGAAATATAAGGATATTAAAAACGCCTTTTTTATTTTTGATGAGCAGAGAGTTGTTGGGTATGGAGTCTGGTCCAAGGCGTTTATCAAGATAAGTAGGAGTAATCGTTGGATATTGCTTAGTGCTACTCCTGGTGACACATGGATGGATTATGTTTCTGTGTTTATAGCGAACGGGTTCTATCCAAATAAGACAGCCTTTGAGAAGAGGCATGTTGTATATAGTAGATTCGCTAAGTATCCGAAGGTTGAGAGATATGTGGGGATTGATATCCTCGAAAGGCAACGCAAAGCAATACTTGTGCAGATGCCGGATACGCGTCCAACTATTTCTCACCACGAATTCATCAGGGTTCCTTATGACTCCGCTCTATCGAGTAAAGTTATCAAAGACAGATGGGACGTATTCAAGAAAGAGCCTCTTAGAGATGCTGGAACAATGTGTCTCGTCCTCAGACGAATTGCCAATGCGGAGCCAGAGAGGCTTAAGACCGCAATTGATATCGTTCGACGAGCTGGAAAATGTATAGTTTTTTACAATTTTAATTATGAATTGGAGATGCTTCGTGAATCTCTTGAAATGGAATCTATCCCGTATAGCGAGTGGAACGGTCATCGCCACGAAGAGCTCCCAACCGGTGACAAGTGGTGCTACCTTGTACAGTACGCAGCTGGTGCTGAAGGATGGAACTGTACGAGTGCCAATACCGTGCTATTCTACTCTCAGAATTACTCTTACAAAATTATGCAGCAAGCAGCAGGACGAATCGACCGTATGAATACTCCGTTTACAGACTTGTATTACTATCATCTCATGTCGTCTTCGCCAATTGATATTTCGATTAAGAGGGCTATAGACAATAAAAAGAATTTCAACGAAAGGGCTTTTTATGATGGGGCTGAGAATAGCGCAATGTGTTGGTAACGCTCATGTGTTTATTGTTTTGCATGATTTAGAAACCGATAAAGATTATGGGATGCATGTAGAAGTTACTGATATTTCTTTTAGTCATTCTGGTATAGGTGGCGATTTTGAGTTAGACGGAACGATGGTTTCAAATGAAACAGTAGAGTTGTCTACACTAGATAAAATGCTTAATGAATAGAATGGATGATTATGAAGCAGTATATTAATGAAGCGTTGGAGTCTATGATTACTGATAAAATATCCAAGGCTTCTCTTTATGAGCAACTTGCGGAAGAGTGCGTAGAGTTGGCGCATGCTTGCCAAAAGAAAGCTAGGAAGCTTCGAGGGGAGAATCCAACCCCTTTGACCATGAGTGAAATAGATGATGCGGTTGTGGAAGAGTTCACAGATGTAACTCTTGTGGCCAGACTTATCGATCTTGATGTTGATTTACGATTATATTGGGATAAGTACGACCGATGGTGTAATCGGTTGAAGGGGCTTTCATAGTCCAAATCCGCAGATTTTACACGTCACTTAATGGAGAGAGTGTATGTGCCCTCTCCTTTTCTTTTGGAGTTCTATGAAAAACGAAAATGAGTATCAAGGAGAACTTATCAAAAGAATAAAGAACCTTATTCCAGGTTCTTTTGTTTTGAAGAATGACCCTGACTACATTCAAGGCATTCCTGACCTATTGATATTGTATCGAGACAAATGGGCTGTACTTGAGGTCAAGCGTAGTGCAGATGCTAAGCATAGACCTAATCAAGATTACTATATCGAAAAGTTTGGAGAATGGGTTTATTCTGCTTTTATATACCCAGAGAACGAGGATGTGGTTTTGGATGAACTTCAACGAGCATTGGAATCTTAAAGGTAAGCATGCATTTCTTAGTCCGTCGAGTCCTTACTGGCTTAACTATGACAGAGAGAAGTTGCGAACTGTCTATCGTAATATGAAGGCTAAAGAAATGGGAACGAAGCTTCATGCTTTTGCCGAAGAAGCTATTGGCTATGGAGTTAAGCTAAGTCATAGTAAGAGAACTCTAAATCAGTATGTCAATGATGCTATTGGGTTTGGTCTTCAGCCAGAAAAGATTTTGTATTATTCCGACCATTGTTTCGGTACTGCCGACGCTATTGATTTTGTAGACGGTTTGCTTAGAATTCATGACTTGAAGACTGGAAAGCATCCCGCTTCTTTTAGGCAACTTGAAGTGTATGCTGCTTTGTTTTGTTTAGAGTACGGCATCGATCCTAGTCAAATTGATGTTGTACTTCGCATCTATCAGAACGATCAGATTTTTGAAAGTGATTGCGATTGGCACGATATTCGTAGTCATATGGGCGTCATTCAGGAACACGATATCGAACTCGATGCTATGGACTTGGAGGACTAAATGCTGATTTCTGAACAAGATTGGTTAGCACACGAAGGTCGTTCGAAGAGAGACGGTGCTCCAGTTGGTTCTGGTCGTTATCCTCTTGGCTCTGGAGAGAACCCTTATCAAGACTATCGAGAGTTTAAGAATCGTGTTACTCAGCTTAAGAGCGACTATAAGAAAAAGAATGGCGTTCGTATAACCGATAAGGAACTCATCAAGTATCTTATAGACGATGGCTACGGTGGACCAAATGGTGAACTAACAATTCGTCAGTATCGCCAAATGATTACTAAGTCTAAAGCGGAAATCGATGCTGAAGACTATCGCAGAGCTAGTGCCATGAGAAAAGAAGGTCATTCCGAGCGAGCCATTGCAGAAGCATTAGGTCGTTCTGAATCTGGCGTTCGTCAACTTCTTCAACGAGATGCGGTTCTAAAATCTAAGCGAATCAATAGTACCGCTGAAATGCTTAAAGAGTCTATTGACTCTCGTGGTGGTTTTATTGATATTGGCGCTGGCTCTGAACTTTGGGTTGGTGTAGGGCGTTCCAACATGGATGCTGCGGTGCGTCAGCTTGAGTCTGAAGGATACTCCGTCGTTAACGGATCCGTTCGTCAGGTGTTTGGTCAAGGAAACACAACCATTAAGGTTTTGTGCCCTCCAGGAACAACTAAAAGCGATGTGTTCAATCACCTAGACGAGATTCGTCTTCCTATAGACGTGCGGGTTGATTCTGACGGAAATAAGATTCCTCTTCGTCCTATTCAAAACATAGACTCGAAGCGAGTCATGGTCCGATATGCTGAAGAAGGCGGAATTGATAAAGACGGCGTTATTGAGCTTAGGCGTGGGGTTGCTGATTTGGACCTCGGTAATGCGCATTATGCTCAGGTTCGAATTGGTGTGGATGGAACGCACTACCTCAAAGGCATGGCTGTGTATGCTGACGACCTACCTGACGGGATTGATATTAGGTTCAATACTAATAAGCGCAGTGGCACTCCTATGATAGCAACGGAGCCTGGTGGTAAAGAAGTTCTTAAACCCATGCAAGATCCTAAGAACTTAACCAATCCATTCGGTGCTTCTATTAAGGCAGGAGGACAAAAAGGAGCCTTAAATCTCGTTAATGAGGAAGGCGACTGGACTAAATGGTCTAAAACTTTGTCTTCTCAGTTCCTATCCAAACAATATGTTCAATTAGCAAGAAAGCAACTAAAAGCAACAGGAGACGTCTCTCAGGCAGAATTTGAAGAAATTAAATCTCTTACGAATCCAACCTTAAAACGATATCTTCTTCAGCAGTTTGCTAATAGTTGCGATGCTGATGCCGTACATCTAAAAGCGATACGCCTTCCTGGACAAGCACAGAAAGTTCTTCTTCCGCTTCCAGAAGGAGCCAGAGATAAGTGCTATTGTCCAACTCTTCCTGATGGTACCGAAGTTGCGTTGGTTAGATATCCTCACGGCGGAGTCTTTGAGATTCCTACACTTGTTGTTGATAACAGTAATCCGGTTGCTAAGCGAGTGTTTGGTAATGCTCAGGACGCCATAGGAATTCATCCTTCAGTTGCTGAGCGATTGTCTGGAGCAGACTTTGACGGAGACACTGCTATGGTGCTTCCCATAACTCGCCCTGATGGAACGTCTGTTGTTAAGCTCAAGACTGCTCCTCCTTTGAAGGGTCTTGTAGGATTCGACCCTAAGGTCACATACAATGGCGATCATCTCGATCCTAAGGATAAGATGAAAAAGGGTCGTGTTCAGACTGAGATGGGAATGATTTCCAATCTCATTACAGATATGACTTTTCAGGATGCGACTCCTGACGAGTTGGCTAGAGCAGTTCGCCATTCGATGGTTGTAATCGATGCTTATAAGCATGGCCTTGATTATAAAGCTTCTGCTAAAGATAATAAGATTGCCGAGCTTAAGAAAAAATATCAACCAGAAGGCGGCGCTAGTACCGTAATATCACAAGCTAAGAGCCAGTACTGGTATAATGATCGTCGTGAGAAAGCAGTTTCCAAGCTAACCCCTGAAGAGAGGAAACGTTGGGAACGTGGCGAAATCATATACGAAGATACCGGAAAGAAGGTTTGGAGTAAGAAAGAAGGAGACTATGTTCTTGCCCGTCATAAAGGAACAAAGATGGGAGAGACTTCTGACGCTAGTACTCTTTCTTCTGGAACTGCCATTGAAAAGTATTACGTAGATTATGCCAATCGAATGAAGCAAATGGCGAATGACGCTCGTGCAGAAATGCGTAGGACAGATAAGCAGACGTATAGTCCTACGGCTAGAAAGATGTATGCAGAAGAAGTCAAATCACTTACTGCAAAACTTAAAACTGCTCAGATGAATGCTCCTTTAGAGAGGAAGGCCCAAGCTCTTGCGAATTCTACTTTGCGTATAGAATTTGCCGATCATCCGGAATATGATGATGGACAGAAAAAGAAAGCAAAGAGTCGTCATCTGGAAGCAGCTCGCAACGCTACTGGTGCTGGTAAGAAACAGGTAGACATAACCCAAAGAGAATGGGATGCCATTCAGGCTGGTGCTATTTCAGATAGCATGGCCCTTAAAATCTTTGAGAATGCCGATTCTAAACAAATCAGGCAGTATGCTATGCCTCGTAATACAACCGTGTCCCCTGCTAAAATAGCCCGTGCTCGTACGATGATGAATAATGGTAGTTATACATGGTCGGACATCTCAGAAATCTTAGGTATCTCAGTATCTACTCTTCAGAAGGAATTGGGTTAGGAGGCGACACTAATGAAGCAGAGTCTCTTAACAACCGTGGACAATCCTTATCATCCTATCGATGAGTTCGATGAATGGTATAAGTTCGATCACGATAATGGTTACTACACAATGGAGTGTTTGGCTAGAGTCGCTGGAACTTCCTATGATCTAACAGATCAAGAGAATCAACGCAATATTAACGCTGCTATAGACGACTTTTTGCGTCTAGATGAATTAGGTATATATAAGCGTATTGTTGTAGAGTAAAAAGTTTGCCAAGTTTTATAGGTGCGTATAGGAATAAATGTGCTCTTGTTGTGAAAAGATTACAATAAGTTTGCGTTTTTAATAATCCTATACGCACCTATAAATGTTTGCGTTAATAGTCCGTGGTACGATAAAAGAGAATAGTTAGCTAAGAATTATGCATAAAGTTTGCCTAATTCTTAGCCATTAATAACTTATGTATAGCTTATGGTTGATAGTTTGCCTAATTCTTAAATAAGTTATTAAAACTAAATAAGCTATACTAATACGATAGAGATTAATCAGTCTAATAATTCGTTCGAATTTTACCGTCCCCTATGGTAAAAAATATAGCATAATCTTATAAGATTATCTAAAAAATAATAAAAAGTTTTGCAGAACCTAAGCTCTTTTGTTTTTTGCCAAATACCCAGGATGCCTGGACGAATTGGCATGGACGGAGGGGGAGGGTCTGTCAAAATTCGAACGGCCTCCTTATATTTCAGCTGCAGTAAAGAGGCATAGCAACAACGGACTCTTATACATAGTTCTTTT
>CAMVKW010000021.1:0-59930 GCA_947168155.1 uncultured Lachnospiraceae bacterium | reverse complement strand
CCTCAAAAATTCCCCGGAGGGTTCATTTATATTTAGAGTTTCGATAGGGAATTGTCCAGCGGATCCAAATGGGTCGGTGGCAGCCCAAAGGTCCTCCTTTCGGCACGGTAAAAGTGCGGTGAAACTGGCCAATTCTCTATCAAAACTCTAAAGAGTAAAACTAAAAAGGAGGACAAGAAGTATGAAAGCCACCAAAAGTACAAGCAAACTATATTTGAGTTTGCAAAAGGAGGTGATCTGATGGCAGCAAAACGCGAATCTAGACGTCGCCCGCCAGCATTATCACCAGAAGCAGCCGAACGAAGATGTATCGAATCGGCTTATGAGCTCGCCCAACGTCAATTAGACGAAGGAACAGCCTCTCCAAGTGTCATAACTCATTTTTTGAAGATGGGGACGGCACGAGCACAGTACGAAACAGAGAAACTCGCCGCAGACACAGAGCTTACAAAAGCAAAGAAGGTATCTATTCAGAAAAGTGACGAGTTGCAGGCACTCATGTCTGAAGCTATGTCTTCTATGCAGCGTTATAGAGGTCATAGAGATGAAGACGAAGAGGATGATGACGATGAAGACTGGGACTAAGAGATATTCTGAGCTCATCAAGCTCACAACTTTCGAAGAACGCTTCGAATACCTCAAGTTAGATGGTCGTGTCGGCAAAGAAACATTCGGATGGGATCGGATATTTAATCAGAGCTTCTACCATTCACCTGAATGGAAGAGACTCAGACGTGATGTAATACTCCGAGACAATGGATGTGACCTCGGTATTGACGACCGAGAGATATTTGACAAGATCATAGTCCATCACATCAACCCTATGACCTTAGAGCAATTAGAAGAAGGCGGAGACGATCTATTTGATCTTGAAAACTTCATCTGCTGCAGCTATAGGACTCACGAAGCGATTCATTACGGTGATATTTCATTATTACCAAGAACCGAGTTTGTGGAAAGAAGACCAGGAGACACAAAGTTATGGTAAAGGAGGATATTTCAAATGGGATTCAGAACAATTGATCTCGATACAAAAGAAGGACGGGATAAATACAAGAAACTGAAAGAAACAAAGTCTATTCAGGAAACTTTCGGCAGTGAGGGAATTGAAAAGTTCGCCCCCAGACCGGAAGTAAAAGAAGAGCCTGCTAAGGTTGAAAACAGCACCCCAAAAGAAGTTTCTGTACAGGGTATTGTCACTGGTGTCAGTCAACTCCGTGTACGAATCAAGCCGGAAGGTGACGTCCAGTATCTCATTTCAGAGAAATCTGTAGTTAAGATTCTTGATGAAATGGAAGGATGGTATAAGGTCGAGACCGCTCCTGGCAGAATTGGCTGGGTAATGAAGTCATACATTAAGGTTTACACTGAAGGAGGCTGATTATGCCGGAAGTAATAGATTCTATTCTACTTTCAATCAAGCAGATGCTTGGCGGTCTGGATCCGACGTACGATTCGTCTTTTGATACAGACATCATTATCTTCATCAACTCGAGCCTTGCAACATTGACCCAATTAGGAGTTGGGCCTAGTGCAGGTTTTGAGATCTCAGACGATCAGGCAACCTGGCACGACTTCATAGGAGACGATAAGAGGCTTAACTTAGTTAAAACTTTTGTCTATCTTGATGTGCGATGTGCTTTTGATCCTCCTCGTATGAGTTTTGTTTTAGAAGCTCTAAAAGAGAAGAGAGATGAGCATTTGTGGCGTCTGAACCATTGGGTTGATTTGGACGGCACATCAACAGATGTGTAAAACACATTATGGGACACTCACAGCAAACAAAAACGAATCTTGCCTTATGAGATGGATTTAAAGTGTCCTGAAATTCCAAATCGGTAACAGCCGGGGGTCTAAACTTCCATAAGACGCACCTACATAAGCATTACGTTAACCCCTAAAACGCAGGCTGAACAAAACCCATTCAGGCCACCGGTTTTTACACAAAAGAAAGGAGGAAGTGATATGAAGAACAGAGGAAAAGAATGGCTCATTGCAGCCCTGATCCGAGCTGTCAGAACAATGGCTCAAACAGCTTTGTCCTTTTTAGCAGTTGGTATGGCGTTATCAGATGTAGACTGGCTCAAGCTTCTCAGTGTAAGCTTAGTGGCCGGAATCATGTCCATCTTAACGTCTATCGCAACTGGTTTGCCGGAAGCTACCACAAACGGCGAACTGCTTGTCAATCCTAAAGCAGATGATGCTTATGCTTTGGCGGGACTGTCATTTGACAAAAACATCACTCCTGAGTATATAGAAGAACTTTCAAAGAAAGGATCTATTAACATTAGAGTGAGGACAAACAAATGACGATCTTAGAAGCTTTTGTAACTATCTTGGTATCTGTGCTGGCATCTTCTGGTGTCTGGGCCGTTGTCATGAAGGTTATGGACAAGAAAGATGTCAGAACACAGATGCTTATTGGGTTAGGTCACGATAGGATCATGTATCTTGGGATGCATTACATCGAACGAGGATGGATCACAAGAGACGAGTATGAGAATCTCGTAGACTATTTATACAAGCCTTATGAAATGATGGGAGGAAACGGTTCCGCTAAACGAGTGATCGAAGAAGTGAAGAAACTCCCGTTAAACAAACCAGAATAAGGAGGCATCAAAATGGCAGAAGAAATGGTACCTCAGAGCCGTGTAGAAGAAATTCTGATTTCGACTATCAACGGCACAGAGTATGAAAGCCTTCCTCAATCAAGACTTGAGTATCTATTACTGGAACTCAAAGCAGCGATTGAAGCCGGAGGCGGAGGAGGTGGTGGTACCACTAACTACAACCTATTAGAAAACTTACCGCAGGTCAACAATATTACTTTAAAAGGTAACAAGTCTTTTGACGATCTCGGCCTGCAATCATTAACCAATGAGCAGATGGATGAACTGCTCGCAGCACTTTCCTAAAGGAGGATATTTGAAATGAGCGTAAAGAATTTTGTAGACTATACACAGGCAACAACACTGACAAACAAGATCGCACAGAGACTGAATCAGCAGTCTGCCGGATATTTGTTCCGTGGAAGTAGTTCATTTGCTAACCTGCCGTCTACTCTTACAGCAGCAATGGTCGGCTATATGTACAACATGAATGAAGCATTCACGACTGATAGTAGATTCGTAGAGGGCATTGGCAAGAAGTATCCTGCTGGAACGAACGTTGCTGTAGCAGATTGCAGCACATATGAAGCAGTAGCAGATCCGACTGGTAAGAATCCGGCAACTGAGGGCTGGTATGAGCTTGTGAACAATAAGTACGTCCTGTCCACAGATACAGAACCGGCTATAGGCAAGACCTATTATGTAGGAGATCTGTCCTATGAGTTCGATATTCCGGCTGGTTTCATTGACGTAGACGGCATCAATAACAGAATTGACGCTGTTGTAGCAGATCTTGCTGATGCTTTTGATAGTACTTCAGCTTATGTCGTTGGCGATATCGTTACACATGACGATGGTTTGTTTAAGTTCAAGGCAGCCCACACGGCAAACACCGCCTGGGATGCTACGGAAGTTGATGCAGTAACTGTTGAAGAACTTATCGCAACCGCTGAGCCGGATTCCCTGACCACAGCTCAGGTAAATGCACTCCTGGCTCTGTTGGACTGATAAAAGGAGGTGCTTGCGATGAGCACTAAGAATTTTGTAAGCTATGGGGATGCTGAGACGCTGTTTACTGGTGTTGGGAATAAATTAAGTGCGTTAAATAACTACGAAAACCAGAATAATCTCAATCTGGAAGTGCCAAACAGAAAGAATCTGTTTGATAAGGACAATGCTGATATTTCAACAGGATACGCAATAAACCCACAAACAGGAGGTACATATCCAACAACTAATAGGAGTGCTTCAAACTATATAAAAATTGATCCGTCAACAACTTACACATTAACCAAAGTGAATGATAGCAGTTCAGTTGCATTTTATGACAGTAAGAAAACATATATCAGCGGAGCATCTTCTTTTGGAACCAAGACAACCCCATCAAATGCGAAATATTTGAGGTTTGATTATAAAACCGAAAATTTAGCCATCATACAACTTGAACTCGGCTCTACCGAAACCTCATACGCCCCCTATATTCCCAGCGTAGAGAGCAGAATCGAGGCGGTGGAGAGTGGGCTTGATACAGTAAAGAGTGGATTAACGAACGTAGAAAGTAATTTAGATAATGTAGTTGTAGAATATGCCGGCCCAGCTCATACTAGTGATGGCAGGTATTATTATTTCTATTTTTCAACACCATTCCAAAGCACTTGCAATCGTATATTTTTCGATATTACCTATGGAACACAGTACGGGTATCCGAAAAACGCGATTTGCATGTATAGTACGGACGGCTCAACAACGGCATGGGTTAATACGGATGATACAAAAATTACAAATGCTTTAACTGATGGTGAATTAATCATTACAGTAGATTGCGGATCTGAGGCATGGGTTATCCCCGCATTGCGCATTAAGAAAAAATACGGCGATTTATTGACAATTCATTAAAGGGCGGATTTGCATATAAATATTTATATAAATATTTATTGACTAATCCACCAACCTATCGTATACTAAAGGTATGAAAACAAAGCAAAAGAAAACACCTGAATACTTGCGGAAAGCCGTAGACAGATATCGAAGTAAATACGATGTGATATCATTACGGCTCTCCGCTGGTACGGTGGAACGAATGAACAATGTCGGAATGACACCAAAGATGCGAGTTGAAATACTTTTAGATGCGTTAGAAAGGATGGAGAATGACAAGAAATGATGCAATCAATGGCAAGAGAAATTGTACAAGGGATACCGAGTTTATATCCGTTACGGGCCTTTGAAGAAGAATCAATCCTTGCGTTGCTGAGTCCAAAGGATTTGGTATGTAATGATATCCGTGGCGGGGAAGATATTGAAACAAAATGCCCGAATTGTGGGTATGAACTTGCACACGGAAATTATTGTAGTAAATGTGGTCAACCATTAACAGATGAGTATCAGTAAAATAATAACTCTAGTTAATTAAAGGGCAGTTTAACAAACAAAAGGAGGCCACCAAAATGTTAAAATGCGAATGTGACAGATGTCATACGGAAATGAAAGTACCATTGTCGGCAACCCCATTCATCATGCCTGATCCGAATGAGGCAAAGCCTGATTTTATGATCTTTCAGCATATCGGGAACAATCAGATGGAGCAATTGCATCTTTGTCCTTCATGCGAAAAAGCTTTCAAATCGTTTCTTGAAGAAAAATAATCAAAGGAGGTCCTAACCATGTACATACCATACAACCCAAATCCTTGTGGTCTGTCTACTGGTGACTGCACGGTTAGGGCTATCTCCAAAGCGTTAAACATTTCGTGGGATGAAGCTCATGACATTCTAAGCGAGTTTTCAAAGAATATGTGCGATTTGCCACATAAGGACTGGGTTTGGGGCGCTGTACTCAGAGCTAATGGCTTTCATAGAGTCATCGTCCCTGACACCACTCCATTAGGATATTCTGCGGCAGATTTTGCAGAAGACAATCCTAGAGGAACATTCGTTCTTGGTTTCGGAGGTCATTGTTGTACTGTTGTCAACGGTGATATTTACGATTCCTGGGACTCTTCAAATGAGAAACCTATCTATGTATGGTTTAGAGAGGAGAAAAGATGACAGAAGACCAGGCTATAAAGAAACTGATCTCGACAGCATCATCCGAGATCGGATATATGGAAAAAGCATCGAACAAAAACCTCGATGACAAGACTGCCAATGCTGGAAAAGGCAACTTTACCAAGTATGCAAGAGATCTGGTTAATCTTATCGGATCTCCATACTCTCAAGGGGCAGCATGGTGCGATATGTTTGTCGACTGGTGCTTTATTAAGACATTTGGTAAAGACAATGCTAAGAAGATGCTTGGCGGATGGTCAGCATACACACCAACATCTGCTAATTTCTATAAGAATGCCGGAAGATTCTTCAAATATCCAAGTATAGGCGATCAGATATTCTTTAAGAATTCTGAACGTATCAACCACACTGGTATTGTGGTTAATGTCAGTGATACAACTGTGTATACCATCGAAGGCAATTCTTCAAACAAGGTTCAGAATCACTCGTATTCCTTAAAGGATAAGAGCATTGCAGGCTATGGTAAACCTAACTGGTCTGTAGTTGCGACTAAGAAAGAAAAGCTTGATCCGTGGCCTAAAGCTATGGTAGAAGGTGTGGATATTTCGGACGTACTCGATCCGAATGTTTTTGATGTTCGTAAATACCGAGCTGCCTATAATGATCTGGACTCATTGTTCGGAGACAACTGGCAGATGTACTACTACCACTACAAAGTGATAGGAAAGACAGAAATAGAAACTAAACAAAGACCACCATTTATGTAAAGGAGGAAAGAAAATGCCACCAATCAATCCTTATTACAACCCCAATGCATACCAATACCCTCCCGTAGGATATTCCTCGTTCCAACCATATCAGCAGCCTATGATACAGGCTCCACAACAGAACGATGTATATGTTCACGGAGAGCAAGCAGCACAGTCTTATCCGATACAGCCTGGATCGACATTAAGGCTTTGGGATGACACTGCGGACATCTTCTATATGAAGACAGCCGATCAGGCGGGTAATGTAACCATCCGCACATTCGATTACACCGAGCGAGGGACTACTCAGCCGGCGCAGACACAACCGCAACCGCAACCCGATTTCCAGGAGGCGATCGATAAACTGGACGACAAATTCCAGCGGCAAATCAACAGACTCAATTCCATCATTGGAAACTTGAGAAAGGACGGTGTGATCAATGGCTAGTACAATGTTTGGTATGACGGGGCAACAGAACAATGGATTTGACATCCAGAAGTTCCAGAATGACCTTAATAATCTTAAGGCCACAGGGATGAACCCCGATCAAATGATTCAGAATCTTATGAATCAGGGCAAAGTAACACAGCAGCAATACGAAGCAGCTTGTCAGAGAGCCCGGATGATTCAGCAGATGATGGGACCTCGGGGTTAACAACGCGATAATACTGCAATGTCTAAAGACATCAAAATGGTAGTTGAAAAAAAATATTGAGTGAAAAACAGAAGGGGCATGAGCCCCCGCCTGCCGGTTATTCACCGACAAGCTCAAAGTTATGTCCCTCTGTTTCAACTTCGAATACTATCCCTGTCGGGAGTTCGAAGTCAACTCCATTCTTCATTACCCCTATTGCAATGGCAGCTCCTTCTGCCATAAATGCTAACGCTACCACTGTAGTAGCGATAATGATTTTTAAAGTCTTCTTCATATCTACTCCTTTCTTCCTGGATTGTGCCAGGTCACTAGTGTTCTTTGTCATTATACGAGGTGAAAACATGGGGTCATATTTCAAACACACAGGTAACTTCTCGAGAACTACAAAGTTCTTGAACCATCTGTTGCGGAAGGACTATCTAAACCTTCTCAATAGATATGGGCATGAAGGGGTTATGGCTCTTATTGACGCCACCCCAAAAGACACCGGTAAGACTGCATTGTCTTGGAACTATGAGATAGTGGAGGACAAGGAGAAAGGTCTTATCACACTCACATTCACCAACTCCAATGTTGTGGATGATTGGTGTAACGTAGCTATAATGCTGCAATACGGGCACGCTACTCGTAATGGAGGATGGGTAGAGGGTATTGATTACATCAATCCTGCCCTTAAACCAGTCTTCGATAAATTAGCGGAAGAAGCATGGTTGGAAATTACTGAAAGGTACTAAAGGAGTAAGACATGTTATCAAATACAGCGACTCCTAAATACTACGGGAAATTTAGGGAAAAGGTAATCAACGGCGAGATTCCGGTCAATGAATACATCGCCATGGAAATGAGAAGAATTGACGCGTTAATCGATGATCCTCGTTACTATTACGATGAAGACGCGATGGAAGGATACGTAGAATTCTGCAATTCCGAGCTAACCTTAACTGATGGTTCTCCTATGGAGTTACTGGATAGCTTCAAATTATGGGCTGAACAGATTTACGGATGGTATTATTATGAAGATCGTACGGTGTACATCAGGGGCAAAGATGGAAGACCCGGAAGGTATGCCACAAAGCGAGTTAAGCAGCGGTTAACAAAGAAACAGTATTTGATAGTGGCCAGAGGTGCTGCTAAGACCATGTATGACGAGTCTATTCAGGCTTATCATTTAGTGGTTGACGAGGATACGACAGATCAAATCACGACGGCTCCGACAATGAGACAGTCCGAAGAGGTTTTACAACCGTTGCGTACAGCTATAGCCCGAGCAAGAGGACCAGTGTTTAAGCTTTTGACATATGGTTCGCTCCAGAACACGACAGGCAATAGGGCATTGCGGCAGAAATTGTTCTCGTCCAAGAAGGGTATTGAGAACTCGCTGACAAACTCGATTTTGCGAGTAGTCCCTATGTCAATAGATAAGGTACAGGGATTCAGAAACAAGGTTGCCACCGTAGATGAGTGGCTATCTGGCGATACTAGAGAAGATGTAATAGGCGCTATTGAGCAGGGTTCGTCAAAGTTGGACGATTATCTGATCTTGGCCACATCTTCGGAAGGTACTGTCAGGAACGGTGTTGGCGATACCATCAAAATGGAACTCATGGACATACTCAAGGGTAAATACCGGGCTCCTCATATCTCTATCTGGTATTACAGACTTGACGACGTCAGTGAAGTCGCTGATGAGGAAATGTGGTTGAAGGCCAATCCTAACCTTGGAATTACTGTATCCTATGAGGTGTATGAGAGGGATGTAGAAAGAGCAGAGAATGCACCGGCAGCAAAGAATGATATTTTGGCTAAACGTTTCGGAATACCTATGGAAGGCTATACGTACTTCTTTACTTATGAAGAAACTAAGCCCCATCGCCGCCATGATTTTTGGCAAATGCCTTGTGCCCTTGGTGCGGATATGTCACAAGGTGATGACTTCTGTGCTTTCACATTCCTCTTTCCTTTAGGCGGTGACGAATACGGCGTAAAGACTCGCAGTTATATTTCGTCGCGTACCTTGCAAAAGCTGCCTAGAGCGGCACGAGAAAAGTACGAAGAATTTATGAGAGAAAACAGTTTAGTGGTCTTAGATGGATCAGTGCTTAACATGTCTGACGTATATGACGATTTGGACGAATACATTGAGTCTAATGAATACGACGTAGAATGTTTAGGATACGACCCGTATAATGCTAAAGAGTTTATCTTACGTTGGGCGACTGAGCATGGCGAATTTGGCATAGAGAAAGTGCCTCAGGGCGTCAAGACTGAGTCTGTCCCTTTGGGAGAATTGAAGGATTTGGCAGAAGATCGCAAGCTGATTTTTGACCAGCTGTTAATGCAGTTTGCTATGGGAAATTGTATAACGCTGGAGGATACAAATGGTAACCGCAAGTTACTTAAGAAGCGCTACGAGGAGAAGATTGATAACGTGGCGGCACTTTTGGATGCTTGGGTGGCCTATAAAGTAAACAAAGATTCATTTGAATAGGAGGACAGTTAGATGGCATCGATAGCAGATCGAGCTAGAAAAGCCTGGGACGTCTTTAGGGGACGAGATCCGACTTATAAACAGAATTATGGACCTGGGTACTCTTCCCGTCCGGACAAGTCTAGACTGTACTTTGGTGGTGAGAAGTCTATTGTTAACGCAATTTATACTCGAATCGCCATCGATACAGCAGCTGTAACAATAGAACACGTCAGAAAGAATAATGATGGTTTCTTTGAAGAGACTATCGACTCAGAGCTTAATAGTTGTCTCAACTTATCAGCAAACATTGACCAAACTGGTCGTGCGCTGATTCAGGATATTGTGTTGAGTATGTTCGACGAAGGTGTTGTGGCCGTGGTTCCGACTTATACATCTGCCGACATGACAATCAATGATTCTTATGAGATTTACGAGATGCGTACAGCAAAAATTAAGCAATGGTTTCCGAGGCATGTTCGTGTTGAGTTGTATGATGACCGAACCGGACAGAAAAGGGAGATGACACTCCCTAAAAAGTGCGTCGCGATTATCGAGAATCCGTTTTATAACGTGATGAACGAGAAGAATTCTATCGGGCGCCGCTTGATCAACAAATTGAATCTGTTGGACTCTGTAGATGAGCAGTTGAGCGCTGGTAAGCTCGACCTTATCATCCAGTTTCCTTATCAAGTAAAGAGCCCTCTTAAGAGAAAACAGGCAGAGGAACGTAGAAAAGATCTCGAAACTCAGTTGAATGGATCTACTTATGGTGTTGCTTGGGCTGATGCGACCGAAAAGATCACGCAGCTTAACAGGCCGTTGGAGAACAACCTTTTAACTCAGATTGAGTATCTTACCACTATGTTCTATTCTCAACTTGGTATCTCGGAAGAGATCTTGAAAGGCACAGCAGACGAACAGCAGATGCTAAACTATCGTAATAATGTAATCGAGCCGACTCTTTCGGCCATTACAGAAGAAATGACTCGCAAATGGTTGACACCAACCGCTATAACGCAGGGACAATCTGTGTTCTTTATCCAGAATCCGTTTAAGTTGATACCGGTAGCTAACATTGCCGACATTGCGGACAAGTTTACAAGAGCTCAGGTTCTCAGCTCCAACGAACTCAGATCTATTATAGGATACAAGCCGGTAGATGACGCTCGTGCGGATGAACTGAGCAACCCGAATCTTAACAAGACTGAGGAGCAAATAGCTAATCCGATCACTACGGATGAAGGTACTGGTCATGATGAACCACCGACGCAGCAGGTTCGAATGTCTGACTTGCGAGGAGAAAACTGATGAAAGGAGAAACATCAAAATGGCAGACGGATACGATTTCAAGGGTGTAGCCACCCAGTATGGAATTAAGTGTGCCGATGGGCGTACGCTGTTGCCGGGTGCTTTCAAAGGCTGCAACGGCAAAAAGGTGCCGCTGGTATGGAACCATGGTCATAAGAATGTGGAAAACGTTCTTGGGCATGCAGTTCTTGAGGAAGTTGGCAACCAGGTTATTGCCCATTGCAAACTGAACAATTCACCGAAGGCGCAGCATGCGCGATTTGCTTTACAGAACGAGGATCTGGCAGCATTGTCTATCTATGCAAATGATTTGCAGGGAGGCCGCAATGTAAGTCATGGTACTATTCGTGAGGTAAGTCTTGTGCTGGCCGGTGCTAATCCGGGGGCGCTTATTGATACAGCGTCTATTGCTCATTCCATGGGTATGGAGTATGATTTCGATGACGACGAGATTACTGAGGCTTATATTTACCACAATGTCGAAGGTACAATCGAGTCTGAAGACGAAGTTGATGATACTCAGAATGAAGGAGAGCAGGAACTTGCTCACGCCGATGAAGGCGAAAAAGAAGAACCGAAAAAAGAAGCCGATAAGAAAGACCCTACGGCTAAAGAAGTCTTCGATTCTATGAACGAAGATCAGAAAACATTATTGCTCGCCATGGTTGCAGAAGCTAGCGGCGACAAAGAGTCCAAAGAGGAGGAAAAAGATATGAAACACAACGTATTTGATAGTGAATATGCGGTAGCAGACGGACCGGTGATCTCCCTGGCAGATCGCAAGCAGATCCTGAAAGACATCAAGAGATTCGGTTCCCTTAGCGAGTCTATCAAGCATCATATGGAAGATGAGAACGGTGTTCTGGCTCATGCCATCACTCCGGCAAACTATCCTACAAACGAGGATGGCAGCACCCAGACTTACGGCATTGCCAATATTGATTGGCTGTTCCCGGATGTAAAGAACTTCACTTCTGGCGCTCCGGAATTCATCATGAGAGATCAGGGCTGGGCTAATAAGCTGCTTTCTGCAGTACATCACACCCCGTTCGCTCGTGTTAAGATGATGTTCGCAGACATCACTGCTGATGAAGCTCGTGCAAAGGGTTACATCAAGGGTAACCAGAAATATGAAGAAGTCTTCACACTGCTGAAGAGAAAGATCGATCCGCAGACCGTGTACAAGAAACAGAAGTTCGATCGTGATGATATCGTAGACATCACCGACTTTGATGTTGTTGCATGGGTTAAGCAGGAAATGAGAGGTATGCTGAATGAGGAAATCGCTCGTGCGATCCTGGTTGGCGATGGTCGTTCAGCAGCATATGAAGATAAGATCTCTGAAGATCACATCAAGCCGGTATACAACGATGCAGATCTGTTCACCATCAAGGTGCGTCTGCCGTACGTAGCAAATGAGACTGAAGATGCTCGTGCGAAGAGAGTTATCCGCGCAGCTATCAAGGCTCGTGTAGACTACAAGGGATCCGGTAATCCGACAATGTACACCACTGCTCAGTTCAAGACCGACATGCTGCTTCTGGAAGATTCCCAGGGCTATCCGCTGTACAAGACTGAGAACGAGCTGGCAACCAAGTGTCGCGTAAAGGAAGTTGAGGAAGTCGAGATCCTGCAGGGTATCAACCGTTCCGTAACAGTTGAAAGCACCACAACTGTTTACGACCTGGCAGCAATCATCTTCAACCCGACCGACTACAACGTAGGTACCGATCGTGGTGGCGAGATCAACAGCTTTGAACAGTTTGATATCGATGTAAACCAGATGAAGTACTTGATGGAGACCAGAATCTCCGGTGCTCTGGTTCGTCCGAAGTCTGCTATCGTGATCGAGATCGCTCGTAGCTGATAAAAGCAACGCAGCGTAGCTGCAATGTCTAAAGACATCAAAATGGAAGTTTGGAGGGGTCTTAATTGGCCCCTCTTTTCTGTAAGAAAGGGCGGTGAAACCGTATGGATTTGGAAACAAGCTTGGCGTTAGTCAATAAACCCCCGATTGAGGAAATTACACACCTTAATTTAGTCAATAAGCCACCTATTGACGAGTTATATCATCATGGTATTCTTGGTATGAAGTGGGGTATTCGGCGGTATCAGAATCCTGATGGGTCTTTAACACCTGCAGGACAGAGACGTTTGGATCGTAAAACGACAAAAGAAGAGAATAAACGTCGTAAAAAAGAAGCAAAAGAACAGGCTAAAAGAGAAAAAATTCTCAAAGATCCTGAACTTTTAAAAAAGAATATTGACAAGTTTACTGAAGAAGAAGTCACCCGTGCTATGCAGAATTTTGCATGGCAGGATAAGATAAGTGAAATCAAGAAACACAGATCGGAAGAAAATTGGCGTAAAGCAGATAATGTAGCTAATAAAGCTATAATGGTTGGTAATTACGCTAATGCTGCTATTACATTCTTAAACACCCCGGCTGGTAAAGAGCTTAGAAATAGGCTTGGTTTTGGTACCGATGATATCGGTTCGTTTAAGACTCCTGAAGAGGTTGCTGCTACAAAGAGGGCTATTGAAAAGGCAAATCTTGAACTTCGTCAGCAGAGAGCAAATACTGCAAAGTCCGAATTGGATTATTCTAAAGCTAATACTCAGTGGGAATGGGATAAAGCGGATCGTCATAACAAGATGTTTGATGAGGCTATGAAACGCCAAACAGACGCAGAAGATCGTGCTAACAAGCGTGAGAATGATGCACTTTCAAGAGAAAGAGCTAAAATTCAGCTTGAACGCGAGAAAGCTAATTGGGAAGATGAGAAGCGTAATCGTGCTGTCAATCAAACTGGCAGTCCGGCGTCAAGACCTACTGATTACTCAAATCAGTTCCGTATGACAAAATCTCAGATTAATCAGGATAACCTTGGCAAAAAGACAGAAACCAGATCGGAGACTCCGAATTTAGGTTTACCTGGTCCTACATCAAAGCCTACAACAGAATTGTATAATCCGAACAAAACAGTTCCCAATAACGATAAAGATTATTATTGGGAATGGGACGAACGTCTTAAAAAGGCTGTGTTGAGAGCTCGTCATTCTGCTGAAACAGAGAACTACATTGCTACTAACGATTTTCGTGCATATTCCGATTACCTTATGCATTACGGTGTAAAGGGTATGAAATGGGGTATTAGGCGGTATCAGGATGCTAGTGGAAGACTCACAGCTGAAGGAAAAGAGCATTATGGCAAAAGATCTTCCGCTTCAGATACAAAAGAAGGAATAATCATTCCTGTTGGTTTAATGGTTTATGCTGGTATGGCTGTAATAGGTGGAGCAGCAATAGCTATTGATTCTGCCGTTGAAGCTGGTAAAGCTCATGCGAGAAATAAACGTCTTTACAAAGATGATAACCCTAACAAAATTACACCAGAAAATTTGAAGAAGGTTAATCCTAAATGGGGCGATCCGCAATATTCAAACAACTGTACAAAATGTGCAGCTACAACAGAACTGATTTCCAGAGGTATCTCAGATTATCAGGCAGGTAAATCAAACGGTGGATATAGTTCAAAGCAATATGCTAAATGGTTTAAAGGTGCCAAGATAAAAGAAGTCACATCTACTGAAACTGCACTTAGAGATCATTTCGACAAACTCAAATCTGGTAATAGCGGTGTATTAGGTTTAACATACGAAGGTGGTTTCTCCGGTCATGCTATACATTGGACTAAATTACCAGATGGCGATGTTAGATTTGAGGATGGACAGGTTGGTAAATCATATAATCTTAAAGAATTCATGGATACTTATAAACCGGCTTCAGCAGTTCCTTGCAGAGTTATTCGATTAGACAACTGTGAACCTGATTACAAGAAAATGAGAGAAGATGAAGTTATCGAGCCTATTGAAAAGAAAGGAGGCAGATAATGCTCAGTTTAAAAGAAGCAGCAAACGTAGTAATTGAAAAGTCTAATGGAAATATGATTCCTAAAGCCGGATGTTCTTATAAAGAATATTGGCTGATTTCGACGTATCCGAAAGGGGAAGATCCTAATGATACATATCCTGATGGTATAATCGCCGTTAAAAAAAGTGATGGTTCATTAGCAGTTTTTGATCCGTTAATGGACATGAAAGGATTTCAGGAGGCTATCAAAAATGCCACGAAACTGTAACATCAAAATGGTAGTGCAATAGTGCACTTTACCATAAATCTAACCTACAAGGAGGTACACAAAATGGTAACAGATGCTAACAACATGGTGATGCCGGTCGGACCTATGTATGGTAATGGCGGTGGCGGAATGTTTGGTGGCAACAACGGCGACTGGGGATGGATCGTCTTGTTACTTCTGCTTGGCTGGAACAACAACGGTTTCGGCGGAAATGGCGGAGGAAACAATCTCTATCCGTGGATGAACCAACTCGATGCTACCACAGCAGGATTCCAGAATGCACAGTTGGCTTCGCAGCTCAGCGGAATTCAGAGCTCCATCAGTGGTATCAGCAATCAGCTGTGTAACAGCTTCGCGGCTGTTGAATCTGGTGCAAACTCTCGTCAGATGGCCAACATGCAGCAGATGTTCGATCTGTCTACACAGTTCGGCAATTGTTGCTGTGAGAACAGACTGGCTACAGCAAACCTGAACACATCCATCGCGCAGGCAGCTAACAGCATCATTCAGAACCAGAACGCAAACACCCAGGCGATCAAGGATCAGCTTTGCCAGGACAAGATCGAAGAGAAGAACGATCTCATCGCACAGCTCAGATCGGAGCTTATGTATGCTCGTGGGCAGGCATCTCAGGATGTTCAGACCGCAGCTATTCAGGCAGGTCAGAGAGCACTGGCTAACGAAGTTGAGCAGTATGTTCTGCCGACTCCGAGACCGGCTTACATCGTGCAGAATCCGAATTGCTGTCAGCAGTATACCGGATGTAGTTGCGGAATGTAAGGAGGTAAGACTATGGCAGTTTATTTAACCAGAGATCAGATCGAGAATGTTCTTTTGAACAATCCGACTCCTTTCTTGGATTCTATTCCTTGTCCGAATGGTAACATCTTTCATCAAAGTGGGACTGGAATTTTTATTCTGCGTGGTCGATCCACAAATCCGTGTGCAAGGTTTGCTAGGTATAAACTGAACTTCACTGGCAACATTGCAATTCCGGAAGGAGGAGCTATCACTCCTATTGCTACTGGGATTCTCGTTAATGGCGAAGTTTGGCAGGGTAGTAGAAGTATCTTCACACCTGCAGCGGTAGATACATATGGAGCAGTAGAATCAGTTGCTACAATCGATGTGCCTATCGGATGTTGTTTTACAGTATCCTTGGACTATATCAACGGTATTGTCAACGATCCTACGGTAACTCCGACTCCGTCTTCAAACATCATCGACGGCAGCTTTGAAATCGACAGAATCGCATAAGGAGGTGAGCAAAGATGCATAAACTTTATGAACTTAAAGAAACACTCGTTAAGGAACTGGAGAGGTATGCTGACAATCAGACGCTCGACCTCCAGACACTTGACATCATCGATAAGTTGGCGCATGCGGGAAAGAACATATGCAAGATCATCGAGACATGTGAAGAAGAGCAGTATAGCGAAGCTATGGGCGGCGGATCTTACAGGTCTATGCCTCATTTCAGAATGGCTGGCTCTTATGCAAATGATGGTTCTTACGGATCCTACGCTAGAGGACGTGGTGCTGGTGCTAGACGAGACAGCATGGGACGGTATTCAAGTGCCGCGGACTTCCGTGCAGATCTCCAGGAGCTGATGAACAATGCACCGAATGAGCAGGTACGTCAGAGACTGATGGAAACCATGAACATGATGTAAAACATCAAAATGGAAGTAACTGACATTTCAGTGAAACTATTATGGAAGTAAGTAGGAGGTAAAAGCAATGAAATTCGCCGGTATGGTTGGGTACGAGACTCTGTCTGAGGTGCGTCCCAGTGTGTGGCAGCAAACAATTGTAGAGAGACCGTATCGTGGCGACGTGAATCGCGTTTCCCGGCGTTTTCAATCTGCAGAAAAGGTGAACGACGATGTCACTATCTCTAATGAGATAGAGATCCTGGCAGATGCTTTTGCCTTTGAAAACTTTCAGAATATTAAGTACGTCACGTGGATGGGAACTAAATGGACGGTAAATACTGTAACAGTTGAACCACCGCGATTAATTCTTGAGATAGGAGGGGTGTATAATGGCGAGACTGGACCGCAGGCTTGAGCTGGATGCACGATTAAGGCGAATTCTGGGTTCGGATCATTTATATTTTGAACCGCCAGCATCCAAAAAGATGACGTATCCTTGTATCAGGTATAGTAGATCGAGAATCGACACTAGACATGCAGATAACAAGGTTTATCTCGGGAGACAAAGATATGAAATAGTAGCTATTTATTATGACGTTGATGGCGATTTGGCTGATAAGATATTGTACAATGAGGAAGACTTAACGTTTACTCATGATAGACATTATGTAGCAGACGGATTGCATCATGACGTCTTCACAACAACGTTTTAGGAGGAAAAACAAATGGCAAAATTAGTTTGGGATAAGATTTCTGAACATCTGTACGAAACTGGCGATGATCATGTCGTCGTGTATCCGTACAACTCTACCAGCAAAGCTTACGACAGCGGTGTAGCTTGGAATGGTATTACCGGTATCACCGAATCTCCGTCTGGAGCAGACGAGACCGCTCTGTATGCGGATAACATCAAGTACTTGTCCCTGCGTGCAGCAGAAGAGTTCGGTATGACTGTTACCGCTTATACTTATCCGGATGAATTCGCAGTACTGGATGGCTCTGCATTTGCGGAAGATCTGCCGGGCGTACGTATCTACCAGCAGGCTCGTAAGACCTTTGGTATGAGCTATCGTACGATCATCGGTAATGATACGGAATCCAATGACTACGGCTACAAGCTGCATCTGGTATACGGTCTGACCGCTTCTCCGTCTGAGAGAGGATACAGCACCGTAAACGACAGCCCGGAAGCTATCGAGTTCAGCTGGGAAATGACCGGTGTTCCGGTTGCAATCACTGGCTACAAGAACAGCTGCCTGGTAACGATCGACTCTACAGCATTCAACACCACGGAGAAGAAGGCGAAGTTGACTGCACTGGAGAATGTTCTGTATGGTACTGACGGCGAGACCACATACACTGCAGCTACTCCGGTAGGAACTGAGAATCCGTCCACCGAGGGCTGGTATGAGAGATCTGGTTCTGCTGAACCGTATACCTACACTCTGACCACGGACACAACTGTGGATTCTGAGAAGACGTACTACGTGAAGAGCACCTCTGAAGGTACCGCAGCGCGTCTGCCGCTTCCGGATGAAGTATTCAGCATTCTTAAGGGCATCGGTGGCTGATCGTAAGATCCGAGACATCAAAATGGCAGTGGGGTGGGTCGAGTGGCTCACCCCTTTTTACAAAAACAAAGGAGGATAAATGCCATGTTAACGAAAGCAATTACTTATGAAGATTACAACGGTGTAAAAAAGACCAAAAACTTCTACTTCCATCTGACCAGATCCGAGATCGCAAAGATGCATCTGTATGAAGATGGCGGCCTGGAGAACAAGATCAAGAAGATGGTAGAGTCTGGCAGCAACAGAGAGATCTTCAAGTATTTTGAGGATTTTGTATTGTCTTGCTACGGCGAGAAGTCTGCAGATGGTGAAGAGTTCATCAAGAACGACGAAGTTCGAGAGAGATTCAAGAATCATCCGGCATATGATGTGCTGTTTATGGAGTTTATTGATGGCGGGGATAAGGCCATGAGTGACTTCATCAATGGTGTTATTCCGAAGGATATGGTAGATTCCGTTAAGAATGCCGATCCGGAAGCTTTAAACAAGCTTGTTGGCTTTGAAGTTATTCCTGGGAAGTCTTCTCAGGGTGACGATACTAAAAACTAAATAACACTACTTGTGTGGAATTGGGAGGGTAAGAGAATGCCACTGACAATAAATGTACCAGCGAGAGAACTTCTTAATGAAGAGACAAATCGTATCATCGCCGTCAAAGAGACGAAACTTGTCCTGGAGCATTCTCTCCTCTCGGTTTCTAAATGGGAAGCAAAATACAAGAAGCCCTTTCTAGTAGAAGGGGCTCTTGATACTCCAGATAAAATTCTTTATTATTTTGAGTGTATGACAATCACTCCTCAAAACCCAGATCCGAACGTCTATATATGTTTATCGCAGGAAGACATAGCTAAAATAATGAAGTATATCAATGATCCAATGACGGCTACTTGGTTCAGTGACAAGGAACCGAAAAACAAAAGAGGACCTAAGCCTAAGAAAGAAATTCTTACTTCTGAAGTGATCTATTGGGAAATGATACAATTGCAAATCCCTATAGAGTTTCAGAAATGGCATTTGAATAGATTAACAACGTTGATTCGGGTTTGCAATGCTAAAAACAACCCAGAAAAGATGAGTAAGAAGGATGTTCTTGCTCAAAATGCAGCACTTAACAAGGCAAGACGTGCTAAGATGCACAGTAAAGGATAAGAAAGGAGACCCTCCCCCGATGAATGATTTTAGGGAATACAAAAATTATTGTGACCAGTACCTCGCACATCATGGTATCAAGGGGCAGCACTGGGGAGTTAAGAATGGACCGCCGTATCCGCTTGATCAAAAAATTTCTAGGGCTATTAAAGCTGGTAAGAATGAAACTAGAAGTTCTGACGACGGACGTAAAGTTGGTACTCAGCATTCAGCAGCTGCAGCTGGTAAAACATATACAGTTAACACCAATTATTTAAATAGTGTTGGAGGTTGGACCGGTTTTCATAAACTACCAGAGGAAGAAAAGAAAAAATGGAGAGATACCGACTTAAATCTTAAAGATGTAAATAAGTATAATTCCGGATGGAAAAATGCCGCTGAGATGTCAAATTTTAAACAAATGGACGAACTTGGTTGGGATTACGATAAGATGGTAGAGAAAGCTTACGATAAAGACATGCTTATACGCAAAGATATTAAGCAAGATTATAATAAACATGGTTTTGATTCAGATGTTGGAAGATATATTGTTGGAAAAGTTAATAAATGGGATCAATATGATCCATATGTACAAAATAATTGTTCCAAATGTTCTGATGTTATGGAATTAGTTATGAGAGGAATAAATCCGGAACAAATTTCTGCTGGTCGTAGTAAATTTGGAATGTTGACCTCTGCAAATTCTTATCATTGGGACGGTGCTGTCGATTATAAAGAAAAAAGTTATGAAAATATTGAAAATAGAATCAAAAAGTTCGGTAATAAAGGATCTGGAACCATAGGAATAAGAAGAGCTGATGGCTCAGGGCATGCTATGCACTTTTCTACAGTAAAAGATAGGGAAAGCGGAGAATATCGTATAGAAGTACAAGATGGACAAGTAGGAAAAATCTATAAAACATTACGAGAAGCATTAGATGCGCAAGGTCATGACCCTAATCAATTTTGCAGAATAACCAGACTTGATAATGCAACACCTAATTTAAAACACATGTCAGAAGATAGTGTGTTTAGAATGGATCCGTCTAAACCATATAGATCTGGTGTAGAAGATTTAAAATTACAAGAAAATAATATACGTATAAATCAATTGAATGTATTAAATCGTAATGAGCATGAATGGAGGTAATTATGAATAAAAATGTCATAGTTTCTAATATTAAAAAAGCTTTTGACAATAGTAAGGAATTCAATTCAAAAGGATTGATGGTTATTAATTCTATTTTGGATCTTGATTCTTACTACGTTGTTAATATGGTTCCTAAAAATATGCCAAAAGATGATTTTTTTATTGATGGATTATTCAAATGTGATAAAGAAACCGGAAAGATCTCGCCATTTTGTATTGAGATGGACAGAGAAAAGTATTTGAAAGCTTTGAAAAATCCGTTCTATTTAGGACATCAAAATGGTAGTGACGACTAAAAATAAATAAACATAGGAGGGCTATTATGTCTCAGGAGATTGATAAAAGAGTTGTCGAGATGCAATTTGACAACAAACAGTTCGAGAAGAATGTGCAAACATCTCTTGGAACTATTGAAAAGCTCAAAATGGCCCTTAACTTCGACGGGGCTAAAGGGCTTGATAGTATTACCCAGGCTGCTAAAAAGATGGATTTGTCTAATATTAAGACACAGACAGAACGAATTCAGGTTAGTTTTTCTGCTTTGCAAGTAGCTGGTATGACGATGGTTTCTGAGCTTACTAAATCCTTTATGAATTTTGGTAAGAATCTGTGGAATATGTCCTTCGGTCAGATCAAATCCGGTGGTATGGGTAGAGCCCTTAAAATCGAGCAGGCTGATTTCAAGATGAAAGCCCTCGTTGACAAGATGGATCGTTTTAAAGATGATGCTGCTGGAGCTACTCAGTACATAAAAGATATGGGTGAAGCTATTGACTGGGCTGTAACCGGTACTGCATATGGTTACGACTCAGCAGCATCAGTAGCGGCTCAGCTCATGGCATCTGGACACGACGATGTTGAGCAGATGCGAAAAGACTTACGAGCCGTAGCAGGTGCAGCAGCCATGACAGGTCGTTCGTACGACGATATGGGTCGTATATTTGCTGCTGTTGCTGGTCAGGGAAGAATGATGGGTGATCAGTTGCTTCAGTTCTCGGCTGGTGGTATCAATGCAGCAGCCACTATCGCCGATTACCTTCATAAATCAGAATCAGAAGTTCGTGAAATGGTGTCGAAAGGTAAGATCGACTTCCAAACCTTTGCTGACGCTATGTACGATGCTTATGGTGAAGCAGCAGGTAAGGCGGATGAAACTTATGCTGGTGTTCTTTCGAACGTTAAAGCTCAGTTGTCCAGATTAGGCCAGAGATTTGCTAGACCGTATATCAACAACATGATTCCGTTCTTACAGCAGGTTAAAGCGAGCCTTAAACAAATAAGTGGTACACTTCAGCCTATAGCTGACAGATTTGACCGTATCTTTGGACGTCTTACCAAATACGGTGCAAATATTCTCAAAAACATCAACTATCAGAAAATGACCTCTGTGTTTAGAGGTATAGAGAATCTTCTTTGGGGTGTGGCTATCGTATTACACACTGTTAGAGATGCATTCATAGAAGTATTTCCTAAGAAAACGGCAGATGACATCGTGACTGCTGCTAGGGAATTTGAACGTTTTACAGAACAATTGCTTCCTACACAAGAAGCAGTAGCAGGTCTTAAAGCAATATTTGTAACATTGTTCGCTCCATTAAGAATAGTTCTTAAAACGTTCACGATGCTTACAAAATACACAAGACCTATCATAATTGCTCTTATGCGAGTTGTATATGCTTTCACAAGTATATTCTCAGTATTAGAGCCTATAGTTATGGAATTTTTGCAATTCATAGATTCGTTAGGGATATTTGAAGCTGCACTTAATGTAGTTGTTAAGGTTGTAGTGTACGCTATAACTATATTTGAAGTATTGATCATTGTATTAGCCAATGTTATAAAAAGAATAGCAGAGTCGGAACGTCTGAAGAATTTCGGAAAGACTCTTATGGACATTGGAAAAGCTATATCAGAATACATCATTAAAGCATTGATATTTTTGGTAGAACTTGTTGATGCCGTAATCGATCGTTTTAATGATGCTGCTAAAGGAAATGGAACGTCGTTTTTCGATAGACTAATCAATAATGCAGTACAGTTGTGGGAGATCTTGAAACAGCTTGCTGACGCATTTGCACTTTGGTTTGATTCTGCAGATTCATTAAAAGGTTTGAGATCTATTACCGAGTTTGTTAGTGATTTTATCGATCTAATAAAGGATTTCTTTACTGGCGAAGATATTACTGACAATGCTGATAATATGGCTAAAGCTATACATACACTTGGCGATACTTTCAGAGAAATGGCTGCCAAGTTTAAAGCTTCTTGGGATGAAATTGACAAAGGTCAGGTTATAATGATAGCTTTTGCAGCTGTCCTTATAGCTATTATGTTGGCTATTAAGAACTTAATTGATGTTTCAGCAGGTTTTGTTGAGAAGATGACTGATATTCCTGGTATTCTTAAGGATATTAGGCATGCTATTCAGAATATTGGTAATTTCTCCGGTCCGGCACAGGCTATGTTGGCATTTTCGGCCGCTGTAGCAGTAGTAACTAACTCGTTGATGTTACTTTCTAAGATCCCTAAAGATCAGTTGATGAGTGCAACTATAGCACTTGGTAGCATCGCAGGTGGTTTATTGATATTTACTGTTGCTATGTCTGTAATTTCCAAGAGAATTAGTAAAGACGAAGAAATAGTAGATAAAGCGGCTATTAACTTGATTGCTATAACTGGTTCTATTCTGGCTTTGACAATTGCTATAAAGATGCTTACTGAGTTAGAGGCAGGTGCAAAAGAGATATTTACAGCCATAGGTGCTGTTATAACTCTTATGGGCGCTTTAATTGGCGCTATGTATCTTATTAATAGATTTACACCACAGATTGCTGGTGGATCTATTGCATTTATAACATTCTCAGCTAGTTTAATCATTTTAGTTAAAGCTATTCAGATGATTGATTCCGTACCTATGGATCATATGATCGAGACGATGTCTACAATGGCTACTCTTATAGTAGCATTTGGTATGGCAATAGGTCTTGCTGGCAAAGCATCTGGATGGGCGGCTTTAGCTATCTCTGCATTTACAGGTTCTGTATTAGTGCTGTTTGGATTGTTTATGATACTCGCATTTATTCCAATGGATGTTATCATGAATGCAATTGCCAGAGCTACAGAGGTATTTACCATGTTTATACCTTTGATTATGACCATCGGTATAGCTACGAGAATAGCTGGAACTGCGGGGTCTGTTTCTTTTGGCGGTACGTTATGGGCATTAATACTTGGGTTAACAGCATTCCTCGGAATGTTTGTGATATTTGCAACCGCTACTCAGAATATGGATCTTACATCAGCATTATCGTCGGTAAGCATTTTGGTATTAGTCGTAACTGGCTTCTTGGGAGCTATAATGGGTATTGAAGCTCTTATTGCTAAGGAAGCAGGAAGAAGTAGAGAAAATTTCAGGAATGCTAAGAATTCCGATAAGACATTTAAAGCATTAACTGAATTACTTTTGGGATTGACTGCTGTTATATTTGCTGTTGGTGTAGCTGCTAAACTTATGCAGAATGTCGATGAAGGAAAACTTTGGATTTTAGTTGACATTGTTGGTATATTAGGTATAGCTCTTGTCGCTATAACTGGTCTCACGTCTAAGAATAGCGTTCCTCGAAATGGAGCGGCTAACATAATGACTATAGTTGGTTTAATAACCTCTATGGGACTTATCATAGCAGCTTTGATTGCTTTGCAATTTGCAGATGAGGAAAAATTAGTTATTGGCGCTATATCTATATCAATTTGTGTATTGGCACTATCTATGCTGATGGCAGCGATGTCTTCTATGCCTGCTGGTAATGCAAACCGATATGCTAAGTCAGCATTGGCGATGATTGGATTGATTGCAGCTATTGGCGGTTTGTTTGCTGCGGTTGTTATTGCTCTTAACCAGTCACAAAGCATTCCAACAGAAACGATGTGGGCATTTGGTTTATCGATGTCTATTTTGCTCGGAACTATTGCGCTGATAATAAATGGATTTAGTGGAATTCCTTCAGCTAATTACAAGAACTCGGCTATTGGTATTACCATGATGTCTGCTGTTCTATTAGCTTGTGCTGGCACGATTTATCTTTTAGGTAAAGTTCCTCCTGTTAATACCAGTATGGGACTTAAGTTATTGGTTATGGCTGGAGTATTTGCAGCTCTTGGAGCAATGTTATTAATTGTAACAAGACTTAACAAATACGGAGGAAGAGAGGCTATAGCGTCTGCAGCTGCTTTAGCAATAGTTGCTGGTACACTTTTGATCGCAGCTGGATCTTTAGTAGCACTTGGCTTAGCGTTTAAAGATGTTCCTATCGAAACCACGATATCAGTAATTGTCGGTCTTGGTATATTGTTTGGCGAAATGATTGGAATGATGGCTCTCATGTCAAGTATGACAAGATATTCGTCATTTAATGCTGGTTCTTTAGTAATAGCAGCCGCTGCAGTAGCAGTATTAGCATCGTCTTTCATAGAGATTGCGTCTGCTTTTGCTATCATGAAGAATTCTGGGGCATCTTGGAAAGATATTTTGGCTTATACTGTTGCTTTCGGAGCATTATTTGCAGTTGTTAATGTAGCTTCTATCGGTATTGGAGCTCTTCTGACTTATATTCCTGGATTAGTGGTTGGAATAGGAGCAGCAGCTTTAGTATTTATGGCATTCGGTAAGTCCTGTGAGATGATCGGTACTGGATTTTTGTATGTAGCTGAGGCCATTAAACTTCTTGGTTCTACAACTGAAGAAGAAGTTGATAGAGCTATTGATGCTTTCTTACATTTCATGGATCGTATTCCTGAAATTACAAAAGCTATTAAAGATAGATTACCTGAAATTATTGATACAGTATCTATAGTAATGCAGAGCATTGCTGTTCTTATTGGTACATTTATCGGTAATATTGTTGCTATGAGTATATTGATATTTGCAACATCTTTAGCACAGAACATCAGTGTTATTCTTAAGTCGATATCTCTGGTATTGGGAGTCATTGTCACATGGCTTAGAGATCCCGAGACATTACAGTTGATAACAGATACCTTTGCCGCAATAGCAGAAGCTGCTTTAGCAGGCTTAGCTGGATTGATCGAAGGCATAGCTGGTATTAAGGTTGATTTGAATGATATTAAGCTTTCAGGTCTTTGGACAGAAGTTCAGACAGCTAAAGATAGTTTTGATGATTGGTCTTCAGCTATAAATAACGTTTATAGAGAATTAGGAGAATATGAAAATATTAAGTTAACAAGAGATTTAACTCCCGAAGAGTTGTCAAATTATGAACAACTGATAAAAATGTCGGAAGAGTTGCAAAGAACCGCTATTGATAAAGGTTATTTTATGGGTGTAGATGATGTGGCTGATCGTATAGCCATGACAGCCAATAAATTAACTGCAGCGATGTCATTTTATGGTCCTTTAGGTGCTATAGCATCCGCTAATCAAATAGATCAAGACGTTAACACTGAACTTATATTACGTCAATACAAAAAAATGTGGGAAGCAGTGTATGAAAGTGTTGATGGAGATAAAGATAAATTTAAAGCTTTACTATTTTCTATGTTCGATACTAGCGATCTTGATTATACAAGCGTATTATCTACTATGGTTAGCGCTTACAGAGAATCTGGCCAGGAAGAAATGGCTGAAATGTATCGCGAATTCTATGAAGAATACCAGAATAATATTATAAAAACTAGTAGAACAGCTACAGAAGAATCAAAAGATATAGTAAACTCTAATAAACAGGTAGCAGATTCAACTAGAGAAGTTGGTGATGCTGCTGGCGAAGAGGTTTTAATGACAGCTGGTGCAGCTGCAGCACTAGATGATTTATCAACATCTACAGATAAATTGACCGAATCCGAGTCGGACCATGTTTCTATGTTAGATAGAGTAAAAAGTATTTACAATGATGACGATAGCATGATTGATGTAATGAGTCGGATGACTGATGCTGTTGATGGTTCTGGTGGTAGTTATGATGAAACGTTAAGGATATTTAGAGCTCCTATTAGACCTAAAGTTGATGCTATGGCGTTACAGGGTCTTAATACTCAATTAGGTGTAGTTAATAAAGGCTTCATCAAAATATCAGAAGGTGCTACCCAGTTGAAAGACGACGTAGCCCCTACTACAGATAAGATCGAAGATCAGGGTGAAGCTTCTACTGATACTGCTGATTCCATGGATATTTTAGCTAATTCCACAGCTACTGCTGACGGGTATTTAAATAATCTTTTAGGTTCGCTTAAAAATACTGTAACAAATAGTAAAGCAGCTACAAAAGCCGTAAATCTTCTTAGTGGAGCATTAGGAAGTATTAATGTATTTGATACAGACAGTTGGATGAATAACAACGGTCTCGGCGATTTAATTCCTAAAACAGCTGATGAATTGCGTGCAGAAGGTGCTAAAGTTGTTGGGCATTATGGGGCTGGTCCTGCTTATCGTGATATTCAGTATTGGGAAACTCTCGTAGATGATGAAGGTAAGAAATTATATTCTAGTTTGGAAGATTATGTTAATCAGAAATCCAATTATGGTGAGTCTATATTTAATATTTTCTTTGGCGGTGATTTAGATAAAACAGCCGAAGAAGCAGAAAAGAAAGCTAGCAATTATGCTGAAAAGTTAATGGGAAGTACTGATGAATTAGGTGACACAGCTCTTGAAACATCTGAAAAGGTTGACGCTCTTGGCGATAGCATCAAATCTACTCTTGATATTTTCACGGAGTTCAACAAAGAAGTAAATCTCACTTCTAGAGAGGTTCTTAAGAATTTCTATTCTCAGATTGATGGTATTAAGACGTGGAAGACTGAATTGGAAGCTCTTGCATCTAGAGGATTCAATCAGAATTTCTTAACAGAGCTTGCTGATCAGGGACCAGAGGCTTATGAACGTATTCACGCACTCTATACTATGACTGAACAGGATTTAACGCTGTTTAACAAGATGTATGCCGAGAAATTGGTTATACAGGATACCACAGCTGATGAGATTCGTCAGTCATTTGTAGAATTTGGTATAATGCTTGAAGACGATGCCGAACTTATTGGTAAAGATCTCGGCGCTAAATACGACGAGGCTGTTGCTAAGGCTCAGGCTGAGGCAGCCAAGAAGAAAAACGGTCAGATGTCAGATGCTACTAAGAAACGTCTGGAACAGATGTACGACACAATCGAGAAGTATCAGGCTGATCAGGATTTCATTAAGAAATGGTATGATAGCAATGCCGTTATCGGTGAAACTGCTGGTGAAGCAATCGCTGAAGGCATGAGTGATACTACCACAGAAGGTATTATTGGTACAGCTGCTTATATTGAAGCCGGTAAAGACATGGTCGAGATGATAGGTAAAGGTATTGATAAGGCTTCTCCTGATATTTTGAAAGGTCTTGAGAATCTTGGTTATGCTAGCACAGAAACCCTTAAGAATTCTATTGAATTTGAAAAGGTGTTGACGCCTGTTAATGAATTCCGTAAAGGAGTTTACAACCAGGTTAAATCCTCACTCAAATTGTTTGACGAGGTTAAAGTTAAAACAGACAAAGAGCTCAAAGAAGAGCAGATCTCTACCACTCAGATGTTGTATAACATGAGTGAAAACCTTAAGAGAGTTGGTAAATGGTCATATCAGCTTAGACAGTTGGCTGCTAAGGGTATGTCTGAAGGATTGGTTGAAGAACTGAGACAGATGGGTCCTGAAGCTGCTGATAAAGTTGACGCATTTGCACGAATGAGCGCTAGTGAGCTCAAGATGGCAAATAGATATTACGAAGAGTCTGTACAGGCTACTAGTAGTATTGCCGATCGTATGACTAGTGAGTATGCTAAACAGGGATTTGCGGTAGCACTTGGACTTAAGGAAGGTGTTGATGAGGGTAAGGACGACTTACTCGCAAAGATGTACGAAATCGGTGCAGAATCTTCTGAAGGTTTCAAGAAGGGTATAGATCCTGATGCTGCTAACACTGCTATGATATTACTCGGTAACAACTCACTTCTTAAGCTTATGGAAGCTCTTGATGTGCATTCGCCGTCTCGTAAGACCTATGATATTGGTGTAAATACAATATTAGGTTTAACAGAAGGTATAGCAGATCCTACTGCAAATGCCGAATTGTTGGCTACTATTGCTGATCTTGGCGTAAAAGTTAAGCAAGCATACGATGAGGCTACGGACGAGAAGTACATTAGAAGACCTGTATCGAATTTTGACAATGATATTTACCAGCCTGTAATTAGGCCTATGGTAGATATGTCTGGAGTTGAGATGGGTATAGCTTCGTTCTTTGCAAACAGACAATTTAGTTTGTCTGGTACTATTAATAATGCATTTGCTGCTCAGCGTACAGGTCCTTCACCTGATGCTATCATGATTACTAACGCTATTGACAGGCTGTCGGCAGAGCAGAGAGCAATTCGGAATGATATTAATAATATTCGTTCTGATGTATCTAACCTTGGTAACCGGATTGATGGTATGTACGTACGTCTTGACGGTAATGCTTTGGTTGGTGAGCTTGTGGCTCCTCTTGACAAAGCTATGGGTAAGAAAGTAGTAACACAAAAAAGAGGGAGGGTGTAACATATGGGCGAGTTCAATTATGACGGTAGCCATTCGATAAAATTCCTTAAGGGTTCAGAATTGTTTGATACTTGGGAAGATTTCCACATGGCTCCCAAGGCCAGACCATTTGTTGCAGAACCTCAGGTTAAAAACAATTACATTGATGTACCTGGAGCTAATGGGTCTCTTGATTACACGGAGGCCCTTACCGGCTCCGTTTTGTACGGAATGCGGACTGGTCAATGGGATTTTATTGTAGATTTGCCTTACGAGGTTAGTGAAAAGGTTAATGCAACCGTTGGAAGAAATGTTAATAATGCTATATCTTTTCAAACAGCTATTCTTAAGTTCTTTCATGGAAGAAAATTTGATAGGATTATCTTATCAGATGAACTTGAGTATGATGCTAAAAACGTAGTGGTTGGTGGATATTTTTACACAGGTAGAATAACCTGCAAAACCAGCCTTGCAACAAAGGATTATATTCAGATTTCGTTGCAATACAATTTGGATCCGTATAAACTTCCTATTGCTTCTACTAAGACGCTTGATTGGAAGTGGAGTGAATTGTTTGGTAACATTATTAAGTATGGTAAATTCTCTGTTAATACGGATATTAATGCTGATCCGGTATTTGCAAAGGTTCGTACCATATATTTGGAAGAAACACAAGATGTAACTATCAACGTAACAAGCCAGATGAAGATGATATTTGGAACTACTACTTATACGTTAAATACCGGAGACAATGTTATTCCTAAAAATGCATGGTCTGTTGGTGGTAATAGAGTAGCGTTCCTTGGTCAGGGTATTGTTACAGTAGACTATTCGGAAGGAAGGGTATTATGATATATAGAGTTGTTCTTGATGATACGACTGATATTCACACATCAAACATCGACTGTATGTTGTTAAATCCTTCGATAGAACTTGAGATGAATTCGGCTGGGAGCTTTAAATTTACGCTCCCTCCGACTCATCCTAATTGGGATGATATTAGGGTTCTCAAGTCTACGATTGATGTGTATGAAAATGACGAACTGATATTTACAGGTCGGGTCGCTAATATAGAGAAAAATTGGAATAATGAACGTGTAGTAACATGTGAAGGTGCTCTTGCATACTTCAATGACTCAATTCATAGGCAAATGAAGTGGGAAACTCCGCTTCCTATTGCATCAGAAGATCCTGAAGTTCATAACTTCTTAAAAGATATTTTGGATAACCATAATGTCTTTGTTGGAGATGCAACTAATAGACAGATTTTCATGGGTCATATCTACATTGATACAGAACTTGTTACAAGAGAAGTAGATTATGATACTACTCTTGATATTTTAACGAGAATGTGTATCGATACGAATGGCGGATACTTCCAGATTCGTAAAGATCCTGAAGATGGTAAGTTATATTTGGATTGGCTTAAGGATTTTACAGACGAATCCTCTCAACCTGCTTCTTTTGGTCTTAACTTACTTGATTTCAATACCAGTCTTAGCGCTGAAGATATTTGTACTGGTGTGCTTGCTAGAGGAGCTACAGTAAACGATCAGGTAGTAACTCTTACTGGTGTAGAATTGGTTGATGAGACTACTTATCCTGATATGAGTGTAACACATTACACAACACATGATCAGGATATTTTATGGCATAGAGATGGCGTTGAAACTTTTGGACAGGTTGTACAAGTTCATGATTTTTCTGATGCTCAAACAGCTTGGAAAGATCAGAGCGGTCAAGTAGTTGCAAACTCTTTGTTTGAAGTAGCAAAGAAATGGCTTGAAGAAAAGAATACAAAAGTTGAAACGATTGAAGTCGAAGTAGCAGAATTAGCTTGGCTTAGAGAGGGATATCCTCAATTTAAACTTGGACAAATTGTACAAATATTCGATGAAGCTCATATGGCTGGCGAGAGTGAAACAACCAGAAAGCTTCCAATGTACAAAATAAGTTGTGATCTTACGAGTGGTAGTAAGAAAGTAACCCTTGGTACACCTCCTAAGAAAGAACTCACACAGATATCTGCATCTAATTCAGATAGCAGTACTCTTAGTAGTACATCTTCCAGTGGATCAAGTGGTGGAGGATCTGGATCAGGTGAAGAATGCAAAGTACATGATGTGAAAGTTGATGGGACTTCCGTCGTATCAAATAAAGTTGCTAACATTAGTCTTACTGGTAAAGCTGATGTAAGTACTGTAAATGCGCTTGCTACTACAGTAGCTGGTAAAGCTGATACTTCTACAGTTAATGCTCTAGCGACTGCTGTTGCTAGTAAACAGGATCAGATCGAGTTCAATACTGCTGAAGCAGCCACAGAGACCTTAACTAGACTTAAGGCTAATAATACTGTGTATAATCTTCCTTCTGGCGGCGGTACTGAAGTCGTTGCAAACCCGTCTGAGTCGGCTACGGACGATCTTGAGACTATTAAGATTGGCAATACAGTGTATGATATTCATGGTTCTGGTACTTGGACACCGGAAGGTCAGCTAGTTCATCATTACTCTACATCTGAAAAGATCGTAGGTACGTGGATTGATGGAAGTACGATTTATGAGAGGACTTGGGATTTAGGAAGCGCCACAGCATTTCCAAATAATACCTGGACCTCCATAGTTAATAACATTGGCATTCCAATCAATAAAATAATAAAATGTGAAGGTGTTCAAGCTGATCCGTGTGCTGTATCGTTTGATATTTGGTTTGATACATCTTCTAATTCATTAAAAGCAAGATCTTTAAGAGATGGTAACGAGAGTATCAGATATTTTACTATCCAATACACCAAATCATCATAAGAAAGGAGACTAAAAATGGATCTTTACACAAGTAGGCTTATACCAAATTTTCAAGGTGCCTTTACGGGAGAGGAAGTTCGGTCTTCTCTCATTGATATTTTAAACGCTGTTAATTTAGATCATCACCGAAGAATGTTTGGTGAACATCCGTATGCCCCTGGAGACGATGATCCTGAGGGGCATATTTTTGAAGAAACTGAAACAGAGGAGGAAGAAAACAATGGCTAATATCGATTCACAAATTAGCAAGATACGGTCGGCCGAACGAGGCGAGGAAGTAAGAGACTCTATTATCAGTGCTCTTAGAGACATTAACAATGATGTTCCCGCGGATATTAGTAATCCTGAGAGATATGTCGATGATATGCCTCAAGCGTCAGATTTATCTGTTACTTTCAACCCTCCTAAATTAATTAACCAGCTTTATATTAAACAAGCTGGTTCTGGCGGTAAAAGTACTAATCTTGTAGAAGGTACATTTACTGATAACGGTGTTTATCCAGAAGATGATCCTGATTATGATCCTGACGAAGAAAGAAGATATTATAAGAAAGTTACAGTAAATGTTCCTCAGCTTGCTAATAAAGTTCTTGATCTTGAAGAAGAGATCACCCAGAATGGTACATATTCCGCACCTGCCGATTGGGGCGCTGATGGTTTAAGATCTTTTACTGTTAATGTTGATCCTGCTCCTGTTAGTGGTACTTTTGAAGTTGAATTTTACGATGTTACAGGAACAACTATAATAAAAACGGAGTTAGTTCCTGCTTATGGTTCTGCTTATTGTGGAGAATATGATGGTAAAACATATCAAGGACAATATTTTAAAGGATGGAGTCCTTCTCCTACAAATGTAACTAAGAATCTTAAATGCTATCCTATGTTTGGTAGTTATATAATTGATCCTTCTGATATTCAGGATGATTGGCCTGTAATCTGTTCAAAAAAAGGAGCTGGTTATCCTCTCGGATCTCATAGAGTTTTGAGTTTAACGGGAATTCAAATACCAGAATCTCAGTTTGAATTTTTAGGAACTACAGTAACAGTTCCGGCAGCAACTTGTAATTTTGCTCAGGAGATTGTTAAAGTTGCAGAAGGGGAATCTGGAACAACATCAACGTGGATTAGTTCTGCTGGTTTTTGTGTAACTAGTGTACCAAATGGAACGCCTAGTATTTTCCCAGGAATTGATATATCGAATAGATCAAATTGGGATACTTCTTATTTTAAGCACTGGCTTGATACGGTTTTATTTAACATATTACCAGATGATCTTAAAAATACCATTAAGCAAGTAACAAAAACCACTCAGGTTAATAATGGTGGTCAATATATGGACATGCAGTCTTTACATAAGATCTGGATACCATCCAATAAGGAACTTGAAACTTGGGTGACGCCAATTATGCAAAATCCCACAGGAGGTAGTTATGGCCCCGACACAACTCGAATTGAGTCTCAGGGTGTTGACTACACTACAATTTATATTCCTGATGCAACTCTTTATACATGGTCTTATGCAACCAGAACAGAAGATAGAATTGGTACATATGGCGGTAATATGTCAAGATTTTCAAAAAACAGTGGAAATAATCCTGTATATGAAGCTAATAATACTACATATATTTATTCTGCTAATCCTCATGAGAGTTGGCAATGGGGCTTCTGCCTATAACTTTTACCTTTTTTCACCCTCTGGGCTCTTTGGCGTCTATTAGATGCTGGGGAGTCTGGAGGGGCTTTTCATGTGTTATATTTTTCACACCTCATAATGGGAATAGAGTGCTTGAGACTTGGGACGTATGAGCCATAATAACACGCCTAGTAATAGGAAGAATGGTTTGAATCCATTTCTATTCTTTTATATTTTTCTCGCCTTATAGTAGGAGAGACAGAAAGGAGAAAATTATGAGTGATGAAGAACGGGCTTTAACACTTGAATTTAAACGAAATCTTTTGAAAATAAAGGAGGAAGAAGCTAAAAAGATGTTGGAAGAAGGTAATCTTTCGGTTGAGAAATTTCTCAATAATGTAGAAGGATATTCTTACGGATCAGCTTTCCATCCATTAAGTACATTAAAAACATTTTTGAAAGAGATTGATGAATTGAGAGATCAGATTAAAGAACTTGCCGATGAAAACATAATCATTTATTAATGACGATTTTAACGTCTCTCCTTATATTTTTTCACAGCATATAATGGGCGGAGAGTGCCCGCAACGAAAGGAGGTGTCCCATGATTGGGATTCTGAGAAGTAATGAGAATGAACTGAAGAAGGAGATTCAGCGTGTGCGTGATGTGATGCAGACGCAGACTCCTGGAACGGCTGAGTACGGCATGACTGAGGCTCAGTACAATAATCTTCTTGATCGTGAGCAGAAGTTGAAAGAGAACAAGACTTCGCGATTGAAGATATTTGTATCTGCAGCAGGCGGTATTGGTGGCGTGCTCCTGTACAGGAAGCTGATTGACACATCGGCTGACCCGTTCTTCAGGGATTTCGGAAAGCAGCTTCTCGGGTGCATTAAGCACGTCTGAGTAGTTGAGCATGGCATGGCTCGTGATATATTCACGGGCTATGTTTTTTCACGTCATATATTGAGCGTTGGTGCTCGCACTCATAAGGAGGTAGCAAAATGAAAAAATTTGCAGACTTTTGTTGGCATTCGTTTGTCAGCGTGGCTTGTGTTTGTTTAAGCATAAGCTTCGTAAAAGGGGTTGTGGATTTGTTCAAAGACGAAACCCCGAGTGAGAGTTAAAAAGGAGGCAGAGACTATGAAGAACAAGCAATTTAAAAAGTGGGCTTCATATGTGTTGATAGTAATTGCTGCAGTAGCAATCGGAGGAGACTTCGGTTTGCTAGCGGCAATCGCATTGATATATATGTTGCAGTAAAAGGTTGCGGAGGTCTTCATGGCCTCTGCTTTTTAGTCTTGAACTGGTGAGAGACTGTTTTAATGTACTTTGAAAATTCACGCTCTATTATGAGCGATTTTGCTCTCAACTAAAGGAGGTGCCTTATGGGCGTTTTTAGAAGAGTAAACTTTGCACAGGAAAAGCAGTCGATGAAGGACATTTATGAATCACTGTTGGATTCGTCAGAGGATTATCTGACAAAGACCATTGGTCAGGCAATTGGTATGACAGGCGGTCATTTTCCGGACGAGTTAGATCCGGAAATGGTAAGCACTATCAACCAGGCACTGTCCTATTGGAAGGAGTCAAAAGCTCTGGTGATCCAGCAGGCTAAAATTATGGACGATCGGCATGAATACCTGTGCAAGGAACTGCAGGAACAGAGAAAGTTTCTGGACCAGCAGGCAACCTTATTGAGGGAACAATCGAGACTCTTGGAGGAAATCTCCAAGAAAAAAGACAAATAAGCCTAGTGATAGGCTTGGGGGCTTCATGCCCCTTGTCTTTCACGCCATTATATTTTTCACGTCATATTATAGGCGATATTGCCGCACTTATAGGAGGACTGTAATATGCAGAAGGTAACTCTGAAAGGTAGCATGACGGTAAACAGCGAGACTATGTCTCACAAGGAGGCTGTTACACTGGCTTTTGATACATTTCAAAAGCTGTTGGATCAGTTTGAATTGACAGACATGGTAGATCTTACTGTCAACACCAGGAAGGACCGGTCTACATTGACGGTCAAGATCCCCGGAACAGAAGGGGAGTATAAGATGGTAATTTCGTAACAACAAGGCTGTGGTCCGTGATATTCACGGGCTATGGCCTTTTCATTCCACATAATGAGCGTTTAGTGCTCGCATGAGAAAGGAGGTAAGCACATGCTTACATTATGTATCTTGGCACTGTTAATATTGGTGTTATTTGCAATACTGTTAATAACAACGGGACTTGTGGTAATTTGGCCATTGACAGTGGCCCTGATAATAATGATCGCATGCGATGTGCTGATCATCAAGAGCATTTTTAAACGAAGGTAAAAGTAACGGGGGTTTCGGCCCCTGTTATATTTTCACTTAGATTTTTCATGTGGTATTATGAGAATAAGAAAGGAGGTATCAATATGATACAAGTCAATTATGATGGAAATTTTGTAGGATACGATACTTTTGATGAGAAAGAGGTTCTTGATGAACTGATTCGAATCAAGAGAAAGTTCGGTCTGGGCAGGATCGAAACAGCAGAGATTGACAAGACATATAGAGTAACGGTCTTGTTTCTCAAAAGCAAATAGGGGCAACAGCTCCTATGAGCTTTTTTATATATTCACACAAACACAAAAGGAGGAACGTAAGATGAGTTGGAAACAGAAGTTGGTGGAAAAAGGAGAGAAGTTCTACAGATTGGTAGATAAAAACTCTCCTAAAATTCTTACAGGAGTTGTAATCGGCGGAGTTATATTTGCAGAAATCTTCACCGTAAAAGCAACTGTCAAAGCTGTAAGAGATGTAGACAAGGAAAAGGAGGAAAGAGAGAAAGACGCTAAAGCAAAAGCAGACCGTGCAGAGAAATTGCTTGGCCAGGATTGGCAGAAGACGTATGATGAGGAGTATCAGCCGCTCACAAAGTGGGATATTTTTAAGATAAGCTTTCCTCATTATATTCCTGCAGCGCTCATGACTACATCAGTTGTAGCATCTGCGATAGGTGCAGAGAAGATCAACGCCGGCAGACAGGCTAAACTTGCAGCCACAGCAGAAGCAGCACAGGTGGCACTCGCTCGATATAAAGACAAAGTAATCGAGACATTTGGAGAAAAGAAAGAGCGGGCAGTAGAGCACGAACTGCATAAGGATGAGATCAGGGAGCATATGAAAGATATTCCTGAAGAGTATCTTAAGAGATGCGGCGCAGAGAACGGCGAAGCATGCTTCTACGATCCCAAGACTGGTCAGGTGTTTGTGTCCACCTACGAACGTGTCCGTAGAGCAGCTGAGAAGGCAAATAAGATCCTGCGAGAAGAAGCAGACTATTATGCACATGCGTTGTTCATCACAGATTGCGGTGGCCGAGTATCTGAGTTCTCATACAACAATGGTATCCTCGGTCAGGGTGTAGGCAGGGATGCGATTGACCAGGATTATTTCTTGGATCCGCATATCGAGGAGTATCAGGGACACGAGGTGACTATGGTGTATATGAATTACAACACCATGTCAAGAGAACAGTATTGAAGAGATGGAATCCTGACTTGCGGGCCAGGGTTCCAAGAAACAATTAAGGAGGTACCGTTTTGACTGAGGTAACTAATGAATTATATTTGAACTGTGTACGGACGGCAGCAGGTATTGTGGAGGAGTTAACACTTGAACAGGTGGACTCTTCCATTAAGCATTTTGACGAGCAGACGAAACGTAGCGTGTTGGCTCAGAAACTTGCAAAAGAGATGTTCGACACAGCTTGTGAAGCCAAACCAAAGGAAGAAGGGTAACACGAGTTTTTCACGCTACATAATGAGCGTATAGTTAATTTGCAACGCCCTACGGGGCAGAAAGGAGTGCTTATGGCACAGGAAAAGACAAATGTAACTGTAACCGAAACTGAGGAAACTCAGACAACTGAAACAATGAAGGAGCAGCAGAACGCTGCACCCGAAACAAAGCAGGAAGAGACGGGTACGCAGGAAAAGGAGAAAAAGGAACATCCTGTCTGGGATAGTATCAAGGCAGGAGCTGGAAAAGTGTGGCGATTCACGAAGAAAGCAGCACCGATTGCAGGAGCAGTCGTGGTTGGCGTATTCGCGGGCAAAGCACTCGGAAAGGTAGAGGGCTATGAGAATGCCCTGGACAAGATGAATCCGACTTCTCCGGAACCTGTACCGGAACTTCCGTGCAATGACATCAGGGTTGACAACGTTGTGGAAGATGTTGATTTCGGTGAAGTTACTACTGATCCGGTGCTGGATGAGATTCCGGCAGAATGATCAAGACGCGGGCGTAGTCCATGGAAACATGGGCTATGGCCTTTTTCACATTGTATAATGAGGGACTATAGAGTATATGAATTTGTGATGATGTAAGAATTATATTTACGGATTTGCATGAGTTTCATATGCTCTATTACTATTCACGGGACAACATGTCCCATCAAATTTTAAGGAGGGCTATTGCCATGGAAAAAATTAAACTGTTTGCAAAGAAGAATACTGAGGAAAAGAAGGATGACCGTAAGTTGTTTGATAGAATCAGTGACTGGGTAACTGACGTGGATAATTTCCCGCTGGTTACATACGGTATCGGCATCGCGGTTGGTTTGGGCTGTGGATATTTGATTGGCCACACATTTGGTAGGTCTACTCAGGCTGCTAAAGACGCAAAGGAATTTGATCTGTTTCTTGCTTCTCTCGGCGAGTACCTTGATGAAGTCGGTAGAAAGTATATTGATTTCTCGAGACCGATAAAGATCGATGCTCTGCGCACACCTGGCGGTAGACCATGTCTGCGATTCACAGGCATGAATATCTACGATAAGCAGATCGTGAAGGAGGTAGCGTCTTGTGTTGAGAACGGCAAGGCACTGGCAGAAGATCTGAATAAGATCTGTCAGGTGTCTGAATTGGAATAGGAGCTCAATCTTGCTCTCAGCAATCCAAAGGCTCTCAACATAACTCAGTTTTGATATTTTCACACCATAGGATAGGAGGTGATGAGAATGAAACAGAAAATTAAGAAATTTGGTGCATTCTGCGGTAGATTGACTTGCACAATCATAGGACTTGCAATAGCAGGTTATGGTGTGAGTTACTTCTTACCACAGAAAAAGTACTCGAATTCGGAGTTGGATGTTCAGACTCCGCCGACAAGAATCGACGAGGACGTCGAGGTTAAATAGTCCAACTTGGGAGATTGATATTTATCAGTCTCCTGAGGTTTTTGTCACATTAATCAGTCAAAGTCTAAGGAGGACAAAGTTATGGAACTTTACAGTCTTGAATCAAATAGTTATAATGAAGGTATTTACGAACATTTTGATAGTTTTGATATGTTCTACGGTGTATTTTCTACAATTGAAAAAGCAAAAGAATATGCTGAAAAACGTATTTCCACGATTAAAAGAAAATACAGAATTGATGAGGATTGGAGTGAGGATGAATTTGGTAACTACGAAAAACGTCTCATCATTGAAGAAGACAAACCTGCATATTGTTGTGATGATGAGTATGATATCAATTACACAATACTCAAACGTAAATTGGATCCGGAATATAAGGAGGACTAAATGGGATGGTTCAGGAAGAAGCAAAAGGAAGTAGCGCAGAATTTTGTGGAAGATGTAAAGGAAGAAGTCAAGGAAAGCGCAAAGAAATCTACGACAAATTGGCTGAAGCTTATATTGCTTGCCGCCCCGGTTGTAATTCCAATTGCGGATCATGTTATTGGAACAGGCATGGTGAGTGCGCCAGATTTGCCAAAAGGTAATTTCACACTGTATATTGATACTGTAAACATCAACATCAAAGGAGGAATGTAAGATGGAAGAGAAAACATTAAAAAAGACGAAACTTGTTGTAAGGGTCAAAAAGGTTGTCGGCGGTATGGCGGCGATCGGTGGCGCAGCGTTGGCTGGCTACGTAATGAAAAAGACCGACACGAAAGGTATGAGTAAACTTAGTAAGATATTTGTACCTATTGGTGTGTTTGGTCTCAGTCATGCGGTTGGAGAAATCGCAAGGGCAGGAGCAGAGAAGAACGTTAACGACACGATCGACGCATTTGAAACGTTTGTCGACACATCTGAGTTAGTGGATGCAATGGCAATCGATGACGAGTTCGTCAAGGATGTGGAAATTCTCGATGACATCGTTGAAACCGTTGATGGAGAGTAAGTAAACAGTGTTAAAGGCGTATGGGCTTCGGCTCATATGTCTTTTATATTTGCCAAGAGGAGGGCACAAGTATGAATAAGATGGTTAAGCTTGGTTTGGTAGCAGGTGGCGCTGTAACATTATATTTTGTGTTTCACAAAGGAAGTAATATTGCAGTAAGTAACAAGCAGTTGAGAGATCTGGCTGAGACTGAAGTTCCTGATATTTACAGTGATAGGTGTATTGACGCGATGGCTAAATACGAGGATGCTAAAGTAGCAGCGGATGGCGTACGCAAAGCAGATAAGGTCATTCGTGATCAGGCGAAGATCGAGATTGGATATTCTACAGCGGTATCCAATGAGAAGTCTGCAAAAGAGGCTTTTGATGCAGCAAAGAAAGCACTCAAGGACTTCAAACCTGATTCTACTCAGGTAGCGGTTGGGTCTGGTGATTCTGCAGTAGCTATCAACGTACAGAACAGCGGTCAGAAGGTTCTTCTGGAATCTAATCTGAAGGAAGCGCAGTCTAAGTACGACATGATGAAGTCTCGTAGAGAGCTGCTTGACGACACGATCAACCAGAAGGTTATCACCAGTCGCACTCCGGAACAGATTGATATTATGGCTGCTGAGTCAAAGGCATACCATGACTATCAGGGTACTCTTAAGGAGTATAACAAGCAGGTTGACCAGATCATGAACAATGATGACTGGAAGTACCGTCAGTTGAATGATATTTACAAACGTAATGTCACAAAGACTGACGTCATCACAGATGCAATTGGGTTGTCTGCCTTCCCGGTTGCTATATTGGTTTATATTTGGTCTGACGCAATTGTCAAGATCAAATTACTTAATAAATAAGGAGGTGTATTATGGCAGAGCGTACCATAACTATCAACAATCTTACAGACGAACAGGCGGAGCTTATTGACCAGCAACAGAATCCTCAGCCTGAACGTACTGTACAGAACTCTCTTGCAAAGGAGGCTGCCCCGACAAAGCAGCTTCCTGTTAAGCAAGACGAGCACAAAGCAAGAGTACAGCAGGTAGCGAAGGGCAATGTTACCCGCAAAAAGGAGTCAACAGCATCAAAATTCAAGCGGGCATTCTTTGGCGAAGATGTAGTAAACGTCAAAGATTACGTGATATTTGATGTGATGATCCCGGCACTTAAGGCTACAATCAGTGACATGATCGGAAATGGTGTGGAGGTGTTGCTCTTTGGTGAGGCAAGAGGCAAGCGTAAAAAGAAAGGAGATAACTATAGTGGGTACTATCGTAGGCGTGATGATAGGGATAGTGATGGCGGTCGTCGTCGCAGTGTATCTTCAGATCGTGCTTTTGACGATATTTGTCTCGATTCTCGCGCAGAAGCTGAAGAGGTTATATCCACTCTCACAGATCTTGCGTATGATTACGGTCAGGTGAGCGTGGCAGATTTGTATGATCTTGTAGGAATTTCTGCGTCGTTTACAGATGAGAAGTACGGATGGTTTAAGGGAGATCTGCGCGGTGCAACAGTAAGAAGATGTAGAGATGGCTTCTTGCTTGACTTACCGCGTGCAACCAGATTGGATTGACATTTGCCTAAGGAGGGCTAACGCTTATGAAAAAAGTTCTTGGAACTCTGCTTTATATTCTGATGATGTGTGTTGCTTATGTGATGCTTGGAATCTTCTGGGTAGGAGGACTCTTCAGCGAAAAGTGGAAACGCCAGTATCATATTGCCAAATACCAGCTAACTCATACGTGAGGTTTTCACTCCTTAATATGAGGACGAAAAGTAGTAGTCCAGAAAGGAGAGAGAAATGAAGATTTTTAAGAGATTTTGTGCATCTTATACACAGGTAGTGGCAATGATTAAGCGACTGAAGGAAGCCGGTTACGGAGACGTAACTTGGGAAAGAACCAGAAGTGGCTTTGAGGTGCAGGGCTACCTGCGCTAATAGATGTACAGAGAGGCTGAAATGATACATGCCTCTCCTTCTTTTTCTCTCCCTATAATAGGAGGTGATCAGCATGAAAATGAAGTTTTATGAATTCTTTGACCCGAAAGGTTATGTTGCACCAGACGGTTATATGGGTTGGACAGGCAGACGATACGATTTGTTTGCAACCGAGGAAGAATATGATGAATGGTATGATGAACACATACGGTTGAAGAAACCAAAATGGAAAACTGATAACCTTTCAGGGGAGTAACATCCCCTGATATTTTCACTCAGTATAATGGCGATGGTGCCGTATATAGGAGGAAAGTCTATGAAGAGAGAAGGAACCATCTTTGTGAAATTGGTAGGTAACGATAAAGTTGTTCGCAGTCGGAATTTCAAAACCCGGCACAAAGCGAATGAATGGATCAGATACTGGCAGAAACACAGAGATGCTTTTGTCTTAATGGACAGACAGTTCTAAAAGTACCACCGACACAAATATGGGATTAGAGAAATCTAGTCCCATCATATTTTCAAAAGTCGCAAATCTATAGAAAGGAGGAATCGCTATGACGGTCCTTAGAAGCTTAGGACGTGGTGTAGCTCACCACAGAATGAAGTTGGCTGGATATTCTAGAGTCAACAAGCACGGACGTAACAATGATAAAGCAGTCCGTAGTTTCTTTAGCGAGCACTGGAAAGAGTATCTCCAACGTACCAAGCAGTAAAAACAAACAGTCAAACAATTATATTTCTAGGAGGAAATAACCATGGCAAGAATGACTTATATTCAGTGTGACAAGTGCGGTAAGCATCATGACGGTAAGGATCAGTACATCTACAGAGATCCTGAGACTGGAGAAGAGTTTGTAGTAAACAGTTTCAGAATCGGCGATTGGGATCAGAAGAAGAAGCGTTGGAAAGGCATTGCATCCGGCTATGATATTTGCGAGGATTGTGCTCGTAAGATTTGCGATGTAGTATTTGGCGGATCTGAAAACATGATTAAAATGCGTAAGGTACAGACCAGAGATGAAAGACCTGGTAAGGTTGTGGCAACCGCTGATCCGGTAGAAGGAAATGCAGAAACACCGGAGGTGCAGGATGACGGTGAGTGATATTTTGGCACAGTTGAATCTGGCAATGCCAAATCTCGTCATTGAAAAGGCTAAGACCATGAGGGATAATGACCGGGCCCTCTTGGTCACTACGGCCAATGGCAAGGAGTTTGTGTTTACATATGTCTCGCCAGGTGTGTGGGATATTTGTAGTGTTAAATATTATAAGAGGAGGACCAAACAATGAAGAAACCGACGTGGTTGATTAAAGCAGGAGCAAAGCTGGCTGAGAAGAAGCCTGATATTTTGGTAGGGACAGGTATTGCACTTATGGCTGGTGCAGCTGTTCTCGGCTGTGTACAGACGGCTAAGCATATGAACAGTGTTCTTGATGAGCATAATGAAGAAATTGCAGACATCAAGGAGAACTGTCCGGAAGAGGATAAGAAAGCTGAGATCCGTACAAGATATTTCAACACAAGCTTGAGCATTGTGAAGATGTATGCAGGACCTGTGGCTATGCTTGGTATTGGTGCAACCATGATCTGTCTGGGACATGGCGAGATGAAGAAGAGATACACCATTATGGCAGCAGCATATGAGACTGTCTCCAAGGCGTATGACACGTATCGTAAGCGCATCTCTGAGAAGTATGGAGAGGATGCAGACTATTACGGACGTTATGGCGTAGAGACAGATCGTGTAGTGGATCCGGGCGATCCTGAGAAGAAAAAGCAGGCAAAGCGTTTTATGGGCTCTGAAGATCAGATGAGAGCAGCATCTCCGTACTTCAGAATGATCGACCAGGATAGCTTCTTGTTCAAGGAATGTGGTGGATCACCTATGCATATTCGCAGCCAGCTTGAGGCATTTGAGGGTGCTCTGAATGCAGATTACTTCAATGGTAAGCCGATCTATTACAACGACATCATCAAATGGATATTTGGCAACAATGCAGATAAGATGTCTGATGATGGTCAGTTTGTTGGATGGTATATGCGTGATCCGGTGAATGCTGAGAACGTTCCTGGTTCTGGCAATCCCATTAAGTTGAATATCTCTACTGCACCGAGTGTTATTGGTGATGATGATCCTAGAGAGATGCTGTATGTATGCATCGATCCGATCCCGGCTGGTGTTGTGAGCCTGGCAAGAGGTGAGGGCATGCATGTAAGGAAGGGAGGTAAGTACATTGGGCAAATTTAAAGGTGTACTTATATTTACTGGTGGGGCTATCATTGGTAGCCTTGCCACCTATTACCTGGTAAGAGAGAAGTTCAGGATCCAGGCTGACGAGGAAGTTGAGCAGATTCGTCAGTTATATTTGAAAAAGGATGCTGATGAATTGGCCGAAGCTCGCAAGAAGGAAGGGATAGTCGAGGAGAGTGAAGAAAGTCTTCGTGACTATTATATTCAGCAGCTGAGAGATCTTGGGTATGACATTGGCGGGGACTTTGCTGATGATGACGAGGATTATGACGAAGTTAATCCTGTGGAGTATCCGGATACCACTGAGAAGGTGGATGAGAGCGAGTTCTTCAACGGGTTCGAGGACTATGAAAGCACTAGTCTCACATTATATTTGAAGGACAAGACGTGTACAGACGAACTTGAGGACACCATTCCTGATCTGGAGCGTTGGGTCGGTGAGATCGATTATGATTCTCTGAAGCCTGGAGAATTATATTTTGTAAACCATCCGCTTATGATGAAAGTGGAGTTAGTAATACTTGATCAGTCTTACAAGCGTGATGTGCTTGGTGAAGATGACGAAGCAGGCGATTATGTGCCTGGTGATTTTGCAGATAATAACTAATGTTTGGTGACGCTTTAACCCCTGCCTAATACCACAGGTGGGGGTTTATATTTATCTAAAGGAGGGCTTTGAGATGGATAATAAATGTAAATATTGTAGTGAGGTTGCAAATGATGTATATGGAGATGTTGCATCAAAAGATATTTTCTTCGAACATCTTAAACTAAAGGTGAATGATAAAGCAGAAATCAATTTTGCCGATATTACTGTATGGATTACAGATGAGGCAGATTTAGAATTATATATTGACGAGGCTGATGGTTATAATCAGCAATTTGTTAAGGAAAAGGTACCTATCAACTTTTGCCCATTTTGCGGAAGGAGGTTACGTAATGACGGATGAGGAAAAGATAAAAGCGCTCAAGAAAGAAAAGCACGACTTGAAGTATGAGCTTTATCAGCTGAGACAGCGGGTTGATAAGCTTGAACAAACTACCGAAAGCGATCGTAAAGTTATATTAATGTTACTGCAAATAAGTGATAATTTACTTAATTACATTAATGATACTGCCAAACATGTAATTCAATTGGAAAATAAAGAAAAGGAGGAAAAAGAATGACAATAGAAAAAGAAGTCACGATTTATGTTGAATCTTTTATTGATGCAATGGAGATTGTGGATAAAATGGACATTCCATATCTTCATACAGTGATAGTTATGGACGAGGATGAATTTGACAATGGTAAATGTTATGTGGTTATTAACAAGACCATGTTCATGTTCATGCCGGCGTATAAGTTGTTCAAAGAAAAGGAATACGGACATAAATGTTGTTAGACATGTAGATATTTGCATACGAAAATGACTGAAAACCCATGTTCAAGTTGTGTCTGTCATAGTAATTTTGAAGCAAAGGAGGATGACAATGAAAACGTTTCTGATAAAGTCGTTGATCATAGCAACACTCACAATCTTGACTCCGGAACTTAAGGAGCCTGATGTTGTGCGGTGTACATGCTATCTGCCTACAGGTAATAAGACAGCAGATGGTACAGTGCCATATGAAGGGATTATAGCATCCAACAGACAACATCTCGGTGATATAGCATTCTTATATACTATGGACGATGAGTTCATAGGGATATTTGAATGTCGTGATGTTGGTGGTAACCGTAAACTCAGAAATGGTACGGCTATAGACGTCTATAGAGACAATATGGATCGTGCTTGGGATTGGGTTGGTACATATGGTGATTATGTGAAGATCATTTGGGTGAAAGGAGAAGGATAAAGATGACAAGACAAAATAGCATCAACATAATAAATGATCTCTGGAATGCTTATACTGGCATTAGTGCTGCGTATTTTAATATTAATGAATGAGAAGGTGGTAATATTACTGATATTTTTGGTCCTATAAGGAATGAGGATGTGTACGTAATGATGGCATTAGCTGAGATCGGTAAACTTAGAAGCAATACAGGAGATTATGATCTTATAATTAATTGTATTAAGTTGGCTAAGGAGGAGAGTGAAGAGGAGGGTAAAGATGACCGATAGCGAAATAGAAAATATCATAAATAGCTTTATGGAAAGAGATATTTGTAATGAATATTATCGTCTGACCTATCGCAAACCAATTTATATTGGACCGGTTAAAGTAAAATCATTAAAAGAAAGATTGGAGGAAGCCACCATGCATGCAGATTGTGAGTTTTGCATAAAAAGAGATATTTGTACAAGAGATGTACCTAAGCCGTGTAAATACAGATACACGGAAGAAGAACGTATAGCAGATCAGGCAGCAGATAGAGTTGGCGTTATTCTTAATGCCACATATTTACCGAAAACATATGAAAAGAAAACCTATGAACAGGAGGAACAAAAAATGAAAGCCACTAGCACAGAAACATTTCACGATGTAATTGCAATTGATTTTGAGTTACAAACATTTCCAAATCCAGATGAAAATGACAAATTTATCGTTACAGCAACAAATAGAGATGATATTTTCTGTTTTGTATTCGAGGGTCCGTATATTGCGGATGCTTGCAGAAAAGCAGGTCTGTTTACTAGTTGGGAGAAAGACCAGAAGATTAGGGAAAAGAACAGAGAGATTAACAAACTCAATAAGCAATTGCATGAGGCTATACATGATAAGAAAAGATTTGAATATAAACTGGAAGAAAAGGACGAGATGATCAAAGATCTCCAGAGTAAATACAATCTTGAAAAAGCTGCAAACGAGGCTCAGCATAAGTTCTTCAGGCAGTATGCCGGCAAAGGAACTGAGATAGAGTTCAATTACGCTATCGGAGATACTGATGAGGTTTCTTATGTGATCGTGGATAAAGAAAGGTATCAAACTCTTAAAGACAATGGTTGTAACGTAACGATACATGGCAAAGACTATACACCTATGCAGCTGGTTGATAGGATTTTTGAGCTGGAACGATTAAAGACACCAACTATTGAGAATTTTGCAGATGAAGAACCTTCCAGTCGTCGTGATATTTTAAGATGCGCTGAGAAGTGTGTATGCGGAAAGAGAGAGCAGGACTATGGTACACCTGAGTCTAATTTCCAGCTCATTGCAGACCTGTGGAACCAGTATTTATTTAAAGAGCCTGGTGCTAAAGAAGTATTTGGTATTGGGCCTATGGATGTCGCAATGATGATGGCGTTGATGAAGATCGCCAGAATCAGAAACGGTGGAGGTAGCGGAGACAGCTTTGTAGATTTGGCCGGCTATGCGGCCTGTGGGGGTGAAATATGGCATTCGAACAAGGAAACAAATACAGATTCCAACTAGGTAATAAGTACGGTGTACACAAAGGGGCTCCTGTCAAGTCACAGGGGCCTGATATTTGCTGGGATATGGATTATGTACCTCGTGTAGGCTTTGAGCGGCTATGTAGTGCTGTGGTCGCTCAGGCCGCTAAAGATAAGGCTTGGTGGTTTTTCGAGAGCGAGGCCATTAAGTTATATTTATCTGAGAGTGTGGATCCTATTGCGATTATGAAGCAGATTAAGAGTAACTATGAAGTGTACGGACGATGGTCGGCCACTGACACAAAGGCTGAGAGTTGGATAGGGAAAGTAAAGGAGGATGATATTTTATGATGTTACCGGGTGAGCGTTTAGTAATTATTGTTATAGTTTTATTAATCAGTTTCATTATTGATGCTATTATATTCTATGTCTGGGGGTATAAGGCAGGACGTAAAGATGAAGGTGAAGAATGGGCTGAGAAAAAGGACTACTATGAGTGGCTGCTTGAGATGAAGAAAAGGCAGGATTTTGAGGGGGTTGTCGAGGTCAAGCAGGAAGAAATTAAGAAGAATCCGAAGAAGGCTAAAAAGATTGTAAAAGGATATTCTCTAACATGTGAATACTGTGGTACACCTATTAAGAAGGGTTCTGTATGCCCGGATTGCAAGAAAGCGGGGTGGTAAGTATGCCGACATGGGTGTTAATAACCATTTTATTACTAGTTGGATGTATTATATCTGCTTATACTACAGCTCGTATATGTAATCGTGAAATCGAGTCCGAATGGCAAGTGATTACATACACCTCAAGCGATTTGGTAGTATCAAAAGAAATTTATATTTGTAAGCGCTGTAATTATAAAGCAGACCTCGATCGTCATTATTGCAGTAATTGTGGTTCATTGATGAAGAATGGAATGTCATATCACTGTTACTCTGACAAAATAGAATTATCTGAATAGGATGGTGAATATGAATACAACTGATATTGTTATGTTAATTGTATGCGTGCCGCTATTAATTATGGTTGGCATTCTTACTTATGTTGTTCTGGCGTTGATACTTAAAGAAGAATTTGGTAGAAATATTTGGCCGTTTAATAAGGAGGGTGAGTGATGGAATTGATATTTTGGGGTACTTTTGCATTGCTGTTTTTTATAGCCTGTATTATAGGCATTTTTGCCCTGTATCTGCAATTAAAGAACTGGGCGTGGGAAGAGATGGATATTGAGTTACCGCCAAAGACGAAACAGCAGGAATCATACTGGGAAACATTAGAAGATAGTGTTACTCCTACTTACGTGTGCAAGGCTTGTAATTATGAAAGCGATGAAAAGTATTGGCACTGTCCTTACTGCGGAAAATTAATGGAAAACCATAGAGATTAAGGAGGAAAAATAATGTATACAGTATTTATATCTACACCAATGCATGGTAAGACAAAGAAAGAAGTAGAAAAGCGTCTCATTGATATTTCAAGAAAGGCTATGGATGCTGCCTGCAAGAAATTCGGTTGGGATGAAAAACTCGTTTGGTGGTGTGCCAATGATAATTGTTCTGAGCCTGGACCTATGAACAAACGTAAAAACGTATTCTATCTGGGAGAGGCTATAAAGAAAATGTCCTCAGTCGATTGTGTATATTTCGACGAGGGCTGGGAGCATGCTAACGGGTGTCTGGTAGAGCGGTTTGTGGCTCTTAAATATGATATTCCTGTGCTGTTTTGGAATCTGGAATACGGAGGTGTGGTGAATGAGGAAAAAGAAGAATGATTACTTCGAATTCCTCTACCAAACGGGCTTTGACGATTACGAGCACAGGCAACTTGCTGGATATTTGCATACTATACCTTTTGATTGGACTAACTCAATGGATGAGAATCGTATGTACGACGGCATAGAGATGAGAAGAGAGTACGGTGACGTCAATTGTATGAATGATATTTTTGATCAAGGGTGTAGTATGCTTGAGTTCTTTGTAGGGTTTGCTTGGAGACTGGCTCGGGACATGTTTAGTGATATTTCGTGTCCTGAGCTCGTCAAGGCCATGCTGAGGAATTTGGAGATATTTGGATGTACTGATGAGTATTTTGAAGAAGTAGAGGATGTTGAAGAAGAGATAGATGAGAGTTTAGATATTTGGGTGAAATGTGAATACAATAGACATGGTGAAGGAGGATTGTTTCCTTTAGCCTATCCACCTGAAGATCTGAGAGAAGTAGAAATGTGGGTCCAAGCCAGCTGGTGGTATGCTGAGAATTTTACTTGATATAATGAGGATAAAGCGGGTCTTGGACGTAATAACCAAGAAACCTATATTACAAGTAGAAACGACGTGCATTAGACGTTAGTTTGAGAGAATCATTAACTAATGTACCGGGTCGTCGGGTTTGAGCGCCCTTTATTCTTTTTCTTTTTTCATTTGGTATAATGAGAAAGGAGGGAAAAGAGATGTGGCTTAGTAGTTCAACAATGGCTATCATCTTGTTTGTTGTCTGGATTGTATTTGGATGGGCGTATCTGTCCGAGTGCGATCGATGGGAGCATATGGATGATGACGATGAGGAATAAACTCCTCATCTCTTTTTAGTACTCATTATATTATTTGGAAAATTGCTGGGACTGGCTTTAGCTGGCTGAGCGTGTACAGACGAAAGGAGGTCTAAATGACTAACTACACACAGTTATATTTGGAAAATCAGGAGTTTCATGACTATGTAAATAGGCTTATGAGACCTGGTAAGAATGATGCGGGTGTTGAGCTTGAAGAAATTCTTGCTAGAAAGACCGTGAAAGACGTGGGTGACTATTATGTGTCAAAACCGGCGTCTGAACAAAATCCCGGTTTTCCCGGTGTTTTTAAGGAGAAAATTGAATGTAATTGTAAGAGTTGTTGAAAAATCACGGTAAAATTCGCAAAAATGGGCTCAGGTTTTCTATAGAAGTAATTTTACTTAATAAAAACCTATTTTAAAAAAGGCAGTGAAGACCGTGATTTTACAAATTAATAAAAAAGGAGGTAACATATGTGGATTTCTTCAAACCAATAGAAACTACAATGGCAAATAGGAAATTGAAAGTTGAAGCCAATTATTTTATGAATGGTTTTAAGGACATAATGATTAAGGGTGGAGACTTTTACGCTATTTGGGACGAAAGCCGTGGACTATGGTCCAAAGACATTTGTGACGCTGTAAGATTAATTGATGAAGAATTAGCAGATTATGCTAAGAAGTTAAAAGATGACCCAAGGTATGATGGATATTTAATAACTATTAAAAATGTTAATAGCTCTATGTCAAGAGGTATGGATGAGTTTAAACACTGGTATCAAAAATGTGCTCCGGATAAGTATAAGTGGCTTGATAGCAAGATTGTGTTTCAAGATCAGGAAGTTAAGAGAGAAGACTATGCATCTTTCAAGCTTCCTTACAGTATGGCCGAAGGAGATACATCTGCTTGGGACGAGTTGGTTGGAAGATTATATTCTCCGTTTGAACGTAGAAAGATCGAGTATGCTATAGGATCAGTTATAGCGGGTGAGTCCAAGAAGTTGCAGAAGTTGTTTATATTTGTTGGTGACGCCGGCACAGGTAAGTCTACGATTTTGAAAATCATAGACGATATGTTTCAGGGTTATACGTCAACTATTGACATTAAGTCGATAGGTCTTGGTAAGGATTTTGCTTTGGAGTCTTTAAGCGATAATCCCCTTATAGCAATTCAGGATGATGTAGAATTGGATAAGATCACAGAGAATGATAGACTTAACAGTATTATATCTCACGAGTACGTTATGGTTAATGAAAAGCATAAGAAGCTTTATCAGGCAAAGTTCAACACTATTATATTTGCTGGTGCGAACAGAGAAGTTCAGATTACAGATGCTAGATCAGGTATGCTCAGAAGAATTGTAGACATTGAACCTACTGGAGAAACTTTCGAAAGAAAAGATTATGATAATTTGATGGCCCGCATTCCTTTTGAATATGGTGCTATATGCAAAAAGTGTTATGATGTGTTTATGGAAGATCCTGGATATTACAATAAATACTTCCCGGTCAAAATGATCAGAGCAACTAACAATATGTATAACTTTGTTGAGGAATGCTATAAAGATTTCTTAGACGAAGACGACGGAACGTCCTTAAGTGCTGCTTGGGATTGTTATAAAAGATATTGTGAGTTATCTGACATTAGGTATCCTTTTGATAGGATCAAGTTCAAATTGCAGCTTAAGGATTATTTTGAAAAATTTAGTCCGGATACTATCAAGAATGATAGAAGAGTTTATAGCTATTATTCCAAGTTTAAGTATAAAAAGATCGGAGTTAACATAAACAAGTCTAGCGGTTGGGTAACAGAGACTTGGTTGAAGTTCGATAAGGTCAATAAAAGTTACTTTGATATTTTCTGTGAAGAATGTAAAGCACAATATGCTACTAAAGATGGTGTTCCCGGAAAGAAATGGGACGAATGTGAAACTCAGTTAAAAAGAATAGATACTGGTGCTCTACACTATGTAAAAGTTCCCGAGAATCACATAGTCATAGATTTTGATATTAAGGACCCGGAGACTGGAGAGAAGTCGTTGAATCTCAATATGGAAGCTGCTAATAAGTTTCCTCCGACATATGCAGAATTGAGCAAGAGTGGTCAGGGTATCCATCTGCATTATATTTATGATGGCGATCCTACAATGCTTAAAAATGTGTATGATGAAGATATTGAAGTTAAAGTGTTTAGTGGTGGGGCGTCGCTTAGACGTAAACTCACTCAATGTGTTAACTTACCAATTGCCACAATCAGTTCAGGATTACCACTGAAAGAGAAAGGAGAGGATAAGATGGTAAAAGATTTTGTTGTGAGCAACGAGAAAGCGCTTAGAACAATGATCATCAAGAATCTGAATAAGGAGTATCATCCTGGTACCAAGCCTAGCGTGGATTATATTTACAAGCTGCTTGAGGATGCATACAAGGAAGGTGTTGAGTATGATATTTCAGATTTGAGACCGAAGATCTTGGCGTTTGCAAACGGATCCAGCAATCACTCGGAGTATTGTGTAAAGCTGGTGTCAAAGATGCACTTCTATCAGGACCTGGATAAGGTGATAGAGAAATCAGGAGGTGCCTCAGATTATAACGAGGATGATCCTATTGTGTTCTACGATGTGGAAGTCTTCCCTAACCTGTTCATCCTGTGTTGGAAAGTTGATGGAGAAGACGGCGTTGTGTCGATGATCAATCCTGACCCGAAATATGTAGAGGACTTCTGTAAGAAGAAGTTGGTCGGGTTCAATAATCGTCGGTATGACAATCACATTCTGTATGCTAGGATTCTTGGATATTCTGAAGAGCAGCTGTTTAAGCTGAGTCAGAAGATCATCAACAATGAGCCTAACTCTACGTTCCTGAATGCGTACAACTTGAGCTACACTGATATTTATGACTTCAGCTCAGCAGCAAACAAGCAGAGCTTGAAGAAGTGGGAGATCCAGTTGGGCATTCATCACTTGGAACTTGGGTTGCCGTGGGATCAACCTGTAGATCCTGCTATGTGGGAGAAAGTTGCTGAGTATTGTAAGAATGACGTAATCAGCACTGAAGCAGTGTTCCATCATCTCAAGAGTGACTTTATTGCTAGACAGATTCTGGCAGACCTTGACAACCTTACTGTGAATCACTCGACAAATCAGCATTCCACTAAAATTATATTTGGTGATAACAAACATCCTCAGGGTGAGTTTTGTTATAGAGATCTAAGCAAACCGGTAACATATTTGGAACCGGATGTGAGTGACTTCTTGTGGGATAAGTTCCCATATATGATGAAGTGGTGGAGTGAGAACACTGATAGTCTGTTGCCGTACTTCCCTGGATATTCTTTCGAGAATGGAAAGAGTACCTATAAGGGAGTAGAGGTAGGAGAAGGCGGTTATGTAGAAGCTCAGCCTGGTATGTATGGTTATGTGGGATTGTTGGATGTAGCATCTATGCATCCTCATAGTGCAATGGCAGAATGTGTGTTTGGGCCTAGATTCACACAGAGATTCAGAGAGCTTGTGGAGGGCCGTGTTACAATCAAGCATGAGGACTGGGAAGAGCTTAATGATATTTTGGATGGTAAGTTAACAAAGTATGTTGGTATGGTCGAATCTGGAGAGATCAGATCCAAGGATCTTGCTAATGCTTTGAAGACAGTCATTAACTCTGTATATGGTTTGACATCGGCTAAGTTTGACAATCCGTTCCGTGATATTCGTAATAAGGATAACATCGTCGCTAAGCGTGGTGCTCTGTTTATGGTTGATCTGGCGGAAGAGGTTAAGAAGCGTGGTTACACAGTTGCACATATCAAGACAGACTCTATAAAGATCCCTGATATTACTCAGGAGATTGTGGACTTTGTTATGGAGTTTGGTAGGAGATATGGTTATGAGTTTGAGTGGGAGGCGACATATGATAAGATGTGCCTCGTGAATGATGCAGTTTATATTGCTAGGTATCGTAATGATGACGGCTCTGTTGGCAACTGGACTGCAACAGGAGCAGAGTTTGCAGAACCGTTTATATTTAAGACACTGTTCAGTAAGGAAGAGTTGACACTTGCTGATTATGCTCAGACTAAGTCTGTTAAGTCAGCTTTATATTTGGATATGAATGAAGATCTTCCTGAAGGCGAGCATCAGTACAAGTTTGTGGGTAAGGTTGGTTCGTTCTTACCGATCAAGCCTGGTAAAGGTGGTGGTCTTCTTATGAGAGATCAGAATGGCAAGATGTATTCTGCGGAAGGCGCTAAAGGATATAGGTGGCTGGAAGCGGAAGTCGTTCAGAATCTCGGAATGGAAGATGATATTGATATTTCGTATTATGCGGTTATGGCTGATAAAGCTGTTGCTCATATTGAGGAATTTGGCGATTTCAGCTGGTTAGTAGATCCGCATCCGTATGACTGCACGGTTCCATGGGGCACAAAGCCTCAGGAGCCTGTAGATAACTTCATGAACGTTCCTGCAGATGACGACGAAGTTCCATGGGACGAAGATGAAGTAGCATAAGCCATTATATTTAAAAACAAAAGGAGGATAAGACAATGGCAGAAGTAAAAATTTTCAATCATGTAGACAGCAGGGCAATCAGATTCAGAAACTTTGCAGGTAAGGAAGGAAACTATAACGCCGCAGGCGATAGGAACTTCTGTTTGCTGCTCAACCCGGAAGACGCAGATGAGTTGTCTGCTGAGGGCTGGAATGTAAGATATTTGAATCCCAAGGATCCTGGTGATGAGCCGGTTCCTTATATTCAGATCAAGGTTGGTTTTGGCGGAAAAGGTCGTCCGCCTAAGGTAGTGATGGTTACCAAGAAAGGTAAGACTCAGCTGGACGAGGAAAGTATCAGCAATCTTGACTGGGCTGAGATTGAGTTCGCGGATATTGCGATCAATCCGTATCACTATCATGTAAGCGGACGTGATGGCATCAAGGCTTACCTGAAGACCATGTATGTTACAATCGCTGAGGATGAGTTTGAGGATCAGTATTATGATATTCCGGACTCTGCTCAGAATATTGTGGATGAGGAATGAAGCTCTATGAGCATCAACAACTTGCCTTAGAAAAGCTAAAGACTGGCTCCGTCCTTGTTGGCGGGGTCGGCTCTGGCAAGTCACTAACAGCTCTTCAATATTTTTTTAACAAGATCTGTTCAGACAAGAAACACTCTGATAAACTGTTGATCATAACTACAGCTCGTAAAAGAGATACTAAAGAGTGGGAGAAAGAATGTGACAACTTTATATTTTCTGAGATGGGTGTAACTGTGGTAGTTGACTCTTGGAACAACATAGAGAAGTATGTTGAGTGGAGAAACAAGTATGTTATATTTGATGAACAGAGAGCAGTAGGAGCAGGCAAGTGGGCGAAGTCATTTATCAAGATTGCTAGGAAAAATGATTGGATTATGTTGAGTGCCACACCAGGAGATAACTGGTCTGATTATATTCCAGTGTTTATAGCAAATGGATTCTATAAGAATCGTTCTGAGTTCATTAGGAATCATGTTGTCTATAAACCATTTATGCGCTATCCTGTGATTGACCATTATGTTGGTGAGAAATTACTTGAGAGTTACCGCAATTATATTTTAGTCGATATGGATTTTGAGAGACAGACCAAACGTCACTATGTTGACGTGATTGCTAATCATGACAAAGACACATACAATTATATTTTAAAAGAGGCTTGGAATGTCTATAAGGATGAACCAATAAGAGATGCATCGGGTTTAAGCCAAGCTTTAAGAAGATGTGTTAATAGTGATCCTGACAGAATTGCAAAAACTGCAGAGATAGTAAAGAAGTCTATTGGCTCTATTATATTTTACAACTTCGACTATGAGTTGGAGCTGTTAATCAAGATGTGTCAAGACAATAACTTTATATTTTCTCAATGGAATGGTCATAAGCATGAGCCTATTCCTGATGAAGGTGTATGGTGTTACCTTGTGCAATACATAGCAGGAGCTGAAGGTTGGAACTGCATAACCACAGACACCATTATATTTTACAGTCTTAACCATTCTTATAAAATTATGACCCAAGCAGCTGGTCGTATAGACCGACTCAATACTCCTTTTAGAGATTTATATTATTACAGGCTAAAGTCTAATGCTAGAATCGACTATTCAATAATGAGGTGTTTAATGATGAAGAAGGACTTCAATGAAAACAGATACACAGAGGAGGTAGATGAATTTGAAGACAAATATTGATATTTTAGCAGTACCCGAGTTTTTCACTCCTTATGGTGAGGGAGAAGATAAAATGGCGCCGTTTGGCGTTGGCTTGTTTTCAATCCTCTTTATATTTTTAGGAGGTTCATCATGACAAAACAAGAAAGAGATTATCAGGCAGGATTGATTCAGCGTATAACTGATAGATTTGCAGGATGTATAGTTCTTAAGAATGATGCAAGTTACATTCGTGGTATTCCTGATCTTCTTGTGTTGTTTATGGATCGTTGGGCAGCCCTTGAATGTAAAAAAGAAGATAAGTCTAGCCACAGACCTCTTCAGGACTTTTATATTCATAAGATGAACAATATGTCATACGCAAGTTTTATCAGTCCAGAAAATGAGGAGGACGTACTGGATGAGATGGAACAGACATTCGCGTCTAGAAGGACAACACGCGTTTCTAGGCGCAAGCAAGCATAGTTGGATAAACTATGACGAAGAGAAACTAACAGAAGCATACTATAGTTATTTGGCATCACAGCGTGGAACAAAGCTTCATGCTATTGCTGCAGAGCTAATTGCAAATCGTATAAAGCTTCCTGCAACTAATGCTACATTTAACAAGTATGTAAATGACGCCATAGGTTTTCGTATGAAGCCTGAGCAACCATTATATTTTTCAGACAATTGTTTTGGGACAGCTGATGCTATAGCATATTCTGAAGATGAACAGTTTCTGAGAATCCATGATCTGAAGACTGGTGTTACACCAGTATCAGACAAGTATGGAAATCTCCCACAGTTGGAGATCTATGCAGCTTTATTTTTCTTAGAGTACGATCTTGATCTCAACGAGACAGACATCGAGCTAAGAGTTTATCAGAATGACGATATTATTATATCTAATCCTGGTATTGATAGGATTGCACCTATCATGGACAAGATTGTAGCTTATGATAAAATTATTGATCAAATAAAGAGAGAGGAGCTGTAAGATGGAACACGATTATATTTTGCACACCGGCGTGAAGCGTAGGTCTGGCCGGTATGAATGGGGTTCTGGCGAACATCCATATCAGAATGAACCTTGGTTTAAAGGTTGGGGCGATATGAGAGCCAAAGGAATGAGCGAGAAAGAGATCGCTGAAGAATTTGGTATGTCTATGAAAGAGCTTCGCTATAGATATTCTTATGCGAAGGATGCTGAGAAAGCAGCTCAGATTGCTCACATCAAAGAGCTTCGTTATACTAGACAGATGTCTACAAAAGCTATTGCTGAAAAGCTTAATATGTCTCAGTCTACAGTTGAGGCATATTTGAAACCTACTACTGAAGAAAGAGTTAGACAGACTCAGGATCTTGCAGATCATCTTGTTCAATCTGCAAACAAGAACAAAGATGTTCGAGCTATTGATATTGGTAAAGGCGTTTCCAACGTTCTTGGTGTATCTCCTACAAAATTAGAGGCTGCTGTACAGGTACTTAAGGATGAAGGTTATGTAATCGTTAAGACTGCAGTGCCTCAGCCTCAGAACATCTCTAAAAAGACAGAGATGATGTTTTTATATTCTCCAACAGAAGCAGAGAGTAAGCTTTCTGACGAGGAACTTAACAAGACAGCATATAGAAACGTGATGCAGAATCTTGATAAGATCAATCCTCCTTATGATGTGCATGTGGATGAGAACGGTAAGACATCCATTGGTATTGAACCACCAACTTCAGTCAAGTCTAACCGTATAGCTGTAGAATATGCTTCGTCTAGAGATGGTATGATTGGACTTCGTCGCGGTGTAAAAGATTTGGATTTGGGTAATGCTACATATGCGCAGGTTCGTATTGGTGTGGATGATACACATTACATCAAAGGTGTTGCGGCATATTTACCCGATAGTGCTTTTCCACCAGGAAAAGACATCATAGTATTTTCTAATAGAAAAGAAGGTACACCACTTAAATCCCCCGATGATGATGCTAAACAAGTTCTTAAACCTATGAAGAAAGATGCCGATGGTTCTGTTGACATGGAAGATCCTTTTGGTGCACAGATCATTAAAGGTGGACAGTCTGGTTGTATTAACAAAGTTAATGAAGAAGGTAAATGGGCGTCATGGACATCATCTAAAACATTAGCTTCACAGGTATTATCTAAACAAGATCCAAAACTTGCTGAACGACAGCTTGAATTACAAAGAGTTAGAATGGTTGAACAGTATGAAGAGATTCAGAAGATCACCAATCCTGTGGTTAAACAGAAAGAACTGTTAGATTTTGCTGAAGAGTGTGATAAGGCTTCTGTTCATATGAAAGCTGCAGCTCTTCCTGGTCAATCGGTAAAAGTTTTATTACCTGCCCCTTCATTAAAAGAAGGAGAAGTATATGCGCCTAGCTATAAAGATGGAGAAAAGCTTGCTTTGATTAGGTTTCCTCATGAAGGAAAGTTTCAGATCCCCATACTCACAGTTAATAATAAGAATCGTGAAGGTCGTCAGATACTAGGTACAAATCCTGCGGATGCAATTTGCTTAAATCCAAAAGACGCACAGATCCTTTCTGGTGCAGACTTCGATGGTGATACAGTTGTAGTCATTCCTAATAACAAAGGATTAATTAAGAATGCTCCACGATTAGCAGCGTTAGAAGACTTTGATACTAAAGAAGCATATCCTGGTTATCCTGGTATGAAAGTTATTAAACATCAAACACAGCAGACAGAGATGGGTAAGGCAACAAACCTTATTACTGATATGAGTCTTATTGGTGCTACGCCAGATGAAATGGCTAGAGCTGTTAAATATTCTATGACTATCATTGACTCAGAGAAACATAAGCTGAACTACAAAGCTTGTTATGAAGAACAACGTATTGATGAGCTTAAGAGAAAATACCAAGATAAAGGTGATGGAAAGTATGGTGGTTCTGGTACAATAATCTCTAGAGCATCAGGCGAGACTCACATTCCTGAACGTGTATGGCAAGGTAAGATTGATCCTGAAACAGGTGAGAAGATCTACAGATACACTGATCGTAGGAAGTCGGTAGATCCTAATACAGGTCGTTGGAAGATGCTCAATCCATCACACCCCAACTATGATCCTAATGGTGAGAAGGCCACCATAGAGTCTACACAGATGGCTGATGTCAAGGATGCTATGGAACTTGTATCTAAAGCCAAGTACCCTACTGAATTAGTGTATGCTAACTACGCTAACCAGATGAAGGATATGGCTAGAGAGGCACGTAAGGCATCCCTAAACGTAGGTACCATCGAGTACAGTCCTAGTGCAGCTAAAGAATACGAGAAAGAAGTCAAGTCTCTTGAAGAAAAGGTCAATAATTCGAAAGTTAATGCAGTGCTGGAGAGAAGAGCAGTACGTTCTACAACAGTGATTGTTAATGATCGTATGGCTAAGTATCCTGAAAGATACAACAATAAGTCTCCTGATGGAAAAGCTCATCTTCGTAAGCTTAGATCGAGTGTCATGAATCAACAGAGGGCTATTCTTGGAAAACAGAGTGCTTTTGAGATTAGTGATCGCGAATGGCAAGCAATTCAAGCTGGTGCTATCCGTAAGACTAAGATTGAGGAGATCATCAATAGGGCAGATGCGGAGTCTGTAAAGAAGCATGCTATGCCAAAAGAGACCAGCTTCACAACAATGTCGCCTGCAAACATTGCTCATGCAAAAGCAATGCTGAATTCAGGCTTCACTCAAGCTGAAGTTGCTGAAATGTTTAACATTAGCACAACAACTTTGCGTAAACAATTAAAAGGTTAGAAAGGAGAAAGCTTATGAGTGACGAAAACGAAAGAAAAGTTGTCGATTGCATGCTTTCGACTTCTGACAATCCTTACAATCCATTCACAGACTTCATAAAATGGTATTTGTTTGACATTCAACATGGTTACGATACCTGTGGATACCTTGCTAGAGTTTGTGAGTACACAGATGACATTAGTGATAGAGAAGAACGTTTGTCTCTTAATGATGCCATCGAAGATGCTTTGCGTTTTAATTTAACAGGTAACAGAATAAAAGTTACCCAACCAGCATCAATTAGCTGATTGC
>CAMVKW010000020.1:0-60441 GCA_947168155.1 uncultured Lachnospiraceae bacterium | reverse complement strand
CCGATTCGAAATCATCACTTCCAGTAGCCTGCTTCTTTGTTAATGTAAGTGTTCCGGTTGTTGGCTGTGGCTGTGTTGCTGTATATGTGTTTTCAAAGTCGATAGCTACATCTGTTGTTGCTGCTGATGATGTATCTATATCTCCTGTAAGGCCACTTGTTGTCACCTTCTGATAATCTGCACTTGGAAGATTTCCTTCACTTACTTCATAGTGAGTAGCATTTGGAAGTCCACTAATAACTACATTTTCATTCTTTCCAAGATTTACTGTTAATGTTGTCTTATCCTGATTGAATGTTCCCTTTGTCGCTGTTACTCCTGATGTATCAGCTCCGTTTGGATACGTAAGTGTTATTGTGAATGGGAATGTTACTCCCGATTCGAAATCATCACTTCCAGTAGCCTGCTTCTTTGTTAATGTAAGTGTTCCAGTTGTTGGCGCTGGAATCTCACTGTAAGTATTAGTAACTGTCACATCCTGTGAAAGTGTATTTGTAAAGCTTACGCTCGTTGGTTCAACAACAGATACAAGATTATATCCTGCTGTATCAGCTGTATGTGTAGCGTCTGCCGAACCAGTAATCTCTGTTACTGTATATGTCTTATCAAGATCAAGATTAGGTACCGTTGTTGTTCCTTCCGATGAAGGTGTAATAGCTATTGGAACAGCCGTAGAACTAACTGCACCATGCTCATCATAATAGTTATCATCTGCATCTTTCAAAGTCACATAATATGTATCATTCGTATGATGAGCTGCTTGTTCACTACCAGTACCATATGCTTTATCAATATTAATACTACCAGTTTTCTTAACATATTTATTCTCTAAAGTAGCAGTAACTGAATTACCCTTTGTAACACTAACATCATCTTTGCTAGTTACAGATTGAGCAACTTTGTAATCCCAATTATCTGCTGCATTATTTGTCGCATCCGCCTCAGAAACAGTATATATCTGAACTGGCAAATTACTTATTTTTACGCCTTGTGCATTTGTACAATCAACTGAAATTGGTGCATCCGCTTGATCATCATGTTCAATTCCAGATGCATCATACCATTTTTGTGTAGTTTGTCCGTAAACATAGAATGTAAATACATTGTTAGAAACCGAACCACTAACTGTCTTTTTAAGAACTAAATCACCAGTATTTGACTCGTTATCTGTAAGTGTAACTTTATTATCAGCTGACACATAACGACTATCTGAACAAGTAATCACTCCATTATCTACAGAAAAACTAACATTCTGAGCTTTATCATATCCTGAAGGAGCATCAACCTCAGATAAGGTATATGATCCGTTTGGAAGATTTTTTATCGTAGAAACAGCTGATCCTGTAATAAATGTTAATCCTGTTGCGCCTGTTTCTGCATCAACCAATGATGCATCTGTACCAAGAGTAATATTCGATGATGTAAAAGTATAATCAGCCGGATCCTTTGTCAACTTTAGTTTTGCTCCTGAAAGAACGACATTAGAACCATCAACTTTATTCACAATTATTTCTGCTGTATTATCTTGATCGTCAACTAAAGTAACTGTATTTCCAGAAGTAACATTAGCACCAGAAGCCACTCCATTAAGTATAGTAAATGATATTGGAGCCGCCTCAGTATAACCATCTGGCGCATTAGTTTCAGTAATTGTGTAAGTACCATCTGGCAAACCATTAATATGTGTTTCCTGATATGCTTTTGTTTCAAATGTAGCATTTGTTGCAGTCACTGTCCAATTATTAACTCCGTAAGCAGTCACTCCCGTCAAAGAACTAAAGTCAATTGTGTTATTACTTGGATACTTTCCTGTAAGTGTAATGCTAGCTGGACCAATTAACATCGACGTATTATCTGCAGCAACCTTTTTAAAGGTAATATTAGCAGATGATAAACTATCTTCCATCGTAACAAGTCCTTCTACATCTTGTTTTGTTGAAGAAGACACATTTTTGCCAGTTACCTGACCATTAGATATACTAAACGTAATATCTGTCGCTACACCATATCCATCTGGAGCTGTTGTTTCTGATAAAGTATAATCTCCATCTGGAAGGTTTCTTATCACACTTGATTCTGTTCCAGAAATAAACACGAGTGAAGAACCTGCGCTTATATATTGAGCACCCGATCCACCATCAAATTGAGACTGTGAAAAACTAATGGCATTTCCACTTGGGTAAGTACCTGTCAGCGTAAGCTTTGCCCCTGGTACCTCATCTTTTGTAGATGCATCTATCTTTTTAATTTCAATCTCATTTGAAGTCAATGCATCTTCCATCGTGATTATTTTGTTTCCTGTAGCATCATCTGTTCTAGTAACTTCTGTTCCGTTCTGTTTTACAACTCCATCAACTATATCAAAAGAAATAGTTGTAGCAATACCATAACCATCAGGAGCAAGAGTTTCCTCTAAGCTATAATGTCCGTCAGGTAAACTTGTTACGGTACTAGGAGCAGATCCCGATACAAAAATGAGTGATTCTCCATCACTTACATATTGAGCACTTGTTCCTGCCGAAAACTGAGTTTCTGAGAAATTAATGGTTTCACCATTATCATAATTACCAGTGAGCTTTAATTTTGCTCCGGATAATTCTTGTAAACCACCTGCGATAACTTTGCTTAATTCTATAGTTGTATAATCAACACTTTCATCGCTATTTTTGATACTAAACATATCATTGTTATTACCACTCTTAGCAGTAAAATCAACTCCAGTAATAGTTCCTGTGTACCCTATATTACCAGAATCATCAACTGTAAATGTGATGTCATCTGATATAGTTTTGTATCCATAAGGAGAAGTCAACTCCTTTAAAGTGTATGTTCCCTTTGTCAAGTTGACAATTGTTGACTTTGTTTGACCTGAATAGAAAACTAAAGAAGTACCATCCGACTTAACTTTTCCGGCCGTACCATTAGCAAGCTGTCCTTTATTAAACGTAATACTTTTTGTTCCATTTACACCCGTCAGAACAAATTTTGCATCCTTTAATGCAGTTCCATTCTTATCAGTTTTTAAAACATCTAGCTCTGCAGAATTCTCTTTATTAATTAAATTAAAGAATGCACCAAGAGTAAACTCTACTCCCGACATATGGACATTAGTATTGGTTTTGTATAAAGAATCATCTCCTAAATATGTATTTGAATCTACATAATAATCAAGTCTACCATTTGTATTTGTAACTCTAAGATGGATATTAATATATCCACTTGAATTATCAATTTCATCTATTCCCGAGTAAGTTGAATCCTTAGCTTTTTCTTTAATAACGTAATAATAATCCTTATGATCGCCAGCAGGAATATAATGTTCCACATCCGTTCCTGCTTTTGTCTCATCAGAATAAAATGAGATTGAAGGGAATTTAATTGTATTAGTTGCTTGATTAGTAACTGTAACTGGTGTTTTTCCTGTAATATCGTAATTTGTATCATCTACTTGATACCAATCAAAACCATACAAATTAGAAGCACACTCAACCGTAGTATCTTCTAATGTTTTTGTACCATTGTATTTATGTGTAAATGACTTTCTTGCAGCAAAATGTATCTGACCAACACCGTCGGTCATATACTCCTGATTACCACCTCTATAAGTATAATGCCACTCTGCTCCTGGATTTGTTACCTCACCTCCAGAAACAAGCCATCCAGCACTAGATCCAGTAACTTTAACATTGTTTGTCCCAGGAATAAGAGTAGTACCTGCAACTGTATTTAATTCAACATCCCCATCAGTTCTTACATTATATATTATCTTCTGACATACTTGCTGATCCAGAACAGTTGTAGGCACACCATTCTTTTCAATTCCACCACTAGTTGCAGAGTCTGTTTGAATCCAAACATCCTTTAAATCCGCTCCATCCTCTACAGGATTACCAGAAGCATCAACCACTTTGCCTTCTAGATCTTTAACTTTTACAACAATCTTTGATATTTTTAACGAATCCTGAGCTGTATTATTTTCACTAAAATTAAAAACAACAACAGTTGATTTATTTTTTATAACACCAACACCTTGGTTAACGTCATCGCTATTCGCGTTTCCATCACCCGCAGAAAGAAAATACTGTTTTATGGTATCATCAACATCAACATAAACAACCTTATTCTCAAATTCTTCTCCTGAAACATCTATAACAATACCATTATTGCCAGAGTTTGTATGAATATAACTACTGTCAAGTTTATAGTCATTACTTTTAGCCTTAGTCTCCATATCTTCAGATTTTTCATCAGCATTACTTATTATTTTTCTAATATTTGTAATTGCATCAGCTCTTTCTGTAACAACTAAAGTCTGCGTGTCCTTAAACTCATGATCAATTTTCCATTTTAAATCTCTGAATTCAGGTCTACCTTCTTCATACTTGTAATGAGGATTTCCATCACTATCAATATAAGGATATGAAAAGCCACCAATAGCCTCGCTTGTAGCCTCAATATTATATATCTTAGCACTTTGAGAGTTTCCAAGAAAAACCTGTCCACTTGAAATACCACCCAATAAGAACTGTGCAGTAGCTGTATCAGGTAAGAAATCCACCTCATTTGCATAACCACCGTTACTAAAATCAACAAAAGCAAATGTTGTCTCCATGTGATTAACTTGATCAAATTTTTCAGCAACAATACCATAGTCTGTTGCACGACCAAGTATAGTCGCATAGTTAACAGCATTAGCAGCATCCTGAACTGGTGGTGCTGCTGCCTCTACCTGTAGGCTTCCTCCTCCCGTCACAAGAAGAGACACTGCCATGACAGTGGCCATTCCGAATGACAATATTCTTTTTACATTCTTTTTAATCCTCATAGATTTCTCTCCCCTCATCTTGATTGGATTATTACTCTCTCGTATTTTTTTTGTGTACGTATAAATTCTTGTGTCGGCGTAAGAAGACTCAATACAACAGAAGCGCATAATACGCCCAATGACACTTATAATTAGAATTAGAGTACCAAATTGATTTACATAAAGCAACCCATATGCCAAAAAAAAGTCATTTTCAGCAATTTGTCCATCTCGTTTGTGCAAATTGTACAATAAACTCCATTTCTTTTTGTGAATTCTGTGTGAACTATTTGCAATTTGCATAAAAACACAAGATAGGATGACTCAGATAACATTTTTCCACTATATATAGATAATTATTGTATTGCTCTTCCACTTGTAATATACTAAATACGTTTTATAAAGCGCTAAAACGCTAGAAATAGTTAAAAAATTGGAGGTTTTTCTATGAGTATTAAGATTGGTATCCTTGGCTATGGTAATCTCGGCCGTGGAGTTGAAAAAGCAGTTCAGGTTGCTCCTGACATGGAATTAGTAGGAGTTTTCTCCAGACGTGATCCAAGCACAGTCAAAGTTGATAGTGGCGCAGCAGTTTATCATGTGGACAGCCTTGCTGATATGAAAAATGATATCGACGTACTTGTCATCTGCGGCGGTTCTGCTACAGATCTTCCAAAGATGACACCTAAGTACGCAGCTGATTTCAATGTAATCGATTCTTTCGATACACATGCTAACATCCCAGTGCATTTTGCAAATGTAGATGCAGCCGCAAAAGCTGCTGGCAAGATTGGCATCATCTCCTGCGGATGGGACCCAGGAATGTTCTCACTGAATCGTCTCTATGCACATTCAGTTCTTCCAGGCGGTAAAGACTATACTTTCTGGGGACGTGGAGTCAGCCAGGGACACTCAGATGCTATAAGACGTATTGAAGGCGTTGTAGATGCTCGTCAGTATACAGTTCCTGTTCCTGAAGCGCTGGACAAGGTTCGCGCAGGCGAGAATCCAGAACTCACAACTCGTCAAAAGCATACACGTGTTTGCTATGTAGTTGCTGAGGAAGGTGCTGACAAGGCACGCATTGAAAATGAAATAGTTACAATGCCAAACTACTTTGCTGATTATGATACAACAGTAAACTTCATCACTGCCGAAGAGATGAAGAGAGATCATAGCGGTCTTCCACATGGTGGTTCTGTAATTTACTCTGGAACAACTGGTGGTCAGACAAATGCAGATGGACGCACATCTGCTGTTAATACACATGTTATTGAATACAGCCTGAAGCTTGATTCAAATCCTGAGTTCACAGGTTCTGTACTTGTAGCTTATGCTAGAGCCGCTTACAAAATGAACCAGAATGGCGAATCCGGTGCGAAGACAGTATTCGATGTTGCCCCTGCACTCCTCTGCCCTCTTAGCGGAGAAGAAATCAGAGCGCATATGCTTTAAAAACAAAAGCTGATCTCGCAGAGCTTCTGAAAAGAGAAAGACCTTCAATTGTTAGAGTAATGGTCTAACAATTGGAGGTCTTTTTCTACCGTAAAACTCTGAATGATCTTTCATCCTCTACCTGCGGTATATCCTTAGTCTCAATATCATCCATATGAATGAAGCTTCCCGCATCTATTTCACCAAGAAACCGTGAGATAAGCTCCCGGTCGCCCTGTACCTCAAGCTCCACTCTTCCATCATACAAATTTCTAACATATCCTGTTAATCCGAGATGCTGTGCTGCATGATTGGCCCTGTATCTAAACCCAACCCCCTGCACATCTCCCGAAATATACATGTGCCGTCTTACCATTTTCCCTCCAATAAGTCAATCAGATCCGGTCCCACTGACTTATTTTCTTAATGTATAAAATATTACTAAAATAATAATTGTCGTTTTTCTTGACGTAGTTTTTGTATTCGGAGTAGTTTACATAATATTTTCTACCCCACGACGAGATTTCCAGCATGGTCTTATCATTGTCTGGGTATTCTTCTACTCCTGTGATTGTTACGTAGTGGTCTTTTGTCTTTGTGACTGGTTTGAAGATCACTTTCCCATCCCGTTCTTCTTTATGATAAAGATTTACTTTGTTCTTTCTAAAGAAGCCTGGACCAATTGCAAATATTATAGGCAGGTCGTTGTCCAGCATCTCTTTAATACGGTCCAGCATTTTTGATGGACGAACAAACCACCTTGCACGATATTTTGCGCCTGTCTCCTCACGCAGCTTCTTTCTGTTAAGAAGAAAGTACAGATTTAGTCCCCAGGCAATAAGGATACCGGAAATCCCCAGCTTCGGAAGAATATGAAAGTATTTCTTCTCAAAATTAAGGATCGTCTTATGATACTCTTCTCTCGTAAAGGAATTGTTACCAAGTATATGAGAAATCAAATCCGAAGCACCAATAAGTCCACATCCGTATTCTTCCAATGTCTTCTTACGCTTCAGGTCCGTTTCTTTGAACCATCCCTGATTGCCGCCATAAGAACCGTCCACGCTCACATATGGAGTATTAAGTTTTGTGATATTCACCTTACTCATAATTGCCGTTCTACCAACCAATCTAAATCTGCACCTTACCCGCCAGTATATCCTTATAATCCGCCAGGTTCTTTCTAAGCAGATTTGGTGTATCCAGTTCATATGGACACTTAGTCTTACAATGTCCACAGTCCACACATTCCTCTATCTTCATCATAAGTCCCTGCCACTCTTCAGACAGGAAGTTCTGTGAAGGAGAACGTCTGATAAGCTGTGACATTCTCGCACAGTTATTAATCTGAATTCCAACTGTACATGGCATACAGTAACCACAGCCACGGCAGAAGTCACCCATCAGGTTCTTTCTATCTTCCTCAATAAAAGATGCTATCTCGTCTGTCATTTCTACATCATTCTCAAAGAAGCTAAGCCACTGGGCAAGCTCCTCTTCTCTCTGAATTCCCCAAAGAGGAAGCACATTATATTGACTCATAAATGCCATACACGCTGTGCTGTCTGTAAGCAGTCCACCTGACAATCCCTTCATAGCAAGGAATCCCATTCCAGCCGCCTCAGTTGCCTTAACGAGAGCAATGTCTCTCTCAGTCGCAAGATAGCAGAACGGAAACTGAAGTGTTTCATACAGACCACTTTCCACAATCTCCTCAGCAACTCCGATAAGGTGAGCAGTAATTCCTATATGTCTAATCTTCCCCTGCTCCTTCGCCTCAACCATAGCCTCGTACATTCCAGTACCATCACCTGGCCTATAGCACTGCTGAACACAGTGGAATTGATAAATATCAAGATAATCTGTTTTCAGATTTGTAAGTGTTGTCTCCAAATCTTCCCAGAACTTTTCAGGAGTTTTTGCCTGAGTCTTGGAAGAGATAAATATCTTCTCACGCATTCCTTCAATAGTTCCAAATGCCTGCCCCATCTTCTCCTCACTATCGGAATAAGCGCGGGCTGTATCAAAGAACCTCATTCCGCCCTCATAAGCTCCGCGAAGAAGCTTAACAGCCATATCCATATCAACCCTTTGAATAGGAAGAGCGCCGAATGCATTCTGCGGAACCCTAATCCCTGTTTTTCCAAGAACTATTTCTCTCATAAGCATACACCCCTTCGTAAAAACATATTACTTTTTAAGTATACTAGTGCAGATTTTTGTGTGCAACTTTTTTCTCTTGACAGTGAAATATAAAAAAGATAATACTAAAAACGCAGTAAAATGCAATCTGCATCTTTACTGCGTTTAATTTTTTAAACAAGGTCTGCTAATTCTAATAACAGCTGTTCTGTCTTTTCCCATCCAAGACAAGGGTCAGTAATGGATTTTCCGTAAATGCCCTCTCCAATCTTCTGGCAGCCATCTTCAATATAACTCTCAACCATAAGTCCCTTAACAAGACCTCTGATCTCACTTGAAACTGAGCGGCTATGCATTATATCCTTAGCAATTCTAATCTGCTGTAAAAACTGCTTGTTGGAGTTAGCATGATTTGTATCAACAATAACTGCTGGATTTGAAAGCTCTCTCTTCTGGTACTCATCATAAACATTGATCAGATCTTCGAAGTGATAATTTGGCTTGCTGTGTCCAAGGTTATCAATGTAACCTCTCATGATTGCATGTGCAAATGGATTACCCTTTGTTCTGACCTCCCATCCACGATAGATGAAATCCTGAGATGACTGAGCCGCTGTGATGGCATTCATCATAACAGAGATATCTCCACTTGGAGGATTCTTCATACCAGCTGGGATACCAACACCTGAACTAACTATTCTGTGCTCCTGATCCTCTACTGATCTGGCACCAACTGCTATATATGAAAGAAGGTCTGAGAGGTATCTGTGATTCTGAGGATAAAGCATTTCCTCTGCACAGGTAAATCCAGTCTCTGCTACAACTCTGGTGTGCATATGACGGATGGCTACAATACCTTCCAGCATATCTTCATGTCCTTCTGGGTCTGGCTGATGAAGCATTCCCTTGTAGCCAGTTCCAGTTGTACGAGGCTTGTTCGTATAAACTCTAGGAATGATAAAAATCTTATCCTTTATCTTCTCCTGAACCTTAGCAAGTCTGTGCATGTAATCCACAACTGCCTCTTCATTATCTGCTGAGCAAGGACCAATGATCATCAAGAATTTATCACTCTTTCCTGAAAAGATGTCCATTATCTCCTGATCTCTTGTCTCCTTAATTTTCTTTAAGTCATCGCCTATTGGGTACTGTTCCTTTATCTCAAGCGGGGTAGGAAGCTTGCGAAGGAACTCCATTGTCATTTCCATAATTTGTTACTCCTAAATGTCTATCAGCTTATTTGCTTTTGAACTTCTCAGAACAAAAACTAGGACGCATTTTCATGCGTCCTAGATATCTTATCACTTTATCGCGTTAAAGTAAAGAAGTATTTATTGCTTTTCGTCAATTCCTTCTTCACCTTCCATGTAAGTCTTTATAACCACCTTTTGAATAAGTGGCGAAAAGATTAACAATAGCACAAAACCTATAATGAAGCATGCTATCAACTGTCTTACCAAAAGTGGTGCGAAATGAATTGGCTCTGGGCTAAACTTAGCAGCTCTTTTATATGCCATAAACACCATAAGTGTTGTCATAATTGGAGTGAAAATGCAATCTCCAATAAAAGATTCTAAGCATCTGGCACCAATTGAACCAGGTGTAAGATTAGCTTTTGTTACCGCCGTATCATTTATTTTTTTCATTGGTACAAAAATACCGATAATTATACTAACTACTGAACTAAAGAGGAACGAAACAAGAAATCCCACAATAGTGAAATGTCCTGATGAGATAGTTCCATAAAGTGAAAGGAAAAAGCTCATCATTATTCCTATAGCTCCACCTATAATACGACCAATAATCTTCTGATCTTCCATAATACTCTCTCCTAAATAATAGAGGGTGATTATCTCTTTGAAAACTGTGGTGCGCGACGTGCTCCCTTGAGACCGTACTTCTTTCTCTCCTTCATACGAGGATCTCTTGTAAGATATCCTGCCTTCTTAAGGATTGGTCTGTAATCATCTCCAGCACTTGCAAGTGCTCTTGAGATACCATGTCTGATAGCTCCAGCCTGACCTGTGAAACCACCACCGTATACGTTTACTAATACATCAAACTTTCCTTCTGTACCTGTTACAGCGAAAGGCTGTCTAACGATAACCTTAAGTGTCTCAAGACCGAAGTACTCTTCTATGTCTTTCTTGTTAATTGTAACTTTACCACTACCAGGTGTAACATAAACACGAGCTACTGAGCTCTTTCTTCTACCTGTTCCGTAATATCTTGTAGATTTAGCCATTTAAGTTTCCTCCTTCTTAGTACTTGATCTCAAGTGTCTCAGGCTTCTGTGCCTGGTGCTTGTGATCTGGTCCTGCATATACAAAAAGTTTCTTGTACATCTGTCTTCCAAGAGGTCCCTTAGGAAGCATACCCTTAACTGCATGCTCGATAACAAATGTAGGCTTCTTCTCCAGCTTCTCTTTAAGAGTTGCTGACTTCATACCACCGATATAATCTGAGTGATGATAGTAAACCTTATCATTCAGCTTATTACCAGTTACCTTAATCTTCTCTGCATTAACGATGATTACATAATCACCTGTGTCAATGTGTGGTGTGTAGATAGGCTTATTCTTTCCTCTTAACACCTTAGCTACTTCTGATGCAAGACGTCCAAGTGTCTGTCCTTCAGCATCAACTACGTACCATTTTCTTTCAATGGTAGATGGGCTTGCCATAAAGCTCTTCATCTTTTTATCCTCCTTCTTCAGGCAGTCTCACGACCACCAAACTCGTCTGGCAAGATATATGCCAGAGTAGCCTACTCTAGTGTGAAGCTTCGCGGATGTCCGGGCCGCAGATGCATCTCACCGATTTCGGCGCCATATATACTATAACGGCTAAAAACCGCTATGCACGATAAAATAAGTGACTTAGGCAGTCACGGAAACTTATTTTACTCTAAATATATACTCATGTCAACCAAAATATCACTATTTTAGGGCATTTATAGGTATTTTGATATTATTTACAGATGATTAATAGGATTATTTGAATTGTATTCCTATCATAGTAAGTCCGCAGGCTGGTGCAGTAGGTCCTGCATCACTTCTATCGCAGGTTTCCAGACACTTATCAATATCGCCTACTTCCATTAAACCAGTACCAATATCCAGGAGTGTTCCGGCAATAATACGGACCATGTTATATAAGAAGCCCGAGCCAGTTACTCGGATCCTAATCATCCTGCCAACTGCAGCTTCAAGTCGGTCTTCCAATATTTCTATACTGTATATAGTTCTGACCGTAGTCTCTACCTGAGAACCAGCTCCACAAAACGCTCCGAAGTCATGCTCTCCAACCAGTTTCGCAGCAGCCTCTCTCATCTTATCTGTATCTATATCTCTGTAAGAAAAATGACTATAAAGTCTGAGTGTTGGGCTTGGGAACTTATCATTCCAAATCCTGTACTCATAAGTCTTAACAGAATCACAATGCCTTGGATGAAAATCCACCTCAACCTCTCGTGACTCAATAACCCTGATGTCCTCAGGAAGGCGTGTATTCAGAGCATAGCTCATTTTCTCAGCAGGTATAGGACTCTCCGTATCAAAAACGCAGACATTTCCCAACGAGTGCACTCCAGCATCCGTGCGACTTGCACCGATTACCTGAATCTCTTCACCCAGCAGATCCTTGAGGGCCTTATTCAGCTCCCCCTCAATAGTTACCGCATTCGGCTGAATCTGCCATCCACTATATTCAGTTCCGTCATACGCTACTCTGAGCAAAATCCTCTTCATAACCATCCTCAAAATAAGTCAACGAGACCCGGTCCCATTGACTCGGCTGCTAGTTTAACGTCGCCTGCCCATATAGGCACACATGTGCCTATATGGCACTGCGACTACTTACACTCGATTACTTTGTAATCGAGCCATGAGATCTGTCCCTCTTGACTTATTACACAAGTAACATTAATACTATACTGCAAAGCATTAGGAACATGAAGCCACAGGCGGCAACTTTATCCACCCAGGTAAGTTTCATTTCAACAACACTGTTCCTCTTTATAACGGAAACATATTGTTTTTTATTCATTGCTTCGTACTGACTCTTGGAACGCGCAAAGGCATACTTCAGATTAGGAATAGTCAGAAGAAGTTCTTTTCTGAATTGATCGAGTATGTTTCCGCTTTCTGGATCAACGCCCCTCGCTCTCTGAGCCAAGCGTCCTCTCTTCTTCTCTCTATAGAGCTTTGGAAGATAGTCCAGAATAAGCATCAGCATCCTTGCGGTCTTCGCCCTGAGTCCAAAGCCTTCTGCCAGTCCGTCCAGCAGTTCTGCCTGCTTCATTCCGCTGACGATAAGCAGTGAAACAATCGTATATAGATAAAGCTTCAGCGTAAAATACAGTCCAATCCTAACAGGCGCTGCGACAATAACTATCACCCCTATCACAAGCTCCAGAATAAGCAGCCCGATAGCATTACTAGCCACCTTTTGCAAGTTCTCCCTAGTAATGTAGATCAGGATTCCGCCCATCAAGGCGCAAATCAGCACAGGAAAAATCTTCCATGATACCAGACACATTATCAGGTACATAAGCAGTATATGAAGTTTTGTTCTTGGATCGTAGGTTCTAAGAGCCCCTATCCTTCTACTGTTATGATGCATTTTCCTTCTCTACAAAGCCCTTCTATAATATTCTCCATATGCTTTTTGCTGTTATAATCCAGGCCGACATATGGCTCATCGATCAGCAGGAAGTCCGGATTCAGCGCCAGCGCTCCTGCTATTGAAACAAGTCTCTTTTCTCCAAATGAAAGTGCCAGAGGAGACCTGCCCCAAAGCGTTTCCTTAACTCCTACGAAATTCAGGATGGAAGATGCCATCTCCCTCGCTTCTCTTTTCGAGTATCCCTCACTCATAGGACCAAACATTACATCATCCAGAACAGTATTCTCAACGAAGCCATCCTCCGAATACTGGAATACATATCCTATCTTTTTATTATCACCTATAAAAATCTCGCCCTCGTAAGGCTTTAGGAGTCCGGCTATCAGCTGCAGGTAGGTTGTCTTACCTGAACCGTGAGGTCCCAGGATTCTATAGGCAGAACCTGCCTCATACCGAACATTTACATTATCTATAATTAAACTACTATCGTATCCAAAAGAAATATTATGTAAACTAATTCCATTTTCACTCTTGGAGTCTCCACCATAAATATATCTGGATACGCTTATTTTCCTATTCATATCAACAAAGGTTTCGCCCTTTGCTTTATTCTTTGCAGCGCTGCTATCAATCCAAACTCTTTCCCTTGGCATGCCATCTACGTCAATCTCATAGAGACCTCCATTTACCATTTCAAACGCTCTATCTACCATCTCCAGTACCTCACGCTGCTTTGAGAAGATTATGACTGTCTGTCCTCTTCTTCTGGCACTGGAAATTATCATCTTTACATATCTCTTAGTATCCTCAGTGTTCTGCATGCTAAATGCCTCGTCCAGGATAATGATATCGTTACGCATGATCATCATTCCTGCAAGAGCTACCCTCTGCTCTTCAGAACCGCTGATGCTATCATAAGTCTTAGACTGTTTTTGTCTGAGGTTATAATTCTTGATATAGTAAGAAAACCTTTTCTGTATTCTTTCCTTAGAAACACCAAGGTTCTCCGCGCCAAATGCCATGTCCCTGCCAACAGTTTCGAAGACCTTTCCCTCACGTGGATCCTGGAAAACTATCCCAACCATCCTACGAATCTTTGCAAGGTCCAGTTCAGAAAATGGGTCCAGTCCATTTATAAGTATCTTGCCGATAACATCTGGTCTGTCAATACCAGCCAGGTACCTTGCAAGAGTAGACTTACCACTTCCGTTAGTTCCGGTAATACCAATGATCTCTCCCTTATCTACAGAGAGGGTTACACTACTACCAGGGATATTAGTCATATTAAGTTGATTAAGCTTAATATATGAAATCATTACTACCTCAAATAATAACCACAAACAATTAGTTTAAAAAAGGCATCTGCAATCTGCAGATGCCTTGATTTTTTTAAACAAGTTCAAGAAATACTTCAAGCGCTCCGTCACCTTTACGCTCAGCAATCTTAACTATTCTTGTATATCCACCCTTGCGATCTGCATACTTTGTTGCATACTCATCGAAGAGTTTCTCAGTAAGGTCAACCTTGCGAGTTGCTTTCTTCTTACCTTCAGCACTTTCAGGAATCTCTGATACAGGATAGAGAACCTTAAGCATCTCTCTACGAGCATGAAGTCTTGAAGGCTTATCCTTCTTAACTGTCTTCTCTACCTCGTCATAAACTGTAACTTTCTTACCGTCTACAACTTCCTTAACTCTCTTTCCGTCCTTGTCCTTACGTGCCTCTTTAGCAGTAACAGTAACTTCTTCAAAGTTATCCTTTTCTTTGATAGCAAGTGTGATAAGGTGCTCAGCTATCTTGCGAACTTCCTTAGCTCTTGCCTCTGTAGTCTTAATCTTACCATGATAGATAAGCTGTGTTACCTGATTACGAAGAAGTGCCTTTCTCTGATCAGCCTTCTTACCAAGCTTTCTATACATTGCCATATTTTTTATCCTCCTTACCTCTGGTCTCCCAGGGTCTTCACTGTGCTTACTTCGTCCTTCAGCGTGAGTGGTATCTTAATTATTCGCCTTCGTTGAGAGAAAGTCCTAACTCCTTAAGCTTAGCAAGTACTTCCTCGAGTGACTTACGTCCAAGATTACGAACCTTCATCATCTCTTCAGGAGTCTTATTGCAAAGCTCCTTAACTGTGTTAATGTTTGCTCTCTTCAGGCAGTTATATGAACGAACACTGAGCTCAAGCTCATCGATGCTCATATCCTTAGCTGTTGACTCAGGAACCTCTGTCTGTTTCTCTGTGATGATTGTCTTATCCTTAACATTATCTGAAAGGTTAATGAACAGGCTGAGATGCTCGCTAAGAACCTTAGCTGCATAACTAACTGCATCATCAGGAGAAAGAGTTCCGTTTGTGAATACATCAAGTGTCAGCTTATCATAATCTGTAATCTGACCTACACGAGTATTCTCAACTGTGAGGTTTACTCTCTCAACAGGTGTATATATAGAATCTACTGCGATAACATCGATAGATGTTTCACGCTCTTTATTCTTGTCAGCGCTTACATAACCACGACCATTTGTGATGGTAAGTTCCATCTCAAGTCTGGCATCAGGACCATTAAGGTTAGCAATAACAAGATCAGGGTTAAGGATTTCAAGATCTCCATCCACATGAATATCTGCAGCTGTAACAACCTTGTCACCTGAAGCCTCGATGTATCCGATCTTTGGCTCATCGCTAGATGAGTTGTTCTTGATACAAAGCTCTTTAATGTTCATAACGATCTCAGTTACATCTTCTTTTACCCCTGCGATTGAACTGAACTCGTGAAGAACGCCCTTAATCTTAATGAAACTAACTGCTGTTCCCGGAAGTGATGAAAGCATTACACGACGAAGTGAGTTACCGAGAGTTGTACCATAACCTCTCTCAAGTGGCTCAATGACGAATCTTCCATACTTGTTGTCTTCTGACATTTCATCTATTACTATTCTTGGCTTTTCGAATTCGAACATTCATAACCTCCAAATATCTTATGTGCTGTAATAATAAGATTCTCGCTGCTTTAAGGTAAAACCCTAAGCAGCTAATGAGTTCTTACTTAGAATACAGCTCGACAATGAGTGTCTCATTTACAGGAACATCTATCTGCTCTCTAAGTGGTATCTGAGCTACCTTACCTGAAAGATTATCAAAATCTCCCTCAAGCCAAGCTGGTACTGCTATACCCTTATTTGCCTCAGCGATATCCTTGAATCTCTGAAGAGACTTGCTCTTCTCCTTGATTTCAATTACATCACCTTCGCTAACCTTATATGATGGAATGTTTACAATCTTTCCATTTACAGTTACATGCTTATGTGAAACAACCTGTCTAGCTTCTCTTCTTGTTCTGGCATAACCTAAACGGAAGATGATATTGTCAAGTCTAAGCTCGAGTAACTGCATAAGATTTGTACCTACAAGTCCAGGCATCTTCTCAGCCTTCTCAAACATGTTTCTGAAAGGCTTCTCCTGTACTCCGTAGATAAACTTAGCCTTCTGCTTCTCACGAAGCTGAAGTCCATATTCACTTACTTTTCTATTTGCTCTAGTATTCTTTCTATGAGATGTCTTGTTTACTCCGAGAAAATGAGGCTCGAGGTCAAGTGATCTACATCTCTTAAGAACTGGTGTTCTATTAATTGCCATTCTAACTTTACCTCCTTAATTAAACTCTTCTTCTCTTTGGTGGACGACATCCATTGTGTGGTACTGGAGTTACATCCTTAATTGTAAGAACCTCAAGTCCGCAAGCAGCGAGGGCACGAATAGCAGCCTCACGACCTGAACCAGGTCCCTTTACCATAACATCAATCTTCTTAAGTCCATAAGGTGATGCAGCCTTTGCAGCTGTCTCTGCAGCCATCTGAGCAGCATAAGGTGTTGACTTCTTTGATCCTCTGAATCCAAGTCCACCAGCACTTGCCCATGAGAGTGCATTTCCTTCGGAATCTGTTAATGTTACGATTGTATTGTTAAATGACGCCTGAATGTGAGCCTGTCCGTGCTCAACGTTACGTCTGTTACGCTTTTTAGTTACTTTCTTTGTAACTTTATTACTAGCCATTAACCTATATCCTCCAAATCAATATATTTACTTCTTCTTGTTTGCAACTGTCTTCTTAGGTCCCTTACGTGTACGAGCATTGTTCTTTGTGTTCTGTCCACGAACTGGAAGACCCTTTCTGTGACGAATGCCTCGATAGCAACCTATCTCCTGCAGACGCTTAATGTTAAGCGCTGTCTCACGTCTAAGATCACCTTCGACCATAAGCTCATTGTTGATGTAATCACTGATCTTTCTTACTTCGTCATCTGTAAGGTCCTTTACTCTTGTGTCCTCATTAACACCTGTCTGAGCTAAGATCTTCTTTGATGTTGGAAGTCCAATACCATAGATATAAGTAAGACCAACTTCAACACGCTTGTCTCTAGGTAAATCTACACCTGAAATACGAGCCATTAATTCTACCTCCAAATTAATCTAACTTTAGTTTCTTCAGCCGCTATGAATGCAAAATGCATTCATAATTCTTCATCAACATTAACGCGCTGATGACCGCGTTCTGTCCGTATCACCCTTTGTGATACAAATTAGCCTACCTTACATCAAGCTTCTAATATGTAGATACTCATATTATCCACTTAACCAGGTAGCAAACGCACAAAACCGGAAGACAGTCTCCAGTGGGCTAAACACCTTCCTCTAATCTCCCTTACAAGAAATATATTGATTATTATCCTTGACGCTGTTTGTGCTTTGGATTTTCGCAGATTACTAAGATTCTGCCTTTTCTTTTAATGATTTTGCACTTGTCGCAAATCGGTTTTACTGATGCGCGTACCTTCATTAAAATACTCTCCTTTCCAAAAGTGTCCTGCAAATGTCTACTCTAACATTTTTCGGTGCTAAATGCAAGGACTTTCTAAACAAGTTCTTTACTAATGTAAAAAACCTATTTTGCTCTCCATGTGATTCTACCCTTTGAAAGATCATATGGTGACAGAACAACTGTAACCTTATCTCCTGGAAGAATCTTGATATAATTCATACGGAGCTTTCCACTGATATGAGCAAGTATCTCATGACCATTCTCAAGCTCAACTTTGAACATTGCATTAGGAAGTTTCTCTAATACTACACCTTCGCACTCTATTTCGTCAGCTTTGGACATATGTTCACTCCTTTTTAACCAAGTATTGCTGTGATATCAGCAAATACTGCCTCTAGATCCTGTGTTCCATCAATATTCTTTACGATACCCTTACCATCATAGTAATCGATAAGTGGCTGTGTCTGCTCATGATAAACTGAAAGTCTGTTAAGAACTGTCTCTGGCTTATCATCTTCTCTCTGAATGAGCTCGCTTCCACAGTTATCGCAAATACCCTCTGTAGCAGGAGCATTATACTTGATGTGATATGTAGCACCACATTTTACACAAGCACGTCTACCTGACATACGAGTTACGATATTTTCATCTGGAACATCTACGTTGATTGCATAATCAACTGCTTCACCACTCTCAGCAAGTGCCTTATCAAGCGCTTCTGCCTGTGGGATAGTTCTTGGGAAACCATCAAGTACATAACCGTTTTCACAGTCATCCTGATGAATGCGATCTATTACGAGATCAACAACAAGTGAATCTGGAACCAGCTCACCTGCATCCATATAACCCTTAGCCTTCTGGCCAAGCTCTGTACCGTTCTTAATGTTAGCACGGAAAATATCTCCGGTTGAAATGTGTGGTACATTATACTTGTTACAGATCATATCAGCCTGAGTACCCTTTCCGGCACCAGGAGCTCCAAGCATTATTATCTTCATATGCTACTCCTCTTCTCTATTAAAAAAAATACACTTTCCAATAAACTACATAAAGTCATCCTAAGCGAAGAACTAATTCTCCGCTCAGAATGACATATTTATTATGATAAGAATCCTGAATAGTTACGTACTATCATCTTAGATTCAATCTGTTTGATTGTCTCAATAATAACACCACAAACGATGATGAGTGATGTTCCACCGAAGCTTACATCTGCACTGAATCTTCCGTTAAAGAAGATTGGGATAACTGCTACGATGATAAGTCCGATAGCACCTATGATAACTATATAGTTCAGTATCTTATTCAGATAGTCCTGTGTTGACTTACCAGGTCTGATACCAGGAACAAATCCACCCTGCTTCTTCAGGTTATTTGCAATCTCCATTGGATTAAATGAAATGGATGTATAGAAATAAGCGAAGAATACAACGAGCACAATGTACAGAACGAGTCCGATGTATGCCCATGGATATCCAGGTCTAAACCAGTAATTTGTATTAAGACCTTCAAAGATCTTAGCAACTACCTGATTTTTAATCTGTAAATTAAACAGGTTAGTAATGATGGATGGCATCGACATAAGTGTTGATGCGAAGATGATAGGCATAACGTTTCCTGTATTTACCTTTAAAGGAATATGTGATGAACTACCACCTACCTGCTTTCTACCCTGAACCTTCTGTGCATATGATACTGGGATCTTTCTGATAGCATCATTAAGGATAATAGTAAGGATTGTTGTGATTACTACTACACCAATGATGATGATTGATGCGAAGATCATATTTACAGTTGACTTGCCCTTTACAAACATGTTGAAAAGGTTAACAAAGTCATTAGGCATACGGGATACGATGTTAATAAGCAGGATGATTGAAACACCGTTTCCAATACCCTTCTCAGTGATTCTCTCACCGAGCCACATTACAAATGTACTACCAGCTGTCAGTGTAATTACGATAACTGCAACAGACAGGAAGTTGTACTCAAACAGGAGTCCTGAACGACCAAAACCAACTGCAAGGCCAATACCCTCAATAATAGCAAGTGCTACGGATACGATTCTTGTGATAGCTGTGATCTTCTTTCTTCCGTCATTACCATCCTTCTGCATCTCTTCAAGTGCTGGAATAGCAATTGTGAGAAGCTGAATGATGATGGATGATGTAATGTATGGTGTAACTGACAGTGCGAAGATTGACATCTTCTGGAACGATCCACCAGTGAATGAGTTCAGAAGTGAATTCGCACCATCACCTAAATTGTTTGAGAAAAAGTTTTCAAGCTTGGAAACATCTACGCCTGGTGTAGGCACAAGTGAACCAAGTCTTACAACTATAAGCATAAGAAATGTAAAGATTAAACCATTTCTTATCTCTTTGATCTTAAATGCGTCTCTAATGGTTTTAAACATCTTAAACCACCTCTATTTTTCCGCCTGCTGCTTCAATCTTCTCAACTGCACTCTTGCTAGCTGCGTCAACTGAAACTGTGAGCTTCTTGGTTAACTCTCCATTTCCTAAAACTTTAACACCATCTCTAGGATTCTTAACAAGTCCGATCTCCTTAAGAGATTCAACTGTTACTGTAGCTCCGTCTTCAAATCTGTTAAGATCTGAAACATTGATGCTGATGATGTTCTTAGAATTTCTGCACTTAAAGCCTCTCTTAGGTATACGTCTGAAGAGTGGCATCTGACCTCCCTCGAAGCCAGGTCTTGGAGCTCCAGAACGTGCCTTCTGACCTTTATGTCCCTTACCAGCTGTCTTTCCGTTTCCTGATCCGTGACCACGTCCACGTCTGAAGTCATCACGAGTTACTGCGCCATCATTTGGTGCAAGATTTGATAAATCCATCCTCTTCGACCTCCTTATTCTTCAACCTTAAGTAAATATTCAACCTGCTTGATCATTCCCTTTGTAGCAGCATTGTTAGGAAGCTCAACTGTCTTGTTAACTTTCTTAAGTCCAAGAGCCTCAACTGTTCTTCTGTGCTTTGGAATGCATCCGATTGGTGATTTTACAAGTGTTACCTTTAATGTATCTGCCATTTTCCTCTACCTCCTAGTTAAGAATCTCAGCAACTGACTTACCACGAAGTCTTGCGATATCTTCTGGATCCTGAATGGCCTTAAGTCCCTCGATTGTAGCAAGAACTACGTTCTGCTTATTGTTTGAACCAAGTGACTTAGTACGTATATTTTTGTATCCTGCCAGTTCAAGCACGCTACGTGCAGGACCACCGGCGATGATACCTGTACCTTCTGGAGCTGACTTCAGAAGCACTTTTGCGCTACCGAACTCACCTGTATATCCATAAGGTATACTTCCATTCTCATTGATTGGTACTGAAACCATCTTCTTGATAGCATCTTCCTTAGCTTTTCTGATAGCTTCAGGAATTTCTGCTGCTTTACCTATACCAGCACCTACGTGACCGTTACGATCACCAACTACGATAAGTGCAGAGAATCTCATATTACGTCCACCCTTAACAACCTTGGTGACACGCTTGATAGCAACTACATTATCGAATAGTTCCATCTGGCTTACATCTAACTTTGTATGTCTCATTTACACTTCCTCCTTATTAGAATACCAGGCCAGCTTCTCTAGCTGCCTCAGCAAGTGCCTTAACCTTACCTGTATAGATAAAGCCACCTCTGTCAAAAACTACCTCTTTAATGTTTGCTGCCATTGCTCTCTCAGCAACTACCTTACCTACATAAGCTGCAGCTTCAACATTATTTGTCTTCTCTAATTCGGAAGCGATCTTCTTCTCGTTTGTAGAAGCAGAAACAATCGTCTTACCAACTGTATCGTCGATAATTTGAGCGTATACATGATTATTACTTCTGTATACAGCAAGTCTTGGTCTCTCAGCTGTTCCGCTGAAACGATTGCGTATCTTTAAATGCTTCTTCTGACGAATAACATTTCTTGATTCCTTATTAATCATATCTTACTCTCTCCTTATCTTACTTCTTACCAGCCTTACCGACCTTACGTCTGATAACCTCATAGTCATACTTGATACCCTTGCCCTTATATGGCTCTGGAGTTCTTGTTGAACGGATCTCTGCAGCATACTGTCCAACCTTCTCCTTATCGATACCAGATACTATGATCTTGTTCTCTTCTACCTTTGTCTCAAGACCTTCTGGATCTTCCATCTCAACTGGATGTGAGTATCCAAGGTTAAGTACGAGCTTCTTACCCTGCTTTGCAGCTCTGTAACCAACTCCGTTAACCTCAAGTGTCTTTGTGTATCCTTCTGTAACACCAATGATCATGTTGTTAAGAAGAGTTCTTGTAAGCCCGTGAAGAGCTCTGTTTCTCTTTAAGTCATTAGGTCTTGTAACTGTGATAACATCACCGTCCATCTTAATCTCCATCTCTGGAGCAAGTGCACGTGAAAGCTCACCCTTAGGACCCTTGACAGTCACCTTATTATTTTCTGCTATATCTACTGTAACACCAGCAGGTACAGCGATAGGCATTTTACCGATACGTGACATTTCGCCTTTCCTCCTTTTGTTTTAACTAACACAGTTTACGCCGCCTGCCCGTAAAGGCACCCAAGTGCCTTTACGGCACTGCGGCTAACTACGGAAAAAACTTCGTTTTTTCCTACGGTCATCGATTTGCAAGCAAATCGATAACTACCAAATAAAAGCGATAACTTCTCCACCAACATTCTGCTTACGAGCTTCTTTGTCTGTAAGCACACCTTTGTTAGTTGAGATGATTGCTGTTCCCATTCCGCCAAGAACCTTTGGAAGATTCTCAACATCTACATAAGCTCTAAGTCCTGGCTTTGAGATTCTCTTGAGACCCTTGATAACCTTCTCATTCTTATCTGAACCATACTTAAGAGTTATTCTTATTACATCGAAGTTTCCTTCTTTTACAGTTTCAACGGCACTAACATATCCCTCATCGAGAAGGATCTTAGCAATCGCCTGCTTCATCTTAGATGCAGGTATATCTACTGTATCATGCTTTGCAGTATTTGCATTACGGATTCTTGTAAGCATATCTGCAATTGGATCGCTTGTTGCCATTTTTATTACCTCCATATTTTTAATAAAACAACAGTTATTGTCTAGAAAATCCTACCAAGAAGATTTCTTTACTCCAGGAATATCACCATTGTAAGCAAGTTCTCTGAAACATACTCTGCAAATACCATATTTTCTAAGGTATGCATGTGGTCTACCACAGATCTTGCAACGTGAATATTCTCTTGTAGAGAATTTCTGCTTTCTCTGCTGCTTTACTTTCATAGCTGTCTTAGCCATAGTTTCTTCCTCCTTACTTCTTGAATGGCATACCGAAGAGTCTGAGAAGTTCTCTTGCCTCTTCATCTGTTCTTGCTGTAGTTACGAAAATGATGTCCATTCCCCTAACCTTGTCAACCTTATCATACTCAATTTCAGGGAAGATGATCTGCTCCTTGATACCAAGTGCATAGTTTCCTCTTCCGTCGAATGACTCAGCGCTTACACCACGGAAGTCACGAACTCGTGGAAGTGCAAGGTTTACAAGTCTATCTGTAAACTCATACATTCTCTCGCCACGAAGTGTAACCTTACATCCGATTGGCATGCCTTCACGAAGCTTGAAGTTAGCTACTGACTTCTTAGCCTTAGTAATAACTGGCTTCTGACCTGAAATAGTTGTCAGATCCTTAACTGCTGATTCAAGAATCTTACTGTTTTCCTTAGCCTCACCAACACCCATGTTGATGACGATCTTCTCTAATCTTGGAACTTCCATAACATTCTTGTAGCCGAATTTATCTGTCATAGCTTTTTTGATTTCGTTTTCGTATGTATCTCTTAATCTACTCAATGTATTTTCCTCCTTCCAAGATTAGTCAATAGCCTCGAGCTTATCGCCCACTTTAGCTACTCTCTTCTTATCCTTGCCTTCACCCTGGAAACCAACTCTAACTGGCTTACCCTTGTAAAGGTACATAACGTTTGATATATCGATAGGTGCTTCCTTCTCAACGATACCGCCCTGCTGATTTGTATAGCTTGGCTTCTCATGCTTGAAGATCATGTTGATACCCTCAACGATAACCTTACCGTTCTTAACATCTACGCTGAGAACCTTGCCTTCTTTATCCTTATCCTTACCGGCGATAACTTTTACAAGGTCACCCTTCTTAATCTTTGATGTTGCCACGATGCTACCTCCTTAAAGTACCTCAGGTGCAAGTGAGATGATCTTCATAAACTTCTTATCTCTCAGCTCTCTTGCAACTGGTCCAAATATACGAGTTCCTCTTGGATTATTATCGTCTTTGATAATAACTGCAGCGTTCTCGTCAAATCTGATGAAGCTTCCGTCCTTACGATGTACACCATGCTTAGTACGAACTACAACAGCCTTAACAACATCGCCCTTCTTTACAGTACCACCTGGTGTAGCTTCTTTAACTGTAGCTACGATAATATCACCGATATTTGCATATCTTCTGGTTGATCCGCCAAGTACTCTGATGCAAAGAAGTTCCTTTGCACCTGTGTTGTCGGCAACCTTAAGTCTTGATTCCTGCTGTATCATATCATTGCCTCCTTACTTAGCTCTCTCGATTATCTCAACAAGTCTCCATCTCTTATCCTTTGACAGAGGTCTTGTCTCCATAACTTTTACTCTATCGCCCTTCTTGCACTCGTTGTTCTCATCGTGTGCTTTGAGCTTATATGTTCTCTTTACGATCTTGCCGTACAGTGGATGCTTAACATTGTCGATAATTGAAACAACAATAGTTTTATCCATCTTGTCACTTGTAACAAGACCAACACGTGTCTTACGTAAATTTCTGTCCATTGTTTATCTCCTTTCCCGACTCTTAAGCATTTGCCTTTTCAGCTATAACTGTCTGAATACGTGCAATGTTTCTTCTTACCTCTTTAATTCTGCTAGTGTTCTCAAGCTGGTTAGTAGCATTCTGGAACTTAAGGTTGAATAGCTCTTTCTTAGCATCTACGAGGTCGACATTTAACTCATCTACTGACTTAGTCTTTAACTCTTCTACGAATTCTTTAGTCTTCACTATTCGTTACCTCCTTCCAGATCAGCCTTTGAAACGATCTTACACTTAATTGGAAGCTTGTGTGCTGCAAGTCTGAGGGCCTCTCTAGCCTTCTCCTCTGGTACACCAGCAACCTCGAATAATATTCTGCCTGGCTTAACAACTGCTACCCAGTATTCTACAGCACCCTTTCCGGATCCCATACGAACACCGATAGGCTTAGATGTTACAGGCTTGTCTGGGAACATATCAATCCAGACTTTACCCTCACGTCTAAGGTGACGTGTGATAGCAACTCTGGCAGCCTCAATCTGATTGGATTTAATCCAAGCTGGCTCCATTGCTACAATACCATAATCGCCTCTGTGAAGCTTGTTTCCTCTTGTAGCCTTACCCTTCATTGAGCCACGCTGCTGCTTACGATATTTTACTCTCTTTGGCATTAACATGATTATTTCGCTCCTTCCTTCTTGTTCTTAGTTGGAAGTACTTCACCATGGTAAATCCAAGTCTTAACACCTACTTTACCGTATGTTGTGTCAGCCTCAGCAAAACCATAGTCGATGTCGGCACGAAGAGTCTGAAGAGGAATTGTTCCCTCGCTGTATGACTCTGTTCTAGCCATATCTGCACCACCAAGACGTCCTGATACACTAGTCTTGATTCCAAGAACTCCGCCCTTCATAGCTCTTCCCATGCAAGACTTCATAGCTCTACGGAATGAGATACGATTCTCAAGCTGCTGAGCAATGTTCTCAGCAACAAGCTGTGCATCGATATCTGGCTTCTTAATTTCCTTAACGTCGATTATAAGTTTCTTAGATGTAAGCTTCTGTACATCTGCTTTGATCTTCTCAATCTCAGCTCCACCCTTACCAATTACGATACCAGGCTTAGCTGTGAAAAGACTTATCTTAACTCTATCTCTTGTTCTCTCGATATCGATCTTAGAGATGTTAGCCTCATATAGTCTTTTCTTAAGATATTTTCTAATGTTGTAGTCTTCTACAAGGTTGTTTGAGAACTCATCATTCTTAGTATCTGCATACCATTTGGAGTTCCAGTCCTTGATGACACCAACTCTTAAACCATGTGGATTAACTTTCTGTCCCATGCTCTTTCCTCCTATCTTTCGTCAAGCACTACTGTAATGTGGCTTGTTCTCTTCTCGATTCTGTATGCTCTACCCTGTGCTCTTGGGTGAATTCTCTTCATTGTAGGTCCTTTGTTTGCAAAGCACTCAGCAATGTAGAGGTTTTCAGCCTTGAGACCATTGTTGTTCTCAGCGTTAGCTACTGCTGACTGAAGCAGCTTGTAGATAACCTTTGAACCTTTACGGTTGTTATACTGTAGGATAGCAAGAGCTTCGTTGACATCTTTTCCTCTGATGGCATCTAATACAAAACATGCCTTAGTTACAGAAACCCTAGCGTAAGAAATCTTAGCTGAAGGTCTAGTATCTTTATTTTCATTTCTCTCTCTTTTAACTTGAGATCTATGTCCTTTTGCCATTTTCTACTCTCCTTTATTATTTACCCTTCTTCTCATCCTTACCATGACCTCTGTAAGTTCTTGTTGCTACGAACTCACCGAGCTTATGGCCAACCATATCCTCTGTTACATATACAGGAATATGTGTTCTACCATTATGTACTGCAATTGTGTGTCCTACGAATGAAGGGAAGATAGTTGAACGTCTAGACCAAGTCTTAACAACTTCTTTCTGGTCGTTCTTATTCATCTCATCAATCTTCTTGAGTAGACTTGCGTCTGCGAAAGGGCCTTTCTTTAATGAACGTGCCATTTAATTAGTCCTCCTTACTTAACATTCTTACCTAATCTGTTTCTGATGATCATCTTGTTAGACTTATTCTTCTTCTTCCTTGTCTTAAGTCCAAGTGCTGGCTTACCCCAAGGAGTTGAAGGACCTGGTCTACCGATTGGTGCTCTACCTTCACCACCACCGTGTGGGTGATCGTTAGGGTTCATAACAGATCCACGAACTGTAGGACGAATGCCCATGTGACGCTTACGTCCAGCCTTACCGATATTTACAAGGCTGTGTTCTCCATTTCCTACACTACCTATAGTTGCTCTTGACTGGATAGGTACGTATCTCATCTCTCCTGATGGAAGACGAAGTGTTGCGTACTTTCCTTCTTTAGCCATAAGCTGTGCGCTGTTACCAGCTGAACGAACAAGCTGTCCACCCTTACCAGGTACAAGCTCAACGTTGTGAACCTCAGTACCTACTGGGATGTTTGCAAGTGGAAGGCAGTTACCAACTTTGATTTCTGCCTCAGGACCGTTCATAAGCTTATCTCCAACCTTAAGTCCTGCTGGAGCTAAAATGTATGTCTTTGTACCGTCAGCGTAAACAAGAAGAGCTATATTAGCTGTTCTGTTTGGATCGTACTCGATTGTAGCAACCTTTGCTTCGATGTCATCCTTATTACGCTTAAAATCGATAATTCTATATTTCTGTCTATTTCCGCCGCCGTGATGTCTAACAGTAATCTTACCCTGATTGTTACGACCAGCTGTCTTATTCTTAGATGCAAGAAGTGACTTCTCTGGCTTATCAGTTGTGATTACGTCAAAATCAAGACCGGTCATATTCCTTCTGGAAGGTGTATATGCTTTATATACTTTGATTCCCATCTTGTTTCTCCTTTCAAACTACTCTTTACAGTCCTTCAAAAAGCTCGATGTCAGCGCTGTCAGCTGTAAGCTGTACATATGCCTTCTTGCTCTTTGCTGTCTTACCATAAACCATGCCACGTCTCTTTGTCTTGCCATCACAGTTCATTGTGTTAACCTTAGCAACCTTAACACCGTCGAACATCTTTTCAACAGCTTCCTTAATCTGAGACTTGTTAGCTTCTGGATGAACGAGGAATGTATACTTCTTCTCAACCATTGTGTTCATACTCTTCTCAGTAAGAACTGGCTTTAAAATAACGTCATAATACTTTATCGCTGCCATTATGCATATACCTCCTCTAAAGCTTTTACTGCATCCTTTGTCATTACAAGGCTGTCATACTTAAGAATGTCATATACATTGATTGCCTCTCTAGCCTCTGTCTTAACATCAGGAATATTTCTAGCTGAAAGAACTACGTTAGCACTCTCACCCTCTGTGATAACAAGAGCTTTGTTAGCCTTGATGTTATCGAGGATCTTTGCGAACTCTTTTGTCTTTGGTGCATCAAGTGCAAGTTCATCAACAACGATGAGCTTCTTGTCATTTACCTTAGATGTAAGAGCTGAGAAAAGTGCAAGACGACTCTCTTTCTTATTAATCTTCTTTGAATAATCTCTTGGCTTTGGTGCAAATACAACACCACCACCTGTCCACTGTGGAGCTCTGATAGAACCCTGTCTAGCATGACCTGTTCCCTTCTGTCTCCATGGCTTTCTACCACCACCGCGAACTTCTGAACGTGTGAGAGCACTCTGTGTTCCCTGACGTCTGTTAGCGAGAGTAGCAACAACAGCCTTGTGAACTATTGCTTCATTTATCTCTACACCGAAGATCTTATCGCTGAGATCAATCTTCTCAACTTCTTTACCTTCTGTGTTGACTACAGATATCTTTGCCATTTTTTAATCCTCCTTCCGTAAGTGTTATGCTCCAGCCTTAACTGACTCTGTAATAACAACGAGTGACTTCTTAGGTCCTGGAACAGCGCCTCTTACGAGAATTATGTTATTCTCGGCATCTATCTTAACAACCTCAAGGTTCTGAATAGTTACCTTTTCAGCACCCATATGTCCTGGCATCTTCTTACCCTTCATTACCTTACTAGGATCTGAAGCAGCACCGTTAGAACCAGCATGACGATGGTACTTTGAACCATGTCCTGAAGGACCTGACTTAAGACCATGTCTCTTAATACCACCAGCGTATCCTTTACCCTTTGATTTAGCAGTTACATCAACCTTATCTCCCTCTTCGAAGATGTCAGCCTTGATAACTGTCTCACCAGGTACATACTCTGATGCGTTCTCGAACTTGAACTCTTTTACAAATCTCTTAGCCTCAACGCCAGCTTTCTTTGCATGTCCAACTTCTGCCTTAGTAGCTCCGTGTGGATTGTGAACTACCTTCTTGCCAGAACCATCCTTTGTTATAATCTTCTCTTTGATTTCTCCGAAGCCAACCTGAACTGCTTCGTAGCCATCATTCTCAACTGTCTTAACCTGCAGTACATCGCAAGGTCCAGCAGCAAGAACTGTTACTGGAATGAGCTGACCGTTTTCTCCCCAGATCTGAGTCATTCCAACTTTTTCAGCAAGTATTGCCTTTTTCATTTCTGAATTCCTCCTAATTTGATTTACAGCGGATTTCATACATATAGTAGAAATCATTCTAAATTATTTACAGCGGGCCATTCTGTGATGGTCTTACTAAATACGCTACATTATTTATATGCAGGAATTTTGTTTAATGTAGTCAATTAGGTACTGTATTATAATTTTTCCTCTTTGTTTTACTTCATTCTCATGTCTACATATACACCAGCTGAGATGTCAATCTTACGAAGTACGTCGATTGTCTTCTGATTTGGTGCAGCAACATCGATGAGTCTCTTGTGAGTTCTCTGCTCGAACTGCTCTCTACTATCCTTATACTTGTGAACTGCTCTAAGAATAGTAACCTTTTCAACCTTAGTAGGCATTGGGATTGGTCCACTTACCTGTGCACCTGAACTCTTTACTGCTTCTACGATCTGCTTAGCTGCCTGATCGATGAGTTCATGATCATATGCCTTTAATGTGATTCTCATTACTTGATTGTTAGCCATAAAAAAAGCCGCCTCCTTTTTTTGCATTTTTTAAATGCCGAGCAAGTGGTGACTGTACAACTATCCCGGGTGTATCGCGCTTCTCTCTTAAAAAAAGAGATAAAACGGAGTGACATCCGTCATCTCTGACCCTTGTCAGATGGTTATAGTACAGTGACTTGTCGCCAGATTCTTTGATCTTGACATTCGCTCCACGATATTACCTGCTCCTGCAGCAGCAACTACCGCTTCTTTGCTATCAATGTCACAGCAAGAGATATACTACCACAATCAAATCATGAATGCAAGAGGAAATTAAAAAAAATTTGCCGGGCTAAGCCCGGCAAATTTTTTAGTGAATTACGCAGTTGCGGCCGCTCTCTTTTGCGGTGTACAGATGTTCATCTGCTTTGCTGATATTTTCTTCTATAGATAATTCAAGATCGTACTGTCTGCATCCAAAGCTCATTGTCACGCTGATAGTATTTCCATCAGCATTGATCTCGGAATTCTGAATTCTCTCACGGATCTTCTCAGCCTTTGCCACACTCTTCTCCAGATCGGTATCTGGCATCATCATAATGAATTCTTCTCCACCCCATCTGTAAACAGCTTCTTTGTCGCCGCATGAATCTTCTAATATAGAAGCAACAAATGCAAGAACGTCGTCACCGGCATTGTGTCCGTAAGTATCGTTAACTCTCTTGAACTTATCGATATCGCAGATAAAGAGGCTCAGCTTACGGTCCTCATCTATTACCTTATTATATATACGTGAGAAATCACTGTAGAATCCCATTCTGTTCTTCAGCTTAGTCAGCTTGTCGTGATGTGACTCTTCATAGAAGCTTTCTGACTCAACAGCAAGTCCGCAGATAAGAGCAGCCATGGAAAGCTTTCTTACATCTTCTTCCTCATCGAATCCACCATCACCATTCTTGTTGATGATCTGGAACGCACCGATAAACTGTCCGTTGATATCCGCAACCGGCATAACCAAAACTGACTTTGTTGTATAACCTGTCATCCAGTCAACATCCTTATTGAAATCAGGATCACTATATGGATCATTGGTCACAACAATCTTTCCTGTCTTAAGTGCTCTTCCAACAAGACCTGTGTCATCAGGAATTACAATCTTGTCAACTCCTGTAGCAGATGTAGTCCAAAGCTCTTTCTTATGCTTGTCCCATTTCCAGAAGCTTGCTCTGTCAGCATCTGCCATAGTTCTGCCAAGCTCTGTCATATATTCAAAGATGGCACCATGATCCTTTTCCTTGTCGCTGCACATCTCAGCATAAAGCTTAGCGCTGATATCATATATGTCTTTTAATGTAGTTTCTTTATTCATCTTTTCATTCCCCTTAAAACTTGCCAGCGGCGCCAGATTAAACCCTGTACCCCTTACCGCTTCTCTTATCTTCTCCTCATCATCAAGATGCATCAGAAAAACAGTCACATTCTTCTCTTTAAGCTGGTTTACATAATCTAGAAGTCTCTGTACATACAAATGTACTGTCGATTCAAACGCAGAGCATTCAGTATAGAGATAAGTTCCTTCCTTTATATAAGGAAGAAATGGATCCAGACTGTTCGTATCTCCTGTATAGACTATATGCTTATCTCCAACAAAAAGACTGTATCCATAGCATTTTCCCTTTAGCTCCGGTACATGCTCCGTTGGGATAACTGCATCCAGCCAGGATGTGCCAGGATGTGTCTTGGCATATTTCAGCTTATAATCCTCTGCAGTTATAAGGTCATAAACCTCAGGACTGCATCCATCCATTTCATTCAGATAGTATCTCAGATTATCCCTGACCATTTCACCCGGTGCAACAACAATAATTTTAACATGCCAGACGAACCTTGCATAGTGAATAAGCATAGGAATTCCTGCCACATGGTCACTATGAGTATGCGTAACCGCAACTACTATCCTCTCTACCTCCTGACCATCGGCAACAGATTCAAGGCCGTAATTCTTCATCTTGATAAATGCCATCATAGAGCAATCCATCAAAACAAGACTCTTCTTATAATAGAAGAAAGCCGTATTATGATTATCTGAAAAACCGGAACCACGTCCGAAGAATTTTATCATCTATGAACCTCCGTTACCTCGTATACGAAGACTCCTTTACTCTTACCCTTAAGAGGAATCTCGCCAATATCATTAACTTCAACACGGTCCTTTATTCTCTCATACAGAACATCACTAATGAGAACCTGTCCCTTCTTTGCATTAGCCTCAAGACGGGCAGCTGTATTAACCGTATCTCCAATAGCTGTGAAATCCATTCTGAACTCACAACCAATGTTACCAACGACTGCAGGACCTACATTAACTCCTACTCCGAAGCCAACGCTTCTGCCGTACTTCTCGAGAAGGACCTTCTCCAGCTCCTTGCCGCCATTAACTATATCCATAGCTGCACATACAGCCTTAAATTCATAATCATCCAGATCGAATGGGGAATTAAATACCGCCATGGTCGCATCACCCACAAACTTATCCAACGTACCGGAATTATCGAAGATGGACTTTGTAGTAAGTGAAAGATATTCATTCAGGATTTCTACAACCTGCTCAGGCTCCAGCGCCTCTGACATAGTTGTGAAACCACGGATATCTACAAAGAGAACTGCTATGTCTCTGTTCTCTCCACCAACCTTGATCTCAAAGTCGCCCTTCTTAGAAATCTCCTCTACTATTTCAGGAGCAACATATTTTCGGAATGCATTTAGCACTTTCTTCTTTCTTGCTCTCTCAATCAGATAATGAGCAACAATCGAATAAACAAAGGAGGCAATTATAACAATAGGAAAATAAATTACGCTAAAGGCATATCCATGTTCGTTGATAGAGCTAAGTATAAGTACCTCAGCAACAATAGCTATCACAAGAATTATTAGTGATTGCCATACTTTGAGCTTCTTGAAAAGAAGATGCAAAATTATAGCGATAAGTGCTGTAATTAGTCCGAGAATAATAGGATTACCATTTACGGCAAAACGGCCTTCCATATATGACTGAAGAATATTAGCATGGATTTCAACTCCATACATCTGGGTACTTCCGCCATTTGGAACTTCGAAGTTATCCTGCATTCCCGGAGCATATGCGCCCACTAATACAATACTATCAGAAAATGCACGAGAATCAATGTTTCCATTTAAAACATCATATAATGAAACGTATTCATAATCTCCAGGCCTTCCTGAGTAGTTAATAATCGAACGTCCATACTTATCAACTGGAATCTCATTTTCTTTTGTTCCAGTTATCTCACAATACTTCTCATATAAAACGCTGGAGAACATTTTATAATCTTGCCCTTTACAGTTTTCTTCAGGAACAATTCTTCTAACCAATCCATCAGAATCCTGTGATACGTTACTGAACCCAGCATCACATACAGCCCTAAGACTATCATAAGGCTCCTCTACACTATCAACACCTGTAATAGGGCCACTTCCAATTTCAAGATTGGTTTTATATATAAGATGATTTACAACAACTACATTGCCCGCCTCCTCAGCTGCTTTTGCAAATGCAGCATCACCTTCGTCAACATTTCCTGAAAACTGGATATCGAATCCTATAAGCAGGGGGCCATTTCCTTCACCACTATTAAGAGTCTTTATCAAATCTGTGTATTTGCTTCTTGACCATGTTTGAATAGGTCCATATTCATCCAAAGACTTCTCATCAATACCGATGATCTTAATGTTGCTATCAATACCTCTGGGAATCTGATAAAGACTATCTTTGGCAATATAATCTAAAGCACCAAAAGCGTTGGTAAACGTTAAGACGAATACCAACGCTCCTATTATTATAGTTTCAATTACAGTTGTGAATTTTTTATTCATATTATCCATTAATCACTTATTAATCTACCTGTGTAAATGTATAATCTCCATCTGAATTTACATATACAGATCCACCGCCATTATAAACAGTTGAATCACCGCTTACAGTCCATTTACCGCTACCAAGCTTATATGATTCTGTACTATCAAGCGGAAGTAGTTTTCCGGCTGGAATTATTTTGTCCTTAAGCCATGTTGCCATAACCGTTATTGCCGCAGAGCTTGTATTTCCAGCTTCGTCTTCTGCCTTAAGGTTAAATGTCTTAACTCCATTCATTGGATCAAGCTTTGCAGTCGTGCTGCTTTTAGTAACTGTAAATGATTCTCCATCAATAACGAATGTATGAAGATGATCATCAGATATTTCCACAGAGAGTTCATCTGAATACACTTTACTGTTATCACTCTGTGAAATTGTTGGGGCTTCTTTATCTATCTTGTAATCCTCTGTAACATTGATAGCATTTGTTAACGCCCCATCACTCTTTCTCTTCAGGTATACCTTCTGATTCTTTCCTGTATAAAGAATTCTGTTACTATATGCTCCCTGGAGTTTTGAAGAAATGGTATAGCCTTCAGCAGGGTTTATATTAACATCACTAACATAGTACTTGTTCTTACCAGGCTGCCCTGAAAGAGAATATGCATTCTTTGGAGCCTCCAGGAAAGAGACTTCAAATTCGCTTATACAGCTAGTGGATTTATAAGCTTCAGTCTCAGGTATTATAGCCTGAACTACATAGTTACCAATTGTGCTTGGCTCATCAGTAGTATATGTACTATCTGGCGCACCAGCTGTTTTATACAGGAACTTAGCATCCTGATTTCCGTCAGAGTCAGATTCTACTTCAAAGTCTAATTTCTGACCCAGATACACATTCCTTGCTTTAACAGCTGCACTCTCAACAACATTTTTGTTAATAGTAAAGTCTGCCGTACATGTTACAGATTCATATGCATCCGTTGCCGGAATAGTAGCTCTTACAGTATAGCTTCCAGCTTTTGTAGGCTTTTCAGTTGTATAAGTGGAATCATCTGCTCCACTCTTTTTATATTCAAATGTTGCCCTGTCTTTTCCATCAGATTCAGAATCAACTACAGGAATGTAATTCTTTCCAACATATGTATCAAAGATCTTAATCGAAGCTTCTGGCACTACTGTTGGGTACTTTAACTTAAAGCTGAATGTCTTGCTTCTTCCAGCCAGATCATAAGCTGTAACGGAAACATCTTCTGTCTTTCCACGTGTACCCTTTACCTCAACTGTTCCAGTTGTAGCTTCAGCTTCAAACTTTTCCGTTGTACTTGTTGAACCCACAGTCACAACCGCTTTATCAAGGTATTCATCAGAAACAGTAAATACTACCTTTTTACCTTCTACAACTCCACCACTTGATAACGTAGCAGCCTTGTCATCCAAAACTACACTATTTGAAACCTCAGGATCTACCCTATCGAAGACAAGATCCATTAATTCAGGAATTGTATTATAAAAGGTTCTGGTCTCTGTAGTCTGGGCACCATCACTCTTTCTCTTAAAGAATACCATAGTGTCCTCATTGAAATAATCACCATCATCAAGATAAAGATCACTTCTGGCAAGAGCCAATTTATCATGGAACAGAGAATCACCGAGAGATGCACTTATTTGAAATGCACTGTTCGGAACAAGAGTAACCTTATCCGCTACATAGATTTCATTTTTAACTCCTTCGAGAGTTACATACTTATCGCCAGAGGCTTTAGGAACTTCGGAGAATGGGAACTGAACAATACTAAATTCACTTTCCATCATCGAGATTTCCGCTTTGTATGAACCATATGCAGGCGCAACTGCACGCACACGGTAATTACCTATATATGTAGGTTTTTCTGTTGTCCAGTCAGATGCAATTAAATTTGCATTCATATACTCTAAATATGGAGTTCCACCATAACCCGGCGCACATGAAATCTTACTGGTGTAATCATAATTTACACCGTAGTAAACATCTTCATCAAATTCCTCTAAAAAGACTTCCGGACTATCTAATAAATCAACTGCAGTTGTACCAGCTGGAACTGCTTCAGTAATAGTTTTCTTCGCCTCTCCAACCTGAATGGTAAAAGAACCACCTGAAGACTGAATGGATGTAGTTTCATCCACAACAACAGTTCCTGCCAGATCAAAATCATCTTTAGTAAAACTGTTCGTAACTCTGTAAACTGAACCAGCCGAGCTTGATACAGGAGCATCTGAATTAAATGTCATATTCGTAGCCGATACTGTTCCGTTATTAGTAAGATGAAAATATCCGTCGGGCTGATTCTTTAGAACATCCGTATCGAATGTACTCATCACCAATGTTCCGTTATTAGTCACATTACCAACATTACCGGTAGCATTAAAAGCACTTGCTGTTAGAGAAGCACCGCTGTTTATGGTTAATGTTGCTGTCGCCATGGTTTCATTTGTAGAAAATGAAATTGTTCCGAGAGTGGCATCACAATCAATATAAACATATGCGCTTCCAGTTCCATTAGTATTGATTTCAACATTAGAACCAGACTCAACACCAGTAGTAACCTCATTCAAGGACCAATCTACATATTTTACGCCTAAACCGTTTCCATCATTTACGAAAGTAAAACTTCCGCTAACATTATTGTTTGGATACAAGCTTAGAGTTCCACCTGTCTGACTAATACTTTCCGCACTAACTCCGCCCTTTAAAGGTACAGAATATGCAGCGGAAACAACTAAGCCAAATGCAAGGAGAATGCTAATTATTCGATTTTTATTATTCTTTAATTCTTTTTTCTTCATACAATCATCCTCCTTACTGCCATTCTATTATTGTATCTCTATCAATAGGTGTATTGAAATCAAAGTTCCAACTTCCTGACTCTGCAGGGCTAAGTGTAGGTACTGTAGCCTTCTTGCCCTTCTCTACTGTCTGAGTTCCAAATTCTTTTCCTTTATATGTAAATGTTACATAGTATGGTCCTTCAAGGATTCTCTTAATCTCAGGATTTGTGATAGAGAGTTCCTTACCATCATCGTTGATCTCTATCAGGAGCTCAAGCACATTATCTGGCAGAGTATTGTAATCAATATCTGTAGGATCAGAAACATAATCGGTAGTTGTACCATCCTCGTAGATAGTTACCTCTTTACCCTTTGCAACGCTGACTTCATTCTCAGCCTCTGTTCCATCCTTATAAACAAGTTTTGTAGCTACTGCACCCTCGAATACACAGATTCTTGTATATTTAACTCCATCTATTTCATATATGGTAACGAAGAAAACCGTACCACGAACTGACATTGTAGAGTTCGGTGTATTTATCTCATAACTTGATTCGTCAGAAAGTTTGTTTTTTATATCATTTGTAACAGAACCCTTGAGAAGCTCTATACTTGTTTTACTATTTTTGCTGGATCCGGATGCATTAAGCTGAATTTCGGAGTTCTCCTCGAGATAAATATATTTATCTTCATCCGCCTGAATAGAAAGTTTTCCAGTATCGAGTGATACCTTATCACCAGATTCGAGAACCATATTGGCATAAGGGGTAATGTCTCCCTTTCCTTCACGGGAAACATTTGCCTGGCCCTCTACTTCAAAGATCTTAAGAATGCGATATGCATCCTTCTTAGAAAGGACTAAGAATACAACCAATGCAGCGACTACTGCAAGAACGATTGCTGATATAATGATTACTTTTTTAGACTTCATAAAACCACCCTTTATTCACTCAAACCCCGGTAAAAAAGTTACCTTTTATTTTACTATATTCCTTAGTTCCGGTAAACAACAAAAATGCGCTGACCGTAGCCAACGCATTTAATCATTAAATTTCAATTTATTTAGGCTCCCATCTGGCGGTAGAACCGCATGGAAGTATAAGTCCTGTATCACGAACCGGAAGTCCAATATCTTCAGAATGAACTGAACCACCGTGGGACTTTATTACTGTCTCAGCAATCATGTAATTCAGGACTGCCGGTGAAAGTCCAGTCGTATACATATTGATCAGATAAATAATCGCATCGTCTGCAAGTATCTGACTCGTAAGCTTTATCAGTTCGAAGATGTTATCTTCCATCTTCCACATTTCACCCTTAGGACCACGTCCGTATGAAGGTGGGTCCATTATGATGACCTGATATTTGTTTCCTCTTCGAATCTCACGCTCTACAAATTTAATGCAATCATCAATGAGCCATCTGATAGGTGCTTCGCCAAGACCAGAGGATTTTGCATTTTCCTTTGCCCAACCTGTCATACCTTTCGAGGCATCCACATGGGTTACCTTTGCACCAGCCATAGCAGCCGCAACAGTTGCTCCACCAGTATAAGCAAAAAGGTTAAGTGCTTTAATTTCTTTATCAGCATCCTCTTCGCGCTTACTTTTTATTGTCTCGAAAATGTAATCCCAATTCGCTGCCTGCTCTGGAAAGATTCCTGTATGCTTGAATGAAAATGGCTTAAGATTGAAGGTCAGTGCATCATTTCCAGTAATGCCCTCACTTGGAAGGTGATACTGTATCTGCCACTCCTGTGGGAGATCAAAGAATTCCCACTCACCGCCACCACGATTGCTGCGATGGTAATGACCATTCAGAGATTTCCATTCTTTCGATATTCTTTTTGTGCTCCAGATTACCTGTGGGTCAGGACGAAGGAGAATATACTTGCCCCATCTTTCTAACTTCTCACCATCAGTGCAATCCAGCACCTCGTAATCTTTCCATCTGTCAGCTAAAATCATATCTATTCCTCATGCCCTATTTACATTTTTTAATCGGTGAAAAAGTAGGTATCTACACCATTTGCGATTCCAGTAACCATCTTACTCTGGAATGCTTCGTCAGCCATCAGGCTGTCCTCATTAGGATTTGTCATGAATCCCATCTCAAGAAGGATACATGGAACCTGGCTCCAATTGTTACCAGTCATGGTATCTGTTTCCCAAACACCGCGGCTTGAAAAACCTGTCTCGGCAACATATGCATTCAGCACCGCATCTGAAAGGCGGCGGCTCTCGCTATACATTGAAGAGATATATGGGTTTGATGGTGTAATGCAAATTCCCATGGCTCCGCTTGCAGAGCTACTGTCAGATCCATCAGCGTGGATACGGATGAATGCATCTGCATTAAGGTTATTTGCCATCTGAGCTCTTTCTGCACAGGAAATCCCTGTGCTGTTATCTTCTCTTGTAAGATAAACGGTGTAGCCTCTGCTCTGAAGCTCAGTTCTAAGCTTCTGTGCTATCTGAAGATTCAGCTGGTATTCTGTAAGTCCAGATGTTGGACCACTTGTTCCGCTGGAATCTGCCGCTTTATATTCTCCAGAACCCGGACCTATTGGCTCAGTATTTCCAGAAACTACTGATGAATGACCTGGATCAAGAACTACTATCTTGCCGTTCGCACTCTGCTGAACATTGTCATCCTCATCCTCGGAACCTTCATCTTCAGCAACTTCCGCATCATCAGAAGAAGCCACATCCGTGGCTGTAGCTTCTGGTGTGGCCTCTTCTATCTTTGCTTCCTCAGTAGTAGTTTCCTCTTCAGTCTTCACTTCAGTAGGAACCTCTTCTAAAGTTTCATGGACCAATGCCTTCTCACCACATCCGGTAAGTAGTAAACCAAATGCGATGATCAGCACTGTCATTATTTTTAATCTTTTACTTTTTAGCATTATCTAAATTTCTCCAACAGTTCTATGTTTGCATTCTCTGTTGAGTTCATTCTTCTCTTAGCATCTTCCTGAGAACCAGTAACTGGCTGATACCAGTCATACTGACAGAAATAGTTATAGATGTTTGTATCATGGAACATGTAACCATTTCTTGCATAAATCTCATTGATAGCTGTCTGAACTTCCTGCTCTGAAAGTCTTCCAACTTCCTCAGCTGTAAGAAGTCTTGAGCTACTATCAGGGAATACCTGGTTTCCGCCACCCTTTGAAGAACTTGAACCATTATTTTTCTTAGGCTTCTGAGCAGATGTACCACCCTGTGCTACAGTTGTGCCACCATCATCCTCTTCCTCTTCTTCCTCTTCCTCAGTTGTAGCTTCAGCCTTTGCTGAAAGACCTGTAACTGTGTACTCTCTTGAAAGTGCTGTAGGAACTTTACCTGTATCTGAAACGCTGGCATCCAGTTTACTTTCACCATCATCTACAGAAACAACGATTTTGTCGCCGTTGCTAAGCTCATTAGTAGTGTCAGCTGAGAATGTCCAAGAATTAAATGGCTCTGTAGTATTGTTATTTGTTATTACTACATAACCTGAACCGTCATCACCCTGGAATGATACATCAATGTTCTGAAATACATCTACTGCCTCAGCTTCCTGAAGACCTTCTACCTTGAACTCGGTATCACGGCATCTTGCCTTAACCTTAACATCATTCTGGATTCCATATTCATCTACATTCCACTTAAGGATAACTGTATCTCCATTTGAAAGACCAGTTGGATTATCAATAGAATAATCTACCAGCTCATTTATCATATATTCTGCAGCGCTGTAATAGTCATCTGCATTTGAAGGCTTTCCGCCCTTGTACTTAATCTTATTTTCGAAGTCATCCAGGAATGCATCGTTATCAAAAACAACAACTGCAGTTCCCTGTGAATTGTAACCATCAAACTGTACGCTTACATAGTCATTCAGATTGACCTCTTCAGAATGGAACATCTTAACAAAGAACAGAATTCCAAGTGCGAGAACAATAACCGCTCCACAGATAGAACAAACTAAGATCATAGTCTTCTTTGATGAACCACTTGCCTGAGCTGCTGGTCTAGGCTTTGGCTGAGCACTGCTCATAGCATTCATAGTCGGTGCCTTCGACTCAACAGAGCTTCCGCAATAAGTACAGAATCTCACCCCATCTGGTATATTTTTTCCACAATGTGTACAGAACATAAACGTCCCCCCTCCTATAAAAAAGATTTGGCCTTACCAGTTTCTCTCCTTCATTGGGAGATACTCTCTGTGAGTACCTACATACTTGTATGCAGGTCTGATAATCTTGCCATTATTTGCCAGCTCTTCAATACGATGAGCTGACCAGCCTGCTATTCTAGCTATAGCAAACATAGGTGTGAAAAGCTCTACAGGAATCTTGAGTACTGAATAAACAAATCCACTGTAAAGATCCACATTAGCACAAACAGGTTTTTGCACATCTCTGTGTTTTACAATAAGCTCTTTCGCCAGACGCTCAATCCTGTCATAAAGCTCGAACTCTTTCATGAAGCCCTCAGCCTCAGAAAGCTTTCTTGCATAAGACTTAAGGATCTGAGCTCTAGGATCTGACAAAGTATAGATGGCATGTCCCATACCATATATTAACCCCGCTTTGTCAAATGCCTGCTTCTTCAGAAGCTTATCCAAATAAGCCTTAACCTGTGCATCATCTTCTGTATCTTCAACATTTGCCTTAAGGTCTGCAACCATCTGCTGAACCTTGAGGTTAGCACCACCGTGTCTTGGTCCCTTAAGTGATCCAAGAGAACCAGCCACTGCGGAATATGTATCGGTACCTGTAGTAGTTATAACGTGTGTGGTAAATGTAGAGTTGTTACCACCACCGTGTTCAGCATGAAGTACAAGGCACACATCCAGCACCTGTGCTTCAAGATCTGTAAATGTCGCATCTGGTCTCAGAAGTCTGAGTATATTCTCTGCTGTGGAAAGCTCTGGCTTTGGTCTATGGATAACCAGACTGGAATCCATAAATTTATGCCTGTAGCTCTGATAGCCATAAGCAGCTATAACAGGGAATCTCGCAATCAGACTAAGTGACTGAGAAAGTACATGCGGAACGCTTATATCATCAGGATTTTCATCATAAGAGTAAAGTGTCAGAACACATCTCTCCAGAACATTCATAATGTTTCTGCTAGGTGCCTTCATAATAACATCACGGTTGAAGTTATCAGGAAGTGGTCTCAGATATCCGATTATCTGCATGAAATCCTTTAACTCTTCTTCTGTAGGAAGCTCTCCAAAAAGAAGAAGGAAGATGGTTTCCTCGAAACCATGGTTTCCCTGACCAAATCCTTTAACAAGTTCACGCACGTCATATCCCTGGAAAAAGAGCTCGCCTTCGATAGGAATTCTTTCTCCATTTACTTCTTTAAAACCGGAGACATCTGATATCTCTGTAAGACCTGTCAGAACACCTCGTCCATCTGAATCTCTAAGTCCTCTTTTTACATCGTACTTGGTGTAAAGAGACTTATCAATCCCTCCTATATTATCGCATAAATCCACATATCGTTCTACTCTTTTTCTGTATTCTTCGTATGAATTCATAGTACCTCACATAAGATTTTTCACTATAAAATTAGCAGCAAATCTATATCTCTATAATGTAACGTTCATAGGCATTTACGACTCTCGTATTGCCTCTCATATCCTCACGCTTAAACTCCCTGCCATAGTTCATATGAACGTGGCCATGAATAAAAAGCTTTGGCTCATACTTATCCAAAATAGTATTAAAACAATCAAAGCCTGTGTGAGGCATATCCTCTCCATCATGAAATCCCTTGGCTGGCGAATGGGAAAGTAAAATGTCTACTCCCTTATGCCTCCAAAGCTTAGGTTTCATTTTTAAGAGACGCATTTTCATCTGCTTCTCAGTAAACTGATACGTGCCATAATTATAACACATACTACCGCCAAGTCCCATTATCCTCAGACCTTCATGCTCGTAAATCTGATCATCTACGCAGATGCATCCGAGAGGCGGAGTATCGTCATAGCAGGCATCATGATTTCCATGCACGTAAAGTATCGGACACTTGGCATAGGTTGCCAGGAACTCCAGATACTGCGGTGCCAGATCACCTGCTGACAATATCAAGTCAATACCCTCTAATTTAGTTTTTTCGAAAAAATCCCATAAATATTTCGACTCAACATCAGCCAGCGCTAGAATTTTCATCCTTCTGGACACCCTTCATTTCCACTAGTATCTTTGCTTCTTCATCCAGTTTTTCAATCTCTGGAATTTCGCCCACAACATTACTTACGAGCCAGTTCATCTTGATAATCTCATCTACACTTGGAACCTCTCCATCAGGACTGATAAGATTTCCTTCCTGATCCTTTAGTTCACCACCGAAAGGTGAGAATTTATCTTCGATGATAAGGCCCTTTATAATCTCAACGAGCCTTCTTGTATCTGCCGGAACCTTCTCGGACATGATTATATCTACAACTCCTGCTGAAAGTCCCCACCAGTAATTGATAGGCTTGCTTTCATTCTCTGCATCGGCACTGCTCCAGTTACCCTGCATAATCATGTTGATAATGCGTTCGTAGAGCTTGCCCCAGTTGTAAACCGTCATGGTCACATTTTCCGGACCGTTAACAGTAAGTCGGTACATACCGAACTTTCTTGAAGCTTCACTAGGATTGATCATATCCTGATCTGATACAACATCAATTCCTTCTTCGTAAATCGATTTATATATATCATTCTTTGTCTGGTTATCCTTAAGCGATGTCCACTTAACGTGAACCTTTACCTTAGGATTAACCATATGCGCACCCAGGGCAAATGCATTTATATTTGCTGTTATTCCATAAATTGGATAGGTAGCAACATAACCAATCTTATCAGTATCTGTGATAGCACCTGCTATCATTCCTGACAGGAACTTTGCCTCATAAAGACGGGCGTCGTAGGTTCTTATATATCTATGTGATGTATTGATCGAACAATTGAGTATCTTTACATTTGGATATTTAATACCGCACTTTAGACTGGCGCCAACCGACTGCGCCGTAGTTGTAAAGATAACCTCGGCTCCATGATTCTCAACAAGATCCTCAATAGCCGCTATAATTTCTTCTTCCTTACCATTACAAGAAATCTTAAGTGCAACCAGCTTGTCACCAAATTCTTCCTTGATATAATTTCTTCCCAACTCATGCTGATAGAACCAGTCAGATTTGGAAGGATCGCCGTCATAAACGAATCCAACCTTAAGCGGTTTGGATGCACTGTAGTTCGGAGCAAGAATCTGTGAGAGCTTGCTCTTCTTTTCTTCAGGCGGGTCAAGAGAAACCTCAACTTCATATTTCTCATTGACTACCAGGAACTCCTGCCACATAGCAGCTATTCCTTCTTCAATCTCGTCTATACCCATATCGCAGACTGCATCGAAGCCCTTTAATTCAATAAAGACTATGAATGCATCTCCGGTGGTAATATCAAGACGTCCTCCACCTTTTTGTTTAAATGCCTTCTCAAATCTTTTGTATGCGGCCTTCAACTCCAGGAGTGTATCATCAGACCATATCTTGGAAGCATCTGCTCTGATAACTGTTCCTGAACCATCTGCTGTATCCGATGTTGAACCTACAGCACTGACTGTTGTCTCATCACTAAGTTCACCACCGTGCTCAGCAGCAACACGGACCTGCTCCATGAGTCTTTCATAACCACCAACATGCGAGAAGGTGATGTAATTAACTCCGGTCTTCTTATAGAAGTCCATATATTCGTAGTAGACCTTGACTATCTCGTCATCACTCAGTTTAGGAACCTTTCTGGTTACGAATGCAGGGATAGAATCCGCCTCGAAAAACTTAAGAACACTAACTCTCTTGTTTCCTTCTACTACGTAATAATAATTTAGATATTCATAAACCTTTATGGCATCTCTAATACCCTCTTCAAGATGAGCATCACAGAGTGCAGACCACTTGGCACCAAACTCTGACTTAGGATCCATAAGAGGCATGAAATTAGAAGCAAAGGCCTGGGTTCTTCCAGATGTACTGGTACCCACAACTCTGTCCAGTGGAATGTCCACAAGACCAAGATTAACCTCGCTTGCAATATCTTCTCTACTTATGATGTCATCCAGCACAGGAAGAAATGGGTAGCGTCCCTCTGATACGCTGGCCTTATAGGCCTTGTTTCCCATCTTCTTTGCTTTTTCGTATAATTCTATAGACATATTTTTCCTCCTACCCCGAGGATTACATCTTGCTGATACCTGACTTTACTGCTTCATCAGCAACTGCCTTTGCTACTACCTGTGCAACCTTCTCATTAAATGCATCAGGTATAATATAATCTTCGCTGAGCTCATCATCTGTAACGATAGATGCTATAGCTCTAGCTGCAGCCTCTTTCATAGGCTCTGTGATTGCGCTTGCTCTTGCATCCAGCGCACCTCTGAAGATGCCAGGGAATACAAGCACGTTATTGATCTGATTAGGGAAATCTGAACGTCCTGTCGCAACTATTCTTGCTCCACCTGCCTTTGCCTCATCTGGCATGATCTCAGGTGTTGGGTTTGCCATAGCGAAAACAATAGGATCATCTGCCATAGTCTTAACCATATCAGCTGTAACAAGTCCTGGAGCTGAAACTCCGATGAAGATGTCCTTTCCCTTAAGTACATCTGCAAGACTTCCTGATTCTTTATTCTTATTTGTAACTGCAGCGATTTCCTGTTTAGCACTGTTGAGTCTTGGATCTCCATCTACAAGAGCACCCTTACTATCAACAAGGACAACATTTCCAAGACCGAAGCTCTGAAGAAGCTTACAGATGGAAATGCCTGCTGAACCAGCACCACTGATGACAGCGCTGCAATCCTCCCACTTCTTACCAATGAGCTTAAGTGCATTTGTAAGACCTGCTGCAACAACGATAGCTGTTCCGTGCTGATCATCATGGAAAACTGGAATATCAAGTTCTTCCTTAAGTCTTCTCTCAATCTCAAAACATCTAGGAGCTGCAATATCCTCAAGGTTGATACCACCAAATGAAGGAGCAAGTCTCTTTACTGTTTCAATTATCTCTTCAGTATCCTTTGTATCAATACAGATTGGGAATGCATCTACATTTCCGAACTTTTTGAAAAGCACTGATTTACCTTCCATAACCGGGATAGCTGCAAGTGGTCCAATATCTCCAAGACCAAGTACTGCTGTTCCGTCAGAAACTACTGCAACAGTATTTGCCTTAAGTGTGTACTTATAAGCATCTGCCGGGTTCTCTGCTATCTTTCTACAAGGCTCTGCAACACCTGGGGTATAAGCAGTTGACAGGTCTTCCTTTGTCTCCAGAGCAACCTTAAGCTTAACCTCAAGCTTACCCTGATTTTCCTCGTGCATCACGAGACTCGCTGCATTGTAATCCATTTCTTTTTCCTCCTATATTGAAAAACAATAATTCACATATTTTTATATAATATCAAATATTGTTAATTGGTCACCAACAGTTTTATTAATGTATTGGCGTTTCCAGGATTTAAGTTTTTGAGAGCTGCACATGATTTCATGACTCTCACAAATAGCCTGGAGTTCTGCCAGAATTTCCTTGGCATTTTCCGGAACCAGCTCTCCGGACTGTTCATATAAATTCGAGAACTCATCGAACTCTTTAGGGAACCTTTCCTTGAACTGACTATAGAAAAATTCTCTCACAGACTTCTTAATTGCAAGTCTGTAGTCCATAAGGTCGACCCCTAGTATATCATAATCTGTAAGGCATTGCACAACTTCAGGTATATCCTGGTCATTCACAAATGGAATAATAGGATAGGCGTCGATTATAACTTCCACTCCAGCCTTCCGAAGTTCGGTGATAAGCTCCAGTCTTTCCTTAACAGCCGAAACCTCTTTTCCCTCTATCTTCTTCAGTTTCTTTTCGTCCAAAGTAGGGATAGTCATCTCCACGGCGCATTTGGTTTTTCTGGCAATTCCCGCCAGAATATCCATGTCACGACTTATTGCAGTCTGCTTGGTACTGATCACGACACCGTAGTCATTATTCTCAATGACCTTTAGACTCCTCCTGGTAAGCATATACTGTTTCTCATGACTGTTATAAGGGTCGCCCAGATTACCCATTATTATAATGCCCTTGTTCCTTCTGGTTCGAAGCACTCCACTCAGCTGCTCGGGCGCATCCATCTTAACACCAATATCCAGATCATCGCCTCCAGGAATTTCCGTAAGGTAAATGCTATCTTCAGTTCTGCCTCTATAAATATTTAGTCCGTTTTGCGGAGTCAGAATATTTCTGCTCTCTATTATATACATTAATCAACCTCTTTAGTATTATACAAAATCAAAGGTAGCCTGTTCGTAATCCAGATTCTTGTATTCAAGTTCTTCGCCCTTTGTCTTGCTACTGTAATTAACCACAACAGTGGTTGTTTTGTTGCCAGTCATCTGCTGACCGAGAACGTAGTTAATATCAAACTTACCTGTAATCTCAGGTGTAGCTCCACGTGCAGGAACAATAAGCTGACAACTATTCTCTTCAAGAAGTTTGAAGATTGGCTCCCAGATATAAATATCCTTAGCCGCTCCAAATGGGTTATCTATGAAGAGTGTTTTGGATCTGGCTGTATCCTGAACGGCGTACATACCAGCAATATAATTTATTATTGAAATCAGGAACTGTATATAAATACCCTGAGACTGTCCGGTACTACCAACCGCCTCTTCATATCTGAGGTATCTGCTCTGTTCCTTAATTCTTTCTCTCTTATAAAGCATCAGCCTTATCTTGGACATATCTGTAACGATGACCGAGAAAAGCTTCTTCATAGAAAGACTTGTACTCAGGAACTTCTGCCTGTCGCCATCATCATTCTTCTTATCAACCTCTTCAACCACATTATCAATATATTCAGACATTCTGTCCTTTATAAATTCATCCTTAACATATGGAATGCTGAGACGTATCATCTGTACCTTACTGTCACCCATTGTGATTTCAGAAAGCTTAGTCAGCTTATCCAGCTCGGAACGAACATCAAGACATCTCTCCACACATTGATCTACGAAGTTATCCTTCAGCTGCTGCATACTTACAAGACTCTTCTCAACCCGGTCTCTCTCGAGGATTATTATCTCAATAACATCTCCAAGTCTCTTCAGCAGTCTTTCTGCATCCCGTCTGTTTTCAGGAATATTTACATCGTCCCTGATAGAAGCTGCAAGCTCCAGAACACCCAGGTTCATCAGAGTATCGTAAACACTCATCTTAACCTTCATCATGTCAGCCCGGGCTCTGTCAATATCCTTGGACAGCTTGTCATACTTCATAACATAGCTATCAAATTCCTCATCAATATTTGCAGTCGAGTCAAATGCACTCAGCTCGGAAATGTCCACACCAGCCGTATCCACGATTCTGTTGGCAAGCTTCATCAGGTCATCATTATTCTTCGCACTACTTGCCGCCTTATCCAGCTCAGCCTTCGCCTTATCCAGCATAGCCTTGTACTGTACGCTTGTACCCTTAAGTTCATCCAGAGATTTTCTTGTATCCTGAATATATTCCTCACCAGGATTTTCAAGCCTGCTAAGAGCACCGCCGCCGTATTCCATTTCCAGACGCTGCTTAGCGTATTCAATACTTCCTTCAAGACGGGCCTTCTCAGTACTGATACCGGACATATCCTGCTCCAGCTTTCTTCTTTCGCCCTGCAGGTTATCCAGTTCAGAACGCATGGCATCCAGAACCTCATCACTGACCGCAGTCAGGCTGCCGCTCCTATCCAGCTCTGCAAGATCTGCCACATCAACACCCAGTCTCTCGATTGCTCTGGTCTGTCTTTCAATAGTACCCTTCAGTGTATCCTGAAGCAGCTTTTCTTTCTCAAGGGAAATGCGACTATCACCGGAACCTCCCAGCGCCCTTTCAAATGCACTCTCAAGCTCTGGCTCATCTAAATCCAGCGGAGGGAAGGCTGTGGTATCTATGTAATAAACAGAATATTTATTATCCCATTTATAATTCAGCTCATCCTTCTCTTTATTAAGAGTCTCAATCTGCGCCTCCTGCTCAAGGATCCTGAGCTCATTACTTCTCTTTGAATTAGAAACCTCTTCTATTCTCGCCTCAATCTGCTTCTTATCATTTTTCAGATCTTCCTTACGACGAGTAAGCTCATTCACTCTGTCCTGAAGAGAAACAAGATTAGTAAGACTTATAAGCTCAGCCTGGTATCTTTCAATATTCTTTCTAAGTTCTTCCAACTCATTTGTAGTACTTTCAAGATTGTCAGCCAGCTTCTGATTTGTCTCACGAAGTTTGCTGATTTCCTCTGCCGCAGATTTTTTATTTTCCTCTGCCGCCTTAAAATCCTGCTCAGCAGTGCTGTAGCCCTTCTCTCTGAAGAGCTTTACAAAATCCATATCCTCTTTCAGGGTCTCCAGCATAGCCTCATTATTCTTTAATTCTTCCTGCTGGTTATCAATTTCAGAACCAAGCAGTCTAAGCTTTGCATCCTGGAACTTAGGATCTAAGAAATATTCTTTGTTTCTTCGAACGCATTCTACTCCGTCACCCAGAAGAAGGCTGACTCCACCCAGCTGAGCTTTGTCATAGATATAAACCTCTTCATCGATATCCAGTTCCTTGAGTCCCGGATCCTCCAGCACTACAGAAAGGTCATCAACGATTACGCCAAATGCAATCCCCGGCGCCTTGTCCAGTACCTCTTCCTTCTTCTTATCAGGAAGAGCAGAAAGAAAGTCCATTCCGTACATAGCACTGATACTATGTCTTGTGAAAAGATAATCTATAACCTTTTCAACCCCCTTCGTCGCCTCAACAAGTCGGCCACCACGGATGTCCTTATCACGTTTCTCCAGTTCAGAAATAATACCCTGAAGTTCATAAACCTTTATAACGCTGGCACTAAGTCTGTCACGCAGCTTCTCTTCCAGCACATTTGGCTGAACATTCTTTTCATCAGCATAGATGCTGCAGATAGATGTATACTTACCGCTGCACTTTTTATATTCTTCAACTCGCTCACGCAGTTCATCTAAACGAATTTCGTTCGCTCTATCCTCAGCAACCTTTTCATCCAGTTCTTTTTCAAGAGTCGCAATATCAAATTCAAGTCTTTCCTTCTTAAGTACAAGCTCTTCGGTTTTTGCCTCGCACTCTTCAAGGGCTTTGGATCTGCTGCTGACCGATCCACGAGGATCCATCAGAAGTGAATAATCAATATCATCCTGAAGAGTATTCATTTCTTTATTCAGTTCATCAATATCCTTTGAAAGATATTCCTGTCTGCTGCCGATAACCGCAAGCTCTGTCTCACCCTCAGCCTTCTGCTTCATAAGAAGATCACTCTTCTCCTTGGTTTCAGCCAATGCCTGAGTAAGAGGAGACAGTCTCTTGTCTATCTCTTCCAGCTTCTTATCAAATCTGTCTCTGATATTAGCAACAATAGTGTAGATGTCATCTGCACCCTTAGGCACATCTTTCTTTTCTTTGCTGAGAGCTTCCAGCTCCTGAGTTGCCTTCTTAAGTTCAAGATACTCAGAAATAGCCGAGCGCTGTCTAAAGGCTTTGTCCTGCAGATCTATATCCTGAGATAGAGACTTAATAGCAGCCTCTTTTCCAGAAATGAGTTCATTACGCGCAGCCAGTTCTTCGATATCCATATATATCTTCAGAACCTCAATCAGTTCCTTAACATCACGGAGTTTTTCTTCCAGCTCGTCTGCATCGCCCTGCAGTTTATCCAGCTTTTCCTGTCTTGAACTCTTCTCATTTTCAAGAGTCACAAGCACGCGGCCAATAGTTTCAGCAGTTCTTTCCTGATTCTTATAGAGCTCCATAAAGGACTCAATTCTATCTATCAGAAGCTGTACCAGCTCCTGCTCATGATCATAAAGTTGAATTCCTTTCTTCTTCTCAGCCAGACTCTTCAGTTCTTCCTGGATAGTCATGAGAAGTGAAACAGTACTCTCTGTTTTATCAGACTCTCTTTCAGTCTTTGTCTGATATGCCTTCTCGATTATTTCCTCAATAAGAAGATCCTCAATAACACGTCTTGTAGTCTTATAGTTAGATTCAAAGTAAGTACGAACATGTCCCTCAGTTTTATTGATACCTCTGATGATCTCCCAATGACTTTCATAGAGACCATACTGAGCAATGAACCTCTGGTATTCACCCTTACGGTCGAAAACCTGAACGATCATGTTCTTGTCATTACGGGCCAGGTCATGCAGATAATTCCTGAGAGCCTTATAAGAAATCCTCTCGTTATCCTTTACAAGTGGAAGGTTCAGAATATCATTCTTGTTATATTCCCTGTAGAAGATGACATAGTTAAAGTATTCAATCTGGGCCGTTCCATCCTTACGCTCTTCTTCTGTAGTAGCAGCCTTACGGGCAGCAAATCCGGTAGTCATATAGCGCATGCCTTCTTTGATGTCACAGCTGTCCAGCTTCCACTCAATAAGGGAATGAATAACTGTATTACTGGAATCTCTGAAGAGCTTTTCAATTGGCTGCTTATCATCAAGAGTACAGTTAGGTATCAGATTCTGCATAAGGAGCAGCATGAGCACACTCTTACCACCACCATTTGCAAGATCATAAAGAGTATTACGACCATACATTCTCATGGAGAAATCGTCATAGCTCTGAGTACCAAAATTGTATTTAACATTGTTTACTCTGATTCGGTTTATACTAGGCATTATCTTCACCTCCATTCATTTCGGCGAAGATGGCACTGCCATTATCTTCAAAATAATTTTCAGCTATAGCATGGAAACGGTCAGTTGGATAGAGCCTGTCATCCACGATTGTGAAAACACCCTCTCCATTCATAAAGTTACTTGCCAGCTTAACATATCCCATTCTTGAACCACGGGAAGCCTTATTTCTATCTTTATCCTCGGATATCATTGGAGGAAGTCCGTCCCAAAGAAGCGCAACAGCCTTGAAGGAGCTATCCCCAATATCATCCTCACTATAAACAGATGCATCACTGCTGATCCTTCCCAGATCCTTATTAACTGCATCTATAATCTCGTCGATTCTCACATAATCCTTAACCTGATATGTGTCCGAAGTCTTATAGAACTGAAGCAGCATCTCATAAACGATAAAGAATACAAGATAGAGCTCCTTGTTAAGTCTGAGACCCATCATCTTCTTAAGGTCATCATTTGTATAACCGAAAACCTTGTTACCAGTTCCGGCTGTTAAGAAGATGGACTCATTGTATTCATAAAGCTTCAGGTTAAGTCTGCTCAGAAGTCCCATGACTGTATCATAAACTTCTGTATCGGCATAGAATGCATTGTACAGCTCGCTGGTCTCTTTATCCTTTGATGAAATGCTCTTACCGGTGGCAAGCACACTGTAAATATCAAGGGCTTTCTCTAAACTCTTTTCCATCAGTCCATCCTCCTTTCTTTAATCCTGTTAAATGTAATCTGCGACAATTTTGCTATGTCGTCTTCATTTTCTATCTTTAGCTCAAGTTCTTCCTGACCATATTCCAGTTCGAACTCCACATCTTCATATTGGTCCAGCTCATCCTCGCTGATATAGCTTATTACCATATCCTCCAGGAAGGTCTCTGCATTATCCCGCATATCTTTTACTGAGTAATGTTCCTTTCCAGCCAAATGTGTAAGGAAGGAATAATAGTCGCGGTTCTTATAAATTTCAGTACCGAACTTCACTTCAAGGATTGCATTATATTCTTCCAGCGTTACCTTGTCCCATCTCTTTAATCTGCCAATAAGTTCAAGAAAAAGCTTGGCGAAGTTCTGTCCCACATTCTCACTAAATATCTCGTCCTCATATTTAAAGCTGAGATCTGCTTTGACATCTTCTCTTATCTCACCCTTAAGTGAATCCGCTGTCTTTTGAAGGACTATGTTATCAATAGTCGATATTGCCATAGACTTTCTTCTTCGAGGGAGCATGAAAGGACTGATGGTATTTACGAGCGCATCCATCCTGTCCTCATTTATCATCCTGCTAAGAGTAGATTCAAAGTCATAAGAAATCCTAAGACTTCTTGTTCTGCTTCTTCGTATCATCTCATCCGAGAAACGGGACAGCTCAGCAGTTGCCGCTATAAGTGCGCTATGACTTTCAATAGTCTGCTTAAGCATTGTCTGAAGACTTGTTATATCCCTTGCGGTCTTTGAATCACCGCCGTAGGTAAGTCTCGAAACAGCCTTGTCCACCAGCTCTCTATTTCGGGCAAAGGATTTTCTTTCCTCTGCAAACCAGACAGATGTCTGGTCCATATATTCATCAACTGCCTCAGCACCTGCATGTACATCTGTCAGCAGAAGCTGAACAACCTCTTCACGTTTTTTCTCCAACGCCTTAACCTCGATATTGATACGCTGGATGACATCCATACTTCCACTAAAGTTTTCGGACTTAATAAGCTTCTCAAGAAGGAGCTGATCCATGTTGATGCGGCTCTCATCTCGCACCTCTTTAGTGGTAAGGTAAAATTCAATTCCGTCCTCGGTTATGGTATAAACAACCTCAGTCTCTCTAACAGTACTGTCCAGCAGTCTTACTCTGGCAGTCTTCTGTTTTCTATCAGACGGATCAAAGAAATTAAATTCAAATGCACGTCCATAATTTCTCATCTTGTCAAAAATATATTTGACCAGTTCATTTAGTTCTTCCTTGGAATAATCATCTCCAGGACGCACATCAAAATCACGAGCCAGCAGCTTCAGACAAAAATCCTCATAACCAGCATAGGTAACTGGACTATCATTGAAACTGTTCTCGTTTATGAAAAATCTGAGCACAGCAAGAGTAATATAACCCATATCAAGAAACTTAAATCTACCCTCCTTATACTGGCTAAATGTACTCTCAGCCAAAGTGAAGAATGGGTAGAATTTTCTCAGGTTAAGAATTCTCTCAGAATGGTTTTTAATTATGTCGTCGATCAGTGTAAACTGCTCTGCCATAATGCCACCTTGTCTCCCAAATAATCATCTCAAAATCGTCCTCTGAATCCTCCACAGAGACTTCTATATTTTACCACAAAAATAGCTAAGATACTACATTTTGTGAATTAATATGGGTATGTTTTAGTGCAAGTACAAAATGCATTATTTTATTCTTTGATTTTCATAATTATTTTGTTGCTTTTTGTTTTGTATTTGTATAAATTATTCTGTGGAAAGAAATTACATTGGCACCTAAAAAAGGTCTGGAGAATGAATAAACGAAGAAACATATTAATAGCTATTCTATGCGTAGTGATCATAGGCTCTGTCACAGCCGCATTTCTCCTATATTACAAACGCCCTAACACCTGGGTAACAACGGGAAGTAAGGGAATCAGATATGTGGACGAGAACCGGGAATATGTAAAAGATTCCTGGCTTTTGCTGGATGACAAATGGTATCACTTTAATGATGAGGGCTATGCAGATATAGGGCAAAATGCCATCGACGGCTTTAAGTATCATTTTGATGATAATGGCTCGCTGGATACAGGATGGGTTGATATAGACAGCAAGAAGATGTACGTCTTCCCTGATCATACAGTGGCTGTGGGCTGGAACACCATCGAAGAAAAGAAGTTTTACTTTGATGAGCAAGGATTTATGTTAACCGGTCGTACCACGGTGGATGGAGAGGAATATATACTATCTGACGAAGGAATTCAGGATATTGGATGGAGTGAGGACGAATCCGGCAATAAATGTTATGTAAACTCAGATGGTTCTATCGCTACAGGATGGCAGGAAATAGATGGTAAAACCTACTACCTGAATGAAGAAGGAATACCAGAAACCGGTTGGCAGACCTTCCTTGGAGATAAATACTATTTCGAAGAAAATGGTGAAGCTGCTACTGGTCCTGAAAAAATAGATGGAAGCTACTATGTATTTGGTGAAACAGGAAAACTGATATCGAAGGATTACCTCTTCGACTGTATAGACGAGATCGAGCAGCCTGAACTTAGTACTGATGGCAAGACAAAGGTTCAGATAAATGACAGCAAAACTGTTGAGGCATTCGGCGGTCTTGAACTTAGTCAGTCAGACAAAACAGATCTGCTAAACTGTGTGGACGAAATGCGAAACTGCAACACTGCAGGATTTGTAATGATAAATCTTTATACTGGGGAAGGAGTTGGCTATAACGTAGACAGCACTGTTTATTCTGCCAGCTGCATTAAGGGGCCTTACATAGCCTCCCTTGTGGACTACAAGCCGGAGCTGTTAGAAAAATCAGCACATTCCCTCGAGACTATCGTAATGTATTCTGATAACAAGCTTTACAGCAACACCAGGAAGACATATGGAAAAGAATTCTTTGCTGAGTGGTGCGAGGAATCGGATATAGATCCAAGTAATGCAACCTACCACTATCCTCAGCTGAGTGCAAGATCACTTGCAAAGCTATGGGTACAGAACTACTACTTCTTCAATACTGACGATGTGGGAATGCAGATTAAGGATTGGTACATATCTCCTAACGCTTCTGCTATTTATACAGCGCTTGGAACATACAACACTGATAAAGCATCAGCAAACACTACAACTTCCAGCACAGACAAAAAAGAAAACAATACAAATTCAAGTAAAGATAAAAACACCAAAAATAACAAAGACAAGAGTACAGATAACCAGCCAATAAATGATACAGAAAAAGTTGTAGATGCAGGACTGGGATACAGAACAGAGTCCAAGGCAGGCTGGATATGCGAAGGAAAATACAGAGCCACAACCGATGGCGGAATCATTTATCCTACAAACGGAGACCCTTATGTCATTGCGATAATAACTGATATGCCATCAGACATGAACGGTCTCGAACCACTCTGCCTCAAGCTAAATGAAATAGCTGAGAAGTCTCAGAAATAAAACATAAATCACCTAACAAGAATAAATAAGAAATAAGAAAAGGCACTGCAGAAATCTGCAGTGCCATTATTTCATTTGTTAGAACCAGCCTACTCTTCTTCAGCTTTCTTCTTCTCAATCTCAACCTGAGCAACTTCATCAGGAGCCTGCTCATATCTAGCGAATTCATATTCATATAATCCTTCACCACGAGTCATTGAGTTGAGTCTTGTATCATACTCATAAAGCTCAAGATAAGGAATATCTGCAAGTATCTGCTGATATCCGTCACTTACCTGATCCATTCCCATGATTCTTGCTCGACGCTTATTCAGATCACCCATAACATCACCAGTATACTGATCTGGAACAACAACCTTAAGTGTTGCGATTGGTTCAAGGAGAACTGGACTAGCTTCCATGAATCCCTTCTTGAATGCCTGCTCCATAGCAACCTTGAATGCAAGCTCGGATGAATCTACTGCGTGATAACTACCATCATACAGTGTTACCTTAACACCTGTAACAGGATAGTTTGCAAGAGGACCGGACTTAACTGACTCGATAATACCCTTCTCAACTGCTGGGAAGTAATTCTTTGGAACTGCTCCACCAACTACAGTCTGCTCGAATTCATACTGCTTACCAGTATCTCCGAGAGGCTCGATGATAACCTTAACGTGTCCATACTGTCCATGTCCACCGGACTGTTTCTTATACTTATACTCAGTATCGACTTTCTTTCTGATAGTCTCCTTAAATGCAATACGTGGTGGAAGAAGGTCAATATCAACCTTGTATCTCTCAGCCAGTATGCTCTGAACAAGCTTCAGCTGCTGTCCACTAATACCATAAATGAGTGTCTGACCATTGTCGCTGTCATTTACAGTCTTAAGTGTAAGATCTTCCATCTGCATCTTACCAAGTGCCTGTGATATCTTGTCTATATCTGCCTTCTGCTTAGCTTTATATTGCATATAAACATAAGGCTTAGAAATGTTAGCTCTGATATATGTGATAGGACTCTTCTTTGTTGAAAGAGAATCTGTTGTCTGAGTAACTGAAAGCTTACCAAGTGCGCCAATGTCACCTGCGTGGAGCTCATTTACTTCCTCAACCTTGTTACCACACATTACATAGAGCTTACCAATTCTCTCTTCTGCATCTCTATGATAATTAAAGAGTACATCGTCTGGTTTCAGAACACCGGAGTTGACCTTAATGAGTGAGAACTTTCCGATGTATGGATCAGCAATTGTCTTGAAAACATATGCTGACTTAGGCTTTGAAAAATCATAATCAGCTTCGAAAACTTCGTTATTAATTGTATTGATACCGGCACACTTACATCTGTCAGGACTTGGGAAATACTTAATGATATCTGCCATGAGAGTGTACATACCTCTTGCAAGCGGATTAGATCCCATAAGTACCGGTACGATTGATCCATCACATACACCTACATGCATAGCTGCACGGATCTCGTCCTCTGAAAACTCATCCCCGTCAAAGTAACGCTCCATAAACTCTTCGCTGGTCTCAGCAACTGCCTCAACCAAAACGTCACGGCATATTTTCAGGTTTTCCTGAGAATAATCCGGAACGTCAAACTTGTCTACAGTACCCTTATCATTCCATCTTTTTGCTTTCTGCTGTATTACATTTACATAGCCTACGAACTGTTCGTTCTCCCTAATAGGCAGATGGAAAGGAGCTATTCTCTTTCCATATAAATCCTGGAGATTCTGAACTACTTCTCTGAAGCTAGCCTTATCAACGTCCATATCTGTAACGAATACCATTCTAGGAAGCTTTCTCTGTTCGCAATATTCCCAAGCTCTTCTTGTTCCTGCTTCAATACCAGTCTTTCCAGAAACAACTATGATTGCTGCATCTGCAACTGATACTGCTTCTTCTGTTTCCCCAACAAAATCAAAAGAACCAGGTGTGTCGAGAATATTAACCTTGTAACCTTCCCAAGGAATTGGAACTATTGAGGTCTTGATTGAAATTTTCCTCTTAGTCTCTTCCTTATCGTAATCACTAACTGTGTTACCGTCTTCAACAGTACCCATACGGTTAGTAATACCTGCTAGATATGCCATTGCCTCAACCAGTGAAGTCTTGCCACATCCCCCATGGCCTAATAGGACCACATTACGAATTTTGTCCGTAGTAAATACATTCATGTAACCACCTCCTCATACAGACAATTCTATCACAAATCTAACACCGTTGCTATAATTTTCAGCCTTGATATTAAACCCATGTTTCTCAATTATTTCTTTTGCCAGAGAGAGCCCAATTCCAGTGCTTCCCCCTTGCCCCATATAGAATCTGTCGAACATTTTGCTTTGATCTTCGGCAGATAATTGCACTCCGTCATTCCAGATGTAGAGCACATTTTGTTTGAATACGATCTGAAGTGTAGTATGCGCATATCTAAGGCCATTTGAGATGACATTTGATATAGCACGGTGCATCTGATCAATATCCACATTTATGAACTTGTCGTCAATGTCCACGAGCAAGTTTATATTTCTTTTTTTGATCTCCATATAGAAAGTATCCAGCACATCGCCAATAAGCTCTTTAATGGAAATCTCCTCAAAATTATATTGAACACTTTCGCGGTCATGCTTTGAAAGAAGCAAAATGTCATCTACCATACGTGACATTTTTCCCACTTCTTTTTGTATGACTTTGTAAGCATTCTGCTGATCTTTGATTATGCCCTTCTCTAACCCCTCAGAGAAGCCCTGAATGGACATGAGCGGTGTCTTCAGCTCATGAGATGCATTCTCAAAGAATCTCTTTTGCTTATCCTCTTCTTCCTGGATAGCCTTGTTCATTCTGTGACCCATGAAGGTTGCAACAATATCGCAAATGATCATGACAATGATTATTATGACTTCGACAATGGCACTCATTCGCTTTGCTGACGAAACATCAGTATATACAACAAAGTGCGATGTGCTGTTATTTATCTTAGTCTGCTTTATATAGCATATCCTGTCCTGAAGCTTTACCATGTAGATTTCATTTCGCTTGTCCTTGTTGTTGGCGCACCAGTCTGTAACCAGCGAATCAACACTGTAATGACTTGTGGTGTCATTACTAAATAACATGGCATAATCCAGGTCAATGTAAGAACTCTTAAATAAATAATCGCCTTCCAGATAATCCATATATGAATCATCGCTTGGTGAGTTCAGATAATCCACACAGCTGTTTATACTTCGACGAGCTTCTGTGTGAATGTATTTGCTCAGGAAGAGATGAACACAAAGTGCTACAACGATCAAAGAAAAGGTTGTAATGATAAATACCAAAAGGCCTATATTCATCTTTCTTCTTTTCTTTTTCATTCAACCACTCCCAATTGATAACCGAAGCCCCAGACTGTATTGATCGTAACCTTGCTTTCTATAGCTCTGAGCTTTCTTCTAAGCCTTCTAACGGTCTCATCAACCACACGTGATTCTGTTTCCGCATCAAGACCCCATACAGAGTCCAGGAAGTCCTCACGGGAAATGGCTTCCTCCGGACGACCCAGCATATACTTCATAAAATCCATTTCCATTTCAGTAAGGCCAAGACTGTTGTTGCCACACATAATGGCATGCTTACTTTCAGAATAGTAAATGTCACCAAACTCAAGTTTTGAAGGTGACTCTTCTGTGGAAGCAGCCGCACTCCTCTCAAGTTCAATACGTCTGAAAAGTGCCTTGATCCTCATAATAAGGATTGAAGGTGAAAATGGTTTTATCATATAGTCATCACTACCAGAAGTGATTCCTATTGAATAGTCCATTTCTGATTCCTTGGCAGTAAGCATTATGATCGGAACAGTAGATTTTGCTCTGATTTTTTTACAAATGTCTATGCCACTACTTCCAGGCATCATAATATCAAGGATTACCATATCAGAAGGGGTTACTGTGAATTCATCGTAAAGATCGTCGCCGGTCTCAAAAACCTTCACACTGTAACCTGCCTCTTCAAGGAAAACCTTGAGTATCTCTCTTATATTTTCTTCATCATCTGCCGCGTAAATAAGCTTAGAATCCATTGGATTTATCTCCTTTATCTGGAGTATATTTCAACTATAATTTGCTATAATTTTAGTTACAAAAAAGGTGGTCGGGCGACCACCTCATTTTGCAATTCTATTCAGCGCTCTCTGCAGCTGCAGGGGCTGGACTAGATTTAATAAAATCAGAAATATCTGTACGGATTTTTTCAACTAACTCAGGTGTAAGATCACCCTCTTTAAGCATTTCCCAAGTTTTCTTTGCTGCTGCACAAATTGTTGGATCCAGCATTTCTTCAGTATTGTAATGTCCATATCCACGGAACTTATTAGAAAACTTAGCTACTTCTTTCCCCATCATCAGAACCCAGACCTTTACTGTTGGCTCGCCAGCGTGAACATTGTTACGAGGGCGAAGCTCTATTGACCAGGTTCCATCTTCATAGACTACTTGATTATCCTTTCCCATACAGTTATAACCTCCTCAATCTTTTATCTCAGCAGCGAAAATACTGCCAAAATTTATTATATTTGTAGCACTAACGCCACTGATGATATTTTAACATATAGAGGTGTAAGTATCAAAGGAAAAAAGGATAAATTTTAGACAAAAAAAATGCCGATCATCTTTCGATGACCGGCATTCATTATTATATCTAACTAGGAGTTTCGTTATCTACTAGAGACCACTCTATATAGATTACTCAGCCTTGCTTCCATCATAGAGATCTACGAGACCCTGAAGGTGAGCAAATCTCTTCTTGGAGTTCTCTTCAGCCATTGCGAAGAGCTTATCAGCCTTATCCTTGTTAACCTTCTGAAGTGCTGTGTAACGAGCCTCTCCAGCGAGGAATTCCTGATAAGGAACTGTAGCAGCCTTTGAATCAAGAGTGAACTTCTTGTCCTCAGCTGGGTTGAATCTGAACAGATTCCAGTAACCAGCATCTACTGCCTTCTTCTCCTCAGCCATAGCCTTGCTCATACCAACTCTAATTCTGTGGTTGATACATGGAGCGTAAGCGATGATGAGTGATGGACCATGATAGCTTTCAGCTTCCTTGATAGCCTTGATAAGCTGGTTGTAGTTAGCACCCATAGAAACCTGAGCAACATATACATAACCATAGCTCATTGCTATACCAGCAAGATCCTTCTGCTTGATTTCCTTACCACCTGCAGCGAACTGTGCAACAGCACCTGTAGGAGTAGCCTTTGAAG
>CAMVKW010000019.1:0-62654 GCA_947168155.1 uncultured Lachnospiraceae bacterium | reverse complement strand
CTTAAAAAATTCTCCGGGGGTATATTTTAAAAGTTGTTTTTAGTTTGGCTAGCCAAAAAATAGGTTAAACTGGGGCTTTGAAAGTATGCCCAAAGTGGAGTACAACTACTTGCTTAGTGGTTGATATTTTTCAGAAAGGAGCTGAGAACTGTGGCTAAGCAAAAGAATAGTAGCGCAAAAGAGCAGACATATTCAGCACCACCTTCCCTATCACCCGAAGCAAGGGAGCAACGAATAGTTGGAATGGCTATGGAGTTGGCTGAGCAACAGATTAGGGATGGCACAGCTTCCGCAGCTGTACTTACACATTTTTTAAAAATTGGTTCTACAGAGGAAAGACTCCGTAGAGAGAAGTTAGAAGAGGAGAACAAGCTTTTACGTGCAAAGACAGAAGCATTGCAATCTGCCAAGCGTTCCGAAGAACTTATGCAGGAAGCAATTGCTGCTTTTCAAAGTTATAGTAGAGGTTATCACCAGGAAGATGAGGTTATAGATGAGGAGGAGTTATTCTGAGTTAATCTCAATACCAACTTATAAAGACCGATTCTTATATTTAAAACTTGATGGAAAGATTGGTATAGAGACATTCGGTCATGATCGATATTTAAACCAATTACTCTATACATCAGGTGAATGGAGAAAATTTAGACGAGATATTATCTTGAGAGATAATGGGCATGATATGGCCATGGTTGATATTTATAGTCCAAGGTTATATGAAATCTCTGGTTTAATCACAGTACACCATATCAATCCTATAACAGTAGAGGATGTATTGAATCGCAATCCTTGTATATTTGATCCAGATAATGTTGTTTGCGTTAGTGACAATACTCACAAAGCAATCCATTATGGAGATATTTCCTTGTTACAAACTTTTGAATGGTCTGAACGTAGGCCTAATGATACTTGTCCTTGGAGAGTATAAGTACGCGCAAAAATAACAGGTCCTTTTATGAAGGGAAAGTATAAAACTGCCCTTTTTACTTTTGATTTGAGAGAAAGAGTTCACTCGGACTCTTTCTTTTTATGTTTGCATAAGGAGGTGTTGCAACAATGGATGAGACAACACAGGTCAGTGTAACGGATAGCATTCTTAATTCAACTAAGAAGCTTTTAGGTCTTGATGCCGGTTACGATGCCTTCGATGCAGACATTCTTATCCATATTAACTCTGTCTTTTCAGTTTTGACCCAATTGGGTGTTGGACCAGCTGAAGGATTCTCAATCGTAGATGATACTGCTGTATGGACTGACTTTATTACAGACAGTGATCCAAGATTGAATATGGTTAAGTCTTATATGTATGCTAAGGTTCGGTCACTCTTTGATCCGCCTTCGAGTGGAACTGTAGCACAGGCGCTAAACGACTCTATCAAAGAGCTTGAGTTTAGATTGAATGTACAGGTGGATTAAGAAACATGAATTTTAAGGAGAATAACATATGGCACTCTCAAATACTGCCGTTCCGAAATACTACGGCCAGTTTAGAGAGGCCGTTATTCGAGGTGAAATACCGGTAAACGAATTTATCTCTCTAGAGATGAATCGTATCGATGACCTAATTGCTAACCCTGGCATCTTCTATGATGAAGAAGCAGTAGAGGGTTGGATTAGTTACTGCGAAGGGGAGATGACGTTAACAGACGGTTCTCCTTTAAAGCTCTTAGATTCTTTTAAGCTTTGGGGCGAGCAGTTATTTGGTTGGTATTACTATGTGGATCGTACAGTGCCAACCTTATCAGAAGATGGACATACCACAAAGTATGTTCGAAGACGAGTTCTTAAGAGACTTGTCAATAAACAGTATCTCATAGTGGGCCGTGGTGCAGCTAAGTCTTTATATGATTCTTGTATTCAGTCTTATATTCAGAATATCGATACCTCCACCACCGATCAAATCGTAACAGCTCCAACTATGCGCCAAGCGGAAGAAATTATGGGTCCGATTTCTACGGCCATTACTGTCTCCCGTGGCCCACTATTCAAGATGCTGACCGAAGGATCACTTCAAAATACCACTGGTTCTAAGGCTAACCGTCAGAAGTTAGCATCTACCAAGAAAGGTATTGAGAACTTCCTTAACGGCTCTAAGATTGAGGTTCGTCCAATGCGAATCAACAAACTTCAGGGTCTTCGTGTTAAGTGTTCTACTGTAGATGAGTGGTTATCCGGTGATATCAATGAGGATGTAGTCGGTGCAATTGAGCAGGGTGCTGCTAAGGTTAAAGATTACATTATCATCGCTACAAGTTCTGAAGGAACTGTAAGAAACGGTGCTGGCGACACCATTAAGATGGAGCTTTTGGATATTTTAAAGGGCGAATATTACAACCCTCATGTATCCATTTGGTGGTATCGGCTGGATTCTATCGAAGAAGTGTCTAACCCACGAATGTGGCTAAAGGCAAACCCTAATATTGTTGCATTGGATCAGATGGAAGCTTATCAGCTCGACGTAGAGAGAGCAGAGAAAGCTCCGGCTACTCGCAATGATATTTTGGCTAAGCGTTTTGGAATCCCAATGGAAGGTTACACATACTACTTTACGTATGAGGAAACCCTTCCGCACAGTCCAAGAGATTTCTGGAAGATGCCTTGCTCTCTCGGAGCAGATCTTTCTAGAGGTGATGACTTCTGTGCATTTACATTTATATTTCCATTATCAAATGGCGCATTCGGTGTCAAAACCCGTAACTATATTACAACTGCAACCCTTGATAAGTTGCCAATGGCTATGCGACTCAAGTATGAGGAGTTTATGGCAGAGGGTAGCTTAATCGTCATGGAAGGAACAGTTCTTGATATGATGGAAGTCTATGAGGATTTAGATAACCACATCATCGAGATGCAGTATGACGTACGTTGCTTTGGTTATGACCCATACAATGCAAAAGAGTTTGTTGAACGATACGCTCAGGACAATGGACCATTTGGTATCGAGAAAGTTATTCAGGGTGCACGAACAGAATCTGTACCACTTGGTGAGTTAAAGAAACTTGCTGAGAACAGACTGTTGGAGTTTGACGAATCACTCATGACATTCGCAATGGGCAACTGTATTACCCTCGAGGATACAAATGGTAATAGAAAGCTCTATAAACCAAGACATGAGATGAAGATTGACTCCGTTGCAGCCATGATGGATGCGTATGTTGCATGGAAGTTAAACAGAGATGCTTTTGAGTAAGAGGTAGTCAAATGACCAATACTGTTCAGAGTTCAGCTGAAATAGCTGGGACAAAAAGATCTAATCATAAATACGTATCTCGTGTTTTAAAAAATGGTAGATGGGTTTATACGTATCCTAAGAAAACAGTAGTTAAAACCCATAAATATATAACCCGTGTTTTTAAAAATGGTCGTTGGATTTATACATATAATAATCCAGCAAACAGACAAAGAGTAGCGGTTCAAATGAAGAATCAGCCGATTAATACTAAGACTGTTTCTAAAAATGAACAAAAAACGTCTAGTCATCCATTAAAAAATCAGGGTGTGGTTATAGCTAAGCCAAAAGTTGTTGAAAAGAAAGAAGATAAGGTGCAAACCACAGAGAAAACACCAATTTTAGATATATCCAGTAGCAAAACGTCTTCTAAAACTGGTAAATCGAAAAAGAAAGGCAGCACCGGTAGTACTACTAGTACTAAAAAATCAGTTAGCACTAGCGAATCAAAAGAGACTGCTAATTCAACATCTTCAACATCTTCAACATCTTCAACATCTTCAAGTAGTACAAAAGGCGAATCGACAAAAAAAGTATCAAAAGATGATAATCAATCGAAATTAAAATCAAAATACTCAGAGTATACAAAAGACGATCATGATTTCGATGATGAAACATATGCTGAAGAGAATAGAGTTGGCACTACTGATTTTTTTGTAAAGAAAAAAAGTGATGGCTCTATACTTGTAGTAGAAGAAGACATGAAATGGGTATGCCCTGCTGGTACAGATGTCGATAAGTTAAAAGCGAATCTCAAAGATGTTAAAAGTAATCCAAAAGATTTTTTAAAAGTTGCAACAGAAGCCATTGATAAAGCAATAACTGATTCTGAAGGAGATATTAAGCAGCTAAAATACTCAAAGACCAATGCATCTCGATCAAAGTATTACGATTATAATGAGGATGATACTGATTTTAATAATTCTAATTATTCCGATGATAATCGTGTATCTGGATCTGAGTTTTTTATAAAAGAACGTAAAGATGGATCGTATGCGGTATTAGAAGAGGACATGAAGTGGAATGTCCCGGCAGGAGTAGATAAACAAGAATTATCAGAAGCAATAAGTAATGTTAATCAATGGATGCTTAATCTCAGAAACAGTGGTTATAATTTAACGACTAAGGATTATATAAATATGGTTACAAACGCATTAGACGAAGAAATCTATCGTCAGAATAACGAAAAGAAATCGCGAAAATCCAATAATGAGCTTAAACACTATGGCGTTGTAGGAATGCATTGGGGTATAAGACGCTATCAGCCGTATGGTAATGGTGGATATACACCAAAAGGTGATACCAAAAAGGTAAAGAAAGCCATGGCAAAGGCAAGGAGCGAAAGAGCCAAAGCTGATGCTAAACCAAGTTCTAAACGACTTGCAGCAAAAGCAGCTAAAGCCGAAGCCAAAGCTCGTGAAACAAGAGCCAAAGTAAGAGCCAAAGCAGCTAATCGACAGGCTAAGTATGAAAAAGCTAAAGCTGAGGTTGATAATCTCCCATGGAATCGAGTGAAGACCATGTCTGATAAAGAGTTAGCATCTGCAATTCTTCGTAAGAAGTCAGAGAACGAATACGTAAAATTACACACTTCTAATTTTAATGATGGTAATGACTTCTTAGAGAATCTTGCAATCGCAGGTGCCTCTGCTGCAATTACTGGTTTAGCCGTTACTGGTGGCAAGAAATTAGGAGAGGCTGGAGCAGCAACATTTTTGCACAAGACTTTAGCTCCAGAGGTATTTAAGGCTATTTATCCTAAGAAGTAAGGAGAAAAATTCAAAATGGCTAATAAAAACACATTAGTCTCTAGAATGCAAAGTGCATGGAATGCATTTGTGAGCAACAAAGATCCAACAAAAATGCGAAATGAAAATAATTATGGACCGGCCAGTTACATTCGACCCGATCGTCCAAGAGGACATAGAGCTATAGATCGTTCCATAGTAAATGCCATTTACAATCGTATTGCATTAGATGTGTCTAGTATTGACATTAGGCATGTGCGATGCGATGAGGTTGGACGTTATAAGGAAAATGTTAATTCTGGTTTAAATAACATATTTTCACTGGAAGCAAACATTGACCAAAATTGTAGGGAGTTTGTGCAAGACCTTGTATTAACCATGGAAGAGAATGGCCATGGAGTAATGGTGCCAACTGATACTGACAAGAATCCAATAATTTGTGAGCAAGGCGCTTTTGATATAAAATCAATGCGTGTTGGTACTGTGGTTGAGTGGAAACCACGACGAGTAAAGCTTTTGGTATATAATGATTTGGAACCAATAGGCGGAAAAAGAGAAGAAGTATCAATGTCCAAATATTGTGTTGGAATATGTTCAAATCCTTTTTATACCGTAATGAATGAGCCGAACTCAAACATGCAGCGTTTGATTAGAAAACTTGCTCTTTTGGACATTGTCGATGAGCAAAGTAGTTCAGGCAAGTTGGATTTGATTATTCAGCTTCCATACACGATCCGAAGTGAAGCCCGAAGAGAGCAGGCTGAGAAGAGACGAAAGTCTATCGAGGATCAATTATCCGGTTCCAAGTATGGTATCGCATATGCAGATGCCACTGAGCATATCACCCAGCTCAATCGACCAGTTGAGAACAATTTGTTTAAGCAGGTCGAGTATTACACAGAGATGGTATTTGCTGAACTAGGTATGACTAAGGAAATCCTGGATGGTACCGCCAGTCCTGAAGTCATGGCCAATTACTATGCGAGAGTGATTGAACCATTCTTGGAAACGATAACATTGGAGGCTAAAAGAAAATTCATTTCGAAAACGGCCAGAACGCAGGGTCAATCTATGATGTATTTTAGAGACCCATTTAAACTTATTCCAGCTGATAGATTATCAGATTTTGGCTACAAGTTTAAGACAGCGGGTATCGTTACAACCAATGAGATTCGAGCATCAATTGGCTTGAAGCCTTCAGATGAAGAAGAGGCCGATAGATTAACGAATTCTACAACTGGTCAGACTGGTGATGTTCCTCAGTCTGGTGAAGAAGTGCCAGAAGATGGCGAAGCAATTAATAATCTATTAGCTCCAGAAGGTGAGACTTAGATAGTGATGAGATAAACAACCATCGTGATTCTTAAGTCTTATTTTTATGTAGTTTTTAGATATAGGTAACACATTAATCAATGCATAAGGAGGAAATTCAAAATGCAGCAACAGTACGATTTTGTTGGCTGGGCCACAAAATACAACGTCAAATGCGCTGATGGAAGAACTCTAATGCACGACGCTTTTCTTGATGATGATGGAAAAGAAGTTCCGGTTATTTGGTCTCATGACTATAGTACACCGGAGAACGTACTCGGTAAAGCATTGCTTAAGCATTGCGATGAAGGTGTTAAGGCATTTATTTCCTTTAACAACACCGAGAGTGGAAAGATTGCAAGAGAGCTTATGAAACATCGGGATATTTCATCCTTATCGATCCATGCAAATCATCTTACCGAGAAAGCACATCAGGTTATTCATGGAATTATTCGTGAAGTCAGCCTGGTTGTAGCAAGTGCTAATCCAGAGACTTCCTACATGCAGGATTTGCGGTTTGCTCATAGTGATGACGACAGTGACGACATTGTTGTTTGCTTGTGTCATGATGATTTCGGTTCTTTTGAGGACTATGTTGAGCATGAAGACCCAGAACTTACTCCTGAAGAAGGAGAAGGAACAGCTCCAGAAGACGGAGAGAAAGACCCAGAGTCAACTCCAGAAGACGGAGAGAAAGATCCCGAGCCAATTCCTGAAGAAGGAGAAAGTGTAGTTGAACATGCTGACGATAAGGAGGGAACTACCGTGGCAGAAGAAGGAAAGAAACCTGAAGAGGTTGATTTGAATGCAGCTGTAGCTTCTATGAACGAAGAGCAGCAGACAGCATTAAAGATTTTGGTCGGAATGGCAATTGAAGATGCCAAAGGAAATTCCGGCGATGACGATGATGACGAAGGAGGAAAAGACATGAGTCATAACATTTTTGAAGCACAGGGTGCTAAAGATGAGGCTGCTGAGCTTATGCACACTGGCCTTGAAGTTATCCTTAAGGATGGCAAGAAGTGCGGAAGCTTGAAGGAGTCTTTCTTAGAGCATGCCGACCAGTATGGTATTTCTAATATCGATTACTTATTCCCAGAGGACCAGCTTGTTAATAACGGAGCTCCGGACTTTATCAAGCGTCCGGATGATTGGGTAGGCGAGGTTATGAACGCTGTTCATCACTATCCATTCTCCCGTATTAAGACTATGTTCGCTGACATTACCGAGGATGAAGCTCGTGCAAGAGGTTACATCAAGGGTAAGCTGAAGAAGGAAGAGGTATTCTCTTTGCTTAAGAGATCTACCTATCCTCAGACCATCTACAAGAAGCAGAAGCTGGATCGTGATGATGTTGTAGACATCACTGATTTCGACGTAGTTGCTTGGTTGAAGACCGAGATGCGTATGATGCTTGACGAGGAAATCGCTCGTGCTATCTTGTTTGGTGATGGCCGTCTTGCTTCTAGCGATGACAAGATTAACGAGACTAACGTACGTCCAGTTATCGCTGATACCGAGAACAACTTGTACGCTATTGCAGTTGATGTTAATGCTGGTGATGATGCTCAGTTTAATGCAGAGCAGTTCATCGATACTATCATTTCTGCTATGGATGACTACGAGGGATCTGGTTCTACCAAGATGTTCGTAGCTCGTAAGTACCTTACTAAGTGCTTATTATACAAGGATGCTGACAAGCATTACATGTATGACAATGCTTCCAAGTTGGCTGACAAGCTTCAGGTTGGAAAGATTGTTCCGGTTCCAAACAGTATCGTTCCTGCAACCGTTTATGGTGTAATCGTTGACCTTAACGATTATGGCGTAGGTGCTGATAAGGGTGGCTCTGTAAACATGTTCGATGATTTCGACATTGATTACAACCAGATGAAGTACTTGATCGAGACCAGAATCTCTGGCGCTTTAACCAAGCCACACTCTGCACTTGTTCTTAACAAGCATCAGGGTCAGTAAGCTGCTGATAACTAGGGCGTAGGCATTAATTACTTGCGCCCTTTACTTTTTATGAAGGAGGTACTTATGAGAGTACGTAGAGAGACAGGCGATTTCAGTTGTGTTATCGAATCTAACGCTGCAACTATCCCAGCAAACCTTTCTGCTGAGGATTTGATTGGACTTATTGTTGTTGACGGTACAGCTACAGCTATTGTTACTAACGTTGCTAAGAGCGGAACAACTAAGCTTGTTCTTACCGCTGGCGCTAAGTCTTACAATTACACTATTGCTACCGGTGCTGTTGCTACAGCTAGCAATTAGTCGACCGTAGAATTCAAAATGGAGAAATTATGAGATATGGTGGAATAGTCGGATATGGCGTAATGATTGAGACTCGTCCTGGAATCTGGGAACCGACGATTGTCGACCGACCAGCTTATGGCGATGTATTAAAACCAAACCGTCAGAACACTACCCCTGCTCCGAACGATGTTAAGGTTACTAACCAATTTAGCATCGTCGCAGATTCATTTGCACGAGCACATTATTTGGATATTCGCTATGCAACATGGATGGGTAAGAAGTGGACGGTAATGCGCGCTACTCCGGAAACAGATAAACCTCGTTTAATCCTTGAACTCGGGGATATTTGGAAAGAAGAAACGGAAGAGGAACCTGAAGAGGAGGAAGAGTACGATGAGGAAGATGAGTGGAACTCGTGACGAATTTGAGAACGAGTTAAAAGCTATATCTAAGAAAACCAACGTATATTTTCAACCACCTGAAGGTTTCAATCTGTCATATCCGTGTTTTGTCTATAATTTCTCCGGCTTGGATGTGAAGAGAGCTGATAATGGTCCTTATCATATGAAGAATCGTTATACAGTTACGTACATGACTACTGACCCTGAGAAGGGCATGTCCATGGTACGAAAAGTTTTGGGTCGATTTGCACATGTAAGTTTCGACCGACCTTATGATACCGATGGTATCTATCATTATGTATTTGACATTTACTTTTAAGGAGGTAATAACATGGCTAAATTAGCATGGGATCAGACTGGCGAACGCTATGCTGAGATGGGTGTAGATCATGGCGTTGTATACCCATTCAATTCCACAACCAAAGAGTATGACTCCGCTGAAGCTTGGAATGGCTTGACCGCAGTCAACGAGAACCCATCTGGTGCTGAGGCTACCAAGTTATGGGCAGACAACATTAATTACATTACCCTGAGATCCGCAGAACAGTATGGTTACACAATTGAAGCGTATACTTATCCGGATGCATTTGCACGCTGTGATGGTTCCGCTTCTCCTGTTGATGGAGTTCGTATCGGACAGCAGTCTAGACGACAGTTTGGTTTTGCTTACAGAACTAACATTGTTAATGATACTGCTGATGAAGCAGATGATGGATATATTCTTCATCTGATCTGGGGTTCTACTTGCTCCCCATCTGCAAAGAATCATAGTACAATCAATGAGTCTCCTGATGCTGAGGCTATGAGCTGGGAATGCGATACTATTCCTACTGTCGTAGAAGCAATCAATCTAGAAACTGGCAAACCATTCAAGCCATTTGCTCATATGGAAATTGATTCTCGTACTATCGCTGCAGCTAAGCTCACTGCTTTAGAGGGTATTCTTTTCGGTACTGCTAGCACTGATGCACATCTTCCATCTCCGGATGATGTCATTACGTTATTAACAGCTTCTGGAAATAACTCTGGTTCTGGATCCAATTCTGGCTCTGGTTCAGGTTCAGGTTCTGGCAGTGGTTCAACCACTCCGTAATTCAAAATGAGTTACTTTGGGGGCACTTCTTTAGCGAGGTGCCCCTTTTATTTTTATTAAGATAAGGAGAATGAAAACAATGATTAAGAAGGAATTTAAAAACGTAGATTGGTTAGGACGAGAATATGTCGAGGTTGCTCGGTTTAACTTAACTGAACAGGAAATGACTGATATGGCAGTAGACGCTGATGAGATGGGTGTACAGGATGCTATCATTCGTCTTGGTCAGGAAACAGATAAGCGTAAGATCATTGACATCTTTAAGATGCTTATCGATCGTTCTTATGGTATTCTTGCTGAAGATGGACGTCACTTTATTAAGGTTCGCCCAGATGGAACCAAACCTATTGATGAATTTAAGCAGACTAAGGATTATTCTGATTTGTTCATGATGCTTGCTACTGATAACAAGGAAGGCCTTGCATTTATTCAGGGTATTATCCCAGAAGAGTATCGTCCAACTCAGGAGCAGCAGGAAGCAGCTGTTGCTAAGATCGCTGAAGCTGCTAAGCATTAATTATGTTAGTGCTGGAATTACCTGATACCGAAATTTTCAAGGAAAAAACAATGGAAATTATTCAGGTACCAGGTCAGACATTACGAATGGAACATTCTTTAATCTCACTCTCTAAATGGGAATCCGAGCATAAGAAACCATTCTTGAAAGAAGATAATAAAACTGATGAAGAATTACTAGATTACTTTAAAGCCATGATCATTAGTCCGAATATTAATGATGATGTTTTATATGGTTTAGGAAGTAAAGAGTATTCCAAAATCATCAGTTACATCAATGACCCAATGACGGCTACTACGTTTGGCGGGGATAAAACAAAGACAAAACGTAGAACTCGTGGTGGTCAGATTTATACATCAGAATTGATCTATTATTACATGATTGCATATGGAATCCCGGTTCAATTCGAGAAATGGCATCTTAACCGATTACTCACATTGATCCGAGTATGCGAGATTAAAAATGAAGAACAATCTGGTGGTAAGAAAATGAGTAAACGTGACCTGCTCAAGCATAATGCGGCATTAAATGCCCAACGTAGAGCAGCACTCAACTCGAAAGGATAGAAATTCAAAATGGGAAAAATAAAGCTGAATTCGAAGGGCGATTGGAAGAAAACATTCGCATATTTGAACAAAGCTGGTAAAGAACATGATGATGAAACTATCCAAATAATGACTAAGTATGGCTCGATGGGCGTAGAGTTATTACGTAGCTCTACCCCTCGCGATACTGGTAAAACTGCTGAATCTTGGTTTTATGAAATTAATAAAGTCAAAGATGGCTATCGTCTCGAATTTAAAAATAGCAATATGATAAAGACGGGAATACCGGTAGCCATTCTTATTCAGTATGGCCATGGAACTCGAAATGGGGGATATGTTCAAGGAATAGATTTTATAAATCCGACATTACGCCCTGTGTTTGATGAAATGGCTAATGATATTGTTGATGAATTAGGACCAAAAGGTTAAAGGAGACACCCTATGCCAATGCAAAAAGGAATGATTGTTCGTAACGGCGTTCAGTATGGCGGCGCAGTACAAACAATAAAAGAAGAAGGTAGTGAATCTATCGAGAATTTTACGTCATACGATGACGATACGATTTACAATGATTTCGTTGCTCCGGTGTCTACTATGGAATCTGGGGAAAGTAATACTTCTTTGTTCAGTAAGATTTCTAAGATGTTCAAGAACATTAGAACCATTGCTAAGAATCTTGATAGTTTAGCTGATCTTGTCGGATCTGCTAGTTCGGCTAGTAGTGTATCAGGTAATGATGCATTTAGCAAAATTAATACATTGAATACTGGATTATCTGATAAAGTATCTAAAGCAGGCGACACCATGGCGGGCAATCTAACCGTTAAAAGCTCTAACCCTAGCTTGACATTTATTGATATGAATGGTTCTACGGAACGCCATAAGGTATTTGCAGGCTTTGCTAATAGTGGTGGAGATTTCTATATTTGGGATAATACACAAAATAAAGCTGTTTTGGTGTCTAAGGCAAATAGTGAGATCTATGTAAATGGCATGAAAATTGAGCCGATGACTTATACAGCAGGAAACATACCAAATGACAATGCAACAGCCACAAATAAAACTGTTAAGAATGCTTATGATAAATTAACAATTGACTTGAATGAACGATTTGCTTTTAAAAATGGTGAAACGTTAAACGATACAGATTTAAGTTCCGGAATATATGGATGCTACAATTGTCCAGCAGCTCCTGTTTCTGGAATTGGAACGCTGCTTGTTATGCGTTATTCTGGTGATTGGGTTTGTCAAGTATATTTTATTTTATCAGGAACACCAGCTATTTGGTGGCGTACATATACAAATGGTACTACCTGGTCTAATTGGACCAAAATAACAAGTTAGCTCCTAAACTCTAATTGACATCTAGATGGACTTGATATACGGACAACAGTTGTAACTTCTTAGGATATTTAGGGTTTAGAAACTATACCGATGAGTGACGAGACTTATAAGCAGTACAACATCTCATCAGTCATCAAAAACATTTTATCCTACTAAGTTTCGAACACATTACTTGCTTAGCATTACTCGAAGTTCTTACTTAGTAGGATATTTTGCATAGGTCAACTAATGGAAAGTTCATGATAGAGTTATTGATCAGTTACCCCCTTGTCAATGCTAACTACAAGTGATTATCGGTTCGAATCCGGTCCTATGCACTGATACTATAAATTTAAAGAAAGGACATACTATGCAAGATATGAGTTTTACACCAGCAGAGATTTTCGCAGCAATTGTAGCATTACTTAGTTTCCTTTATCTAGTCTCTAACATAATCGACAAGGTTGTCGGGTATAAGAAGACGATGAATCTTCCCGAAGAGGAGCAGAACATTAGAATTGCCGGTCTAGAAGGCGAAATTGCAAAGATTAATGCCAAGCTAGATAACGATAATCATCGTCTGCATACCCTGGAGCAATCTCACAGGGTTATGCTACGGGGAATGTCGGCTCTATTGTCACACGGGATAAACGGAAACAACGTAAAAGAGATGGAGAAGGCAAAGAGTGACCTAGACGAATTCCTTCTAAATCGTGATCTTTAGAGCGATTATAAATGCTTTTCCCGGGAAGTATTAAGTGTTAAAACAAAAATTCAAAATGGAGGAAATGATTATGGAATTTGGAATCGCAAGTGTAGCTGCTATTACAGTTATTGCTTATCTCATTGGTATGGCAAGCAAAAATATTTCAGCTATTGACGACAAGTGGATCCCTGTAATCTGTGGTGTATCAGGTGCAGTATTAGGTGTTATTGCATTACTTATTGGTATGCCAGATTTCCCAGCAAATGACATTATCAATGCATTAGCTATTGGTATTGTTTCTGGATTTGCTGCTACAGGAATCAATCAGATTACAAAGCAGTTAGGGAAGTGATGAGTATGGACACAATTGTAACAAAGTTCGTGGATTTTCAGAAATACTGCAACCTTTGTAAAAACAAAGATGTTAAAGAAACCGAAGATCCATGCAATGAATGCTTAGAGTATGGAGCTAGAGAGAATACTACTAAGCCAATACATTTCGATAAAAAGGAGTGAGCTTATGAAAGGTATTGATGTAAGTTCTTATCAGGGAGTTATTGATTGGGGTAAGGTTAGAAATAGCGGTGTAGAGTTTGCTATTCTTAAAATTATTCGTAAGGATCTTAATCCTGATAAGCAGTTTGAGAATAACTGGAAGGGATGCACTGAGGCAGGAGTTCCTATTCTTGGTGTTTATAACTATTCTTATGCAACAACAACTACGAAGGCGGAGTCAGATGCTAAGAAGGTTGTTTCCATTCTTGGTGGTCGTACAGCAACTGTATGGCTTGACATTGAAGATAAGTGTTTTGAGTCTCTTACAGGTGAACAGATCTTTGAGATTGTTGCTTCTTATAAGAGAGTCATTGAAGAGGCAGGTCTTAGATTTGGTATTTATACCGGCTTAGATTTCTATAATCGTAAGTTCAGAGCATGCATGGGTAATGGTAGAGTAGCATTTCCATTCTGGATTGCTCGTTATCCTAGCAATGGTATTGTAAGCCTTTCTGATGGAGCTATTCCATCTAAGAAACCATCTATTAACAATGACTTAGCAGGATGGCAGTTTTCCTCCAAAGTTAACGTTGCTGGTGTTTCTGGCCTGGTAGATGCAAATGAGTGGTATGTTACCCAGTCTCATAAGTTCTCTAATGAAGAGATTGCTGATCAGGTAATTGCTGGGGCTTGGGGTACTGGTATTATTCGTAAGAGACGTTTGATTAATGCCGGATATGACTATGATGCTGTACAAGCAATTGTCAACGAGAAGCTTAAGAGCAATAAGGAGCCACTGGTATCTAATTATGCTACCTGGTATACTGTTAAGAGCGGAGATAACCTTTCCATGATTGCTAAAAGGTATAAGACCTCTGTCGCTTCTATCCTGGCAATTAACACTGGTATTAAGAATCCGAGCAAGATCTATGTAGGTCAGAAGATTCGTATCAGATAAGGAGATAGTTTCTCACATTTTGGACCGGTGAAAGTCCGGTGCCGTAATCATTCTCCTTTCAATAGGTGTGTTGGGCCTCTCTGATTATGAGGGGTCCTCTGCATCTATACTATTTACGGCAAAAATTCAAAATGGAGTTTTTTTTACATTTGGAGATTACTTGATATGGGCTACGTAAAATACAATCCAAATCCAATAGCAATCAGAGCAAGCGATTGCACAATTAGAGCACTGGCTAAAGCATTAAACATTAGTTGGGAAGAGGCATACATTAGAGCTTGTGTTAATGGGTATCTAATGGGCGATATGCCTTCTACTGGTAGTGTATGGGGATCAGTTCTTAGACAGAACGGATTTTATCGTTATGCTATTCCCGAATATTTACCAGAAAACTACTCTGCTGAAGATTTCTGTAGAGATAATCCAGTCGGTATTTATGTTCTGGATTTAGGTGGAAATCATGTAGCTACTGTAGTAGACGGAACATTGTATGATTCTTGGGATTCATCTAAGGAAATCCCGCAGTATTATTGGTATAAGAAAGGATAGACATCATGGCAGACTTCAACAACACTGTACCATTTATGCCACAGCAACGGCCAGCATTTTCCGTTGCTCCTATGAATTTTGCGACTGAAGCAGAAGCTCTCAGTGCCGCAACACCATCTGGGCCAATCCCACTGGTAATTTGGGACAAAGATAAACGTAGTGTTTATATTAAGTCCGTGGATGCTATTGGGCGTCCAGTAACAACCATTCTTGACTATACAGTCAGAGGAGAGGAGCCAGAAACACAGCCTGAACCAGATTATGTCAGTAAACAGGCTTTTAATGATTTTAGAAAAGAATTTGACCAGATGTCAAATAAGCTGGATTCATTAATAGCTTACCAGCAGAACCGTGGCGGAAAGAATAACCGTCAGCAAGGAGGTAAGCTAAACAATGAGTAATCCGATTTATAATATGTTCGGAAGACAACAACAGACTGCGCAGAATGGCGGTTTTGGAAAATTCTTCGACGTAGTTCAGAAATATCAACAATTTAAGGCTACCTTTACAGGTGACCCGAAAGCACAAGTGCAAGCCATGCTTCAAAGTGGACAGATTTCACAGGAGCAGTTGAACCAGGCTGCACAAGTTGCTAATACTTTCCAATCAATTTTACATTAGTATACCCAATCTCGGTGCACAGGGATTTTAGGTATAAATAGAGACATTATTAATTTATTACATCTTAGGAGGACCCAATTATGTCTTTAACTGATGGAAGTAACAACATGGTTATGCCAGTAGCACCTACCGGAAATGGTTTCGGTAATGGCTTTGGCGGAGATGGAAGCTGGTGGATTATCCTGCTGTTTATCCTTCTTCTTGGAGGAAACAACTGGGGTAATGGCGGATTTCAAAATGGAGCCTATCCAGCTATCCAGAACGGCTTTGACCAGGCCGCTTTAACATCTGGACTTGCTAACATTCAGACTTCTTTGACTTCTGGATTTGGTGATGTTCAGAACGCACTGTGTGCTGGCTTCTCTGCAGCAGAAGTTTCTGCAAATGCACGTCAGATTGCTGATATGCAGCAGAATTTTGCTTCTCAGACAGCTATCACCGGTCAATTAACAGGGTTACAGAGCCAGATGGCTCAGTGCTGCTGTGAGAACAGAGCTGCTACAGCTGACCTTAAGTACACTATCGCTACAGAGAACTGTGCTGACCGTCAGGCAGTTTCTGATGGCATTCGTGATTTGCTTACTGCACAGAATGCTAATACTCAGAGAATTCTTGATCAGATGTGCAACGATAAGATTGATGCTAAGAATCAGCGTATTGCTGAGCTTGAGCGTGAACTTACAATGGCTAATCTGGCAGCTTCTCAGGGTGCTCAGACTGCAGCTATTATGGCTCACAATGAGGCTCAGACCACAGCACTTGAGCAGTATCTTGCTCCTGTTCCACGTCCAGCTTACGTGGTTCAGAACCCTAATTGCTGTGCACAGACCCCTTATGGCTGCGGATGCGGCGTAGCTTAAGGAGGTGACTGACCATGGCAGAGTATGTATACAATGCTGTACAAGCAGTACAGCCTAGTCAGAATGTATTATTGCAGGATTCTATTCCATGCACTAAGGGCTATGTCCTTCATCGGAATGGATCTGGGCTTCTTACGCTCCGTGGCGCAGTAAACGGATGCTGTAATTCTTTCGCCCGTTACCAAGTTACTTTTAATGGCAACATAGCTGTTCCTACAGGTGGTACAGTTCAGCCAATTGCTGTAGCATTGTCTATCAATGGAGAAGCTCTCCAGACAAGCAGAGCAATTGTAACACCAGCAGCTGTAGAGGATTACTTTAACGTAACTTCTACTGCATACATCACAGTTCCTAGAGGATGCTGTTTTAATGTAGCTGTTGAGAACGTTGCTGCTACTGACACCGATCCAGCAGTAGCAATTAATGTCCAGAATGCGAACTTAGTTGTTCAGAGAGTAGCTTAAGGAGGTAAAGAGCGATGGGATTAGACGAAATGTATGATTATAAGGAACGGCTCTTTAAAGAATTACGTGAGCAGTTTCGTACAGATGCTTTAAATATTGATGCAATTGAAAAAATCACGCACTCAATGGCAAGCATTTGTAAAATGATCAAAATGGAGGAAGAAAAGCAGGGACGAGGCCAGATGTATGGTAGCCCTATGCGTCCAATGCCTCCGGTTTATTATGATGATGGTATGGGCGGTTATCAGATGGGTGGAAGTTATTCTGCTCGTGGTCGCGGAAGCAATGCTAATCGTGACAGTATGGGCCGCTATACCACTGGTAATGAAGTAGATCAGCTTTATGCTATGATGGAATCAGCAAAAGATGATAGAACTCGCCAGGCTTTACAGCGAACCATCAATGATATGGAAGGTCGCTAAGTATTTTCAGCTCCACTGGGTGTCATAGCTCAGTGGAGTTTTTCTTATTAAGAAAGGAGAATTGAAATGTCTGTAACATCTGGATTTTTCAATAGCATAAATAATGACCGTTTGTATGATGCCAAGCAGATGGCTGAAATTTTTGACGGTATTATTAATGATGGTGTTTACCAGTCAATTGGACAACGGTTCATGGTTAATTATGCTGGTAATGGAATGGCCGTTACTATCGGAAGCGGTAGAGCATGGTTTAACCATACATGGTGTAAGAACGATAATGCGTTTGTAATGATGCTCGATCAGGGCGAGGCAGTTCTTAACCGAATTGATACAATTGCCATTAAAGTTGACCATAACAACGAAGTACGTGATACTAATATTGTATTGGTTAAGGGTACACCGGCAGTTAATCCCGCTGCTCCGACATTAACAGATACAGCGAATGTATTCTGGCATCCAATTGCCAATATTTATGTCGGCAAGGGAGCAACTACAATCTCGCAATCTAATATTTCATACAGAGTTGGCATTGATTCTCGTACACCATATGTTACAGGAATTCTTCAGGTCCTTTCGATTGCTAATATTGTCGCTCAATGGCAAGCTGAGTTTTCTGAATGGGAACAGGCTGAAAAGAATGATATCATGCGCTGGTATGAGAATCTTCATAATCAGCTAGATGAGAATCAGGCTATCCATCTTCAGTTTGAGATTGATGATTTGCTTGATAGACTGAAACTGGATAATGTATTTAACTTGGTATGCCCGGCAGTTGCTTCATACAGTGCAAATGGTGTAAATGTTCAATCAAACGGTGATGGAACAATCACATTAAGTGGTAGAAATACTGCTGGTGGAGATTCTACTGTTTGGTGGAATTTATTTGAGAGTAGTTGGGGAGCACCAAGCAATAAAAAGTATTTAGCCAACGGTAAATACAAGTTATATGGTTATGGATTTGGAGGAAATCTGGGCGCTACCAATAATATTACTGCATATTTACAGGTATATGGAAAGCGTTCAACCTCTGCTTCAGATGTTGTCATTTTGGCCAATACCAAGTCAAGTGAAACATCTGTAGAATTTGAAGTTACTGATTCTTATCCAGTAATTGGTGTAAGACTCGTAGTGACTGGTGGAGCATCAGTTAGCGGAAAAATTAAGCCGATGATAACTACCAAGTCTACACCAGCTCCAACGGCTTTTATTCCAGGAGCCATGTCAAACCAGGCACTTACTGCAAAAGTTAATGGTCTTGAAAATAGCGGCAATTCAAATGCAACAGCAATTGCAAATCTTCAAACTGTGGTTAATAATCTTTGGAAAACTCTTTATCCAGTTGGTTCTATCTTAATTAATACAAGTGGAACAAATCCAGCCACATATTTAGGTGGAACCTGGATTGAATGGGGTTCTGGTAGAGTTCCAGTAGGTGTTAATTCTAGAGATGATGATTTTAAATCAGCTAATCAAACTGGTGGTGCTAAGAAGGTAAGACTGCGTAGTACTCAAGTACCGCTTAGAGAACATTTTCATAAAGTTCGAGAACATACTCATGAAATAAGAGGTTTTCAATCAGTGCTTACAGATAGTTCAGATTCAATAGCCGGATCTGCAGCATGGTTACAATTTCAGCCTGATGGAAATTTGGTTATTTATTCTAGATATGAAAAGCAAGAAGGAACAGATAACCCTAAAGTTTTATGGCAATCTGGAACAAATCAAGATTACAGGGTAAATGAACCCGATTCTGATTATGGTTCATTTTCTACTAGAGGTAGAATGTCAACCGAAAGTGCTCCAAAAGAAGGTGCATGGAACTCAAAAACAGAATATGAGGGCTATCCATCTGACCCTATTAATCCACATACAAGTTATAATGCATCAGAAGATGTATCACTTCTTCAGCCATATGTAACATGCTATATGTGGATGAGAACTGCATAATACTTTTTGTCCTACTGGGTGTCACAGCTCAGTAGGATATTTTTATTAAGGAGAAAAATATATGTCAGCGAATATTTACGGATCAACCATTTCTATGACAAGAAGCGACACGTTAAACGTGATTCTTAAACTTAAGTTCTCTGACGGTAGAGATTATGTGTATACAGAAGGAGATTCCTGTTATTTCGCTGTCAAGAGGACATATGATTCAGGTGAGCCATACTTGATTCATAAGGAAATTGACTTATTAACTGGTTTATTACATTTAGACCCGTCTGATACACAAAATATTCCTTATGGTGATTATAAGTATGATATTCAGATTACATTAAACGATGGAACTGTTGATACAGTCATTCCTAGAGCAACCTTTACTTTGTTGGAGGAGGTAAACTAGTATGCCTAATATTATTAATGGTTCTATTGACGGTCAGGAAGAACTTCGAGGTACTCTAAGTCAGGAAACACCTGTGATTGAAGCTGAGCTAAGTGTACCGAGCACAGGTGTAATTGTTGGTGATTATGAGTTACTGAATCATAAGCCAAGAATTGAAGATGTTGAGTTATCTGGAGAGTTAACATTAGAAGATTTTGGTTTGGTTCCGGTAACCAATGCTGAAATTGATGAAATCTGTATCATTCCAGTAGAAAGCGAACCAGAAGAGGAGGAGCCTAATGAGTAAGAAGTATCTTGATAAAGAAGGCCTCCAGAGAGTCTGGCAGAAGATTCTTAATAACTTCTTAACTAAGAACGAAGCTGCTTCTCTTGTGCCAACTAAGGTGTCGTCTTTTGAGAATGATGCAGAGTATATTTCTGAAGGTGCAGATGTTTCCTTATTAGAAAACGATGCTAACTATCAGAATGCCACTCAGGTTGCAACTGCAATTGCCGCAGCTATTACCAATGCATTATTTATTGGTGACAATATCTCTAATCTAGAAAACGATTCGTTATACCAGACACAGTCTCAGGTAGCTGCTACAGTAGCTGATGCTGTTAGAGATGCTATTTATAAGTTTGATGATATTTCATTGCTCACCAATGACATGAATTATCAGACGTTGACACAGGTTGTGGAGTTGATAAACAATGCTATTGGCGGAATTGTTAGTTTGCGATTTGAGGTTGTAGATGAACTCCCTGAGACTGGTCTTAGTGGAACAATTTATTTAGTTCCAACGATCTATACCGAAGATAATCTTGAGATACAGTCCGATATGGCTAAAGATGATATTTTCATGACAGCCATAGAGCGAACATTATTTAAAACTAATAAAGCATTTAGTGAAAATGATATTGTAAGTAGAAACTCTAGGGATCTTACTAAGTTAGACTTTGACCCGTATGTAGATACCACATCACCAGCATCTAGAGATTTTTCTATTGATGAGTATTTTTTAGATGGCCGAACATTATATGTTGTAACTGATGAAATTTCCGAAGGAGATTCATTTGTTGTAGATACTAACATTGAATCTGTTACATATACTGCTGGTATCGGAACACTTACGTCACATCCTCACGAGCATGGTGATGCTATGCTTATTGGCGGTAAGGGGTATGTTGCTAATAGTGACATGCCAGCTCAATCATATTTGTATTCTACATCTGATGTCTCACGAGATACTTCCATAGATACAAAGGGGAATATTTATATTGAATGGTATTACACCCCAGACACTAAGCGTTGGGAAACTATTGGCTCAACTACTGCTGATCTAACAGGATATTATACAAAAGAAGAAACTGATTCTGAAATTGGTATTCCAGTGTCTTATGCAGTATGGCAGACCATGACTCCTGAACAGCAGAATACAGGTAACTGGTTTGTATACGGTATCCCTGACGAGTATGTAACAGCTAGTAAAGCCGATGTACAGGAAGTATCAGATGATTTATCTGATTTGAAGACTCAGGTAAATGGGCTTGTAGATTTATTCTATCCAGTTGGTTCTATTTTCATGTCTACGGATTCAACAAATCCTGGCGAGAGATTTACAGGAACTACATGGGTTGCTTGGGGTTCCGGAAGAGTACCCGTGGGTGTTGATGAAAACGATACGGATTTTGATACAGCAGAAGAAACTGGTGGAGCTAAGAGCCATTCTTATACTCCAGCCGGCAGTGTATCTCAGCCTACATTCTCTGGTACAGCTGCTAGTTTAGCACATTCTGGTGGTGGGGTGGCCGACACAGCACTGACAGTGGCTCAATTGCCATCTCATAACCATACATTTACAGGTTCATCAGCAACAACTGCCAGTCAAAGTACATCCACAACTGGCGGACGTTCAGCATATCATCAGCATACTGTACCTGAGTATGATGGAGCAACTACAGAAGTGTTCAGTTCACATGGTCATACAACGCCACAATATTATGCAGTATTCAATAGCGGTAACCAGAATACTGGGGTTGGATATGGTACAAATTATGCTTATCCAACAGATTATAGAAACGATACTAAATCTGACGGTGGTAAGCATAGTCATACATTTAAAATTGCAGCTCGTGACACAGGCAATGATAATACTGAGCATACACATAGCTATTCACATACTCATACATTAGTTGCTAAGGGTAGTGTTGGCAGTACAGGTAGTGGTACTAAGCATGGACATACATATACTAGACCTGATGCGCATAGTTATACACCGGCTGGAACTGTATCTAAGCCATCATTTACTGGAACAGCAGCAACACAGAGTCACGTTCAGCCATATGTAACATGCTACATGTGGAAACGCACAGCATAAGGAGGTATATATGGCATTACTTAAGAAAGTAACGAATGAGTCTGGAATCATTGCTAACTACCATCGTATCAAGGCAATTGAGACCGATGGAGTAAACATGAGGGTTAAAATCTGTTCTTATGCAGATGACACATATCGTTTAAAAGAGAAGTCTCTTGTTGATATTTTTGATCGTATCCAGGAACAGATGAGTTTAATTGACGAGCTTGGTAGAACTGAGATTTCTTCTGAAGAGGATGCTGAGAAACTTAGAAAAGCGAATGAAAAACTTGAAGCTTTACATAAGGAAGCAGAAGATTACGACAAGATATATTGTATCTTTGAATCAGAAGTAACACTTCCAGTTGAAGAGGAGAAGGATATTTCATTCCAGAGTATCTACGCAACCTTGAAGACTATGGAACCATTTACTGGTGCTTTTGACGCTTAATACAGAAAGAGGTATTAACTATGGCAATTTTTATTGATTCTGTCGACTATCATTCTGAACCTTACGTTGTTAAGGTAGAATGTTATGCTGACACAAAAGAAGAAGTAGAACAGGCAACTGCTGAAGACTGGATTGAAGCAGGTGTATTACCAGATTACGAACTTCGTGCTGGGTCTACATGCTTTACAGGTAATAAGGAGTTTGGAATCCTTAAGTCTGATGGCACTTGGAACTTTGATTAGGAGGTGTAGTGTATGAATCCATTTGCAATTTTAGGTGCATCTATGAACTACACCAAAGAAACGGTAGAAGGTGCAGGTGCTATCAAAGGTGATAAAGGCGACCCAGGTCCACAGGGTCCTGCTGGTCCTAAAGGCGATACTGGTGCTCAGGGTCCTAAAGGTGAGCAAGGAGACGATGGCTTACAAGGACCTGCTGGGCCTCAGGGTCCAAAAGGTGAGCAAGGAGATGACGGCTTACAAGGACCAATAGGACCTCAAGGTCCTAAAGGTGATAAGGGTGATCCAGGCCCTAAGGGTGATACTGGTGCTCAGGGTCCTAAAGGCGAAGATGGTTCTGGGGTACCTACTGGTGGAACTACAGGTCAGGTACTGAAGAAAGCATCCAATGATGATGGTGATGTTGTTTGGGCTAATGAATCAGGTGGAGGCGGTGGAACCAGTGGTTCAATAATCGTCTGCACTTTCAGTCAGCAGGCTTATGAAGGAAAGACTGTAACATTGAGTAAGGGTGGACTTACCCTTGACACCGCTGTTGTATCGAATCTTACCTGTACATTGACAACTACTGAAATTGGAACACTGACTGTTTCAGCCGAAGGAAACTCTTTAACTGTTGAAGTAGAATGCTATAGCAAGTACGAAGTGGACTTCACAGTTGGTGGAATCGTATATGGATTCAAGATTGAAAAGAGTGTATCAAATCCAAGTGACAGGGTTATTTACACTCAGGATGCTGTTGGAAAGACACCAGCGGCAATGAGTGGAGGTAATGTATTCAGCTATGGAGATTGGGCAAATGCATTCTTTATTCCGAAGCCATGTGTAGTCAACTTTGACGGTACAGTTGCATACTACTTAAATCCAAATAACTGGGCATTGAAGACAGATGGAACAGCTTCTGAAATTTCACTTTCAAATTGTCCAGGAAATGTAATGTTGGAATTCCCAAAAATTTGGATGAAGTTTTCAGAGGATACGGATTTTGTATATGTTAGTATCGCAAATGAGCAGGTAGATGAGAGCTATCATTGCTACGCTTCTTATGATTATGATGGAAATCAAATTGACCACTTCTATGTTGGAGCGTATATGGGAATCAAAGACTCCAATAATCGACTTCGCTCGGTAAGAACTTCTAACACTCAGCCACTTAATAATATTGGTGTCGCCGACTTCAAGACCTACGCTGAGAACAATAATGCAACTGGCAAAAAAGATTGGTATATTGGAGAGTTTTCTACTAGACTTACCCTTGCCTGCTTATTGATTCTTATGAGTAAGTCTTGCAACGATAAGGCAAGCTATAGCCCTACCTATAGTCACACTTCAACTAATACATCTGAATCAGTTGCAGTAACACCTACAAATGCTGGATTGTTCTGGGCAGATAACTCACGAGTAACAATGCTCGGTATCGAAGATTTTATAGGCAACATTCAAGAGATGATTGTGGGTATCAGTGTTGGTAACGATAATTACTATCGAGTAAAGATGACACGCAGTACTGCAGATGGAAGCTTGATAGGTGATTATGACCAAACTGCTTCTAACGTGGATGACAAGTATATCAATACTGTAAAGACAGCACCATCTACTAGTGGTTGGTCATTCTACAAGAACTTCCAAACTCATGAAAAAGGTGGGTTGTTGTGGGGTTCAGATACAGGTGGCTCATATTCAACTTATAACTGTCAGCCAGTGTTTGCATATTCTAAGAGAACAACTTATGCTACATTTGGTGGCGGCTTTGGAGATGGAAGACATTTACTTGGATGTATGTTCTTAGATAGAACCGAGACTTACAAGGGTGCTAGAGTTTATTGTAAACCACAAGCATCACAGAGCTAAGAGGAGGATAGTACAATGAGATTTTATTCATCTTGTTCCAATACTAAGCCGCTGGAGAATGAAGAGAATCATGGCTCATACTTTATTCGGCATAACATTGTCTATGATGAAGATGCTAAGCTATATCGTTATGAAGAAGCTCTGTGCTCTGAAGATGAGTATGATGTTTACATTCTTAAACAACGTCAATTAGAAGCTCTTGAAGCTATTGCTGAGCTATACGAGTTGATTGCGGGGGGTGAACAATAGTGGTAAAGGTTTATGTTGAACTTATCTTAGCTGGTAAGAAAACATTTGCTCAGGTTCCTAAGAAGCTGCAGCCAGCTGTTAAAGAGGAACTGAACAGACGTGGCTATGATGAGAACGGGAAACCATTAGTTTAAAAAGTACCTTGACAACTAAACATTGTTTCTATGTGACCTGACTACGTCCATAAACTGGTCCACCTTTCTTATTTCTTACCCTCTCTGAGTGTCACAGCTTTGAGAGGGTTTTTGCTAGGTGGTTCGTTAGAAAATGCTGCCATCCCTTTACGGGCATTCTCCTAATCACCTAGCTTTCTTTTAAAAATTCAAAATGGAGGTAAATTGGATGAGTACGACAATTGATAACAGAGTCGTTTCGTTAGAGTTTGACAACGCTCAGTTTGAACGAGAGGCACGTACAACTCTCAATTCTCTCCAAAAATTGGATGACTCTATCAATTATAATGGAATGCAGGGAAACTTGCAGGCTATTGCCGATAGATTTTCTACATTGGGTATTGTCGGGATGACGGTTACCCAGAATCTTACCAATACGGTTCTTGACGGTGCTAAACAGATTTTACATGGCGTAAACATGGTATTTGACCAGATAGAACAGGGCGGTAAGCGCCGAGCAATGAACATCGAGCAGGCTAAGTTCCAGTTAAAGGGCTTGGGAATTGCTTGGGAGCAAATCTATGATGATATTAATTATGCTGTAGAAGGTACAGCGTATGGTCTTGATGCAGCTGCTACTGCAGCGGCTCAGTTATCAGCATCTGGTGTTGCTCTTGGCGATGACATGAAGGCAGCATTGAGAGGTATCTCTGGTGTTGCTGCGATGACCAACCGTGATTTCGAAGAAATCGCAATGGTATTTACCTCTGCAGCTGGTTCAGGTCGAATAATGGGTGGAGAAATCACCCGTTTGAGTCAGAAAGGTATCAATGTTGCTGCCGAGTTAGGAAAAGCATTGGGCGTAACAGAGAATGAAGTCCGAGAAATGGCCAGGAAAGGCGAGATTGACTTCATGACGTTTGCCAAGGCAATGGACAGTGCATTTGGTGAACATGCCAAAGATGCAAACTCGACGTTCACAGGTGCTATGTCTAATATTAAGGCTGCATTATCTAAGGTTGGTGCTACATTCTGGACACCTATTCTTACAGAGATGGTTGAGCCGTTGAACCGAATCAGAGAAGCCATCAATGTAGTTAAAGATGCTTTAATACCTTTGGGCGCTGAAGGTGGAAGATATTTTAAAGTAATTCAACTTATAGCCAAGGCGACAAGCAAACTATTTGTTGACACAGCTGAATACCTTAAGCAGGTAGATCTTATTGGTATAACAGATGGTATATTTAATGCTTTTGATGCTCTTCTTAGCGTTCTTAGACCTTTAGGGTGGGCATTCAAGGCTGTATTTCCGGTTAAGTCGGTTGAAACTGTAAATGAACTGATTAAGAAGTTTAATGAGTTTACTAAGTCACTGATCCTTACAAGAAAAGAGTCTAAAGAGTTACAGAAAGTATTTAGAGGTATATTTTCAGCATTTGACATTGTGTTTAAGATTGTTAAATCTGGAATCAATGCACTTGGTCGATTACTTGGACATTTTACTCCTATTACTGATGGACTTGGCGATATTGTTGTGGCTCTAGCTAATGCTATTACCACTCTTGATCTATTTATTGGTGATGCTGATGTATTCGGACTTGTATTAGATAAGATTTCTGAAGCACTGAATAGTGTTAAATTGGCATTCGAAAAAACTTTTGGAAAGAAGGTTGATATTAGCGTTGCTGGCGGAATTGGCGATGCACTTAAGATGGTTGCCGATAAAATCAGAAGTATCACTATTGATACAGAAGCACTAAGCAATGTAATAGATACGGTATTAGGTAAAGCTAAATCAATATTTGAAAAAATAGCTACTGCTGTCGGAATAATTGCTGATGGAGTATGGAACATATTTCAGGATTTGTTCTCTGCATTAACAAAGATTGATACTGATAAGCTAATGAAAGCTTTGGCTACTGGGTCAATCGTTACTTTATTGCAAGCACTTAGTAATTATTTTTCAGCATGGTCATCATCTATTAGAAAGTTTAGTTATCATGCCGAAGGATTGACCAAATGGTTTGGTTTAGATGGTTTCTTTAACACCATCACCGATACATTTCGAGCAACAACTAGTGCCATTAAAGAATTAAGCGTAGTTGCAAAGACTCAATTGCAATTAGCTTCTATTAAAGAGATAGCTAAGTCTATTTTGATTCTTTCTGCAGCTATGTATATTTTATCAACAATAGACCATACAAAAGTCCTGCAATCTATCGGAGCTATTACTGTTCTATTTGCTGAGTTGTTCGGTGGAACCGGTATATTTACCAAATTTGTTACCGCCGACTCAATAGCTAATATAACAAAGGCAACAATAGCAATGATTCCGATGTCTATTGCTCTTTTATTATGCGCCACAGCATTATCCAATATTGCAAAACTCAATACACAGGATATTGTTCAGGGAATAGTCGGCATGGGTGCAATATTTGCTGCCCTTTACCTCATGACTTTACAGCTTAATAAACTACAAGGATCGAAATTGATAACAAAATCCGGAAAGTTTAGTACCAAGTTCTCAACAGGACTGATGGAAACAGCAAAGTCACTTATAGTTCTAGCAGTGGCCTTGAATTTAATGGTTTTTGCTGTAAAGGGTCTTGGAAATCTCAATATCGAGGAGTTAACTAAAGGTTTAGCTGGTTTAGCTGCACTTATGCTTATTGTTTATGAGTTCTGTAAGCATGTCGAAACAAAGATAGAACCAGCATCGTTTAGTAAGGTTGCTGGCAGTCTTATCCTATTAGCCACTTCCATGTATATTTTCTACAAAGCTGCTAAGGGCTTTGCTTCTATGTCATGGGAAGAGCTAGGGAAGGGTCTTGGCTCATTGGCTGCTTTATTGCTGGCTCTTGGTATATTTGTTAAGAAGTTGGATGGGGCTCAAAATAGCATGATGCAAATCGGAGCAACAATGATATTAATAGCTATATCATTGAAACTGCTAGTAAAAACCATGCAGTCTTTTGCATCTATGTCTTGGGAAGAGCTAGGAAAGGCTTTTGTTGGTTTACTGGCAGCTCTTGTTCCAATGTATGCTGTAATCAAACAGTTATCCAAAATGACTCCAGAGCAATTAGCAAGTGCTTCGCTTGGGGTCAAGGGTATTCTCGAATTGTCTATTGCCTTATTGTTAGTATCAGCAGCATTCAACAAGTTAGCTGGTATAGGTGTTACCGAAGCAATAACGTCGTTTATTGCATTGGATGGCACCCTAGCAATCATGTTAGTTCTTATTTATAGACTGTCCAAATTCACGGCCGAAGATTTAGCAACAGCCATGATTGGTGTTAAAGGTATTGTTGAATTATCTATAGCACTACTATTGGTGTCAAGTGCCTTTAAGAAGCTATCTGGAATCAATACTACTGAAGCTGAGGTTGCTTTCTTAGCTTTAAATGGAACACTGGTTGTTATGGCTGGTTTGATTAAGTTCTTATCTACTTTCTCTGCAGAGAAAATGGCAGTAGCGATGACAGGAGTACAAAGTATTATATTACTAAGTGCTTCTTTGTATATTGTTGCTTCTTCGATTAAGAAATTAGCAGGTATTCCGCTTGATCAATCTCTTCCAGCAGCTATTATGCTTGGCACAGTATTAGCAGCAATGACCGCTGTTGTGTATATTTTAGCTACAATGCAAGGGCCAATGATGGCTAATGCGTTGCTTGGGTCAGCTTCAATATTAGTACTTTCCTTATCGCTTGGTAAGATAGCAAAGGCTTTAGTTGCATTGTCAGCTGTAGACTTTGGCAGATTAGAGGGTAGTGTTCTGGTACTAGCTGAAGTTATGCTATTATTAGTGGCTACTATGTATGCAGTTGGGGCTAATGCAGCTGCATGTTTAGCAGGCGTTGGTGTATTATTAGCTGCTATTCTTGGTATTGAAGTTGCTTTGGGCTTAGCCGTTCTTATTATTGCTAAGTTGGTTAAAACCATATCGGAATTTGTCGATGCTCTTGATAAACTAACGTCTATTGACCCTGATAAGATAGTGGCTAGCATGAATGCTCTTGCTACGGGTTTTGCTGCATTTGGCGAGACTATGGTAATTTTAGGTGAACACTTGATTAAAGCTGCTTCAGCTAGAAAGTCCATTAAGAAGATTGCAGAGGCCATTGAAATCTTAGCTCCGGCTTTAGTTGTTCTAGAGAAGGTTAATACTGATAAGATTACATCTTCTATGTCAGCTATTGCCGATGGATTTGAAACCTTTGGCGATGCTATTAAGGTACTTGGAGAGCACTTTATATTAGCGTCAAGCGCCAGAAAGACTATCTCGACTATCGCGGATGCAATTTCAAAATTAGCACCAGCAGTGAAGACCATGTCAACTATTCCAGTTGCAGATATGGTTATCATAATGGATACAATAGCTTCAACATTTAAGAAGTTCGGCGAAACTATTGAATCAGTACCTTTCTGGGCACCAAATAATAGAGCTAAAGCAATTGATATGCTGTGCGATAGTGTCGGAAAATTGACTAGTTCTTTGCCAGCAATTGCTGATATTCCATCCGGTCAATTTAAGACAGTTATGGATGGCCTTGGTGAGGGTTTTAAGAAGTTTGGTGAGTCATTGTCTAATGCTCCATTCTGGGGTGTAGAGGAGAGAGGCAAAGCTATTGATATTTTGGTAGATGATGTAAAGAAGCTTGTTGATGTATTTCCTAAGTTGAGAGACATTGATTCTACTGAATTAGCTACTAATATGGAAGCTATTGGTAAAGCATTTACAGAGTTAGGTAGATCTTTACAATCAGCACCAATGTTTAATGCCGATGATCGAGGTGAGGGTATAGCCATTCTTGTCGATAAGATTGGCGTTTTATCAGATGGTGTGGATAAGTTTAAGAACATAGACGAATCGCTTAACGATAAAACGCTAACTCATATTGGTGATGCTTTTGGGCAACTTGGTACTGCATTGCGTGATGCTCCGTTATTTGGTGCGGCAGATAGAGGTGAAGGTGTTGCTATTCTTGTTGATTCTCTTGAGACATTAGCAAATGGTGTAAAAGCTTTTTCAAATAATTTTGAAGATGTTACTACACTTAGCACTATTACAGCATCAATAGGAGATGCATTCTCTACGCTTGGAACATCTTTACAGTCTGCGCCTTTGTTCGGTGCTGCAGATAGAGGTGAAGGTATTGGAATTCTTGTTGACAAAATAAGTGATTTGGCAAAGGGACTTCACGCGTTTGATGAGTTTGAAGATACCGATCGTTTAACAACGATTATGACAGCGATAGGAGATGCTTTCTTATCTCTTGGACACTCTCTTAGAGTAGCACCAATGTTTAGCCCATCTAAACGAGCTGAGTCAATGGTTACATTGTTGAATAGCACGAATTTGCTAACGGATGCAGTTCATAAGTTCAATGATATCGATGACATGGATCGTATCACAACGATTATGACTGCTATTGGCAATGCATTTGTTGCCCTTGGCAAATCTATTAGTTCTACTCCATTCTGGAATGCAACAGGAAAGGCTGAGGCTTTAGTAAGTGTTGTTGAATCTGTTGACGTATTAGTTGAGGCATTACGTAAGATAATGTGGGTGAATGACGATACATTAACTAACGCTGCAACATACATTAAAGATACATTATCTATGCTTGGCGATTCTATGGATTTGTTTGCTAATCACGAATACACTACCGAGCAGATAAATGACTCAGTTAATGGCGTGAACTCTATTATCGATATGCTTAAGAATATGGCAAATGCAGGAGACATTGCAACCACTGGCGAATCATTTAATTCTGCCATTGAGAGCATTGCTACATCTAATATTCAAGGTATTATTGACGCCTTTATGGGATGTGATGCTAAGTTACAGACTGCTGTTGGCCACTTGGTTGATATTGTTGTAAAAACAGTAACAAATAACAAGGAACGTATGATTGCTCAGGGTAATAATATAGTGACTTGGGTAATTACTGGTGTCAGCGATAAGAAAGATGATATCACAAAGACTGGTCAATTAATTGTCACTTGGATTAAGAACGCTATTATTGGTGAGAAATTAGAAGTAATTTCTAAAACCAAGACAATGATGAGTTGGATAATTGATACAATCAATGACTATCAAGATGAATTGACAACTTGTGGTAAAAATATTGTTCTTTGGTTAAACGATGGCATTAATGACGAAACATCTAGAACCACATTGAATAACTCCGTCACAACTATGATGGGTACAGTATGTAGTAACATCAGAGATGCGTATGATGATATTTATTCGGCTGGTTCATATTTGGTAGATGGTCTATCCGATGGTATCTCGGACAATATCAAGAAGGTAGCAGAAGCCGCAGCCGCTATGGCTAAAGCAGCAAAGAAAGCAGCTAAGGATGAGCTGGATGAGCATTCGCCATCTAAGGAGTTCTATAAGATTGGTGACTTTGCTGATGAGGGCGCTGCTAATGGTATTTCTGAGAATACTTACAAAGTTACAGATGCCATTAAGCAGACCATGCAGCGTGTCAAAGATATTGCTGAGGATGAGGGTCGTTTAACAGTTCGTCCAGTATTAGATTTAACAGATGTCAAGACAGGTCTTAGATCTATTGAGGATATGTTTGATGCTCATCAGACAATTGAGCTGGCTGCTTCCATTGGAACCGATACCAACAATGATGGAAAGATTCAAGCTAATGAAGGTGGCGTGGTTAATAATATTACATTTAACCAAACAAACAATTCACCAAAGGCACTTAATCGTACAGAGATTTATAGACAAACTAGAAATCAAATTAGTCAGATTAAAGGAGTGGTTCGAGCATGATAAAATCTATACAGGTTATCAACTATCGTAATGAGTCGTTAACCATTGATATTTTTAATCCTGATGAGTCTGGTTTCTATATTAAAAGTATTGAAGGTCTTGGGCCCAGTAAGGCTAATATTCTCACTTCAGAGGTATCTACAGCCGATGGGTCCAACTTCAACTTTGCTAGGATTGCCCAGCGTAATGTTGTTATAAATCTTGGGTTTTGGCAGAACAATGGTGAACTCATTGAGTATCTACGTCAGAAAACGTACAAGTATTTTCCATTAAAAAAGCCATTAGACTTAATTATCACAACAGATAAAAGAGTCTCTAAGCTTACAGGCTACGTGGAATCTAATGAGCCGGATATTTTTTCAGAGAACGAGAGTTGTACTATCAGCATTCTCTGCGTTGATCCGTATCTATATTCTATGGGCGGTAAGAATGGAATTTATGAGTATAAGTTTTCTGGCATAGAGCCAATGTTTCAATTTCCATTTTCCAATGAATCTTTATCTGAACCATTATTGAACATGGGTGAAATTGTAAAGCTTAAGGAACGTAATATTCCTTATGGTGGTGATGAAGAGATTGGTGTGGTTATGCAAATCCATGCTTTAGGTGGATGTTCTGGTTTAATTATCTATAACATTCTGCCAGGTGGAGATTTCACATATTTTGGAATCGATTCAACAAAACTTCAAGCATTAACCGGTCAAGGTATCAAAGCTGGAGACACCATTACCATTGATACACGTTCAAGACATAAGACCATGAAGCTTATGCGAGATGGTGTAGAATATAATGTCATTAATGCAAAAGCTAAAGGTTCAACTTGGTTTATGCTAGCTAAGGGTGATAATTTATTTGTATATGACGCTGAATCTGGATTTGAAAACATTCAGTTTGTAGTTCAGCATAAGTTAGCTTATGAGGGTATTTAATTATGAGTCGAATAGAAGCTCTTGATTCATTTGTAGAGGTATATGATACCTCATTCGTTCAACAGGGCGTAATTGATACATATGAATCATGTATTTGGACAGAGCGTTTTAATGCTTCTGGTGATTTCGAATTATATATGTATCCGACAGAGCGAATGATTGAGCTCATGCAAATTAATTACTATCTAAAGTTTCGAGATTCAGATTATGTTATGATTATCGAAACAGTTGAGATTATTACCGGTATAGATGATGGAGATCGGCTTAAGGTAACTGGTCGGTCTCTCGAATCTATATTAGATAGGCGAATTGTTTGGAATCAAACAACTATTAATGGCAATTTTCAAAATGGCATTCACAAGTTAATAAACGAGGCTATTATATCACCAACTGATTCTAATCGCAGGATTCCAAATTTTATATTTGAAAATTCTACTGACACTAGGATTACTACCTGGTCAATTAGAGTTCAGATTACTGGGTCCACGCTATATGATGCAATTAGTGAATTATGCGATGTCTTGAGTTTGGGATTTAGGATTACACTTGACTCTCAAAACAGATTTGTATTTAAGCTCATTGCTGGAACAGACCGATCGTATAATCAGAATTCGTTGCCTTGGGTTGTATTTTCTCCAGATAACGATAACATAAATAGCAGCGATTATGTTGAATCGAATGCTAATGAGAAGACTGTTACATTAGTTGCTGGTGAGGATTTAGACGTCGGATATGGTAGAAAAACTCATGTAGTTCAAGCTGAAGGTGCAGCTCAATCCGGTCTTAACAGAAAAGAATTATTTACAGATGCAAGAGATATTCAGTCTGAAAACGATGAGGGTGAGCCGTTGACAGATGAAGAGTATAATGCATTGCTTGATGAGCGAGGAAAAGAAAAGCTATCGGAATGTGTATACACTAAAGTATTCGATGGTGAGGCTGTTCCTGATATGACTTATACATATGGAAAAGACTACTTTATTGGTGATATTGTGCAAATCGAAAATGCATATGGAAAGAAATCGACCAGTCGTGTTACAGAGTTTATCCGATCAATGGATGAATCAGGATACACCGAGTATCCAACATTTTCAATGATTTAAAAAGATAAGAGGGCGTAGTAACTACATGCCCTCTTGTTTTTTCTCCGCAATATTTACACTCTCCTTAATGGAAATGAAAACTCATAGGAGGGTAAAACACATGGTTGACATTATTAACTTTATTAACAACATTTCTTTATTGGGGATTATTGTTGGATTGGCTTGGAGTTACGCATTGCGTGATGTACGAGGCGCAGTCATCACATTAATTATGATAATTGTATTTGTTGGAACTAGTTGGTTTTTAGATTATTGTTATACCGATGATGAAGATGATTCATTAGATTAGAGACTTCGGTCTCTTTTCTTTTTTGCGCAAAAGTTACAACTCCCTTAATGATAGGAGGTAACTATTATGATGGATAAAGAATTGAAAACATTAATTGGCATGGGCGTTATCATTGGTGTAGAAACTCTAGGAGGAGCAATCCTTTTAAAGGAATACATTAAGACAAAAGTCCATCACAATAACTTTGTAAACGATTGTTTAAAGGCTATCGAGAATAGATACTATGAAGAACAAAAGGAGGAGAGTTAAGGCTCTCTTTCTTTTTTTTATATTTTTTAGAAGGGAGAAAACATGGACGAATTGAAAATTGAAACATCATTTACTAGAAAGTTAATCGCGAGGATGTTAGCCAAAAGCATCAAGAAGAGGTATGGGTATGATATTTCTATTAATCTTGATAGTTTTCATGTCACAGTAGTTGGTGATACAGCACATATTCAGCTTAGTGCTGATGCTGATATTCCAACTAAGGAAATTACAAAAATACTGGAGGTGTAAAAATGACAATCTGTTTAATGATTTGCCTAGTTGTTAGTGTGTTAGTGAATGCAATTCTTCTTATATTTAAAAAAGATAAGAGAACGTATTCCGGAAGACTTATTGTTGTAGAGGATGAAGATGGATGTTATACGTTTTTAGAATTTGATGAGTTTGCAGATCCAGCTACTTTACACAATGGTGAGGTACTAAATTTAGAGGTACGCAAAAAACACAGAGCCTCTAATGGTAACAATTAAAGTTCAAAAGGAGGAACTAAAGATGGAAATGGACTATTTGATTAAGGTAATGGACGAGTTACAGGTAAAGATTGCACTTATCTCTGAGCAGATTGAGAATGAAAAACCTGGGTCCGATGAACAAATTAAGCTATTGAACGCATTGCGGTTGCTATCAGAGCAGCAGGCCAATTGTGTAAAGCAGATTCAAGAAGCTAATGCACAGAATGACACACTTGAACTTGAGAATAAGAAGTATGAGAGTGACATGAAGCAGCATAAGATTGAGAATACGCTTCAGGCAGTTGGTATGGGGCTCACAGCAACCGGAGTAGTAGTTGGTGTAGCTGAATTAGTTCAGAGAGCTAAGGCATTTGACATTGTTATGAAGTTTGAAGAGAAGGGTCGTATTTGCTCGACACTTGGAAAGAGCTTAACAGGAGGTCTGTTTAAAGGCGGTTTCAAATTAATGAAACATTAATTCAACTAAAAGCTAGGAGTCACTGAGACTCTTGGCTTTTATTTTTAGCATCGAAAGGAGAGTGAAAGATGTTAAAACAACTTAAAGTTGGAATGCATAGGGGTGGGCTTCAACTCAAGAAAGCTGCTCCAACCATCTGCACAATATTAGCAGCAGGTGGTGTAATTGGTACCGCAGTGTTAGCTGCATTAGGGACAAAGAATGCTATTGAGGATATTTCTAAGGCCAAAGAATCAAATGGCGATATGAATACCTCTGATAAAGCTATTATAGCGATTCCACATTATGTTCCAGCAGCTGGCGTTGGTGTTGGAACCATCATACTGATATTTGCATCAAATAATCTGAACAAGCAACAACAGGCATCGCTTGCTTCTGCATACGCGTTACTTGACAAATCATATAAACAGCTAAGAGAAGCTGTGATTAAAACCGTTGGTGAAGAGAAATTTAAGGAAATCAAAGATGAGATTGTCCGAATGAATTGTGAAGAACCTAGATTCGATGATGTTGATGAGGGTGTATGGTTTTATGACCCAGTATCTCACAGAAACTTTGTTCGTCCATGGGATGAGATGAACTATGCTATTCAAAAGTTTATCGAATGTTTTGAGTGGAATGGCCATGTTGACTTAAATACATTCTATGATCTCCTGGATCTCCCTGAGACGGAAGAGGGAATGATATTATTCTGGGATATTAACTTCATGACAGATTATGTCACAGAAGGACAGTTACATTTTGACTTTGAAAAAACGGTTTTGGATGGTGGTAATGAGGTCTATACGATCCTCTATCCCAATATTCCAGAATTATAATCCGCAAAAAACACAAACACTATAATGGAAACCCTAGTTTCAAATGGAGGTAAAAGATATGGAAAACAAGAACATTTTTGGAAAGATTGATTCTAAGTTATTAGCAACACTTGGATTGGCTTGCACTGGTCTTGGCATTTTGGCCAATTTCATTGGAAGCAGTATCACAGATGAGCAATACAGTAGAACAATCGAGAAGATGGTCGATGAGAAGATCACTGAACGATTGAGTAAGGGTTAATTAGGAAGGAGAGCGTAAGCTCTCTTATCCTTTGACCGGTATCAAGGAGGAACTATGAATTATATTTCAAATGATCCCGCGATATGGCTCTGTGACCAAATCAAAGGACTAGCAGAGGAATGGTATGGCAATCGCCCTGGATGTAAGACGTATAGTAATAGGGTTTTTGAGCAATTGTCGTTAAGATGGTGGGCTATAGATGAGTTATGCAAGTATATTTTGAATAGTCCGGAAGACCCAACAGATGCGATAGATACATTTGCGTATCTTATGAAGCAGGGGATGAATGATTCATACAAGAAATCGCTTTCATATCGGATATTTGAAACTGGTTATAAGGTTTCTTCTGATATGGGTGATGCATTTAGAACAGAATAAGGAGAATAAGAGATGAACTGGCAAAGTGTTTCAAAGATATTTGAAGATGCTGGTAGGTATGTTAAGTCTCACAAACCAGAGATACTTCAGGGAGTGGGTATTGGCGGCATGATCATCGGCGGTTTAGCTATTGGTTATTCTACAGTTAAAGCTGTACGTCTTGTAGATAACAAGCGTAAGGAGCTCGGGCGAGATGACCTAACTGCGCAAGAATACGTTGAGACCTGTTGGAAGGTATATGTGCCACCATTTGTTATTGAGACTGTGTCTGCTGTATGTCTTGTTGAGAGTTTGAAAGAGAGTAATAAGCGTAATGCTGCTCTTATGACAGCGTATACATTAAGTGAGAATGCTATGCGTCTGTACAAGGATAAGGTAATCGAGACTGTTGGCGAGAAGAAGGAACAGGAAATCCGAGATAAAGTTGCAGATGAACAACTTAAGCAGGCTCAGATTCCAAGTAACACAGTTAATATGGTTGGACCAGGGGAAATTCTGTGTTATGAACCTATTACTAAGCAGATATTTATCACAAGCATTAATAAGCCACAACGTATTGCTAATGAGCTTAACGCTGATATGATATCTGGTGAAGATTACATGGGTATTAATGATTTATGCATTGCATTTGGCATTAAGCCCGACCCAAACTTTGATGATGTTGGATGGAATGTCATTAAGAATGGTAGAAGAGGTCTTATATCTGTGTCGTTCGGGCACATGATTGAAGATAAAGGCGCACTGGTATTATGCTATGAGAATCCACCATCTACAAGATATAAGGATTTGGATGCCAAGGGCACACCTATTATGTAGGCAATGCGCAAAAATTACAAAGTGTTTAATGAATAATAATTAAATTTCTTACTTTTGAAAGGAGTAAAGAACTATGGAAACTTTAATGAATGAAAACTTGGACAACGTTATGGATGCAGTTGAGGACGTAGCTGATGTAGCAGTTTGTAATGGCGGATTCGCTAAGGGCTTTGGCGCTGGCGCACTTGTTGGTGTAGTCGGAACCATTGGATTCCTTAAGGTGAAGAAGTTTATTGCAGCTCGTAAAGCAGCTAAGAACAATGAGTCTAATGACGCTGAGGTCACTCAGGAAGAGACCACAGTAGTAGAAGAAGACGAGTAATTAAGATTATTCAGGGAGAAGGGTCAGCAATGGCTCTTCTCTTTTGACTTATTAGGAGGTAAAAGGGAATGGAAGTTGGTAATTTCCCAATAAATTCGGGTAGACCACAAGAAAATAAACCAACAGAACGTACTCCAGTAGAGTCTGTTGCTTTATCTGGTTCAGTTAAGACACGTAAGAAGTCGAAGCTTCAGGAGCTTAAGCACTCTTTCATTCACAAAGATATGAAGAGATTGAAAGAGTATGCAATAGAGGATATTTTGATTCCATCTCTTAAGCGAGGAATTGATGATATTGTATCTAATGGCATTCATATGCTTCTTTACGGAGAAGCTAAGAAGAGCAGTGGTGGAACTACATTATTCCGTCAGCCATTAGGTACATCAAGTGTATCTTACAGACGAATTTCTGAGAATCCAATCAGTAATTATGTTGAACCACGTAGAACAAAAGGATTCGAGTATGAGGATATTTTGTTTGACAATTATGGAGATGCGCAGCTCTTTCTTCGTAAGATGGCTGCTGTAATCGAAGATCGAGGTATTATCGATTTGCTGACCATGTATGATATGGCAGATATTAATGTGCCGTATACATATGGCGATTATGGCTGGAAGGATATTTCCAGAGCAACTATTTATTCAGAGAGAATTGATGGTGAATTGAGATACATCATTGATTTCCCACCAGTATTACCACTTAAATAAAGGAGGATATTTACAATGTTTAACAAGTTGGTTGATGGGGCAAAGACAGCCGCAGTAAGAACTGGTAATGGTCTTAAGAAGCACAGCCCAGAGTTATTTATCGTATTTGGTACTGTTACCACTGTAGCAGGTATTGTTAAGTTATGCCAGGAGACATTAGATGCTCCTACAATTCTTGAAGAGGCTAAGGGTCGTCTTGAAGAGATCCATGATGCAGTAGAGAGCGAAGACATTGAGTCTTATACCGAAGTAGAAGCTAAGAAGGATACCACTAAGGTATATTTGCAGACAGGCATTAAATTAGCTAAGTTATATGGTCCTGGTTTATTTATCACCACTACCGGTTTGGGTTGCATGTGGGCATCCAACATGATTCTTCGTAAGCGTAATGCTCAGGCATTGGCTGCATATGTTGCGGTAAGCAAGGCTTATACCACATATCGTGACAGAGTCATCGAGCGATTCGGTGAAGAGGCGGATTATCAGATTCTTCACAACATCAAGCAGGAGACTATTGAAGAGACTTATACTGATGAGAAGGGCAAAGAGAAGACCCGTAAGAAGAAGGTTGATGTAGCTGACCCTAATGCGGAGAGCATGTATGTAAGATATTTCACACCTTCTAATCCGGAGTGGAAGAGCACTGATGATTTGAACGAGGCCATGTTCGATGCTATTGAGCGTCTGGCATGTGATCGTGTACGTCGTAATGGCAAGCTTATCCTTAATGATGTATATGAGCCGCTTGGTTTCAAGGCATCTAAGGCTGGTCTTGTAATGGGTTGGACCTATGATAAGAACCGTTCTGACAATGTATGGCCAGAGATTAGACGTAAGAAAGTATATTTACCAGATGAGAATGGTAACTACACTGAAGCATGGGCATTAGACTTCAATGTTGATCGTAATGTGTATGCGGAAATGGAGGCTAATCATGAATAATTCTGTTATTGCATTTGTTCTCGGCGCCGGTATTGGCGCTGGGGTAGCTTGGTATTTCGCTAAGGCTAAGTACGAAGCACTTGCAAAGGAAGAAATTGAGAGTGTAGAGAAGGCTTTCGATGCGGAGCTTGCACGAATGAAGCCTAAGGAAGAAGACACAGTGAAGGAAGCTGAGGAACCGGTTGCACCAAAAATGGAGCATTCTGATTCAATCCATAAGCCAGAGAGTATCAAAGAGTATGCTGAGCGCATTAAGAATGGTACTAACTATGCCGGAATCTCAAAGGAAACTATGAATGATATCCCTGACAAGGAAACCATTGACGGGCCATACAAGATTCCTAACGACGAGATTGGTGAGTTGGATGACTATGAAGTGATTGAGTTATCATATTACAAGAACAATATTCTTTGTGACGACATGGATGAACGTATGACTGAACAGGATATTCGTGATACTGTAGGCCGTGATTTCTCAGAGTTATTTGATGAGAATTATGATCAGCTGTGCATCCGTAATGATGTCAAGAAGTGTGATTATTCAATTCTTAAGATTGATGAGGATTACGAGGGAGAGTAAAACATGAAGAATGCATATTTTAATTGGATGTGTGAGCTGGTTGACGCACGCCAATACAGTCAATTATTAGCCTTTCTTCATACTGTAAAGTTCACCTATGATATTCCAAATGATGGAAATAGAGCTGCCGATGGGGAGGATTTGAGATACCGTTTCGGTAACGAATTTGGATATTCTAATGCAATCATTTGTAGTGAGTTAGACACTGTTAGTTGCTCGGTTCTTGAGATGATGGTTGCATTAGCATTTAGATGTGAAGAGCAGATTATGTCCAATACCGAGTATGGAAATCGTACAGGTAAGTGGTTCCATTTGTTCTTACGCAATCTTGGCTTGGATGGTATGACTGATGGATATTTTGACCTGGGATATGCATCTGGTGTTATCGAACGATTCTTAAATCATGAGTATGACAGAAATGGCAGAGGCGGATTAGTTACTACTACTGATGATAGAAAGGACATGCGTACTGTTGAAATCTGGTGTCAGATGATGTGGTACTTAGGAGAACGTTATTCAGATGAATGGCGTCTGGATGATTAGGAGGAGAAGCATGAATTATATTCTAACCAATATGGATGGTATTGTCAGTTTGGTTAACCGTAATACCGTAGCGGTTGAAAGATACCGTAAAGCAAATAAGAAGGGACATCTTAAGCTATTAGTAGCAGGTGCTATCTTCGGATATTTTGTTGAGACTCAGATTAATGCTCTGAATGAGCAGAACAAGAAACTTCGTGAGCGAGTTGATGAACTCGAGGGGAGAATGAACAAGGAGGACTAGATTAATGGCTGACTTTTTTAAGATAGCTACCAAGTCTACTAAGAGAGGTAGTCTTGATATTTATCCGAAGTTCGTCATCAAAAAAAGTACCGACTTGATGATACGAGGTGGAGACTTCTATGCAGTGTGGTTAGAAAAGGAATCACGCTGGTCAACAGATGAGCAGGACGCTATTAACCTTATCGATGATGCGTTAGACGAGTATTATGAAGCTAACAAAAGTCGATTTGACGATAGTGTCCATGTTCTTCACCTATGGGACGCTGAGACGGGAATGATTGATTCCTGGCACAAGTATTGTCAGCGTCAGATGCGCGACTCATTCCACATGTTAGATGAGACCTTGATATTTGATGGAGCAGGTGGTAAGAAGGTAGACTACGCGAGCAAATGCCTTCCTTACAAGCTCGAAGAGGGAACTATCGATGCATGGGAGCACCTCGTATCTGTATTATATTCTCCAGAAGAACGCCATAAGCTTGAATGGGCTATTGGCTCAATTGTTTCTGGCGATTCAAAGCAGTTACAGAAGTTCGTTGTTTTATATGGTGCAGCAGGTACAGGTAAATCTACTGTGCTAGGTGTTATTGAGAAGCTATTCCAAGGATATTATTCAGTGTTCGATGCGAAGAGTCTTGGCTCTGCCAATAACTCTTTTGCTCTTGAGCCATTCAAGACGAATCCACTGGTAGCTATCCAGCATGATGGTGACTTAAGCCATATTGAAGATAACACTCGATTGAATTCTCTTGTTTCTCATGAAATGATGACTGTCAACGAGAAGTTCAAGTCCACTTATGCAAACAGATTCAAGTGTTTCTTATTTATTGGTACGAACAAACCGGTAAAGATTACAGATGCTAAGTCTGGTTTGCTGAGACGACTCATTGATATTACACCTACAGGCAATAAGATTCCTAAAGCAGAGTACGAAGCATACACTGGTCGTATTGACTATGAGCTTGGTGCTATTGCTTATCATTGTCTACAGGTGTACAAGGCCGACAAGCGTTACTATGATACGTATATTCCAATTAATATGATGGGAGCATCCAATACTTTCTATAATTTTGTGTTGGACCAGTATCTTACATTCTCACGAGATGACATGGTATCTCTCAAAACGGCATGGGAGATGTATAAGGCGTATTGTGAGGAGTCTAATGTCAGCTATCCAATGTCAAAGATGATTTTTAAGGAAGAGTTGAAGAACTACTTCACAACCTTTGACGAAAAGGGTATCACTATTGATGGCGAGAGAGTTCGTAACATATATTCTGGGTTCCGTGCAGATAAGTTTGTACGGGAGAAAAAGACGGTTAATAAAGCCGGTAAGTTGAAGATGATATTTAAAGAACAGGAGTCTATCTTTGATGCAATGTGTCAGGATTGCCCGGCACAGTATGCGACCAAGGATGAGACACCTGGAAAGAAGTGGGCTGATGTGTCTACAACGCTTTCAAAGCTTGACACACATCGGTTGCATTACGTTAAGGTTCCGGAGAATCATATTGTCATTGACTTTGATATTCCGGACGAGAATGGCAACAAATCATTTGAGCGCAACATGGAGGCAGCTGCGCTTTGGCCACCTACATATGCAGAGCTTAGTAAGAGCGAACAGGGCATACATCTACATTATATTTATACTGGAGATGTGTCGCAGCTCTCACGAGTTTACGCAGACCATATAGAGATTAAGGTCTTTAGTGGCAAGAGTTCGCTGAGACGTAAGCTGACACTCTGCAATGACCTCCCGATTGCGACAATTGGTTCTGGATTGCCGCTGAAGGAGAATAAGATGGTAAATTTTGATGCTGTGAAGTCCGAGAAAGGCTTACGTGCATTAGTGGTTCGCAATCTCAATAAAGAGATTCACCCTGGCACAAAGCCAAGTATCGATTTCATCAAGAAGATTTTAGATGACGCTTATGATAGCGGTTTGAAGTATGATATTTCAGACATGCGTCCGGCAGTCATCGACTTCGCTGCAAATAGCTCACATCAGGCTGACTATTGTATGCGAACAGTTAAGGAGATGAAGTTCAAGTCCGAAGAGCCTACTGAGGCAGTCAGAAATGAAGAAGCTCCTATTATATTCTTTGATATTGAGGTGTTCCCTAATCTCTTCCTTGTTAACTGGAAAGAGATTGAGCATGGCATCTCATCATTTGAAGAATTCAAGCAACGGCTTGCAGAGGGGAAAACGAGCAAAGTTGTAAGAATGATTAATCCTACAGCTTTAGAGCTGGAGCCATTGCTTAAGAATCGATTGGTTGGATTCAACAACCGTCGATATGACAATCATGTCGTCTATGCCCGTTGGGGATATTCTTATGACAATGCTGCGTTGTATGAGCTGAGTCAGAAGATTATCACAGACAAGAAGAATAAGTATACGTTTGGTGAGGCTTATAACCTTTCTTATACGGATATTTATGACTACTGCGCGAAGAAGCAGAGTTTGAAGAAGTGGGAGATTGAGTTAGGTATCCATCATCAGGAGTTAGGACTTCCTTGGGACCAACCGGTACCAGAAGAGAAATGGAATCAGGTTGCCGAGTATTGTGATAATGATGTTATCTCTACTGAGGCAGTATGGTGGAAGACACAGGAAGACTTCATTGCTAGAGAGATTCTGGCAGATGTTGCTGATGCTACGCCTAATGATACAACCAATTCACTTACTACCAAAATTATATTTGGCAAGAACCGCAAACCTCAAGATAAGTTCAGATGGAGAGATCTTTCCAAGCCAGTTACTGAGTTGCCTCAGGATGTGAAGAAGTTCTTGAAGACTCACTTCCCTGAGATGATGGCTCAGCGTCATGGTCCGGCAAACAGTCTATTGCCATATTTCCCGGAGTATTCCTTTGATCCGTTCAAGGGCTCGTTCTATAAGGGAGTTGAAGTTGGCGAAGGTGGATACGTATATTCTGAGCCAGATGAAGCAAAGATCATTTATACTATGGTAGCATTGCTGGATATTATGTCCATGCATCCACATAGTGACTTGGCTGAGTGCTTGTTCGGTGTTGAGTTCACAGAGAGATTCTGGGAGCTTGTCTATGGACGTGTATTCATTAAGCATGAAGAATGGGATGAGATTAATGATATTCTTGACGGCAAGATGACCAAGTGGATTGACCAGGTTAAGTCTGGTAAGCTGTCCAGTAAGTCATTAGCTAATGCATTGAAGATTGCTATTAACTCTGTATACGGATTAACAGCAGCTTCATTCGAGAACCCATTCAGAGATCCTAAGAACATTGACAACATCGTTGCTAAGCGTGGTGCTTTGTTCATGGTTGACCTTAAGGAAGAGGTTGAGAGACGTGGCTTTGTCGTTGCTCACATCAAGACAGACTCTATCAAGATTCCTGATGCAACTCCTGAAATCATTGAGTTCGTTATGGAATTTGGTAAACTCTACGGATATTACTTCGAGCATGAGGCTACATATGACCGTATGTGCCTTGTCAATGACGCAGTGTATATTGCTAAGTATGCTACACCTGAGAAGTGCCAGCAGATGTATGGTTATGTCCCTGGTGACAACAAGAAAGCTGCAGAGAAGAATCATTGGTGGACTGCGACAGGTACACAGTTCCAGGTTCCATATGTATTTAAGACCTTGTTTAGCGAGGAGCCAATCGAGTTCTCTGATATGTGCGAGACCAAGTCTGTGTCACAAGGTGAGATTTACATCGATATGAACGAGGGACTTCCAGATGTAAGTATATTTGAGAAGGAACTGAAACAGCTTGAGACCAAGTATCGTAAGGGTGAACTCTCTGATACAACTATGGAAGCAGAGAGAGCACGTCTTGAACCAGAGATCGCTAAGGGTCACAACTATGTCTTTGTTGGACGTGTTGGCTCATTCTGTCCAATCAAGCAAGGATGCGGAGGCGGAGAACTGTATCGCTGTAAGGACGGAAAGTATTATGCAGTAGCAGGTACATCCGGTTACAGATGGCTTGAAGCAGAGGTGGTTCAGCAGTTACACAAGGAAGACTGTATCGACGAGAGTTACTATCGTCAGCTCTGTGACGAAGCAGTTGCAACTATTAATCGCTATGGTAGCTTTGATGCATTTGTGGATGAGTTACCATATCAGTATTTACCATTTATGGATATTCCGGAAGATTCACCGGAGGAGATTCCATTTAAATAAGTTTTTAATGAAAGGATATTTTTAAAGTTATGAAGAGATTTGAATTTGTAGAACAGGCAAACCGTAAGAACCCATTGTTAGTTATTGAGGGGGCTAAGTTGAGCTTCACCAACTTTGAAGGACGTGAGGAGCGTAACCAGGAAGGTCGTATTGTTAACTCTGCTGGCAACCGTAAGTTTAGCATCCTTATCGATGATGATGCATTAGCAGAGCAGCTTATCAATGACCCATATCCTTACAAGATTTATATTCGTAAGCCTAAGGAGGAGGGTGATACACCTAAGTACTATTTGAATGTTGGTGTATCCAACCGCTTCTTTGAGCCTAAGATTACTCGTTATGGTTCTCGTGGAGAATATCGTTACTCTTGGGATACCATTGATATGATTGATCATGAGGATATTATTGAGGCTAACATTATGCTTCAGGTTAACCCTGGTCAGAACCAGAATACCGGAGAACCTGTAACCAGATGCTGGCTTGATACTATGGAGTTCAGTGTACAGGAGAGCCAGTTCCATCACAGCATGGCAGAGCAGGAGTTTCCTCAGGAATAATTTTTGTGGCACGCAAAATTCACAAACACTCTAATGGAACGGAGAGGCCGTCCCGATATGTGGATTGCCTCTCTAAACTTTTGACGTCATATGAAAGGAGAAAAATTATGACAAAGTACAACGAATTTTGTAATGAAGAAGCTCAGGTAACTGAGGAGCAGCCAAAGGATGGATTCCTTAAGAAGCATTGGAAAGAGGTAGTAGCTGTGGACACTATCATGGCCGTTAGTGTGATTGCAGCTGCAGCTTTTGGCTATCATCGAGGCAAGAAGTGGTATATTCACGGGAAGCCTGTATTAAAAACGAATTATACACCACAGAAGGTGCATATTTTATTCTGGTCTGGTGACAAGTATGTCAATGGTATGGGCTTCGATACTAATACTGCCAGAGAAATTAGTAAGGAACTCTTGGAGCTAGCAGAGAAGGCTGAACAGGCTACAGAGTAAGATATTTGAGGGCCCATGGTGATGACTGTGGGCCTTTACAATTTTATAAGGAGAATGATTATGAAAACCAGTCAAGCATTCATTGATGGCTCGTTTAACACCAAGACTAATGTGTATGGTTGGGGCGTGTTATTCATAGACCATCTTGGGCAGAAGTATATTCTGCAGGGTTCTGGTAACGAGCCAGACATGGTTGCACTCCGAAATGTAGCAGGAGAAATCACAGCTGCAACAGAGGCAATCAAGCATGCTCAGAAGTTGAATCAGGATATTTTGGTCCTGCATTATGACTACGAGGGTATTGCTAAGTGGGCTACTGGACTATGGAAGGCAAAGAAGCCAGCTACAAAGGCTTATATGAAATTTTGTAAGTCCGTAGCACCTATGAAGTTACTATTTGTGCATACTAAGGCACATACCGGTATTCCGGGAAACGAGATTGCTGACATTCTTGCAAAGAATGCATGCGGTCTCATCGATTTAGCATTGAAAACAAAGAAGGCAATAGCCGCTTAAGGAGGAAATGATTATGGAACTTCCAATGATTGATGAAGATGAGTTTGCCCAGATATTCGCATCTGCTCTTATGGATAAGATACACGAGCATGATGAACTATTTAATAAAGCATTGCATTTGGGCTGTGCATCATTATGCGAAAAAGCAAAAGAAACAGGTAAAATTACGCCAGAAGATGTTATTGAAGCATTTGGTATTGACACCTTACTTGGACACTTTGAGAAGATTGCATCTGGTGAAGTTAAATTTAGCGAATTAAATGTAAAAGGAGAAAAGTAATTATGCAGATGGATTTATTATTAGTAACAGAGACACACGAAGAAGCAGTAGAGTGCAGACAGGATTTCGTACAGTTTGCATTGGGTAAAGGTATGTATCCGGTAAAGCGTGATGGACATATTACATTACCTAGCATTCATATGATGGTTGGTATATATGCACAGGATACGATTGATCAGTGTCCTAACTTGGAATGCGACCGTGTTGAATCCTACGAAGAGCTCTGCGAGATGGTAGAGAAGGTGGTGTAGCTTATGAAGCGAGGTAGACCGATTAAAACTGATGGTCGAACTGAACAAGTTAGAGTGAGGTTAACCAAGAGTGAAATGGATACTCTGAGACGGATTGCTAGTGAGACCGGAGAATCTCTCTCTGATATTTTAAGAAGTGTTATTAACGACAAATTCGGAAAAAAATAAGTATTAAGTAAAAGTTATGAAAGGTTTGGTACAAGTTTATGAATAATTTAGGACAGAGAAATATTGATTGGTTTAACAGAAAGAATTCACCTAATGAAAGAAGCAGTGCAGATGTAACAGTATCCATTCAGAGATGCAGCACTACTAAAAATAATTATCGTATAGCATTCAGATTCAAAGACCAGCTTAGTGAGGTTATTGCTCCTAGCGGATGGATGGTAGTCGGGGTTTGTCATGATCGAGTATATTTCAAGGATGATAAGATTAACGGCATGAGATGTACAAGTTCTAAAAATGACAAGAAAAAGCAGGTTAGTATCAGACTCAATGAGAATTCAGAAGTTCTTAAGGAATTTATTGGCAATTATCAGGTTAATTATGATAAGTATGCGGAGCTGTACTATATTCAGAAGGAGAATGATAATGGGGAAATCGATAACTCAAATGAGGGAAGCTATAAGTAGATGTTATGATGGTCTCTCATGGAAAGACAAATGTAGTAGAATGCCTACAGCACAGGTGTTTGCTGTGTATCATCGCTTCATCAAAGCCGGTAAGCTTGACAAGGATGGTCGGCCTACCAGATTCCAAGAACAACTGAATAAGGAAGTTATGAAGAAAGCCGATAGTATGGTCGGTGGATTTCATACAAAACATTATGACAATAAAATCATATTTGACGAATGGTTGACTGAACAGACTCCTAATGGAACACAGATGACCATTTTTGATTTTATTAAAACTAAATAAAGGAGAGTTGAATTATGGGAGCAGTTAAAGAGAAATTAATTAAGGATGCAGAGTGGTTAGAAGAGAAGCTTAATCAGGTGTCTGATACACATTATGAATTTGAAGCTTGTGAGGATATTATTATGTTTGCTGATAATGGTAATAATGTCATTGGTAAGACGCTGGCTAATGATCTTTGGAAAGTTGCTCAGCTCTCACCGGAAGATGGTAACAGATTGATGGATATTTCGGAAGATTTATACATATTTGCTATGGAGGGGCATGAATAATGAAGAGCATTTATATTCCTATCGATACTGATAAGGATCTCTATAGAAAGTATACCCTTACTGAAGATGTGCTTGACGCTATTGAGACTCTACTTACAGCAGATCAACAAGGATACATGGTAGAAGTAATAAATATTTTGGAGGCGAATAATGATCCAAGAGTTTAAAAATAGAAAAGAATTCATAGATGATATTTATGGCATTATCGAAGATCAGGCATTTGAATATGGCGGAAAGCCAGAAATGACAAAAGATGAGTTCGTTGGTCTGTGCAATAAATATTTTAATGGGAATTTACAATATTTCCTTGAATCTATGGAGGCCTTAGGTATTGAACATCATTTAGCATTCATTCTTCGTAGACAACCTATTGGATGTGACTGGACTGCTTCATTTATTAGAGAAGGTGGTCGTGAAGTATGTCGACAGAATTTACGAAGTTTTAATCGTATGCAACCGGTAGATTGGGGAGCGGTGCATTATAAACTACTAGAGGGGGTTAAAAATTATGAAACCAGTATTTCTATGCAATCCGAAGAAGTGTAAGAAGTGTCCTAAGACTAGTTGTGGGTATTGGTGGGCTCGTAAAGAGGAGTCCCATCACTATGCCGACAATCGAGTAGTTGAGACATTATATTATTGTTTCTGTACTACTAAGTTCTGGCAGGCGGACTGGAAGAAGATGTTTAAGTTCTGGTGGAACAAGTGGTTCGGCAATGATCGATTACATCGTTGTCGACATTTATGTTGTTTCTGTGAGTTCAGAAAAGAATACTATGTTGATTGCATGGTAGACCTATCTGATGCAGCAACATTTAAGATCAAATCATCTGCACTTAAGAAACCGAGAACAGTGTTTAAACATAAACCAGAAAGTGATGTAGACATTGAAGTCATTGAGCAAACCGTTAGAGATATGAAATATTGGTATGCTCAAGATAAATTGACTAAAGAGATTTTAGCTAAGGTATCTGGTAAGTGGCCTACTGGTTCTTGTGCACATATTCCGGTTAAAGATTTGGTAAGGGCGATTATATGGGATAAGGAGGAACCAAATAATGAGGGGACAACTAAAGATTGAGTTATGTTCTATTCTAGTAGGACTGATTTTAGGAGTTAGTTTAGGCGTTTATTCACAGGCTCATCTGACCCCTACTTCTTTACCAGAAACTGAGGTAGTTACAGAACCAACATATGCAGCTGTTGATTACAAGGATTGGCGCTCAGAGATTATGCATGAGCATTATGATGGATATTTACAGGAGTGGGTTAAGACAATACCCATTTCTGAACCGGAGCCAAATCCATATGAACCATTCATTGTAGAGTGTTCTGCGTATTGCTATAACGGTCGCTGTACAGCATCTGGCAAACCTACTATCGAAGGTGTTACTATTGCAGGCAAACGAGAATGGCTAGGAAGGACGGCAGTATTATATGAGATCAATGACGATGGAGGAATTGGTGAGTTCATCGGGTATCGGGAATTTACTGATACAGGATATGGTAAGGACTCAACACTCTATCCCGGTTACGGAACCATCCAGACGGGTGAATGCGTCGACTTATATTTCGACAACGAACAAACGGCACTCGAATGGGGGCGACGGAAGATCTACATCCAAGTCATCAACGGATGCGGTTGATTTCAAGGATATTTTAGAAAAGGAGATGAAGAAATGAGTGATATTTTTAATGTTCACTTAAAAGTTATAGATACTAATAATAGTACATCTGTATATGGTATGACGTTTGCTCGTGGCTGTTTTAGACATATGGATGGTAGATTAGTTCCTATTGTTTGGTTCACTGGTAATCTGATGAGCGATGTAAAAAATGCAATTGGCAGTGCTTTATTATGTTGTACTGATGAGTACGTATATGCCGATTGCAAAATCATGGACAAAGATGTTCAGAAATTAATTGATATTCACTTAGTTGAAGATATGGGCGATTTTTTAATACAGATTATTGATGAAGAAAATGGGATTATTCATAAAGGTAACATTAAAGTTATATCGCCTAGATTGAAGAAGGAGAAAGATGGCAAAGAGAATCATTAAAAACACAATGACAGAACCGCAGGAGATAACTTGTCCAGGCTGTGGTTCTGTCTTTACTTATACGTTTGAAGACATTGAACGTCGACAGCGACCGTTTATGGTTCTTGGTGATGTGTCAGATAGAGTTATAGTATGTCCAGTATGTAAGCGAGATATTATGTTAGAACGTGTTGCCCTTGTAAAGGAGGAAAAATGTCAGGAAACAAACAATGGACAGTAGCAGAAGACGAGTTAATAATCTCTAACGAGTTTTCATTAGAAGCTCTGAGAGATTTATTTGTTGTACGGAGTATTGATGCCATTAAGCATCGTAAGAGATTGTTAGAACGTTATGGTTTGAAAGGAGTGAGATTACTTGGCAGCGAGTAGAACTTATATTCAGCAATTATTAAAATTGCACAAAGCTGGAAAAGAACCGCTTTATAAGGAGCTGATTGAAGAGCTTGAGGCATACGCTTCATTTTTGGAAGATCATCCTGAGTTAGTAGAAAAGGTTATTCGAGCTCGTGTGAATTTTGCAAAGGCTATGGGTGTCATGTTTCCGGATAAGAAACTCAAAGATTATCATTTTGTATATTGGGAGATGTGCGTTGTTAGAAGATATTTATGGCCTGACAAAGAAAGGGAGAAAACATATTACGTGTAAAGGAGATTTAATGTGGGAAAGAAAACTGAACAATACTTTATTGCTCTGACCCAGACATTGTTGGGAAAGAAGTACAAAATTGAATATGTCGACCGGTTCGGGAAGGATCGAGTTGTGTGGATTCCCCGAAAGTTTACAAAGGAATTCTGTTGTATATTGTCCGGTCAAAACTATATTCCGAAGTGTAAGCCTTTTATGTACGATACATTTCATATCATTCTTGAGAAAGAGAAGGATTATGGGCGATTCCAGACACCTAAGAGGTATCGTATTACCGGATATTCTGATAGCTGTCCATTTAAGTATAGTGTCAAGAATGTTAAGTATGATACGGACGAGGCTCAACAATTATATAGAATATTACAGGGTCTGAATTGGAGGTGTTAATGTGAAGAGATTTAAGTCATGCTATAGACCTGAACAAGGGGATGTCGCGATTGTAATTAGTGATGATATTCAATTCTTACCATTTCACAAGTTTGATTGCACAGATCTCTTTAATTGGTGTATTCAGCATTGTACCCCGGAAAACGCACCAATTGGATTTGCTGCGAACCGGAAGTCTGCATTACTCATTAAGCCTAAATATTTTGAATATTTTAGTATTCTTGAGAGTAAATGCATTCGAGTTTCTTCTGAAAGCTCTTTATACGGTCCATGTGTATGGATAATTCACAAATCAGATTGGGAGTCTAGTTATGGTTGCAAATATGCTGGATGGTTTGATATTAGTCATTGTGTATATGCAACCCCAGGTGAGTATGTTGGTTCGGAAATAAAGAACCTTCTTAAAGACGACATCAGCTTTGAATTTAAAAATGGTCATTACCTGGTACATCATATCAATCCAATTGATGCTAGCAGCCTGTATCCGAAAACTGAAGCATTTTTATATGCGGGTTGTCGCAACAATGGTAAAACTGAACTTATTAAGAAGATATTAGAGTCGTCAAATCTTCGGCTTGAACCTTTTCCAGATTATAAGTACGATTCAGCTGCATATCAGAGTATTGTTGCCTCTCGCGAAGCTATGAAACGTGCAGAGAGTGGTGATCATGCAGTAGATGCTTTGAGCTATGGTTTCTTAAAAGGGTCATTCTGGGATCATGTCATTGATGAGCAAAATCGACAGGCCCGTGAGTACATGCTGAATGATATTAAGGTTACTAAGGAATTAATTGAAAACCAATTTAAAAAGGAGAATGAAAATATGAAAAACAACACAATTAATACTACTATCGATGAGATCTCTATTAGTCAAGAGATGGGATGTTGCTCTAGAATGCTATCTGAGGTTGAACTGACACTTCATTTAGATTCTTCAGACGCATATCGTTTTAAAAGGGCAGCTAATGATACATTCACCAAGAGGGGTCATAAACCTACTATCAGTATTAATTTAGATGATAACTGTGGCGGTATTGTAGGTGGTTTCATTGACTTGCTTCAGGTTAAAGCCGAGAAGGTAATCTTCAACAATCCAGCTACCATTGTCATCTGGTCTGATGGTACCAAGACTATTGTCAAGAGACAGAAGGGTGACCGCTATAACAAGCGGGCCGGTTTAGCTCTATGTTACATGAAGAAGGCACTCGGTAATGGTACTAGAGAGTTCAATGATGCTCTTAAGGAAGGACTGGGTGAGGAGTAATGGATGAAGAGAAGAAAGAGCTTATTCCTTATTATAAAACAGAACATTTAGCGGCTACTGTGAACGACGTAGCTAATAGCGATCCATTTATACCGGATAGTATTCGTAGAGAGCTTCGCGAAGCTGCAGAGATTCTGAGACATGTGGTTTTATTACGTAGTAGACAGTGTATGTCTGGTCAGGAGTTTGAGTCTATCATAGCTAAAGATAGGCTTATTGAGTATTTAGAGAACAGGATGATTGATAATGTTATGTGTGATATCAAAAATTCTCAGAATGCTGATGAGGCATTTAAATTCTCTGATATGAAGTACGATAAGAAGCATAATATTTACAGCAAGGAAATGGACTTTATGATTGTATTACAACCTAATAAGGAGGAAAACTAAATATGTTGACTGGATTATTTGTACTGATTTGTTCAATCGTTGGGTTCTTTACCGCATTGGTAAGGGACCCTTTATATTTGGTAGCTGCTGCAATTGCTAGTTTAGCTGTCAGTTATTATTTATGCAACTATGATAAAAAGTAAAGGGGAAAATTAGATAATGGCTAAAAAGAAAACTGCATATGTTAGAAAAGACCAATATAGAATGTGGAGTAAGGATGAGGAAAAGCTTAAACTTGCTGCTATGGTTTCAGATGTTAACAGTCTTACTTTACCGGTGGGTATGAAAGTTCAAATGATATTACCGTTTATGGATTTGACTAGGGCTACTGCTAGAGTTTCGCAGAGTCGCAAGTATCGAGTTCAGAAGACGGTAACAGTTAAGGCTAATTATCGGAATCATGTCACTTTTACAGATGGCATTTGTGACTGGGATATGACAAAGACTGATATTTGGCTTCAGAGAAACAATAAGGTTTTAGATTACGGAACAGATTTGGAGGTAGTGTGATTATGGATAAGGCAATGTTAATGTTTATTTTGGCGTGTGTATTTACTGTGGTGGTTGTTATTACCAGGGAGCTCATTGTGATTAACCCTCAGATTAAGCGTATTGAAGATTTATACGATGATTTGAAGGATTATATTTCTTCTCTGGATAAGGAAATTAATGGTACTGCTTATTATTGTAAAGAATACAATGCAAAGCGTAACTATCTTCAATATCATCCACCTTTGCGTTATCGACTTCGTCGTGTAGAATGTGAATTGAGCGAGATTACCGCTAAGAAGGAGATCGATGATCGTAATCAGAAGTTGGATGAATTGTTTATGCAGGTACAGAATGGTGGAGTACAGGTTAATGAGCTTCGTACTCGCTTAGATGATATTTATGGTGTACGTAAGGAGGAGAAAGAAAATGAAGAAGAAACTGTTTAGTATTTTAGGAATTGTATTTATCATTGCTACATTGTTTACTGGATGCTCATTAGAAGATGAAGCTGATGTTGCCAGCTACAATATCTCTAAGGAAGCGGACAACTTTAACATCTATCGTAAGATTAAGGTACTGAATTGTCAGTCTGACGAAGTGCTTCTTGAGTTTGAGGGCTGGTGTTCTATCACTAAGGATAATTCTGACAATCAGCTAGAGATTACTTATCGTGTTGGTAATGGTGAATATTACAAGGACTTTATTGGCCTTAATGACCGTGTTACGTACGTTATTACTCAGATTGACGGTGCTGATGTGGATAAGTATCATTATGAATGGACATATCATTCTAAGGGCGATTTGATTCCTATTGAATTGGTAGATGAGGATGCTAAGGATAAACCGGTTCATAAGGAGACTCCTGAAGTAGAAGATGTTCAGGAAGAGGAGACAGTGGAGGAAGAGTAATGGAAGTCAAGATTATTATATTATACTTTCTATTAGTTGGTATCGTGGCAGGATTTGGATACATTGTTTATGATCTTAAGAAAAGATGTGATAAATTGGAGCGTCAAGATTGGAAGATTGAGAATGATATCCATGGACTTGATTTTGAAGTTAATCTTCTTAAAAAGGCTGATAATTTACGTAAAGAATCAGAATTGATGGCTGAGCGTAAACAGAAAATGGCTGATTATCTTACGATGCATCCACGTGATCCTATTACTGATCTTGCCGGTGTTCTCTACGATATTGCAAATGGACAAATTATTAAGGAGGAGAATAATGGAAGAGAATGATTGGCTGCATAATTTAGGAGCTGGAGTTGTAACATTTGTGCTTATGATGTCACCTATAATATCTGTATTAGCATTCAAATGGTCCTATGATGAGAGCGGTATTGCTACTTGGGCTGGCATGGGATATGGATTTTTAGGTTTTATCAGCGGAATATTAACTGGAGTTACATCAATTATTTTATACACTTTTGTTAAGGAGAATTTAGGATAATGGCAGATAACGTTAATCATCCATCTCACTACGAGACTGGTAAATTTGAGTGCATCGATGTGATGCTTGAGACCCAGGGGTATATTGCTACCCTTGGGTTTTGTATTTGTAACGTGTTTAAGTATACCTATCGCCATGGCGGTAAGAATGGTAGAGAAGATATTGAGAAGGCTGGATGGTACCGGAATAAGTATTTAGAGCTGTTAGATCATGTCGATGAGTACATTGTTGATGTCAATGGCGTTCTCAAGGACTTATCTAAGATTCTACCTCATGCAGATGAGCTAATGCCAATGGGTAAAGTACTGACTCAGGAAGAAGCTGAGAAGTTTGATGACATGCTCGAGAATGCTTGTAAGGACGTTGATTTAACTATTCCAGATGATTTCGCTAAGAAGATGCGTCCTCCAATTGAGCTAAATCCAGATGAAGACGGATGGTATGATGGTGATCATCTCCCACTTATGCCATGCTATGATGCGAGGTTTACGATGCTGATTGTTCCGGAAGAAAAAGTTATTGAAACGTCTAACTCAACAAATGGATGCTCTATGATTTGGCAACCTGGAACAAAGCTCTTTATTGGTGGAAAAAGGGGCGAACATATTAGAATCATTCAGACCGGCGGTAAGGCTTATTACATTACAAGAGCTCGTATTACTGATATTCCAGAGACTTGTGAAGGGGGGAACTAATGGATAAGGAACAATTTATTCAGGCATTAACTGAGCAGCATATTTCAGCAGCTATCGTAGACAATGTTCCAATGATATATGTAGACCGTAAAGACTACAATCAAGATTTTCAGCTTGAGATGGAACAACGTATTTATGATATGGGCTACACCGGTTCATATGGTTTTAAGATTATACAGGATGATTGAATATATGGAAATACTTATTAAATCTTTTGAAAGTCAATACAAGGCTCTCTTGTTTATCAAGAAGTTCACTTCTTTAATGCATAAGAGGCCAATATCTGTTAAAGAAAACGGCAGATATGTGATATACATCGATGCTAAGGATAAGCAGATGTATGACATGCTTCACAAAGCAGGAAAGCTTTAATTGAATTTTTGGGTGCGTGGCGGTTAAATGACTTCATCTCCTTTCATGATTACCATAGTTCCTCCTAAACTAGGTATAAGTAAAGTTTGCGCTATACATACAATGCCTTTAGAAGTAACAGCCCATATCCATTGAAAACACGCAATTTTTACACGGTATTTAATGGATACACAGTAAATAAATAATAATTTAATTTAGGAGGATTTATATATGTTTAAAACAGCAGTTAAAGTAACAGTAGGTATCGTAGGTGGAACAGCAGTAGGTTTATTGCTCCCAGGAGCAATAGACAAGATTGTTGATACAGCAAAGGATACTAAGGCAAACATTAGTAACTGGAACGAACGTAGAAAAATGAGACGTTTAGATTATTGGGTTAATGAGTAACCAAGATTAGAGGCTTCGGCCTCTTTTCTTTTTGACAGGAGAGATTATGTCTCAAGGATTTTTAGATGATTATCAGATTAAAGCTGTTCGACAAATGAAGAACGGCTGCATTCTGAATGGCAGCGTCGGTTCTGGTAAGTCCAGGACTGCCATTGCCTATTACTATTTGCTCTGTGGTGGTGAGGTGCTTGATGGACCCATGACTAAGATGACCTCACCTATCGACTTATACATCATCACCACAGCAAAGAAACGAGACTCACAGGAGTGGGAAGAGGAGCTTGCCTCTTTCGCCATGCATCCTGACAAGTCTATCATGCCTTATGACATCAACATAGTCATAGACTCTTGGAATAACATCAAGAAGTACATAGGAGTAGAAGGTGCATTCTTTATATTTGACGAAGACCGAGTGACGGGTAACGGCACTTGGGTCCAGTCCTTTTACAAGATCGCGAAGCGAAATCAATGGATTATCCTCTCAGCGACACCTGGTGACAAATATGAGGATTACATCCCTGTATTCATAGCTAATGGCTTCTACAAGAATATAACGACGTTCCGCAAGGAGCACATTGTCTATAAACGTTTCTCGAAGTTTCCCCAAGTAGAAAGATATTTAGGAACGAAGAAGTTAGACCGGTTAAGAGACAGTCTACTTATCGAAATGGATTACAAGAATCCTACGATACCACATCATACTGATATTTTATGCGAGTTTGATAGAGATATGTATCGTAAACTGGTTAAAGAGCAGTGGAATCCATGGGAAGATGCACCTATAGAGAATGCTAGCGAGTACTGTTATGCTCTGAGACGTGTTACAAATAGCTCTGAGAGCCGTTTATTGGCCATTCTAGAGCTTTTTGACAAGCATGACCGTATTATTATATTCTATAATTTTGACTATGAATTAGAAGCCTTAGAGGGCCTTTTAAGCTCTGCTGGCATTGAATATGCTCAGTGGAACGGTCATAAGCATGAAAAAGTGCCTACTGGCAGCAGGTGGGCTTATCTCGTACAGTATCTGAGCGCTGCAGAGGGCTGGAATTGCATCACTACTAATTGTATAGCCTTCTTTTCACAGACATATTCGTATAAGACCCTTGTACAGGCTTGTGGACGTATTGATAGACGTAATACTCCGTATACGCACCTGTATTACTACCATTTAAAGTCTAAAAGTAGCATAGATATCGCTATTTCACGGACTTTAAAGAATAAAAAGGAGTTTAATACACGTAAATTTGTTGCTGGAAAGGAGTTTAAACGGGTAGAACCGAGTAATAAACCGGCATTTCAGAGTAAACTTAGTGGCTCTGAGACGAAAGGAGAATGATATTTTATGGCCAAAAGAGACATGGTTAATGAGATGTGGAAAGAGGATTTTCATGATAAATTTATGCATTATTACGAGAATGTACGGGTTTCTGACGCAGTAATTGCTGATTTGTGCAACGTAAATCGGTCGACTGTGAGACGTTGGAAGACGGGTGAATGCCTTCCGACTCTGGATAAACTGTTCTATTTGACCAGGATTTTTCATTGCAGGTATGAAGATTTGGTAGGCTTTTGGCCCCGAGATGACCATGATGTGGAAGAAGTTTTGATGAATCATGAGTACATTAATTATTAGTTTGCCTGACATTTTTTCTGAAAAATGGTGCACATATGCGCGATTGGTTGTGCCTACAAAAAATAGGTAAACGCGCACATACGCAACAAATCGGCCAAAAAATGTCATTTTTGCAACTTTTTGCCGAAAAATGTCAGGGGCGACTTTGGCTCAACCATGCGGGTTTGAGGCACTTTGCCTGACATTTTTCTAATTTTTTATATATTATACGTGAGAAAAAATTAATAATATATAAATATAGTTTTTTCACAAAAATGTCAGGGTACATTTTATGCAAAATAAATGGCACGCAAAATCAACAGGCCCTTTTATGAGAGAAACAGATAAAAACGCGACTTAGTGTCCGGTGAACTGCTCAATAAGGAAACTTGTTGGGTGAGGTGGGTTCGACTCCCACAGTCTTATATTATGTGTTTCTTTTAAGTTTTGATATTTCAGAAGGCAGGTGAATGTTTATGGCTAGAAATCCAGAAGGAACATTTCAGGACGACTTAGTTGCTGAATTAGAAAAGACTTTTAAAGGTTGTATCGTAACCAAACTCGACCCAACGTTTAAGAGGGGTATACCTGACCTTTTAATTTTGTACAAGAACAAATGGGCAACGTTGGAATGTAAGAAGAGTGCTAAGGCATCAGCTAGACCTTTACAGCCATATTATGTTGATTTGATGAATAAGATGTCATTTTCAGCATTTATTTATCCTGAGAATAAAGAGGAGGTTATCAATGATCTTAAACGAGCATTCCGAGTTGCGAGGAAAACACGCAATGTTCAGTCCTAGTCAGCCAAGCTGGTTAAACTATGATGAAGAGAAAATTGTGGAACGAATGATTAACTACTATCGTGCTCCTTTAGGAACTGAGATTCATGAGTTCTGTGAAGGTAGAATTAGACGAAAAAGGAGAATCAATAAGTCTGCAAAGGTTTATCAGCTTGTCGAGGACTTTATATTTACGAAGTATACATATCTCAATGATGGAGCACAATTCGAGTATGGTCTTAAACTTATTGAGCATCTTGATTGTATTCCTGATGAGACATGGTTAACTGTGCAGTCATATGTTAATGATGCGATTAGCTATCGTATGATTCCAGAACAGCCAGTTAAATTTAATGATAAGGTATTTGGCACAGCTGATGCCTTTACGTTTAAGAATAATACATTACGCATTCATGATTTGAAGACTGGTTCTGGCCCGGTTCACATTGAACAGCTTAGAACCTATGCTGCTATATTTTGTTTAGAGTACAGCATCAAACCTGGCGACATTAATATGGAGCTCCGTATCTATCAGTTAGGTGAAGTGCTCATTGACACTCCTACAGTTGCAGATATTGCACCTATTATGGATCAGATTATTACGGTTGGTAAACTGTCAAACAAAATAAATAGGGGTCAGGAGGGCTAAGGATGAATAACGTAACAAAAGAGTTGATTGCTTATCTAGAGCATAAGCTCAATAAAGCAGAAGCTTCGCTAACGCATGAAGGAGTTAGTATTCTTGATGGAGCACCGGGAAGAGGCTCGGGGCGTTATCCATTGGGTTCAGGAGAGAATCCTGGACAGCATGGAAGTGGTGACTTGCTCACAAGAATTGAGAAGCTTCAAAAGATGGGGTACACAGATGCTGAAGTAGCTGATATGTTAGGCATTGAGGGGCGCAGCGGAAAGTCCTCATCTGCAAGATTAAGAGCAATCAAGTCTATTCTTAAAGAAGAACGAAATTCTGCATTAATTGCAGAGGCAACCAGACTGAGAGACCAAGGATTGAGCTATCAGGCTATTGCTGAAAAGATGGGGTACAAGAATGACTCATCTATTCGTAATCTTTTGAATGAAGACCGAAAGAATAAAAGAGCAGTTTCTATGGTTGCTGCCGATATTCTTCGAGAGAATGTAGACAAGTATGGAATGCTTGATGTAGGTAAGGGCTCTGAAAGATATTTAGGTAATGGCGTATCAGCTGTTAAGTTGAATGAAGCCTTAGAGATTCTTAAGGAAGAAGGTTATATTGTTTATGGTGGTGGTATTCCACAGGTAACTAACCCTGGACAGCAGAGTAACCAGTTAGTTCTTTGTAAGCCAGGTACACCACACAGTGATATTTATAAGTTTGACCAGATTCATACTTTAGCTGAGACTGACAAGAAGATTGTTAGCATTGATGGCAAAGATGAGATTGTACCTCCTTATGTGTATCCGGAAAGCCTAAGCTCTAAGCGAGTAGCAGTTCGCTATGCAGAAGATGGCGGTGTACTTAAGGATGGTGTTGTTGAACTTCGTAGAGGTGTAGAAGATATTTCTCTTGGTGGCAGCCATTACTCACAGGTTCGTATCCTTGTTGATGGCACACATTACATTAAGGGTATGGCTGTGTACTCGGACAATCTTCCTGATGGTGTTGATGTATTGTTTAACACTAACAAGAAGAAAGGTACACCTATGCTGGGTCCAGATAAAGAGAATTCAGTTCTTAAACCAATCAGTAAGAAAGACCCTAACAACCCATTCGGAGCATTGATTAAGCAGGGTGTCTATGATCCTGACAGACCCGACAAAGACATTCATGGTGGTCAGTCTTATTACTATGATGAGAATGGTAATAAAAAGCTGAGAGTCATTAACAAGAGAGCAGATGAAGGAGACTGGAATGAATGGGCAGACAAGTTGCCGGCCCAGTTCTTAGCTAAGCAGTCTACTGAACTTGCTAAACGCCAGCTCAAACTTGCACATGATGCAAAGATGGAAGAGTATGAGTTGATTTGCTCACTTGATAACCCAACGGTTAAGCGTAGACTTCTTAAATCATTTGCGGAGTCTTGCGATTCTAGTGCAGTAGATCTTAAGGCAGCAGCATTACCTCGTCAGAAGTATCAAGTAATCCTGCCTTTGACTACCATTCGTGATGATGAAGTGTATGCACCTAACTATCGAGATGGTGAGAAAGTCGCTCTTGTTCGTTATCCTCATGAAGGAACGTTTCAGATTGCTATTTGCACAGTCAATAACAAGCAGCGAGAGGGCAGTAAAGTCATTGGTCCTAATGGTAAGGATGCAGTTGGCATTAGTCAAAAGACAGCAGACAAATTGTCAGGTGCAGACTTCGATGGCGATACTGTAATGGTAATTCCAACGCATGGAAGCAATGGTGTTAAGATTACTGCTCGTGCATTGTTAAAAGATCTTGAGGGTTATGACCCTAAGACTGCATACCCTAAGCGTGATGGCATGAAGGTTATGAGAAACACTCAGAATGAAATGGGTAAGATCTCTAACCTTATTACGGATATGACTCTTAAGGGAGCTAAGGATGAAGAGCTTGCTCGTGCAGTTAAACATTCCATGTGTGTAATCGATGCAGAGAAGCATGAGTTAGATTACAAACGTTCTGAAGCTGAGAATGACATCAAGGGATTGAAGAAAATCTATCAGCAGAAGACAGACGGCAGTGGTAGATATGGCGGAGCATCAACATTAATCTCTCGTGCTAGTGGAGAGAAAGACGTAGACAAGAGACAGGGCTCACCTAAGATTAACCAGAAGGGTAAGCCATGGTATGACCCAAGCAAACCACAGGGTTCCTTGCTTTATAAGACTGCTGATGATGATAAGCTTTATTATCAGAAGGATGGTAAGACACATAAGCGTACACAGAAGAGCACCCAGATGGCAGAGACAGATGATGCCCGTACCCTTATCTCTGATTACAACACCCCTATGGAAAGACTGTATGCTGATTATGCTAATAGTATGAAGAGCTTAGCTAACAGTGCACGTCTTAAGTATGTTGAAACCCCACGTCTGCAATACAGTACAACAGCGGCTAAGTATTATAAGACAGAGGTAGATAGCTTAAACTATAAGCTCAATGAGTCAGAGAAGAATGCCGTTAAAGAAAGAGCAGCTCAGCGCTTAGCCAACAATAAGTCTCAAGCACAGAAGGCAGCCTTTAAAGAAGCAGGTCTCACTGACAAAGAAGTTAAGAAGGAGCTTAAGAAAGCCAATCAGCGTTATCTTGTTGAGGCACGTGTAGCTGTTGGTGCTAAGCGTACACCTATCGACATTACTGATCGTGAATGGGAAGCTATTCAGGCTGGTGCTATCAGCGACTCTAAGCTTGAACAGATTCTTAAGCATGTTGACACTGATAAAGTCAAGGAGCGTTCAATGCCTAGAGAAAGCAGGAAGATTGAACAGTGGCAGATTAACAAAGCCAAATGGATGGCTGAACAAGATTACACCAATGAACAGATTGCTGATGCTTTAGGTATCTCGGCTTCATCTGTTTCTAAGTACTTGTAGGAGGTGAATGGGAATGAAGCGCTATGCAATTACCACAAAAGACAATCCTTATGATCCTTTTACGCAATTTAAAGATTGGTGGCTTTATGATATTGATCATGGATACAATACTTGTGAGTATCTTGCTCGAATGACTAAAACTTCTGATTTAC
>CAMVKW010000018.1:0-66289 GCA_947168155.1 uncultured Lachnospiraceae bacterium | reverse complement strand
TTGTGATAAAGAAATATGCAGGCGGTTCTTATATAATAAAGTTCAAAGACTCTGGAGGTGGGATCAGAGTTCATGAGAGCAGGATTTTTTGTTCTGAAGAAGAAGCAAGATCCAGTATAAGAAAATAATTATATTATGGTAGATAAGTAGCAGGTGTAATACATCATTTAAGCGATAAAGAGTCTTGAAGTACTGATGCTTTGAGACTCTTTTATGATGCTTGAAAACAGACGTTTTAGATTGCGCTTGTTTACTAGGGTTAGAGGCTATGAAAATATACAGGCATCGTAACACCTGATAAATACAGGGCTTGAGATGTGGTGATTATTGGACTCGTAAAGGTTTATGATTTGATTACAAGGTAAGGAAAACAAAGTTGGGGCGGGGAACTGATCATATATTGGTACCCCGCCTTTGTGCCCTCAAAATGAAAGGATAGGCATATGAAAACTTCTACATGGTTACTGTTATTTGGGAATAAAAATAGAAAACCCTCGGATAAGTTTGATGTATTCATTGCTAGACTTGTGTTGGGGGCAGTGTATTTCACATTGTTTTTGATTGCTGCATTTGCCCTGTTTTTGTTTCTTATTTTTTGAGGAGGCTGCCATGGGACGGATTCTATATTGGATCAGAAAAAGTCTGAATAAAAAGAATAGGTTTTGTAAACACTTCTGTGGTACATGTGAATATTTTGAAATCTGCAGGTTGGATGGAGAATGGAGGTAAATACTATGTTCTTTGGTAAAAGGGATAAAGATGTAAGGCTTACTGATAGTCAGTATAATAATCTTATAAGCAACATGAGTAAAAGGGAACGTAAGGATTTTGAACGTAAACAGGATCAGCTTAAAAGAGAACGGGAAGAAGATAGGCTCTTGGGATGGCTTGAGTTTGAAGACGAGCTCGATGATATGTAAGACTAGCGTCGCATCGCAGGCGACTTGCGGATGTGAGATTATTATTCATCAAGAGCCTACAAAACGAGAGAAACACACAGCAAAAAGAAATAGGCATAGATAATGCTTGTTTTTGGGGGATGCTTAAAGTATATAATGAGTTTTAAGAGATCGATTTATCCATATAAACAATCTATGTAAGGAGAGTAACTGGAATGACAGTTGGTACTTCTCGGAAATCATATCAAGATGTAATACAAGATCAACTTAAAGATGCAACAAATTTGAAGGAGGGATATACGAGAGAATTCGAAAGTGCACGCAAAAAGGGTAAGTGCGAATGGGCTGAAGAATGCCTCTTTTGGATTTCAGTATATAGCAACACTATCGCAAGATTAAAAGGGGATTTGGAATTGTAAATTGGCTCAAAAGATTTTAAAAAGATTATAGTATAAAAATGTAAAGGGGATTGTTCAAAAAGGAGAACAATCCCCTTTTTATGCGAAACGAACAAGCCAATACCATATTGCGTTTTTTATAGCGTGTCAAGATACTTGACATACTATAAAATTAATTATATAGTACAGTCATAGGAGGTGAATGTAATGGAGGAGAAAATAATAGCCAGATTACAGGATAATCTTGTAACAATCAGACATCTTTTAGGATGGTCTGCAGAAAAGCTAGGGGAAGGAATCGGAGTCTCAAAACAGACTATTAGCAATATGGAAAACAAGAGGTCTCCTATAACAATGGCACAATATATGGCCATTAGAACAATAATAGAGAATGAAATTAACAGTCGATCTGATGAGGAAAAGATTTATTTAACAAATGCAATTTCTCTTTTGCTAGATGAAAATGATTCACTAAAAAAAGAGGAACGTGAAAAAGCTATTTCGGATACTAAAGTAATTGCAGCCGCAACGGCTGGAGGTGCTGGAGTGGCTGCTGTCACTGCATTAGCTGGAAGCCTTTCGATAGGCTCTGCCGGATTGCTTCCGGTTGTAGCTGCAGGATTTGCGGGACCAGCGGGATTGGCTGTGGGCGCTGCAATTGGTGCTAGTATTTGGTTACCAAAACTAATGAAAAAGAATGATAAAAATCGAAAGGATGGTAAGAAGAATGGTAAAAAGAATTAATAATATTCCTTTAGAACAAATTGTTGCTAAAGTGGCAAGTTTAGGCGTTCCCGGTCTTGTACTTGTAATAGCTATTAATGCGACAGGTTTAGCTGGAGGCGCGGCTATCATGGCGGCATTGGCTTCAATTGGTCCTGGCGGTGCACTAATGGGAATTGCAACTCTGGGAGTAATATCTCTTGTCTCTCAGGGAATTGTTACTTATGGTACAGAAACTATTCTTGATGGCGTAATAAAGGAGCTGTACCTTCGTGGAGAAACAAAAGAAACTATTAAACAAAAAATACAAGCTTACCCCATTTCTAAGAAAATGAAGCTAGCTTTATATGATCGTCTAGATTCATTTACACTTGATAAGTATGTAATGGTTGCACAAGTGAACGTACTGTCTGAGAACACTTGAGAATATACTGATATTTATTAGAGTGTTTCAGTGATGAAGTGGTAGTAATTTCTGGATGAGACGACTGCACAAGCTACTTTTACAAGAATCGAACATAGCTGATTGTTTCTAGAAAGGAGATACCGCCTATGCTTAAAAATCTATTGAAAATTGGGGCACAAATTGCTTCTAAAAATGATTTAATAGCTGTTCTTGTCGATGAAGATGGACAAGTGCTAGATGCCGTATGGGATGGAGTAGATGATGGAATAATCATCATAACTGATAGCCTTAAGAAGTATCTGATGATTCTTGCAGAGATACTTAAAGACACTCAATCCATCAAATAGAACAGTTTTATGTGTTAGGAAAAAAATGCTCAACTTACATATCTACAATAATACGTGGAAACCGCCAGAGCCATTTGGTGACATCGACAAAACTTTGCCCAGTCTAAAAGGACCTGGCGGAGGTCCATTCCTTTATATCAATAATCTAGAGTCATATTTAGATTCCGTTTATCTGGCTAATGATAATGATGGGAATATTGTTACGAGAAGATTTGTATTTCACGAAGGGTATCGGTGGAGTCTAGAGGATGAGGCATTTTTTGTCGAAAATGTCGTCTTAAATCCCAGTATCCAGTATGACAGCAAGATATTAGATTCCGTCTTTGAATTCTATAATTCCATACATCCTGAATGGAAGATCAAAAAAAGATCCACCCAAAAAACTATAATACTTGATCATATTTACAATTGTTTAGTAAAGAATACTATAAAAGAACTGTTATATAAAGCGGGACTGGACTATCTTGCTGCGTATTCAGATGCAGTCGATGAGTTCAATCTTATAGAGTCAACTCCTTCCAGCTTATATGAAGGGATACCAATAAAAGTGTTACGAGCATTGAATTGTGAGAAGGGTACCCTTTTACTTAATAATCACTTCGCCAGATTGATAATAAGGCAGCTAAATTGTTCATCTCCCGATATTTTTAGCGAAAAACTAACTAATGCGCAATGTGTTTACTTAAAAAAGCTCATCTACTCCGGCTTTGATAACAATGAAATAGTAAAATTTTTTGAGAAACAAAAAGACTATTACTCTAATGAATGGAGTAGTTCTTATCTGCTAAATCTGCAAATTCAATTAGAACCCACAAAACAAGAAATAGACATGATATGTGGTCTGGATCCGATTTTTGCTGCGTATATTCAGGATAAGAACAGCAAAATGAGTATTATTCATAGGTTAAAGCAAGATCTTATATATGATGAAGAAACTATTACCAATAGGATACGAAAGTCAAATCTACGCAGAGGAGATTCTTTTGAAGAAGTTTTTGGTGATTACATTATTAGACTACCGCACAATACCAAAGACTATTATCGGGAAGCTATTTATATGCGGAACTGCTTGGTTAAAAAGTTTATAGAATATCATTATTACAATGTTACTACCATCTTGTTTTTAAGAAGACGTGAGAAACCTAACGAACCATATATCACATTTGAAGTCTATAAAAATGAGCTTTATCAGGCCTTTCACAGATATGATGCCCCCTGTACGTATAATGAATCAGAGCTAATTACTAACTATTGTAAAAGGCATGGAATCAAAACGGAGAATTGGAAACTAGGCGCATCTGAGCAGTGGAGAAAAGATAATAGCATTAATAATGAGGATAAGTTATATGAAGAGGACGAACTTCAGCAGTAAAAATAATCAAAACAATAACGCTATAAAAATGCAGCCACGAATACCATTAAATGCAACTTATTGTTATGCATGCGGCGCCTTGAATGCAAGGAATTATGTGTGTCCCAAATGTCATGAAGAATATATGCTGTTTGGAGATAATAAATATTGCTTTTACTGCGGAACGCCGATAACTTCATCGCATATCAAATTAGCTACTGATCAGCATACAATTATGCAAATAGTGTCATTAAGCTATAACATTAAATCCGAGGAGATCAAATCGAAGAAAAGAGACTATTCTATAGTACTTGCTCGTCAAGTATATATGTATATTTGCAACAATTTAACTTCTCTATCTCTGGAGGAAATCGGTAAAACAATTGGCGGTCTTAATCATACATCTATAAAGAATGGCATTAGCAGAATATGTGTGAAAATAGACCAAGATGATAGTTTCGCTGAGGAGATAAAGTCTATTATGCGGAAAATACAACAAAGATGAAGTGCTTCTTGTTTATTTTGTGTTAATTATTGTATGTTATAATGCTTATATATGGCTTCGACATGGAGGTAATGATATGGCTTTATTTGATGAATTACGTAAAAACATTAAAAATCACAAAATTGATAAAGAACGAGAAAAAAGAATAAAGCAAGAAAAAGTGGCGGAAGAACAAAAGAAAGCTGACGCTGAGAAACGCAAACTTCATGCCAAAATACGCGACCAGTATATTTCAAAGATGCCAATAACTGAAAAAGGTATTTATGGAATGAGGCGATTAAAACCAGCCCCATTGCATATTTTTGGTTCCGAACTAATACAACTATTAAGTTTAGATAAGGGTTGTATATATATTGGTCACAACGATCAGATAAATATAAATATAAATCATGTTCCAGCTAAGATATTCGAGGTAGATGAATCACTTTTAGACATATGTGAGGCATTATCTTGGTTTATTCCTAGATTTGAAGATGAATACATGTATCCAGATGGTGATTTTAATTATTCTGTTGATCAATGTCGCTTTAACAAAGATTATGCAAGTATTTTTGCAGACAGATATGTTTATGGTAAATCTAATGAACTACAAAAAGCAAAAATTGCTGATGTAATAAGCACATGGATAAAGCGAAGCCCGGTTGAAAGCGAAGAATATGACCAATGGATGAATATAATTCATTCAAGAGAGGAATATGTTGAGAATATATGTTACGACAGAACTTCGACATCACCAATCCAACCAACATACTCTAGCTACAAAGAACCCACAAAATACGATGCAAAGATTATCGCTGGCGAGGAGGGCGAGGCAGATGTTCGATATGCTCTAAGTTGGCTCCCAAAAGAGTTTAAGACAATTCAAGGAGACCAGACTCATAAAATTTATATTAGAAATGATAAATTTAGAGATGAAAAACAGGAGTTTGATCATATTGTCATTGGTCCTAACGGACTTTTCCTTATAGAAACCAAGAATTATGGCGGAAAAATAACGGTGGATTCAAATGGCAACTGGACACAGGAAAAAAATGATGGGAATCCTACAGGTGTTAGAAATCCCGAACAACAAGTATTTCAACACGAAAAACTCATAAGATCTATTGTTCAACGTTCTGTTCCTGTAATAAGCATCATTTGTATAGCCAATGACCGGACAACAATTGAAGGCATATCCAACAGCAAGATTCCTATTGTAAAATCCGATAGAATTACTAGTTATATAGAGGATTACAAATCAAGCTGTAAGCTGACTGAAGAATTAATTGATGAGTGTTATAGACTGATACAAAAGTATATTGTTGAAGATACTGATGCAAATAAAAGACGGACAATTAACGATGAAAAATGGGAACAAATAGGAAAAACTACAAATTCTAGCCCGAATAGTGTCAATAATGATTATTCTTATTGTGGCCCGAAAGATACATCTAATTATGATACTGTTACTTCTGATGTTCAGGTCTAGTCTGTCTCACCAAGTATAACGTCCCTCAGCCATTAGCTGCGCTATGGCTGAGGGTATTCTTTGGGTTAAGTGTCCACAAAAGCATCTGGTTTCGTGGACACTTCCAAGTCGATTTCGGAAAACGTATTTATGCGGTTTAAGATTGTAGTTTTGCACATTAATTGCAATGAACCTTTTTCTGAACATTTTGATTGAGATCTTCCGGTGTCAAATATTAAAATATTTGGCACTAAGTATATAATGGCGTTAATTGGCAATATATTGAAACGTTATAAGAAGGCAACCACGTTCTTGCGGCTGCCTTCAAACATTTTTTCATATAGTAATATGTTTCTATCTATAACAAAGGCTCTGATTATGATTATGGAAAGATAATTATTTATAGAGGTGCAACGCGGTATAATAATATATAAAGGATGTACAGAAGCTTGTTGAAAGACGAAAGCAATATGGAGGTGTAGGATGCCATACAAATTGGTTCATAAAAACATATTGTCTATAAAGGCTGATGCGATAGTAAGTGCAGCTAATACGAAGCCAGTTTGTACTCCTGGGGCAGAAATGGATTTGTATAATGCTGCAGGCCATGAAGATATGCTAAAGGCACGTATCAAAATTGGTGAGATCCCATGTGGAGCTGCTCGTGCCACGGAAGCATTTGACCTAAAGGCCAGATATGTTATTCACACAGCACTTCCTGGGTCAGATATTACGGAAAGAAAGCTAGTATCAACAATAAAGGATTGCTACCGGAATTCATTGAAACTTGCCGAAAACCTTGGATGTCATAAGGTTGCCATGCCAATACTGCTTCTGGATAATTACCGTTTTTCCAAGAGTAAGGCCATTGATCTTGCTATGTCATCTATAAGGGAATTCGCTCCGGGCAGGGACATGATGATATATCTTGCCATCTCGGAACTTGAAGAGTTCGTATTGCCACAAGAGCTAATCACCCGACTGGATGAGCTCTTAGGATGCGCGGAGCCTACAGGTGAAGCAGAACCCATAGATGAAATTGTGACAAAAGAATCAGAAAGTTTTGGTGAAAGGTTCTTCAGGCTTGTTGATGAAAAAGGGCTAACAGATGCAGAGGTATATCACAAGGCCAATGTAAATAGAAAACTTATCTCAAAACTTAGGATCAACCCTGACAAAAACGTGGATAAGAAAACGGCATTAGCTTTAGCTGTAGGGCTTGAACTTGATATTGAACAGACAGAAGAGTTCATTAAGCTGGCAGGGTATGCTCTTTCACCAAGGATCAAGTTTGATCGCATCGTCAGATATTTCATTGAAAATGGTAATTATGATCTGATTGAACTCAACGAAGCTCTCTTTAAATATACTGAAAAAATACTTGTTGGAGCTGAAAAATAAATGTCTCCTCAAAAGAGACCGCTGAATTTAAGAAAAACTGTACGATGAAGAAAACAAAGGAATAGTTTTCTGAAACGGAGGTACAGATCATATGGATAAAAAAATCATAAATGATTTAAAGAAATCTATAAGAACTTTCGATGAAAAAGACAACCCAAGGCTGTATGCGCTGTTAAAAGACATATTAGATCAGGAACTATATGAGGTTCTTTCATATCTTGATCTGGCGATCATGCTTGATACTAAAGACATGACAAAGCAGATGCCAGAGGCAGTAACAGAGATCATTGTTGAGCTGTATAACAAGGCAATTGAGACCGGCGATACATATCAGCAGGGATTAGCCTATAACAATCTTGGGGCTTTTCATTATAGCGAGCGCTCAGGTCATCAGGACCAGAAGAGGTCCCTGGAGTATTACAAAAAGGCAGCTAAGTGCGGAGAGATAGCAGCTTTCTCAAACCTTGGTTATGCATATCTTTATGGGAACGGCACAGAAATAGATTATGAGAAAGCATATTATTATTTTAGCCAAGGTGCTTTGGGTGGAATGCCTGAAGCCATGTACAAGCTTGGTGATATGTTCAGATACGGCTATTATGTCGATAAGGATGAAAACATGGCAAGAATAGCCTACATCAAGGCGGAAAGAATGCTTGACAATGATCAAGGTTACTTTATCCCATGCACGGGAAAAGTCTATTTAAGACTTGGTGATATGTACTTTGAAGGAATTGGCACAGCAATTGACTACGACAGAGCTTATGAATGTTATCAGAGAGCTGAAAGAGGTTTCTATGAAATGATACGTCTGGGGGACCTTTATAGTGATGAGGCTTTGAAACATGTGACCGAGAGACAGACTGAGATCCGCAGGATACTTGATCAGGAACTGCCAACAATCGATTGGGCAAAAAAATATTGAGTCACGAAAGGATAAATAATGGCGGTATATGTGATTTCAGACCTTCATGGACAATATAAAATGTTTAAAAAGCTGCTTGAAAAGGCGGCTTTTTCTGATGCTGATCAACTATATATGCTCGGTGATGCTATAGACAGAGGACCAGATGGTATTAAAATCTTGCAATATGTCATGAATACTCCCAATATGCACTTTCTATTGGGAAACCATGAATTCATGATGCTTAACGCAGTAGACCTAAATGGTAGTGCTTCAGCCTATGCAGATTATCTCCCGGGAAGAGATGCTGCTTTGTGGTATTACAGTAATGGTGGCAACAAAACATACGCTAAATACAAGCGCTTAAAGAAAGCAGATCGCATGAAATTGCTTGACTGGCTTATCAATAGGCCTCTTTCTACAAAGGTTGAAGTGAATGGAAACACATACCTGCTCACACATTCTTTTTTCAACTTAGACAAAATAGATGTGCCCTACAAGGATATTGATTATGAGACTGTTTGGGATATTGTATGGCAGTCCCCTTTTCGTTGGGACCTGTATCTCGATAATAAAGAGTACACCAAGTATGAGCCATGGGTATTCATAATAGGCCATGTGCCGACCTGCCATGCAGATGAAAATGAAGGACCAAGGCCGCTTTCAACATACAAAGAGGACAATATCATTGACATTGATGGATGTTGTGCTCATTATGACAAGGATGAAGCAGCATATAAAGGCGGAATTCTCCTAAGATTGGATGATCTGCAGGAATTCACAATAACCTTTGAAGAACTTAACAAAAGATAATTGTCTCCTCAGAAGAGACCAAAATAAAGCCTTTTTCTTCTACTGTAGTTTCATACAAACCGCTGTAGCGGAGAAAGGTTTTTGTTATGGAATATAAGATATTATATGTGCTTACTGTCAGATGCACTGAGCATGAATGTGAAGAGGACTTAGCATGTTACAAAATTGTGGATATTGATGAAGATATGGTTTATACGTCTGAGAAAAACTATCCGAGATCAAAGCTTATGGAAGTTGAGGCGATAAAGTTAGACAAAGAAGAGATTATCCTCAGAATACCGTTTTTGATAAAAGAGGCGGCGATTATTTGGGTCAGAGAAGCTTATGTTGAGATAAAGAAAAGCGGTTCCAAAGCTATGTATGAGGCGGTGAAAGAAGAGTGGTTGAAGATTATGCATCCTAAATACGATACGCATTGGTTTACCGGCGGTAGAAAAGTTGATGAATGGAAAAAGGATATGAAAGCAATTGTTGCAAAGTTATAAAGTTAAGGAGGCCTTTACAATGTATGCGGTAGTAGAGACAAAAGAAAATGAATTGACTGTAGGGACAGAATGTCGTGTTCCTGACGAATTTACATATATGATTTTTATAATAGGTTTATGCAATCTTAAGGAAGGTCAGACCGAACTAATATCCATTCTTAGTAACGATATGATTGGAAAGGCTATCCATAAAACTCCAGAAGAGCTGGCTCCTAAAATTGAAGCCCTTACAAAACGTGGCAAGGATATAAATTCGATATATGATTGGTATACATATATGAAGAACAGCCCAGATGGAAAGAAGATTTCATGTCAAATTGTAACGGATGCAGTGTATAAAGATGAAAAACTAATACTTAGATACAACTATTCATTGCGTGAAGAGATTCTTATACTCAATAAGTATTACAAGAATCATGGCGATGAAATTATTGCTCGATTATAAATGTCTGTATTGATAGTTACTCCATGGTTCCTGCATGAATGAATATGAATTGGCTAAAAGTTTATTCTAAAACTATTATTAATAATATTTGTAATTACAACAATTTATGTGTTGTTTGTAATAATATAGTATATGTGGAAGTGGCGTATTTCAAAACTTGAAGGCCTATTATTATTCCAAAAACCTATAAAAAGAGCTATGTGGATTAAGAGGATACCCCTATGACGAAATGGCTGATACAAAGTAATCCAAACAAATTTGATGCAATAGGAGCTTTCAAAGAGCTGGGAAAAGTAGATTGGAAACAGGGGATAAAAACGGAAGTAGACGATATTGTTTATATTTATGTTGCAGCTCCAGTGAAGGCCCTTAAGTTAAAATGCAAAGTTATAGAGGTGGATCTGCCTAAGGCGGAGATAAATGATTCTAAGTATGTAATTGAAGGCTCATCCTTTGAGAATTACGGAAAATATATGAGACTAGAATGTTTGAAAGAATATGACGAACAGACCATGAGCTTCGAAGTGTTATCACAGCACGGGTTAAAGAGTGTACAGGGGCCAATGAAGGTTACGGGTGAGTTGGAAAGCTTTATAGATTCCGTTGACATTGAAGAGGGTAATCTTAGCTTCGAAGATATTACAGATAACATTGTTATTATTAAGGTTAATAAATCATATCGTGCTGATATGTCTTCGATGGAACTATATGATGTTACACGAGGCTGCTGGAAAAGAAAGATTGAAAGCGTAAAAGATGCAGACTATGCACTTTCTGTGAGCGACAGCATAGTGAGGGAGGTCTATAGAATAGAGAATTGGAAACCTTCCAGTGAAGTGATAAGAGAGACAGTTCCTAATGATCCAGAGACAGAGCATGAAAGAATAACCTTTACCGGAGAAGTCGCGACTGATGATATACGGAGCAAGTATTTAGGAAAAAATGTAAAGAATCTTTACAAATGGGGTGAGGCCGATCCAGTAAAGATGATATATAAGTATGAAGTCTCGAGTAATAAGAAAAAGCTTGAGATATTAGATGCAGCGCAGCATATAGAGTTTAACTCTATTTATGAAGCTATAAATGCTTGCGTTGGAACAAACTATACAGGATGGATGAAAGCCTGTTATCCTTCGGTAACGGGAGATTTGAACTACAGGATGTGGTTCCCAAAACTAGCAAAGGTTAGAAATGGCGAAAAGGTATCTGCTGCTTTTGATTGTTTAAACACTATATCTGATGATTGGAATCAAGTAGTATTTGAGAATTTGAAACGCGACACAGATTATGAGGAAAACCCAGAGAATATTTACAGAGGATATGATCTGATATTCGCAAAAGATCCTGATGGAGGGTATCTATTTAGAGGCGTTTTTGTATATGATGAGGCCAATAGTAGAGGTAATAAATCTGTTTCAAAGCGTATTGCAACCAAGGTACGAATGATTGGTAATCCGGCTGAAGACATCGAGCTATTAGATCGAATCGAAGGTAAAGGAATTAATACTGCTATGGCTCCTAAGCGCATAGTGGAAACAGCGGATGGTACGAAATATGTATGCGCGAAATGCGGATACAAACTAAAGAAAGCACCAAGGTGTCCTAATTGTGGGCAGTTAATCGAGTATGTTGAAGAATAAAAAGGAAAAGATATGAGTGATTCTAAGGCTTATGAAATATTGAGGGACAGTCATGAATTGATTCCTGATGAACATGATGGAAGCTATGAGATGATGCGTTCACTTATAAAGGAATACGCTAAGCTTGAAAGCATTGATGTATGTAATGTTGAAGACCTTAATGCTATCTATTCTATGGCTATCGGGACTTGGACACAGAATGTTGAAAAAAAGAAGGATGCTATAGATAAAACTCATCTGCCGGACGATTCTAAACAAAGAATGCGTGAAGTTATTGATAAGGTATGGGACAACGCCTGCTACGACAAGTATTCCAATAAAGACAGCGATGCAAAGGGGAACGTCAGTGTAGGAATGTTTGGAACGGGCTTTTATAGTTTTTCTAAAACCAGTAATGATAAAGCCCGAGGCTTCATACAATTATGCATAGATGTTTCAGAGACAGATGGCCACGAATTTGATCGTGCCGAGAAGGTGTTCGCTGAAGGAATAAAGGGAATGCAGGCTGCATCAGCTTCAGTAATGCTTCATTGCCTGAAGCCATATGTGTTTCCAATTATCAACGGAAGAAATAGTAACGTAAATATATATAAAGATTTAGGCATAAATCTTGAAGAACCGAACAACCTGGTTTTTTATATTCAGAACAGCAGGGAAATTGAGAAGTATAGGAATTCTAATTTTTCTTTCAAAAACTACAGGGTAATTGATGTGGTGGCAAATGATTTGTATGGGGAATTTTGGCCATCACTTGAAGAATATGATCCAGGTATTACTAAGGAAAAGTATATTGCGCTTATCAAGAATCCGGATATAACAAATGATGCCAAGAAGGATGTGCTCTACCGCTTTTATCAGATTGGAGGACAGGCTACATGCAGGCAATTGTCTGATAAATATGGCAATGCACCAGCATACTATCTATCAAATGCAACAAACTTGGCAAAGGCCATACAGAAGAATACAAATTGTCCAGTTCTGCCGCGGGAAGAAGAAAATAGCAGATTTTGGCCGATACTATTTGTCGGGCGAAAGACAAAAGGCGATGAAGTAGGTACTTATCTGTGGAAATTAAGAGACCCTCTTAAAGAAGCAATCGAGGAACTGATTAACGAAGGAATTATTGAGGAAAAGCGTATGAATCAAAATAGCAGTGTTGTTTCGTTGAATACAATTTTATATGGACCTCCCGGTACAGGAAAAACATATTCTACTGCAAGTTATGCAGTATCTATTTGTGATGGGAAGCCTGTTGGTGAGCTTGGAGACAGAGCTGCTATTTTGTCTCGATTTAATGAACTGAAAGAAGAAAAAAGGATTGTCTTTACTACATTTCATCAGTCATATGGGTACGAAGAGTTTATTGAAGGTATAAAACCGCAGCTAAAAACAGATAGCTCAGACGTTGGATATAAAATTGCAAGTGGAGTTTTTAAGGAGTTTTGTAACAGCGCAAGATCCGTAAAAGTGCATACGCAGGATACTTCATTAATCAAGGAACAACCAAGAATATGGGGAATGATATTGGAAAGCACTGGACATAGTAAACTAAAGGATCAGTGTTTTGCCGAAGGAACCATTCGCCTAGGATGGGATGAGGTTAAAGACGAGGATATTGAAGGCAATTATGTAGGTGATGAGTCTGTTTCCTGGAACGGCAAGCATATGGTTGATGATTTTAAGAATACCATGGAAATTGGCGACATTGTCGTTATAGAAAAAACTAATAAAAGCATAGATGCAATTGGCGTTATCTCTGGAGATTATGCTTATGATGAAAATGCAACACACTATGCCAGAAGCAGAAAGGTGACATGGCTTGCAAAGGATATTGATCAGGATATGGTCAAGTACCTTAAAGCAAAAGGCAGACAGCAAATGGCTAGATTCTCGTTGTTTTCCTTTGATTATATTGGAATGGAAGCTATATCTGAAATCTTGGAGAATAATTCTGATTCCTCGTTAAGCGTAGAAAAAGAATCAAAGCCATACGTGTTTATCATTGATGAGATTAACAGAGGAAATATATCAAAAATATTTGGTGAGCTGATAACACTTATTGAAGACACCAAGAGAGAAGGCGGCTCTGATGCTGCAAGTGCCGTATTGCCATACTCTGGTGAGCCATTCAGCGTTCCAAGTAATGTATATATTCTTGGAACAATGAATACAGCAGATAGATCAATAGCTTTGATTGACACGGCACTTCGTAGAAGGTTTTCTTTTATAGAAATGATGCCAGATGAAGATGTTCTGTCTGGTATCAATTCTATTAGCGGGCAGGAACTGGATATTGCAAGAATGCTCAAGGTAATCAATAAGAGAATTGAGTTTTTGTATGATAGAGAGCATACGATTGGACATGCATTCTTTATGGGACTAAAGAACGATCCTACGCTTGATAAGCTTGCTTCTATTTTTGAAAACTCAGTTATTCCTCTTTTGCAAGAATACTTCTATGAGGATTATCAAAAAATCCAGCTTGTTTTGGGGGACAATGCGAAAAAAGAAGATGGAATAAAGTTTGTAGTCAATTCTGAGGTTAAGCTTGAAAACACATTTAAAGGCGATGTGGAAGAAATAGTAGATGAAAAGCCTATGGAATACAGAATCAATAAGGATGCGTTTACAAATATTGAGGCATATAGGCAGATTATGTAAATACAGATTAGGTAAGAAGCATGACAAAACCTTTTGAAGTCCAGGAATTTGATGCAATCGTCGGAAACAAGGCATTTGCACATAACGAAAAATATAAATATATGGATGAGGCTGCGTTTGCAGACCTTAATAAGTTTGTGCGCGAATTTACAGGAAATGAAGATAATGCAGACGTTCTTGATTTTATGAAGGTTGGTTATAGGCGCAATGTTGGAGACGTTATAACCATAAAAAACTATGTTGGCCTCGTTCAAATGAAAAACGGCTATCAGGTTCAAATACTGCCCAAGATATATTTGGACAATGAAGACGAAGACAACAGGCAGACAAAGACTATCTTTTTAAACATGCTTAAAAGCATGAAAGACTTTCCAGGCAAAGCATTCAATACCGCCAGCCTGAAAGTCGACAGAATGAATTTATATGAACTGTTCATAAATATGTATTTACAGGAGGTAAGAAAACTAGTAAAGCATGGGCTAAAGTCCGCATATGTCGTTGTGGAGGACAATCTTAATTATTTCAGAGGCAAGCTTTTGGTAAACCAGCATATAAAATCCAATCTCATGCATAAAGAGCGGTTTTTCATGGCACATGATGAATTCTTGATTGACAGACCAGAGAATAGGATTGTAAAATCAACGCTCCTTAAATTACAGGGATTAACAGGTAGTTTTGAAAACAGTAAAGAGATAAGGCAACTGCTGGTTTCTTTTGAGCTTGTAAATCCTTCATCCAATTATGATGCTGATTTCTCTAAAATTACTATTGATAGAAATACTAAGGATTATGAATCTCTAATTCCATGGTCTAAAGTATTCTTGATGAATAAAAGTTTTTCAACGTTTTCGGGTGAAACGACGTCCCGGGCTTTGCTCTTTCCAATGGAATCCGTATATGAGAGCTATGTTGCAATGAAAATGAAAAAGGTGTTTGGACCAGACGGATGGCATGTTTCAAGCCAGGATAAAGGGATGCATCTTTTTGATAATCCGAAGAAATTTAAATTGCGGCCGGATATTGTGATTAAGAAGGGAGAAAGAACAGTAATCCTTGATACAAAGTGGAAAAAACTGGTTCCAGATGCCAGAGTAAATTATGGAATATCCCAAGCAGATATGTATCAAATGTATGCATATTCCAAGAAGTACAATACATCTGAAATATGGTTGTTATATCCACTGAACAAAGATATGAAGGACAAGCCGGATATTTATTACGTTGCTAATGATGAAAAGAGCATAAAGACTGAGGTTAATGTGTTCTTTGTTGACGTAGCTAATATAGATAGAAGTATGGACGAGCTCAAAAAAAGGATAGGTGAAATATAAGAGAGACTAAAGTGTTTGCCCCCGGAAACACTGATTGTATCAATAAAATACGAGACTTCAACTCTTCGAACTGTGGCGAGAGTGCCAAGTAACTCTTTCTGATTATTCTATCCCTTTACTCTTATATGATTTTCTCAGCAGACCTATAGTGTTTTCAGTGATGTTATCTTGTACCCAATCATTTAGATCAGCGCATTCCCAATCCATTTTAGCTTGAAGTACTGTTCTTTCACTCAATACTCCAAATGGTGGAAAGGTGATTTTTTCTGAAAGCTTGAACCCATATCTGATATTTCCATCGGTCTGATACTCTACAGGATATCCAACAAAATAAAACTTTTTCTTATTGTCTATTTCATTCAATGAATAAAACTTTGAAATATCCGTTTTAAGTATATTAAGATGATCGCATATAATCTTTGTTTTTGAATAAGGTGGACGCAAGAGTATCCTTATATTAGTAAATGTTGCATATTCATATCGTGTATCGTATTGATACTTTCCTGCAAGAATAATAGGTTTTTCAAGGCCACAATCCGATACATCCTTGAGAAGTATTCTATAATAATTTTTATCTTCGTTACTTATTTGCATAGTTTTCCCTTTTATAAATGCAGATAGTTTACTCCAATCATCCTCGACTTTTGTAATGTCTCCACTTTATTTTAACGTTTACCCCATAATACCCTAAATGACTTACTACAAAATCTAATAGCTAAGTCATTCTCTAATAATTTAGGTTATTGTTTGCGGTTCCTATCCTCAGTCCACTTCTACCCTATTATATCCGCCTTTTCGGTTTACATTAGTACCAAAGTGCCAGTATTTAATTCATGACACCATGGGCAATTTTTTACTGTTCCAGCTCTTTCTTATATCTGTAATAGGTCCGTTTACTGATCTTGAGCTTTTCTATGATTTCTTCCTGAGGAGTATCCGCTTCAATGAGCTGTTTCAGTCTTGTGACAGCTTCAGCCCTTTCAGGTGATTTATGTCTTCCGGCACCCCTTTCATTTTTTACATGAGTGACAGCAGTTAATTTCTGGCATTCATTTATGTCCTTTTTCAGCTGCCTGTTCTCTGCAGAGAGCTTTTCTATCTTCTTTTCCAGTGCAGTGATGTCCCTAGCTTTTGCCAGCTGCTTTTTTAATCCATCAATCTCATCCTGCAGCCGCTTTTTTTCGTGATACAGGGCATAGTTCTCTTTTTCCAGCTGCCTGATATCTTTCAGTGCTTCCCTGTATTCGTCTGACCGCGGCTCTTTGGGTACGTTCCTCATGACATGAATAAGGGACTCTCCCTCAGGGCGATAGAAGTCTATACATGTGATGATGCCATTTTCGTCTGACAGGCTTACCTTATAGCCTTCAGTTTTAGCCTGAATGCTGTTATACCATGAAGATACGGTCAGATGGATCCCTGAATCCTTCCGGGAACCGGAATAGCGGTAAGTACCACTCTCCTGATCTTCATCCAGGATGAATTCATTCTTCTTGAATGAATATGCTTCGAGAAGCTGTGACAGATGCTTTTTTGTGATCCAGTTCTTGGCCATGACCCATAAATCTCCTTTGTGTCATAAATTAACTTGTGACACTATTGTAATGGAAAAACGAATTAAATGTCAATATTTAATTATTGGCATCACGGATAGTAATGATTTAAAAATGATGTAATAGATGTCAGATTAACCTAAAGTTTTAAAATGTTCATTCACAAGAAAGCATGCAACCAACGGGCTTTCTTTTTTTCTTTTTACAATCTTTCTCATTTATCTTTAGTTTTTAAAGCTAAGAGATGTAAAATGCCGTAACCTTAAAGCTATTTCTGTAAAAAGCCGAACAATTAAAGTTAAAAGTGTAAAAAGCCGAACTCTTCACTACTCTCATCCTCGAGCTATCTTTATTAAGATCAAGATCCCTATAGCTTATAAGGGGACTTGTTGTATGCAATACATATACGGCTTTTTACAATAATAGCTTTAATCCATGTGGCATTTTACAGTTTTATCTTTAAAAATACGGCTTTTTACATTTTCCAGCTTTAATTTTTTAAGTTAAAAAGTGTAAAAAGCCGTATTTTTTGACTTTTTACACTTCTATCTTTAAACATATTACAGTTTTAGCTTAAACCGACAGTGTTGTAAGATTATATACATGAATATAGCTGCTTTTCTCTTTCTTTTCGCAAAAATGTAGATACCAGTCATCAGTCATTGGGCAGTCATTGGGGCAGTCATTGGAATCGTCCCCAATGACTGCCCAATGACTGCTATGAAATAATTGTCTTTACAATGAATGTATCCTTATCAAAATCAATAATTCCAGCGTCTCTCATTTTTGATAGTTCCCTAATCATGGCGCTTCTGTTTACGGATAAGTAATCAGCAAGTGCTACACGCGAGAGTGGGGAGTGAACATACTTGGAATTTTGTTCCTGGGATAGCTGAGAGATATAGGCCAAGAGCTTTTCTCTGATGCTCCCCTTGGACAGAATTTCGATTTTATTTATGAATTTCTGATTCTTATTTCCTAATAAGTGGAAAAGATTTGTTGATATCTGGGCGTGAAAACTACAACTATTGGGACAGGTATGAATAATATTTGAAGCTGCAAGGAAAAGTACCTTTGTGTCCTCGGCGGCTTTAAATATTACTGATGAAGAAATGGATTTTTGTACAGCAAAGCTTTCGCCAAATAGCTCACCGGGGCCAAAGAATGTAAATAATGAACTGTTTCCCCAGATGTCGCTCTTTAACATATGAACGCTTCCGGATAAAACAATCCCTACATAAGCAATCCTATCTTCTTCTAAATATATAGTTTCGTTTTTATGGTATTCCTTCTTAAAGGATTTGATGCATATTAGAAGCTTATCTAAATCAACTTCCTTTATATTTTCAAATAATTCTATTTCTGAATATGTTATTTTATCTTGCATGATCTTCACCTCACCTGCTTTACCACTTAATAATTTTTCCTCTGTCACCATTTTAATATAATTCTAGAAAAGTTGCATTTGCAACTATTTAGCTCCTGCATATGTATTACATTACTAAACATAGATAAAAGCTGATTTAAAAGGAGTTGAAAATAATGGAAAATAAAATGTTTTGTTATCAGTGCCAGGAAACAGCCGGATGCAAAGGTTGTACAAAAGCAGGTGTATGTGGAAAGACACCAGAAGTAGCAAATTTACAGGATTTACTTGTGTATGTCACCAAAGGACTTTCGGCTGTTACAACATGTGTCAGGAAAGAAGGGAAGAGTGTTTCAGAAAATATAAACCATATGATTTCTGTAAATCTTTTCTCTACAATTACAAATGCAAATTTTGATAAAGAATCAATTATTACAAAGATTAAAGAAACGCTTTCAGCTAAGGCTGATTTATTAAATCAGCTTTCAGATACAAGCAAATTGCCAGACGCGGCTTTATGGAAAGGAACAGAAGAAGAGTTTTCTGAAAAGGCAAAGACAGTAGGTGTTCTTTCAACAGAAAATGAAGATATGCGTTCTCTTAGAGAGCTGATCACATACGGTTTAAAGGGGCTTGCAGCATATTCAAAGCATGCAAACGCTCTACTTATGGATAATACAGAAGTTGATTCATTTTTACAGGAAGCATTGGCAAAAACATTGGATGATAGCCTATCTGTAGATGATCTTGTGGCACTTACATTAGAATGCGGTAAATATGGTGTGGAGGGCATGGCTCTTCTTGATAAGGCAAATACATCTGCGTATGGAAACCCTGAGATTACATCAGTAAATATTGGCGTTAGAAATAATCCCGGGATTCTTGTTTCAGGACATGATTTGAAGGACCTTGAGATGCTCTTAGAGCAGACAAAAGGCACAGGTGTTGACGTTTATACCCATTCTGAGATGCTTCCTGCGCACTATTATCCATTTTTCAAAAAATATGATAATTTCGTCGGAAATTATGGTAATGCATGGTGGAAGCAGAAAGAGGAATTCGAGAAATTCAACGGTCCGATTCTTATGACTACGAACTGCATAGTGCCACCATCTGAAAGCTACAAGACCAGGTTATTTACAACAGGAGCAACAGGTTATCCAGGCTGCAAGCACATTGATGGAGCATATGGAGAGACAAAGGACTTTTCTGAAATAATCGAGCTGGCAAAGAAATGCAAGGCTCCTACTGAAATTGAAACCGGCTCTATAACAGGCGGATTTGCTCATGAGCAGGTATTTGCACTTGCTGACACGGTTGTTGATGCAGTCAAATCCGGAGCAATCAAAAAATTCGTTGTTATGGCAGGTTGTGATGGACGAGCAAAGAGCAGAAGCTACTATACTGATTTTGCCAAGGCGCTTCCAAAGGACACAGTTATTCTTACAGCAGGCTGTGCAAAGTACAAGTACAATAAGCTTGATTTGGGCAATATTGGTGGAATTCCAAGAGTGCTTGATGCAGGTCAGTGTAATGATTCTTACTCACTTGCTCTTATAGCTCTTAAGCTAAAAGAAATATTTGGACTTGATGACGTAAACGAGCTTCCTATAGTCTATAACATTTCATGGTACGAACAGAAGGCAGTTATTGTATTACTTGCACTATTATATCTCGGGGTAAAGAATATTCACCTTGGACCAACTCTTCCTGCATTTCTTTCACCAAATGTAGTAAACGTTTTGGTAGAGAATTTTGGAATTGCCGGAATTACAACAGTAGAAGACGATATAAAGCTTTTGATTGATTAAGCGGCTGCCAGAAAAGCTAATCAAACCTTAATAAATCTTAAGGTTCTGATTAGTTTTTCTATAACACACGTTATGCTAACACAACGAAATGTGTTGGCTAATTTATTTCTTACTGTCAGATTAACCTAAAGTTTTAAAATGTTCATTCACAAGAAAGCATGCAACCAACGGGCTTTCTTTTTTTCTTTTTACAATCTTTCTCATTTATCTTTAGTTTTTAAAGCTAAGAGATGTAAAATGCCGTAACCTTAAAGCTATTTCTGTAAAAAGCCGAACAATTAAAGTTAAAAGTGTAAAAAGCCGAACTCTTCACTACTCTCATCCTCGAGCTATCTTTATTAAGATCAAGATCCCTATAGCTTATAAGGGGACTTGTTGTATGCAATACATATACGGCTTTTTACAATAATAGCTTTAATCCATGTGGCATTTTACAGTTTTATCTTTAAAAATACGGCTTTTTACATTTTCCAGCTTTAATTTTTTAAGTTAAAAAGTGTAAAAAGCCGTATTTTTTGACTTTTTACACTTCTATCTTTAAACATATTACAGTTTTAGCTTAAACCGACAACTATGCGACCTTCTTCGCTTCAAAAAATGTACCAAATTTAATGTATGGCAAAAATGTATCAAATCTATTGCAAATATGATCTTATCTATTATATAATTAGAGTAGCAAATCTAACGAACGTTAAATTTAAGAGGTTTCTTGTATGAAATATAGTGATGAAGAGGTAAAAAAAGCTGCTGAGATATTGTTCCCAGAATGTAGGAAGTGTGAAACAACCATTTGCTGCTATGAGAATATTTTAGGGACTACTGATGATGAAATATATAGCTATGACATCATCATTACTAATAAACGGGGCAAGAAGATTGAACTGGCAACTCTCAGAAACAAACATATTAAAGATGCTCTGAAGAAACTTTCAAAGACATATGGTTATTGCCGTATATCACGGCCACAACAATCCATTGAAAGACAGAAACGAAATATTAAAGCAGAATATCCATCTGCGACCATTTTGGAAGAGGCATTTACCGGGACCAAGATGGATCGCCCTGAATGGAACAAGCTCCGCAAGGTAGTGAAACCTGGAGATACTATTGTTTTTGATAGCGTGTCCAGAATGAGCAGAACAGCTGATGAAGGAGTGAAAACATACTTTGAGTTATACGAAAATGGAATACAGCTGATTTTTCTGAAAGAGCACTATATTGACACCGAAGTTTATGCTGAAAACATGAAAGATAAGATTGAGCTCCAGGGAACTGATGAGGATGAAATCTTTAAAGGCTTGAACAATTACTTCCGCAAACTGGCAGAAAAGCAGATACGCATCGCTTTCGACCAGGCAGAAAAGGAAGTCCAGGATCTTCATCAGCGTACCAAGGAGGGAATCCAAACAGCGAAGCTCAATGGTAAACAAATTGGCCAGCGGAAGGGTAACAAACTTACCATTAAGAAAGCTGCTCCTGCAAAAGATATTATTTTGAAACATAGTAAGTCATTTAATGGTACGCTGTCTGATATAGAGTGTATCAAGCTTACAGGGCTTAGCAGGAATACATATTATAAGTACAAAGCAGAGCTGAAAGAGGCAGAAGAATAACCAATATGGACATCAAAGAATACATAGACGCACTATTAGCAACTCCTAATACCAGGCTCAGCAGAGAATACACTGGCAATACGGATAAAAAGATATACTATTTAAGGGACAATCTTCAGTATAAAGAAGTATTTAAATCTATAGATGGAGATATTAACTGCTATCTGAGGGATACTCGCACCGGTCCATCAGGGTGCGTCAGTCTTGATATAAATATAGATGACATGATGCGTGGAGGAGCAGTGCATTTTAATGATTTGTTGGTGCCGAGTCGTATCGAAAATAACGGAGTTGGCAAATACCTCATGCTGACAGCAATAAACTACATCAAAAGTACAAAATCGTATTTTGGAGTCAGCAATAAGGTTCCTTTACGCGGATGGCTATCGTCGTTTGATGCTGAAAATGGAAACTGGCGAACATCCCTTCCCCTGTATGATAAAGTCGGGGAAATTGCAGGTGTAGAACACTTCTTTGAGGCGCATGACGGTAATCGTACTCGATATTCAGCTCCAGCGATGTTTTACTCAAATGCTAGTAAAATCGGCGGAGCAATTGTTTACATGATCTGATGGGAGAGCCAAAAGTAATGAAAATCTTCATATAAGGAAAAGTCAGTAAAATCAAGGGATGGTACGCCATCTCTTTTTTATTAAATAAAATTAGTGCAAAATAAATGCAAATAGTATTTGCATTTATTTTGCATTTGTGTTATATTCATTTCCGGAAGGGAGAATATAGCAATGACAATTGGAGAAAAAATAGGATATTACGCAAAACAAAAGAACATGACACTTAGACGACTCGCTAGCGAAAGCGATATTAACTACAACACTCTATACGCCATTGTTTCAAGGAAAAGCAATAAGGTATCTGATGAAAACCTTAAAAATATAGCATCGGTCCTGGAGATACCTATAGAGCAGTTTGGAACAGATGCTTCCGTAACGGAATTAGAAACACCTTCAGAAGCGGAGATTAAGCTTTCAGCCACGATAAGTTCAATTGTGGGCCTTTCTACGGGGAAAGAAAAGGAAGAAAAGCTTTATCTAGTAAATTCGTTTCTAGAAGCAAATTCAGGACTGATCAAAGACATCTATAGTGCACTGAGCGCTAAGAAAGTAGAGGAGTAAAGCAACAAAATGTACAAATTAAGTAATGCTAAGGGGTCATACGCAATTGTTCAAAAGATGGTGTCCGCAAATCTTGCCCACTATATTAGGCTTTATCTTGGAGAACCGGATGATAACGGGAATCTCTCAGACACAAAAAGAGCCGCTGACTTCATGGAAAATGTATGGTACCTTGAGAAACTTGTTGGAAAAACAGCAACTGTAGGTAATGGCATTCTTGAAAAAAAGTTTTCATGGGAAGAGATCATCTTATCTAGGTATTCAGATATACTTGCAAAGCTTGAAGATAGCAAGCACGAATTTGTATTTGATGAATTTGGAGAAGGACTAATATTTGCACTTGTAGAAATGCGCAGAACTGGCTCCTCTAATTATCTTACAGACTATGGAATCGATCCATATGACCCTGCGCAGCGTGAGCTCGTTGAATTCATGCCAGATGGTGAAGATTTATACAATACACTCAGGAAAAAGATAGAAGAGCAGGCTCCTGAGTTTATACAGGAAGTTCTCGGTCCAGAGCTAGATGAGCTTAAAGAGCGCTTTGAAAATGAAGGTCATGATACTTCTGAAATATACTCTATATTCGCAGAAATGTATGCTCGCTGTATTTTAAATATTTCCTGCTACTTGGATGAACAGATGGATGATGAGGAAATGAATATTGTTCTCTTCACCAAAGATTTTTCTGATGATAACAAGCAGCTTATAAAAGACGACTTCTGTGATTTATTCTTGAGCCCCATTTGCTGGGACTATGATTACGAAATTGTTATGTCATCGCTTGCAGAACGTGACAGCCTCGATATAGATCTCAAGACCAAGCTTGACCTTGTAGGTTTCAACCTAAACAATTATAATGAGATTTTCTCAGGAAAAGACACAGCTTACGATATGAGGGAGGATTAATGAAATGAGCCAAAATGAATGCAGTTTCCACTCAAACAGTTCTGAAGATTGGACCGGAGCAACACAAGAATTTAATGTTGGCATTTTCGGTACCGGATTGTTAAAGGCCTCGGTAGATGAAGATGAAAAAGTTCTTGAAATAGACATTGTACCACCAGACAACTTAAAGATGCATACCTGGAAAATCCCGGTTTCATATTGCCCTGTATGTGGCAAAAAACTCTAATGGCTATAGCAAAATTTAATATATAACGCATAAAGTTGGGCGTAGGAAGCATATGATTCCTACGCCCATTCTTTATCTGATACTATGCAAATACTTCCTCTTCCATAATCCGTAGCGCTTCTTGTTCGCATATATAAGCATCATATCGCTTTTTATTTGCTTCAAGCGCAAAATCGTTGATGTCTTTCTGTTTTTTTTCATCCTTCAATAAAGGAATAGGTATTTCTCCTACTTGAGTATCATCTATTTCATCGATAACAGATCCATATGTGTGCTTAGTAATAAGGTAATAACCATATTTGGATTGAAGAAAAACATATAAATACCCAGCTATATCTGTGTTTTTCGGCACTACCCTTAATACATGCTGATTTACAGTCCATCCATCCCAATGCTTGCCAACAAAGGCCACCTTGCCAATGGTCCCACTACAGGTTATAAGCGTCATGTTTTCATGGATCTCAAGCTTATTCTTAATAAGATCTTTATGATGAACATTTGATAAGTATTTTTTATTATTAGGGTCTAGCTGATATATTTCTTTTCCACCAATAAATATTCTTCCATATCCTTCATCAACATAAATACGTTTAAAGCGAGGTGCAAGGATTATACCATCTGTAATAGATTCATCTTTTAGCAGAACAACTGCCTTTGCGTGCTTTTTTAGCATTTCAGTTATAAAGCTAACTACTGGTAAATGATAGGAACCATCTAATCTATTATTTAATTTGCTTAATGGTACAGAAAAACTGTCACGTTTATTGTATTTTTCTAAGTCATCTATTGAAGGCAGATGAAGTTCCTCTAGCAGGATACTCTCTGCTCTATCCAATAAGTCATTAGACTCATCTCGTAAGCTATACGATTTTTCAATTAAAGAATTGATTTTTTTCCTTATTTCTATAGGTGCTTTTGGAATAACCATTTCCTTCAAATGTTCTGGCTCTAAGTGTGTAATAACAGATCCGTATCCGTTCGTCTGGAGTACTTTACTTCCCGCTTTACTCTTAAGAAAAGCATAACAATATCCTAAATCATAATCATTTTTAAACGTAACTCTTATTACATCATCAGAAAATATCTTCCCCTCTAATGTTTTTGATACATATCCCACATTACCTATAGTGCCAGATCGAGTGAGCAACAAGGTTTTTCCCTTAAGCCTTAACTCATCCATGTCACAATCTGTTAATTTGGATATTCTTTTATCAATCTTAGGATATATATCATTCATCTGGGATGGAAGATAAAAAGGTTCCCCTCCAACTTCTGTGTATATTCTTTTAAATCTTCCCGGATAATAAGCATTTTTAATTAGCCCATCATCTCCCATAAGTGATATGCTTCCAAACTTAGAACTAATAACTTTATCCCATGCCTTTTTAGCATCTACGTCAAATACAGATGCTTCTAATCTATACCCTTTATTTATTACCTCTTGAACAGATACTGAACACCATTTGAGAGCATCTTCACCCAAGCTTACCATGCGATACCCTCCTTCTTTTTCCACTTTTTAAAAGCGATGGGCACTTCATAAGTTTGATCATCTTCAACCTTTACCATCTTTTGCTGCGTTCCGCTGTCCTCACTACCCGTAACTTCAGGCACAAGAATCTCGTTACCATCAGCATCTCGCTTAAACAAAGGATTTCCTCTTCTATCATGACCAACCTTTTCTACCATTGACATAAAGATATTATAATCAGCCATTTCTCCGCTCTTTGCTTCTTTATCCTTTTGTTCTTCGCTTTTTTTCTCCAACACAAGAACTGAGGTCTGTGTACCATTTCTAGGCTGGAAAGTATCTACATGCAAATCAATACTTGCAACTATCCTATGATTAAGAATAAGCCATTCCCTTATATACCCTAACCCAGGTGAACCAAGAATAGCATCCGGTAATACGATAGCCATTCTTCCTTTTTCTTTGAGAAGCTGCGTACATCTTTCTATAAACAAAATCTCCGGAGGGACTGACGATTGTAGTTTTTCGGTCATTACCCATTTCCCTGATTTCTTATCCAAATTCCAAATGTGTGCAAGCTCAAACTGTTCAAGTATAACCGTATCCTGTACAGGTATACTTGCACCAAAAGGAGGATTTGTTACTATTACATCAAAAAATCCTATTGTTTTATAATTTTTGATGTCTTGCTTCTTTATCTGTAATGCTTCTGCAAGTCTAGTCTTAAATTCATCAGTCCATTCATGTGGTGGTAGTAATGAGTTAGTTTGAAGGATATTTCCACTACCATCATTATTCATGACCATGTTCATTTTGGTGGCTTTTACCAAATCTGGATTTATATCGAATCCAAAATAATTGCTAGCGGCCATATCAGATATACGATTCTGATATGAAACAAGCACTTCTCCATCCCAGTTTTCGTAAGTCTCACCAAGCTCTTCCTCTATCTCTTCTCTTATCTTCTCAATACAATGAGTCATAGCCATCGTTATGAATCCGCCAGTGCCACAAGAACTATCTAGAACTTTTTCATCAACCTTGGGGTCAACCATCTCAACAGCCATCTTCATAACATTTCTCGGAGTAAAGAACTCACCACGATCACCACGAAGATTTGCTCCAACGATTTCCTCATATGCCTTTCCTTTAATATCAATATTTGTTTTTAGAAGGCTATACTTCTGTAATTCGCTTACAATATAAGCAAGACTTCTAGGAGATAGCTTAATTTCATCGTTTGCATCAAATATCTTCCCATGTCGCTTTTTTACAGCTTCAAAAATCTTAGAAATTCTTTTCATAACGGTTAATTGACCATCTGGATTTGATCTCTCTTCCGATGTTGTATAAAAATCAAGCGGCTTTGGTATATTTCTTTCATCTTCAATTTTGCAAAATATAATTTTTAGTAACTCAAAGAAAGCTGGTTGCTTTTGGAATCCATCATTAACAAAAATATGGTTATGGCAAGCCTTAAAAACAAAAAGCAGATTGTCTGATGAAGCATTTTTTAGACTTTTTCGACTTGGTCGATTTACGTCGTCTAGATTGCCATCCGCAGATGGTATATCATTGTACTCCATGAATGCAACTTTACCACTATCGTCGATATACTTCTTATAGACGAACTTCTGTAAACTATTTGTCCACAGTCCCCATTCACAATTAGGACAAACTGACATATAGGACTGAAGTTGTGCAATGCCATCTTTCTTTCCGGTAGGGCTTACGGTTTCTTTTTTACATTCAATACAGATTTTAATATTCTCTTGTGTAAGATTTGTTTCGCCCTTATCCCATATTGCAATATCTACTCTAGGCTTGTTTGATCCCAACTGAAGCGTATACTCCACCTTTACTTGATTTGTGGAATACTTATGCTCATTTATAAGTCTCTTTTCAATTATCTGTCTTACATATTCCTCTGGAGTGTCTGGTCGAAATTTTCCATCTATGTAATCGCAAATCTTACCATCCGGTACTACAATCACTTTATTTGCCATATCTAACTATCACCTTTCTTTTTCTAATTTTTTAGTTATCTAAAAGACTTTTTTCTAATTCATCATAATCAATATCATTCTGCTGGAAATTATTGAACTTATTTCTACTTTGAATTGACCTCTGAGGGATTACATTACCCTGTTCTATCATTTTGCACAGGTAACCAACTTTATCTTCTACTGGCTCCAAGTTTGTATCATCAAGCCTTTGCTTAAAAGCCATAATTATCTGCGTCATGTACATTCCATCCTTTTTTAACGATTTCGCTCTTTTATACACACGCTCTATCTCATCATCAGTAAGGTCTATATAGAAGGTTCCGATGATCATCTTTATCTGGTCATACAGAATATCTGTGGTCTTATCCTCAATCATTTTGACCTCTGCAGCTTCTATATACTGCTTAGATTTGATTGTGAACAAGTACCCTGCAGGTTCTCCGGTAACCTTGCGAAGAGTATAGTCAAACGTAAAATCACACTCTTCTACTGAGTTTATGCTCTTCTTTGCTGGTTCAAGCACTCTTCTCTTTATGTCATTTGCATTATAGGATTCCGGAATAGAGAACTGGTGCTTAAGCTCTTCCATAGATATACTAAACACTCCCGGCGTCGCTGTTGGATATTCTTTATAATTCTTCTTATTCTCCAGGAACCAGTAAAGAGCAATCGTGTACTTTCCTTGAAGCTGAGTTGTAACTTCTAATGCTCCATACGCACCATGTACAAGTTGCGAGCATAAGGCAAGATCCTTAAAGAAATCTGAAGGAACAAATTCAATATAAGCCGAATTTTCGCTGTTGTTACCTTTTCCGTTGTGATATCTAAGAATGTTGAACCATGGAACAGATATCTCATCTTCTCCATTAGGCCCAAGATCCTCAAAAACTAAATGCCTGTCCTTCAGCTTCTTGGTGCCCTTGCTGAAAACACTGTATAAATACTTGGGATTTGCATATTTTGAATGGCTTAAGAAATTAGCCGGTTCTATCCTATATGATTTATTCTGAGGGAAAGAAGACATTGTACCAAGAATGGCATCAAAAACAATGTTCTCATCAGCTGTAAATTCCATCTTACAGTGCATGATAAGAGCATCTGTCCTATATGCTATACCTACTCCACCTTTTTTTAATGGATGTTTGTTATCCTGGAGTGCAAGTAGCTTAAGAAGCGTCGCATGGGCATTATCATTAAACGTCTCAACGAGACTATCTATTGAAATTGCCTTTTTAATGTACTCTTTAAGCTGCTCTTCATCCTGTGAAACAACCGCAAGTCCATTAGAATCAACAACATCAGCCTGTACTTCATCAAGATCTACTATCTGACCCTGTGCAGTATGCACTGTCTGATGTTCTATCTGACCTAATGTATCAGTTAATGGTTCATTATTCTTATTGAACATATTCTCCCCTTTGCATTGGACAGGACAAATCGCTGTCGTGTCTATATTGATTGTATAACAATATGCCTTTTTTTCATAGTACGAAATCTGTCGCCTTTTATATTATGAAGACAAAACACTTTTGTGTCGTTAAATCCTCAAAACACCGATAAATACTGCATCTTTAAAGTACATAATCTGTCGTTTCTCTGAAATTTACCTCTGATTCTTTTAGTACATTTTCTGTCGCCTTTTCTAGTATGACGACATCTGTATTATTTGTCATTCTTCGTAAAAAACACACTAAAATAGCCGCTTTTCTGTAGTCTGCAAAGTGTCCTGAGCAAACAAAAACGACAGGTATTAAAACTGTCGTTTTTAGTACGTATTCTGTCGTTTTTGATGTTTGTATTGACCTTGTCGGTCATCAATTTAGACCAAAATATGGTTTTTTTTGTATCTAAATTGCTGTTTTAGTACGAAATCTGTCGCGAGACGACAAGGGAATTAGTTGTCTTTATTTTAGTACGGAATCTGTCGCTTAGTATGAAAAGTGTCGTTTTCGGGTACGAGGTCTGTCGTAGCAAAGTACGGAAGGCGTCGCCTTTTAGTGAGTTTTTTGTCGCCCCAAATTTCTTGAATGCCACTTGTAGTCTATATTTTGAAATCCATGCTATACCCTATACATTAATTTCTATACTTTTTTATACTTCTATCCAGACAGAGATATATAAAAGTATTATTCCTTATAAAATAGACTCTCTTTTAGAACGTTCTTTCTTATCTGTTTTAATAGATTCCCTCTGGATAAGTTCTTGGTCTGTTAGCTTTTCATAGTTTGCTACTAGCGTACGCATTTCTTCAAGTGTACGTCTTGATTCGGTAGTTACGTTTTCAAGCTGTTCTAATTCCTTTGTTATTGTATCTTTCTGATCTTTCAGGTCCTTTATCTTTGGCATGGAGGCATATCCATGTTCTTCCATATCTTTTTCAAGCTCATCAGAGGCTTTTTTGAACTGTGTCAGCTCTGAAGCAAATTTAATCTGATATGCTTCACGCTGATTTTTAGGAGTTTGAAGCAGTGCATCATGGATTTTCTTATTTGCATGGTAGCAGCCAGTATTATGGATCATGCGATTTGTGAACATAAGCTCCTCTTCTATCACACTCTTCTGTCCTGATAGCTTATCATAAGCAGCCTGAGCTTCTTCTAATTTTGCTACAAGTTCATCAGTGGTAGAAAGATTATTCTTGATCAGGAAATTCATAGTCTCAGCTGCACTGATAGCATTTTGGACCTTAATCGCTTTCTTTACGCGACCATAGTATTTGTCTGGAACGTCTTTTATTATGTTTATGCTGCCAAGCTGACTGAGAATATATTCCTTTTCATAAGCAGTTCCAAACTGTCTCGCCCGGATGGTTTTGCTTAAGGCGGCTGTTTTGTAACCCCATCTACCGCGTGATTCCGTTACTTCGATTCCCTGGTCTTTAAGGAGCTTTTTGAATTCTTCTTCATCAGTTGCCTGATGCATGACTCTTTTTACTGCCTTTCGGATTTTGTCCTTTTCTGTCTGATAGATCTTCTTAGCAGGAACGATGCCCTCTGCCTCCATCTCGGCATTTTTGGTGTCAAGCTTCTTCTGTTCACGCTGCTGTTTGCGATATTCTCTTTCAGAAATCTTTTCTTCTGCTGCGTTAAGCAGGTCAACTTGATTGAAGTTTTCTCTCTCGCAAATTGCCATAACTCCGGTTCTTATGGAATTCAAAAACAGTTTAGAATTTCTGAACTTGGAACCTGCTTTACATTCATTTTCTCTTTCAATAAAATCTGTTTTTTCAATAGTCTCTTTTCTCACAGAATTAACAACTATATGGATATGGATATTGCCGGATTTGTTATGTCCGTCCGGATGAGTACAGACGAGAGCCTGGCACCCTGCAAAATATTTTTCTGCAATTTCAATGCCAATGGCCTGTGCCTTTTCAGGGGTTAGTCCGTTCTCTTTATCTTTAGGATCAAAGCTGATTATATAATGGTGAAGTTTGATTTCATTGTCACTTATATTTTTCTTACATTGAGAATTCCAGGACTCACATTCCGCTTGAAATGTCGAAGGTGAAAGGACACCAATTGCATCAATTAGATAATCATCCCTAAGAACCATATGCTTATTTTCATCAAGTATCGGCTTGTTTGTATGCTCGTCATATTGATATGTCAGATACCTTAATGGGAAAGCATAACTACGATTTTTGATAGCCAGGTGTTTAATCGTTGCCATGATTTTCACCTCCGGCCGTCTTATCAAATTCGTAAAGTTTTGAGTATTTTGAAATTGATTTTTTCCATGCTGAGCCGGTCTCTGACTGGACGCGATTTAGTAAATCAATCTCATTATGGATTTCAAGAAACATGGATTTTAGTTCGTCTCGGAACATGGTTGGATTTACAAAACCAGAGTTTAGGACCTTGGCAATCTGGTTGATATTTGTTCCAATCTTGTCGAGCTGAAATCTTATTTTTGATAGAGCACTGGATTCATCATCTATCAAAATACGCATGGTGACGTTTCTCTGAAAAATGGACCAGCGGACATAATCAGAAACTGTCATTTCAAAATCATTAGCAACTTCCTGAAGCTGATTCCATTCATTTTCGGTGAAACGGATATGAATATCTTTTGTTCTTTGTGGCTCAATTTTTTCTTGTGATTTTTTCATTTTGTGGTCCTTTCAAATTGAAAATTATCATAAAAATATTGAGACTTATATTTTTATTTTTCCGCTTACCGCAGGTAAGCCAAATCGTGGGTTTGGGGAACGAAATCCCCAATGGTTTTTGCGAGAGTTAAGGGAGTGGCAAATTCCCTTGCAAGATGCCTGTGGATACACAGGCGCATCTTGCTCTTGTCTTTAGATGTTGCATTCCTGGCTTTCCGTGGGCTAAGATATTTCATTTTGGCAATTAGAAAACTTGGGTAAAACTGGAACCTTGCAACATCTTCGCAGCAGATTGATGCGACTATACTGTGCCGGTATAGAAATGTAAATTATCTGGTCATATAGTTTAGGTTGTCGGTAAAGAAGTTTTGTTTTTATTACGGCAATGTCTAGAGCTGTACATACCTCCAAGACGGATAAGTCTTAAGGCAGTGATCTTTTCGCAGTGACTCAGCTGGAAAAATGCTGTGATCAGTTTGAAAAGTGTGTCCCGGTCTTCTTCAGTTCCGGTGTTGATAAGGTTAATGATTTCATCAGTTGTTACAGGTCTAACATTTCCTTCTTTCATTTTAATTCCCCTTTTTTTAACTTTTTTACTCTTCCCTCTATCGTGAAATAAAAAAATGCGCACTTCTCCAACTGGAGAGAAGCACGCATTACTTCTTTTATCACACCTAAGTATTCTATATTATTTCCGCTTTATTGTCACTATCATTTTGTGAATTATTTGTTTCTTTTCCCTCTTCTTCCATCTTCTGAAGAAGAATTAGCTCTTCTAAGCATCTCATAAGGTATTTCTTATGTGGCTCACTGAGCTTTTTGAACTTTTCAGTAAATGCTGATTGCATACTGTTTTCAGTAGTTGTATTTTTGTCAAAGAATCTTTTCTTAAGATCTTCTTCATCATCATTCATCAACCAATCAGGGTCGATGTTGTATAAGAGTTTTAATAAAATCGTTACGTAATTTGGAATCGGAACTCTTCCGGTTTCAAAATTGGAAATTGTTGCTTTGCTTAATCCTAAGCTTTCGCCAAATTCTGTCTGAGTCTGTTTGCTTAGCTGGCGAATTATTCTGATCTTTTCATATGCATCCATAAAAATTCACTTCTTTCCCCTCTACTAGCTGAGGTAAAAAATAACCCCCGCATATTCCCCAATTCTTATTTTAAATTAGTCACAGTAATAAGTAAAGAAATACAATTTTGAATATTTTTAAACTGCAACAATCTATAAATTAGAATTGTTTACCTTATGTAGGTTTCTATTTTAGAAAAACTGTCAAGTTTCTGAAATAGAGAAATCGCGTGAGCTATCGCTATTAAAGATTCTAATGTTTTATATATAACTGTTTTCATCTTACAACAAAATCTTAAATACTAATAATTAAAAATAAATAAAATGAGTAATATTAGAAAACAAAAGTATTAAAATTAGAAAAGTTGTTGACATGGAATTAGATGTTGCTATAATGAACATAGACAAAGATATGTAATTGTTACAAAATGCGTAACAGTTTCAGCGGTAATTTTACACAAACAGCATTATTGTGTCAAGTTTCTGCATTAAGAAACGCGTAACATTTTGACAAAGTATCCATATTTTTGTTTGTTTTAAAGAAATAAAGTAACACAAGAGGCACATTGACAATTCAATACCCGTTGTGTGAGTTATTTTTTTATTCGGGCGTTATAATACTCCTGCGACCCCTTAAAGACTACCGGCCCGGACAACCGGCAAGTGACGGGAAGGAGCTTCGTTGGCGTTAACAACAGGATTGACGGAAGAAATTCCAGAACAATCATCTAAAATTACACATAATTTTCCAAATTGTTATATAATCAAATAAGTGAATCGGCAATTTACGCATAGCTCCCGGATTTTTTTCGGGAGCTGATTGCCGTTATACCGACTCACTGCATGGTGCTGTCGTCAGATAAGGGATAGCCTCCATTAGCTGGCTAGAGGGTTCGAGTCCCTCGAGTGGGCTTCAAGCTGGCATTAGTGCCACTTGACCTTGTTTATTGGCAGGTCGTGAGACAGCCTGCCATAAGATATTTAAGCTCCTATGAGCTTTTATATATATTACTATTCCAAAACTTTTCAGACTGGGTGAAAAGAGACAACTAAATACTGTCTTGTCTGACTTGTTGAATTTATGGAAATCAAGGAGGCTAAAGTATGTCAAAAGTTATTGCAATCACAAATCAGAAAGGTGGAGTAGGTAAGACCACTACTACAGTAGATCTTGGTGCTGCCCTCTCCCGCGAGAACAAAAAGGTTTTACTTGTGGACTTCGATCCACAGGGAAATCTTACATCAGGACTTGGAATTGATAGAAAACGTCCATTTACAGTCCTGAATCTGCTTCAGAGTGAAGTTATGGGAATGCCATACGATGTGCATGAGGCAATCGAAACACATGAAACAGACGAAGTAAAGATGGATGTCCTTCCAGCAAATAAGCTGCTTGTTTCAGCAGAGGCTATCTTCAACAGCTTTGATGGGGAGAAAGAACTGATCCTCAAGAATGTACTGACAAAAGTTGAAGATGATTATGATTATGTTCTCATTGACTGCCCACCATCACTTAGCTTGCTGACAATCAATGCTCTTGGTGCAGCAAATAGCGTGCTTATCCCAATGCAGCCTGCAAAGTATTCACTTGATGGCCTTGCAGATCTTATCAAGCTTGTTATGATGGCGCAGAATTCCTTTAATACAGAGCTTGAATTTGAAGGTATAGTTTATACACTTGATACTCCAAATCAGGTAGAAGCTCGTAATATTAAGCAGGATGTTGAAGATGCTTATGGTGCTAATGTAAGGATTCATGAAACATTCATTCCTAGATTAAAGGATATTTCAAGTTCTCCTTCTTACGGAGTATCAGTATTTGACTTTGCTCCTTCAAGTAAGGGTGCTATGGCTTATGCTAATCTTGCAAAGGAGGTGCTTGCTAATGCCTAAGAAAAATCTTAAGAGACAGACAACAGAATCTTTTGCAGATCTTCAGAACGATGTTTTAAGCCAGTATGTTGCTGCTGGGACCATTACTAAAAAGGATATTTCAGCAGTTCAGAATATTGCTTTAGATAAGCTTGTTGAGTTTAAGAACCATCCTTTCTACGTTCTTGATAACGAAGAAATGAATGAGCTTGTAAACAGCGTTACAGACAATGGTATTCTTGTTCCAATCATTGTTAGACCTATTGATAATGAATATGAGATAATTGCAGGACACAGACGTTGTCATGCTGCTAATAAGGCTGGTTTAAAGGAAATCCCTGCAATTGTTAAGCAGTTTACTGACGAAGAAGCTACTCTGGCAATGGTTGATTCCAATATCCAGAGGGAAGATATTCTTCCAAGTGAAAAAGCATGGGCTTACAGAATGAAGAAAGAAGCTCTTGATAAGACCAAGCATCAGGGTAAGAAGTCAGAAAATCCCGAGGAAGTAGGAACATCAACAAGAGACCGAGTTTCGGATAAAGAAAGTGGTTCAACTGTTGAAAGATTCATAAGACTCACATATCTTTCTAAGGATCTTCTTAATCTTGTAGATCTCAAGAAGATGCCACTTGCAGTGGGAGTATCACTCTCCTGGCTTACTAAAGCTCAGCAGAAGATTATAAAGAATGTTATTGATAATGAGGGTGCTATCCCATCAGCAGCTCAGGCAACGAAGATTCTTGAATATGGTAAGACATATAGTAAGGATGAAACAAAGTTTGAGCTTGAAGTAGTAAAGCTTTTCCATAAAAAGCCAGTAAAACGTTCATATAAGTTATCTGATAAGGATATTTCAAGATTCTTCCCGGATAATTATGATGATACCAAGATCAAGAAAGTCATTGATGAACTGCTTACCACATGGAGTAAGGAAAAAGGCTGTTACAAAGAAAAATAAGTAAGTTTTAGGGGCTTTGCTTAATGCAAGGCTCCTATTTTGTTGCATAATTTATTGGTGATAACTTCTGTTCAACTTGAACAGAAGTTTATTTATATAAAAAACAAGGAGTTAAAAATGTCTCAGAATATGTCTCAAGAGCCTGCCCAGGAGCAGGATATTTTTTTCCACGGAACTACGTTTACAACTATGACCAACCACTGTTTGCAGGACACTACTCTTCCACTTGAGGCGAGAGGTCTTCTTGCAACAATGTATTCTCTTAGAAGCGATTGGAACTATTCGATTTCAGGGCTTAATAAGATTCTTCCGGACTGTAAGGATAAGATTTCAAGAGTAATAAAGATTCTTGAAAAGCATGGATATCTTAGGAGGGAATCATACAGGGATGCTGGTGGTCATTTCAAGTATAAGTATCACATCTATGATATTTCACAGATATATGGTGATGAGCATTGCGGAATTAGACCAAACAAGTCAACAAAAACAGCCAGTAAGCCGATTCAGGACACGGGTAAAAACCCCATAAATACTGAATCTAAACCGCGTCCTGAAATGACCGCACCGGTAATCCCGGACACGGTAAATCCGGACACGGAAATCCCGTATCCGGGAATGGCGTCACAATTAAGAAATAATAAATCAAATACTAATATTAAATTACTTAAATCAATCAATCAAAAGAGTCAGGCAAAGAAACCTAAAGAAACGATTGATGTGATTGAGAGAAAAACAAAGATAAAGGCTGATTTTGAAAAGCGTCTTGATTATGAGAAGCTCATTGGTGAATACCCGGACAAAAATAAGCTGGTTAAGCTTATCTTCTCTGTCATTGCTGACACGTTAGCTCATGAAGAAAAAGATGTGGTTAAGATATCTGGTTATAGCTATAGCTACTCAGAGATCAGTGAGGCTTTATATGGTCTTGGATATGAGCATATAGTCTATGTCATAAGGTGTATTTCATCACGAGGCAAGGCTATGACAAATCCTGTTAATTATATCCTTCAGTGCCTTTTAAAAGCTGATACGAAGGATATTTACGAAGCATCACAGATGATGCCTGATAGAAGCAATAAGTTTAATACCTTTCTCCAGAATGATTATGATTACGACGAGCTGGAAAAAATGCTCTTAGATAATTAGCGGAGAGCGCAGACATTGAGAAATGCAAAGAAGGAAACAACGATCTTATAATGCTCTGTCGTGAATGTATGAGTGAGTTCATGGACAGTCTTAATGACTTTTGGAATAGAGTTTAAATTACTTCTGTTCAATTTGAACAGAAGTTTAAAGTAAAGTGGTATCGCCATCCCCGACCAAGGTTTCCGGCTGATACTGCTCTACTGTTTTAGAAGGATAGTTGTCGTTTGCGGGATAACTATACCCATCAGCCTTGTATAACCAGGGCCTTTTTTGTTTTCATGAGCAAAATATGATTCTTAAATGGACAATGGGAGGAAATGATGATCAGACCGGATTTGTATCTTGTTTTGTATGAATATGTTAAAGAGGCAATGTTATGGATAATTAGTCAATTTTAGTTTGAAAGGAGGATGCCATGATTGATATGCAGGCGCTTACTGAAGCGACTATTGAAGTGGTAAAAACAGTCATTGAATGGTTTATTAGTCTTTTCTAAGGAGGAAGATCATGAATTCAGTTGAAGAAATTGGAAATCTTGTCAGAGAACCATATTACAAAGAATATCCATCTGGCGATGATGTAGTTAAGGTAGCAAAGTATACAATCGCAGTACCCCGAAAAAACAAAGATAAGGGGGCAGATTTTGTTAATTGCACTGCGTTTGGAGGAAATGCCGTGTATGCATCAAAATACATGGAAAAAGGCGATTTAATTGCCGTAGAAGGTACTCTCCACTCTTCTGCTTACACTGATAAGAATGGGGAAAGACATTTTGATATGACAGTATATGTTGAGAGGCATCAGAACTACACGTCTAGAAAAAACAAAGAGCTTCTTGAAAATGCAGAAAGAAACGAGAAAAAGATAAACGATGCTATTGATAGCCTGGAGGGTTCATATATGGATGGACCTATTCCTGAGTATGAGTTTGAAGACTATGAAGAGAATCCATTTGAATAGTTATTGCTAATAAACGGAGGAAGTAATGCAAAATTCATTTATTACAGAAAAGCATAGTAGGGGAAACAGAATGGTTTTGGGAAGTGCTGGAAGTGGAAAAGGATTTATTGGTCTTAATCGAAACAATCTGTCTGATCCTAATGCTATATTTCTTGGGAAACCTGGATATGGATTAGGCCATTTTACCAAGAAGGAAATAATGGGTTCAATCCAGGAAAATGAAAAGAACCGCGTGTTTATTGTAGATACGTGGGGCGAATATGCCAAGTGGATTAGAGATATCGGAGGAGAAGTGATAACGATATCCTCGATTGCAAATATAAAAATGCCAAGTGACAATAGGATCGTTTGCTATGACCTCGGGATGCTTAAGGATGATTTAAACATTGTGGCGACTGTTACTGTTATCGATACTATCTGGAATAGCGTAGAGGTAAATTATAAGAATAAAGAGCGTTGTTATATATATGTTGATGATGCTGCCAGAGCATTTGAGAGTTCTAGCACCGGGAATTGTATCGTTCACTATTTTAAAAGAAGCAGACCGAAGGGATTTATTATGACTCTAATTTCCAGAAATCCTGACATTCTGCTTGGTTCAGACTCAGCTAAGGATGTTTTGATAAGAGCAGAATGTGTTGTTTTGCTAGGGCAAAAGAAAGATGATATTGAATCTTTAGTAGAACTATATGATCTTTCAGATACACAGGTCCATTTATTAAATAACAGCTGCCCAGGCGATGGTCTCATAATAGCAGGAAAAGACATTTTTACCATGAACGGCTTTAGCATAATGGCTGCTGTCTAAGAATATGAGATAAATCAATGTAAGGATAATAACTTCTGTTCAAGTTGAACAGAAGTTATAAATAGAGCAGTATCACCATCCCCGACCAAAGTTCCGGCTGATACTGCTCTACTGTTTTAGAAGGATGAGTTATCTCTTGCGGGATAACTATACCCATCAGCCCTGTATAACCAGGGCTTTTTTATTTTAACACAAACAAGAGTATTAAAAAAGGGAGGAGAAATTATTGAAAAAGAAAAAGCACATTATAGCTGCATTGCTCGTAATGGCTATTACGTTTTCACTGATTGGCTGTGGCAATGGAGGCTCTAAGGTAATTGAAGGAAGATACTACTGTCCTGCTAAAGACTCGGATTCATATGTCTTGGACTTTCATAGAGATGGGACCGTAGATACGTATTACAGCGGTCAAGGTACTTACAGTATTGATTCCAAGGGTGTATTCAAGATCGATATCAGCGTTATTCATGGAACAGGAACGTTGAATGAAGATGGTTCAATTGATTTTAATACGACAGACAGCCTTTCATATCACTATGTTCCTGAATCGGAAAGGGAGGAAGAGGTTGTTTCCTTAGAAGACTCTTTTGATGCAACGATCATGCTCGACAGAATGCCATTTGAATACAGCAAAGCAACTACAACAGTTTCTTCCAAGCAGACAGATGAAGATGGCAGTGTGTATTACCAAATGACAAACGATGGCAGCACAATCACAGGCACAATTGGTGTTGATAAGAATTTTCTTTCAACTTATGGAGTTCCCAAAACACCAGAGGAATCTATTGCTGATGTGATGCAGAAAGGCATTAACGGAAGTAATAAGTATTTTGAAGATGACAAGTTTTATCTGACACTCATGCTTTCAGGCTACACTGATACTAATTGTGTTGTTTATCACATCTATCTTATTCCAAAGGATGAAAACGCAGCGGATACAAACGTGTATTTTGCTAAGCTCTATTTTTACGATAAAGAGCTTCATACAAGTCTCGAAGAGTTTACCGGTATTAAAAATGCCATAAACTACGTAGCTGGTGATGATATTTTTGAATATACATTTCAGGATGCTATGAATTCTTTATCAACTTTAAAAGCTCAGATGTAACTTCTGTTCAACTTGAACAGAAGTTGTTTTTATCTTAGAAGGAAGGAGGTGGTAAATGTGAGTTGGATCACAGACGCAATAAATGATGCGATAAGTGATATCCTGGCAGGCGGTGCTGCTTCAATGCTTTACGAACTTGTTGATAACAGTAATAAGGTTGTGAATGATGTCAGTGTTCGCTTGGGAGATACACCAAACAGTACGATCATGGGTCTTATGAAAAATATCAACGAGAATGTAGCGATGCCAATCGCTGCTGTTATGTTGACATACATAATGACGTATGAATTGATTCAAATGATTACAGAGAAGAATAATGGCGCCGAAATTGGAACATGGGTGCTGTTTAAGTGGATTTTTAAGACGTCGATAATGGTAATGGTCTGTAAGAACAGCTGGAACATTGCGAATGCGTTCTTCGAGACCGGAGCCTGGATTGCTACAAAAGCAAATACAGTTATTGGCTCTACTATAGTAAATCCATCAGTTTCAGCACCCACTGAACTTGAAATGAAAGAGTGGTTAAAGGCTACGTATGATGTCGGGCAGCTTCTTAAGATAATGCTTATCTCGTTTTTGGATTGGCTGATAACCCTTATAGCCGGAATATTATGTCAGGTTGTTGTTATTGTCAGATTGTTTGAAATAGTGATTTACGTATCATGTGCTTCAATCCCCGCAGCCTCATTTGGTAATAGAGACTGGAAGTCAATTGGAGAAAACTATACCAAGGGATTAGCCGGAATCGGAATGCAGACATTCTTTATCATGGTAGCACTTGGTATGTATGCGGTAATGGTTGGATCTACTGTTGTTATTGCAGCGGGTTCGGATATCATAGCCGGGCTACAATCACTCATTTTATATGGAATAGCCATGACGCTTGTTATTTGGAACAGTAAAAAGATTTCTTTTGCAATTATGGATGCACATTAAGGAGGCAATATGGGACAGGTTAGAGTTCCCAGAGATATAAAGAAGGTTAAACCGAAATTTCTGGGACCATTGAATCAAAGACAGACATATACGATGGCATTGGGAATAGGCTTTGGTGTTCTTGGTTATTATATGTCAAAACCGTATATAGGAGCGTCAAATGCCATGTTTGTACTTATGGGAATAATGCTTCCGATTGCTTTTTGTGGTCTGTTTGAAAAGGATAACAGATATGTGGAGGACATGGTTCGTGATTTTATAAATGTTAAGTTCATAAGACCAGGGGTAAGGGTTTTTAAGACGCAAAATATGTATCGCTACATGAAAGACAAAATCTACGATAAGGAGGTACTGGGAATTGTCGATGATGGAAAAAGTTCGCCAGAGTCTGGGAACAAAAAAGGATTCCTTAAAAAGCTCTGGAAATAAGCTTCTTAATATGACCAAGAATCAGATTAAAGAAGATAAAGAAGAGATCAGAAGAGCGCAGGAACGAGAAAGAATCAAGAAAGAAAAAGAAGCAGAAGACTATCTTGAGGACGAAGAAAAAGAGAAGAATAAGACTTTGTCGGATGCGGTTTCTGAGAGTAAGGCATATAAGTCTGCAAAGGCTTCAGCAGAAAAGGCACAGCAGAGCATCGAAAAATCGACGATGCAGGCTGCTACCAATTATCTTAAAAAACATGCTCCTATTGATGCAAAGTACAGGATAAAAAGCAAGTCCAATTACGGAAATATCTTGTCTGCAGAGCAGAAAAAGCAGATTGTAAAAGATCGGAAAAAAGCACTGAGAAAAGAGAAGTATCAGGGTGTCCAGGAAACCATTCCTTTTGAGTTTATGGATGAAGATGGCACTTGCAGGATAAATGATCATTATTGGTGCAAGATGATTTCATTTACGGATATCAATTATGACCTGGCAGATGATGAGGAACGTGATGTTCTTTTTGATGGGTGGTGTGATTTCTATAACTACTTCGAGCCCGAGGTCCATGTTCAGATATTCTGTGCGACCCTTAGAGCAGATAAGGTTGCTCAGATGGCTGCTGTCCATATTAAGGATAGACCAGACAATATGCAGCTTGTCCGTACTGAGTTTAACCAGATCCTTTATGATCAGATGCTTAAGGGCAATAATGGCTATATCCGCTCTAAGTATATTGTCATTGGCTTAGAGGGCAAGAATGTAAGAGCTGTTAAGAGCAAGTTTGAAAGACTTGAAGAGAATATTAGAGAAAACCTCGATAACATTGGAGTTAAGACTCATGTGCTGACCGGGTATGAATGGCTTTGTGTGCTTAGGTCATTATTAAATCCAGGAGATTTCTCGCAGTTTCTTTTCAATTTTGATCTTACGGTTAGAACAGGGCTTACAGCAAAGGACTATATTAGTCCATCTTCGCTTGATTTCAGAAGTGGTTATTCATTCAAGATCGGAAATCATTATGCAAAGAGTATGTTTTTGCAGATTCAGACAGATAGGCTGGATGAAAAGTTGATGAACATGATTTTGTCCTTGAATCATACAATCATGGTTTCAATATTTGCTCAGAGCTTTGATCAGGAAAAAGCAGTAAAGCTGCTTAAACGCTCGCTTTCAGACCTTGATAAGAACAAGATTGATGAACAGAAAAAAGCATCTCAAGGCGGATATGATATGGACATTATGCCTACAGAATTGAAGTCTATGAGCAGAAATGTGGAGGAAACACTGGAAGAAGTACAGTCAGGTGATGATAGATTTTTTAATGTATCCATCATTCTTACGAGCTGTGAAGGTTCAGAAAAAGCTCTTAAAGCAGCTGTTGCTGAGATTAAATCTATCGCACAGACTCGTTCTTGTGCTGTAAAATGCCTGGACTATCGCCAGGAGAAAGGATTTATGGCAACTCTACCTCTTGGTTATCTGCCAGAGGATATGAAGGTTGACGTAGGACTTACTACCCGGGCGGTGGCCGGGTTCGTCCCTTTTACGACGGTGGAGCTCTTCCATCAGACGGGGAGGCAGCTGTATGAAGGCATAAATGCCCTGTCACATAATCCGATAATGGCGGATATGGACGTGCTCAACAATAGAAACTCTTTAATCTTTGGAAAGCCAGGTTACGGAAAGTCATTTGAAGCAAAGAAGAAGATCTATAACACAATGATTGCAACAGATGATCACATCATAATACTGGACCCAGAAAGAGAATATAGGTCTGTTGTAGAAGACCTGGGTGGACAAATGATAGTCCTGTCTCCAACATCAAAGGATCATATTAATCCATTGGATATAAATGTTGGATATGGCGATGGAAAAGAAGCAGCAGTAATGAAAATTGATTTTATTCTGGCACTCATGGAACTGATTATCGGTGGAAAGTTTGGATTAGAGCCGATTGAAATGTCTATAATCGATGTCGCTGCATCTTCTATGTATGATAGGTATTTTGACTCTCGTATGAGGCCAGAGGATATGCCAACACTCGAAGACTTATACAATGAGATTAAGTCACTTGGAAGAGAAGATGCCGATGCTGTTGCTGTGAAAATGGACAGATTTGTGCATGGTTCCAGTAATTTCTTCAACCATAGGACCAATGTTGATCTTAGCAACAGACTGATATGTTTTGATGTAAAGGACGTGGGTACACAGCTCAAGCCTTTTGCCATGATGACTGTTCAGGATCAGGTATGGAATAAGGTTACTAAGCACAGAGATGATTCGGAAGCTAATTACCAGATCAAGTACTTTATGGATGAGTTCCATTTACAACTGAACAATCCTCAGACAGCAGCGTATACAGTTGAAATTTATAAGCGTTTCAGAAAGTATGGGGCTTATCCAATTGGAATGACACAGAATCCCTATGATCTGATGATTTCAAGTCAGGTAGAATCAATATTCAAAAACACAGATTATGTGAAGATGTTTAGGCTTGAAGGTGACGATCAGAAACTATTGGCAAGTGTCTTGAAGATAAGTCCTGCGCAGTTAAAGTATGTTACCAATTCTCAACCAGGACGAGGGCTTCTGTTCTTTGGTGGAACTATCATTCCTTTCTACGATAAATTCCCGAAGAATACACATATTTATGAAATGTGTACTACAAAGAAGGAAGAGCTGGCAGCAATAGCCGAGAAAAACCGAGCTAAAGACGATGATCAAAAAGAATATGCATCATGAATATTAACTTCTGTTCAAGTTGAACAGAAGTTATTTTTTTAGAGGTAAAAGCAGTGGGAAACGAAAAGAAAACATCATCATTCATGGAAAAAACAGCAAATATGATGCAAGTAGGTGGACACATTGCAGGATCAGTTGTTGAGAAAAGCACGGATGCAGTATCGGAAGACAAAGGTACCAGTAAGACGGGAATAGGGCTTCAAGAAAGTTCACAAGGAGTAAAAGACAAGATTCTGGCAACCGCTGAAAAATATGAAAATATTAAGGCTGTAGGCTCCTATACGCTTGAGAAACATAAGAATAATAAAGAGGCTTCGAAAAGAATAAAGGAGTCTAAAAGGGAGACCAAAAAGGCTTTTGATGAAACGAAGCTTGCAAAAAAGGCAAAAGAAGGTAAGCCACTAACGGCATCGGAAAAGGCTACGCTGGATAAGGCTAAGAGCCGCATGAAAAGGTTCAATAAAGAAACTAAAAAAGCGGAAAGATCATTAGCAAAGGGGAAAAATAGCGAAGCCTTTTTAAAGAATCAGAAGAAAAAAAGAAAAAGGCTAGAGAATCTTGAAAATGCCAAAGAGCTTACAAACTATGGTCAAGGGAATGGGCAAGGTGTAGGGATGGAGGAAAACCTTCAGGACTTTGCCCAGGGGACTGTCGCATGGGCTTCAAAAGGAATCGCGAACAGAACACTTGAAGCAGCTTCAGCAGTCAGAAAGTCAAAGCTCGAACACGGAAAAGCAGCAAAAAAAGCTGATAAAACAAAAAAGCAGCCGGCGAAGAGTGACTCCAAGCATATCGACAAGAGTAGTAGACGTACTAATACATCTATTGATAATAAACAGTTGTCAAAAGGTGATAAGCACAATCTGCAAAAGAAAAATCTACAAAAGAGAAATGCTAGAAAACTCAGAAAAGGTGATAAAAATCCTATATCTAAGTTCAAGGCACTAGGAAAAAATAAAGATCTCAAGGCTGCAATTTTCGGTATTGCAGGTCCTATACTAGCCATAATTGGAATAATTGTTATTATGTTCCTTCTGTTATCTGCCATTGCTACTTGTATTGGCGGTGTTGGTCAACATACTTCATATCAAGCGGAAGATGAAACACTTCTTTTGAGTAACAAGGAAGTTGTTCAAGAGGAGAAAGCAGACAGGTCAGCCATACAAAATGTTGAAACGAATCACCCTACTGCATCTGATGGGGGTGGTTTTAACGAGTACAAGTTTAGATTGAACGGTACGGATTCAACGAAAGATGCTCTTATAGCAAAAATTGAACATGACGGAAATCTAATAGCATCATATTTGACAGCAAAGTATTTTAACTATGTGCTAACAGATGCAATCAAGAATGAGCTAAAAGCATTGTATGAAGAAGCTTTTTGTCTCAGTCAATATGAAGTAATAGAGCATAGAACGAGTACTTACTATGATTCTGAGTCGGACACAACATTTTATTGGAATGGTAGTTCATGGCAAACCACAGCGTGTACTTACCGATATGCTATCTTTTACACGGATTTAACCACAAAAGACTTAGATGAAGTCTTAAAGGCCCACTTAGACACGGAAGAACAGCTTAGATACTACGAACTGTACAAGTCTACATCTGGTCAGAAAGATTATCTCTTTGGTGGTTATACAGCAAGAGACGACATATACCGCTATGAGTACGATTATGACGAGTATGTGGCTATTTATGGTGAGGCAGATATATCTTTTTCGGATGCAGAGGCACAGCAGATTTACAATGTTGCTCAAACGCAGCTAGGAAAGGCTTATAAATGGGGAGGTAGCAAACCTTCAACAGGATTTGACTGTAGTGGTTATGTTTATTGGGTACTTAATACCTCTGGAGTAGCTTCTTTTCCAAGAACATCAGCAAATGTAATACTAGAAACTTATTGTGATAAGGTCACCCCAGCGGAAGCAAAGCCGGGTGATCTTATTTTTTTCCAGGGAACATACGCAACTAGAGGTGCTTCTCATGTGGGAATTTACCTTGGTAATAACCAAATGATTCATTGTGGGGACCCCATAAAGATTACCAATATAAGTACTAACTACTGGACGACGCATTTTTACACATATGGTCGTATCAAAAGTGAATACAGATAGGGAGGCGACTTGATGAGCGAAGGAGAAAAGATATTGAAAATGATGAATGAAGTTGAAGCATTGGATAAAAAGATTGAAGAGGTATCAAAGAAAAGAGCGCAGTTGCTGGAAAAACTGAACAAAGCAAAGGAAGCATTTGATAAGAAGAATGCTCAGTTAAAAGAGCTTCAGCTTAAAAAAGATGCTATGGCTGCAGGAATGCTCTTGAAAGCGGCTGCTGATAAGAAAATGTCTTTGGACGATGTTTTAGGTCTAATTGAAAAAGAGGAGGCGGTGTGATGAAAAAATCAGTAATGCGGGTATTGTCGGTGCTTAGCGTGCTGCTATTGAGTAGCATGATTGCACTGGGAAGTGGAGGAATAACAGCACATGCAAATGTGCCAGCGGAGGCTGAAAACGAAGGCGCAACAACTACGACGCCATCAGATCCGAACACGGACAACAACGGAACAGCCAAAGGTAATGGTTCGGGAGATCCATTAACACCCGATGGCAATGGAACAGAAGTGGATAGTGTTGATGATAATGGTAAGTACTTCTATACATTTGTCACGGATGCAGGGAATTACTTCTACATTGTGGTGGATGAGACCAGGGAAGATAAGAATGTCTATGTTTTATCTACTGTTAGTGAAGAAGAACTGCTCACTTTGTGTGATACAGGCGAGAATGGTGCATCGGATAGTGCGAATACAGTTTCTGATGCGTCAAAAGATGCTGCTGATCTATTTGGAACTCCGAGTGGAACAACTTCTCCAGATGGAGGCGGTGGTGGTACAGATACCAGCACAACAGGAACACAGGCAACAGGATATGACACGGATGGGGATGGAGTAATCGATGCGTGGGACACCGACGGAGATGGTTTGCCAGATGCTTATGATACTGACGGAGATGGAATACCGGATCAATTCGGTGCGGGCACAAATCAGACCAAAGGTGACCCAAAAGGGAATGAAGAAAGTAATGGAAGTTCTTTGATTGAAAAAGCCACAGATAATAGCAATCTGCTCGTTATCTTGGTGATCTTAGGCGTAGTTGCAGTTGGTTACTACTTCAAGGTGTATAAGCCAAAGCATGGTTCGATTGGCAGTGGTTCAAGCATGGATTTTGAAGATGATCCTGACTATGAGGACGAAGATGAGGATGACGATGATAACATTTATAACTTTCAGCAGGAGCGAAACAAATCAGTGAACAAATCGCGAGAACCTGAGCCAGCGGAAGAAAGTGATGCTGAAAACGATTCTGAGGGGGATGATTCTGAAGAAAAGCCTCTCGATTATGAAGAGAAGAGGGCATTAGCAGAGAAACAGGCAGAAGAGTTAAAGCGACAGTTGAGTGAACTTCATAACAATGCGGACCAGAAGATAAGTCAGCAGAATGAAGTGATCAAAAAACTTGAGGAGGAAAACTCTTCCCTTAAGGATACGGTTTCTACGACCAAAAACATATTAACGGGCTCGGTTGTCCCAGATGATGAAGAAGAAGATGAAGAATCTGAGGATGACCAGATATATGAGGAGAGAGCTTCACCTGACATTTAATCATCATAACTAAGCAAAAAGGAGGATTAGCATGAGTACAATCATTGTAATCGCTGCTATTGTTGGGGTTTGCGTCGTAAAGCGCAAGTTTTTTTCTGGTGAAAATGACCCCTTCAAGAAGGAGTAAAAACTTCTGTTCAAGTTGAACAGAAGTTGGAACAGGTCTTTAGAAAACAATTATTACAACTAAATATGGTATCTAGCAAAAAATTGAAAAGAAAAGGAGAAACAAAATGAGTGCAGTATTTACAGCAGGAGTGACAACACTTGTTACCATCGTAAAGGTTATCGGCGGAGGCGTAGCAGCATGGGGAGCAATGAACTTGCTTGAAGGATATGGTGGAGATAATCCTGGAAGTAAGAGCCAGGGAGTTAAGCAGCTTGTTGCAGGTGGAGGAATCTTCCTTGTAGCACAGAATGTAATCAGTAAGATCAGTTTTTAAGAAAAACAAAGTGGCGCCGGTAGAGTTTCTACCGGCGTTTTTTGGAGGTAAAAATGGCTAATTTAGGTATTCAGGAAGCAATGCAGGGGGATATAGCTAAGCTCGCGGAGAATGCCGTAGAAGCACCTTTTAAGATTGCGCAAATCCTAATAATGATTAAAAAGGACATGGCAGAAAGTAATAGAAACAACACTATTACAAAAATGCAGCAGTTCAAATTAGCTCAGATGGAAGCAGATCTAACAGGTGGAAATGTTACTCTCAAGGACCTTAACCGAGCAGGTGAGGACATTTCTAAGCTTTCTGACCTGGATAAGAGCTGCTATAAAATCCTGAAACAGAACCTTGATGAAACAGGTATGAAATATCATGTTGATTCATTCAAGGATGCGGAAGGCAACAGAACTTTTAATGTGTTATTTGAGGACAAGAATGCTCCAAAAGTTCAGCAGGCCGTAGAAAAGAGCTTAAAGCAGATGAAAGACCCGAAGTTTATGAAGAAGATGCAGGAAAGACCATCTGTTCTTAATCAGCTGAAAAAGGCGAAGGATAAGGCTGCTGAGATCAATAAGAACAACCCGGAGAAGCATAAGCATCAGGAGCAGACAAGATAAGGAGACAACGAATGACAGAAGGACGAATAAGTACGAAGACAAAAATATATATTCTTGCTTCGATTGTCATTTGGTACTTGGTGGATAAAGGAGCATGGCTCTATCATCAAATGAACCCTTCGGTATCTTCGTTAGATAGATTTCTTGGCGTATTCAACTATTATGGCAAGGCTTTTGAAAACCCTTTGCCATCTTTTATGTTAAATGACATAAAGATTGGACTTATTGGTGTTGGCGTTGCGATAGCCATTTATTTGGCTAAGAATTCAGACCCCAAGAAGTTTAGAAAGGGCGAAGAGTATGGTTCAGCCAGGTGGGGTAGAGCGAAGGATATTCAGCCTTATATCGACCATGAAGATGAAGATAACAACATACTTTTGACTGCAACAGAAGGCTTAAAGCTTAATGGAAGGATGTCGGACCCAGAATATGAAAGAAATAAGAATGTCCTTATAGTCGGCGGCTCTGGTTCTGGTAAGACACGTTTTTATATTAAGCCACAGCTGATGCAGATGCATAGTTCATATGTTGTGACAGATCCCAAAGGCACAATCGTTCTTGAATGCGGAAAGATGCTACAGCGAGGACCGGTAAAGATGGAACCTATTAAAACCGGACAATATGAAAGGCTTAAAGATGGTTCTTATAAGCAGGATAAGGATGGTAATAGAATTCCTATTTATAAAAAGGATAAAAATGGAAAGATTATGCTTAAACCTGTAAAAAGAAAAGGAAAGTATGTGCATGAGCCATATGATATCAAAATATTTAACACCATAAATTTTGATAAATCAATGCACTACAATCCGTTCGCATATATCCGAAGTGAAAAAGACATTATGACGCTTGTAACGACGCTTGTAGAGAACACAAAAGGCGAAGGTGATAAGTCGGGTGAAGATTTTTGGGTAAAAGCTGAAAAACTGCTATACATGGCTTATATCGGATATCTGTACTATGAAGCTCCAATAGAGGAACAGAATTTTGCAACTCTTCTAGAGTTCATCAATGCTTCTGAGTGTAGAGAGGACGATGAAAACTTTAAAAACGCAGTTGATCTTTTATTTGAGGACCTGGAAGCGGAAAACCCGGAACACTTTGCTGTAAGGCAGTATAAGAAGTATAAATTAGCTGCCGGAAAGACAGCAAAATCAATTCTTATTTCTTGTGGCGCAAGGCTAGGTGCATTTGATATCGAAGAAATCAGGGAGATTACTCGCTATGATGAGCTTGCGCTTGATACTCTTGGAGATCATAAGTCTGCATTATTCATCATCATTTCTGATACTGATACCACATACAATTTCCTTGTGAGTATCATGTATACTCAGCTCTTTAATACATTGTGTAAAAAAGCTGATGATGATTATGGCGGAAGATTACCTGTGCACGTAAGGTGCTTGTGCGATGAGTTTGCAAACATCGGATTAATCCCAAGATTTGAAAAACTTATAACAACAATAAGGTCCAGAGAGATTTCTGCCAGCATCGTTTTACAGTCGAGATCACAGCTAAAGAGTATCTATAAAGACAATGCTGAGACGATATCGGACAACTGCGATACCAAGCTTTTCCTGGGTGGAGCTGGTGGAAATACGGTTAAAGAGTTGTCTGAGGAACTTGGTAAGGAGACTATAGACCAAAGGACGACTTCGCTTACCAAGGGAACTCAGCAATCATCAGGAATCAATAATCAGAAGTTGGGAAGAGAGCTTATGACAAGGGATGAAATAAGTGTTATGAGCCGTAAATTATGTATTTTACAGCTGACAGGTGTAAGACCTTTTAAATCAAAGAAATATGACATAACCAAGCATAAGAGATATAAGCTGCTCAAGGATTATGATCCCAAAAACAACTTTGATATTGAGAAATTCCTGAAAAAGAGACAGAAGATACATGTTTTGGACGTGGAACGGATTGCTAGAAACAATCCAAACATGAAAGTAGAGACACAGGCAACTTACGAGGTTAATGTAGCAGGTTAAAAAGGAGGAAAACCATGCAGAAAGATAATGAACTGAGATTTAGTGTAACAACAGATATTGACAAGGCAAAAGCTGACAAGAGGATTCTGGCGTATGCCAATGCTTATGCAGACGTAGTAAAGAAGCATAAAGACAGTGAAAAGACCAACTAATGAAAACCACAGGAGGATAGAGCTATGAATTCAGAATTTGAAAGATTTGCAAATCAGGTCAAAGAACATATTTTTGAGAATGTAGCAGACAGGGACAATCTTCTGATTGAACTTCATAATACTCAGAAGGTGAATCAGATGGATCAGATTTCCCTTACAGTGAGACATAAGGATTGTAATGTGGCTCCTTCAGTACCGCTTTCTGCGGCATTTGAGGCATACAAGGATGGAGAATCTCTTGAGAACATTCTTCATTCCATTGAGAATTCTATTGTTTCACACACACCGACACAGGACATCGATGTTAAATTTGTGACTGAGTATGACAATGTTAAGGATCAGATCATTCCTAAGATTGTGAACACGGACATGAACAAGGAATTGTTAGATAGGGTGCCACACTTTAATCTAGGAGACCTGTCTGTCCTTTTTGCTATAAAGCTTGATCATCCGGAAATTGGTGGAGGGCAGATAACTGTTACCAATCAGGTTTTTGATGGATGGGGTGTAGATGACTCTCGCATCATGGCGGAAGCGCTGGCTAATATGAAGGAAAGCACTCAGTGCAAAGATCTGTTTGGGGTGATTGCAGATATGAATCCAGAAATGGCGGATATGTTCCCAGCAATTGAAAATGGGCCGCTTATCATATCCAATGACGATATGCTTTTTGGTGCCACATCAATAATGAATATGGATGTGATGAAGACTCTTACAGAGAGAATCGGGGATGGAATTATGATTATTCCATCATCTGTTCATGAGTGCCTTGTTCTTAAAGATGAGCATTCCCAAGAGCAGAAGGCTGCATTAAACTCCATGGTCCATGAAGTTAATCAGACCACAGTTGCCAAGGAAGATTTCCTTTCAGATCACATCTATCATTTCAATGGAGAAAAGCTGATGATGATTGACAGAACCACCCTTGAGCAGATTCCTATGGAGCTTGTAAGCGCACAGACAGGAAAGGTATTTGAACTTGACAATACCAGTGCGGACAAGAACAAGGAGAAGGGCTCTGTGATATCAAAACTCCAGGAAAAGCAGGGAATTGTAAATATTGATGATCACAAGAACAATAAGAGAGACGACATAGCGCTCTAATCAGTATAGGAAGGGGCTGCAGGGATATAACCTGTAGTCCCTTATCTTTTTTGAAAGGATTATGTTGGATATGAGAATTGAAGAAGCAAGCAATGAGATGAAAGACGTGCTAGCTCGATGTGAAGAAGATATATCAGTGCCTTTAGTAGAGATAAATGCAATTCCAGAAATCAAAACTGCGGAGGAAAGATTACGTCTTTATGCAGAGAAACTTGTTGATAGAGTGAGAGAGCTGACTGGAATAATCTATGAGAAGGATAAAATAAGCACATATAAATATCCTGCAGAACTATTGTTGGAACGGCAAACCGAAGCGTTAAAAAATCTAGAAAATATGGGATCTGCGGTTATTGAAGATGGAGGAAAAACGGAGTATAATGGTATTGTCAAGAGGGAAGGTCATTTAGATATAGTAATTGGCTTACCCGCGTCTGGAAAATCTTCCGCGATAGTAGATACCCTTTCACAATTTTATAAAGCAAGAATTGTTGACAATGATGAAGCTAAAAAACAGCTCCCAGAGTTTAATAATGGTTTTGGGGCAGATTTGGTTCATCGAGAATCTCAGGACATTTCAAATGCACAGATGCTGGAATGCTTTAAAATGCATGAAAATGTGGTAATTCCTAAGGTGGGCAGCAATTACAAGAAAATTGAGGATATTGTTAAAATAGCCCAGGAACACGGATATAAAAAAATCAATGTTCATTATGTTGATTTGCCACGTAACAAGGCTATGGGTAGGTTACTTGGAAGATTTGTCACTCAGAATCGATATCTGAAACCAGAGTTGATTGATGAGTACAACAATATACGAGAAGGGAACAAAATCGAGAAAACATTTGACGCATTTAAGGCAGCTTTTTCAAAAGGAGGTATTATCGATGGATATGCAAAATGGAACAATGACGTTAAAAGAGGCGAAAGTCCAGTACTTGAAGAAAGCAAGGGAATTATGGAAATCGAGAGGATCCAATCTGAACGCTCCGGACTACATAATTCAGGACGAGATAGGGGAAATGTCACTGTCTCTGATCAAGCTTTATCAGAAGGAGACAGGAGTAACCTTGACGCCGATAGACCAAATCAAATTACGTCAGCAGATATTGGCAGAGTTGGACGGGGAGAAGGAACCCGACTTCCTGAAAGTGGAGTAAAAAGGCCGTCAGTGCTTAATGCACTAAAGGCTAAGCAAAAAATTGTAGATCAGTATAAAGCTGAGAGGGCAGAGCAAGATGTGCTTAAGACTCATCAGCCAAAGACAAATGAAGTTGAAAAGTAGTGAGAATCTCCGGATAACTGGAGATTCTTTTTTTATGAGGATAAAGAGATGATGCGAACTGAATATGAAGATATATTCTTGATGATAGAGCCGAAAAGAACTTTAGATTCGGTTTTTTTGAATGACTCTGTTTACTATCCATGTATGGAACTTTTGGATGAAATAGCCCACACAGATGTGCTTAGAGCAAAAGGAATGGAGCCTAGAAACAAACTTCTTATGGTCGGTACACCAGGCAATGGTAAGACAACTCTGGCAGAGGCGTTGGCAGGCGAGCTTGGATATCCTCTTTATATAGTCAGATACGACAATATCATGAGTGATGACATTGGTAAGTCGGCAGAACAGTTAGGTAAAGTTTTTGAGGCTGTAAAAGGGAAAAGATGTGCTCTTTTCTTTGATGAATTTGATACTATTGGGAAATCAAGAAACGATCAGCACGATAGTTCAGAGTTTAAAAGACTTGTTTCATCCCTTCTCGTACAGATTGACCACCTTCCGACAGATGTACTTGTAATGGCTGCCACCAACTTGGAATCTGCCTTAGATAATGCTGCATGGAGAAGATTTCAGATAAAGGTAGTTCTGGACAAGCCACAGAGGGAAGATCTAGAACGCTGGTTTAAAGCATATGAGGAAAAACACAGCTTTTCGTTTGGAGTAGATGTCGAGACATTGGCAGAGGCAGTTTACGGAAAATCATATTCTGATGCGGAAGAGCTGGGACAGTCAATCTACAGACAAATGATAATTCACCCAGATATGTCTCCAGTAGATATAACAAACAGACAGATTAGATTCCATAAACATCAGAAGAATATTTTTTAAAGGGGGAGAAATGCGAGTAATAAGTTATATGTCAGATAGTGGGCTTGGATTAGACATTTTCATTTATTCTTTTGCATTTGCAGTGATTCTTTTATTATGTGGAGTCAATTTCAGGAAGAGAATACTGTCAGCGATCAGTTATTATCTGGGGATTATAAGTATTTTGTATTTTCTTGTTTTTAATAATATCGATGCGTATAGCAAGCTTATCCACTGGACCTTTGGACAGTCAGAGAAGCAGGGGTATTTGCTTATTACCACGTTGATAGATGTTATATGTGTTGCAGCAATCATAGGAATTTATTTTGCTATAAGGCGGCTAAAGAAGGATATCAGGTATTCTTTGTAGGTATAGAAGGGAGTCAAAATGAAGTTAATCATAGCAGAAAAGCCCTCTTTGGGCAGAACTATAGCAGATGCTCTTAATGTATATGAAAAGAAAGACGGATATATTGAGGGGAATGGTTATATAGTTTCATGGTGTTTTGGGCATTTGTGGGGACTAAAAGATCTAGAGATGTATCTGAACCCGGAATATAAGCATGGGGAGAAGGTAAAATGGTCCTTGGACACATTACCGTTTTATCCTTCAAACTGGCGTTTTGAGTACTTTATTTCAGATCCTGGGAACAGAAAGCAGGATAAAATTCTTTATCAGCTTATGACAAGATCAGATGTAGACACCATCTACTCAGCAGGTGACGCCGACAGAGAAGGGGAAGTTATTATTCGTAATGAACTTGTTCAACATCATATTTCAGGGAAAAAAATTCTTAGATTATGGCTCCCGGCGCTTACTCCAGATGCTATACGGGAAGCTGTCAGAACAGCAAGACCGGACAGCGAATATGATGGATATGATAAGGCAGGAAGAACAAGAGCCTATGTAGACTGGCTTTTTGGTATTAATCTTACAAGATATGCCACACTAAAAGCAGGAACAAAGCTCAACATAGGTCGCTGTATGTGCCCGATAATCACTAAGATCGTTCAAAGGGATAATGAAATCAAGCATTTTGTTCCCCAGAAATATCTTGCGATAGAATCCGGTGACAATGATTCACCATTTGTGCTTAAGTGCAGACAAAAATATGAATTAACTGAAGCTGACATGGCATGGGCTATATGTAAAAAATATAATGCTGCTGGAGCAGTAGTGTCTGATATCACAACGAAAGTATCTAAAATTAAGTCTCAAAGGCTCTTTTCTCAGAGCGATTTACAATCCTTCATTTGTAAAAAGAATAAGCGTTTATCGCCTCAAGATGTCCTTGATACGGTTCAGGCACTTTATGAAAAAGGTTATGTTACATATCCAAGAACCTCATCAAATTTCCTGGCAGAAACAGAAAGTGAAAAAGTTGATGCGATAATACAGATGCTTTCAGCTATTGGTGTTTCTGGTCTTGTTAATAAGCCGGGGAACAAGAATATTTATGACAATTCCAAGGTGGAATCGCATAGTGCGCTCACGCCAACTGAAAAAGCTCCTGGAGCGCTTTCAGAGACAGAATCTGAAGTCTATGAAGCCATAAAAAACCGATTTTGTTCAGTATTTTGCGAAGCGGATTACCTTGTAAATAAGACCACGATAGAGGTAACTTGCGCTGATGAAGTATTCAGCATTAAGGGGAACCTTATGATACAGCCTGGATGGACCATTTTTGAAGAGCCTTCACAAAAGGATAAAGCTCTTCCGGCCATAAACAAAGGCGATTATATTGCAGTGGATTTTAAGCCGGTTGAAAAGGAGACCACGCCGCCGAAGAGATATACGGTAGAGTCACTTAATGCCTGGATGAAAGCACCAATGAGAGGTGAAAACGATCTCAACAAGAAGATTTATTCAGATGATGAATGGAAGGATATCTTAGCTGATGCAACCATCTGTACCGAAGCTACAAGAGCAGCAACCCTGGATAAATGCATAAAAGAAAAGTATATCAATCTTAAAGATGGTACTTACTATGGTCTGGAAAAGGGACAATTGCTTGTAGATGTTATGGATCAGCTAGGAATAGACCTATCTCCTGCAAAAACAGTTGAGCTCCAGAGACAGATACATGATGTTCAAATAGGAGCAATGCAGCCAAAACAGATTTTGGAAGCAACCAAAGCCATTATTGATGCAGTGATTGGAAAAAACACAGAAATCAACAGCAAATATATGGCTACTGTTACTGAAAAAGAAAACCTGGGGATATGTCCTCGTTGTGGCTCTCCCATTTATGAAGGTAAATTGAATTACTATTGCAGTAAAGGTAAAGAATGTGGTTTTGCTCTCTGGAAATCAACAAAGCTATTAGAATCCATGAAAGTATCTGTAACTCCGGCAAGAGCTAAGAAAATCCTTGCGGATAGAAGAGTCTTCATAAAGGGGCTTTATAGCCAAAAGAAAGATGCCAAGTTTGATGCGTTTCTAATCTACGAAGATACCGGAAAATTTGTTAATTACAAGTTGGAGTTTGGGAAAGGATAAGGTTACCAGATGGAATCTGATATGAGGAATAGCAAAAGGGTGGTTCTTGTTATGTCAGATCATGATCTTGAAATGATAAAAGCAGAAGCACTTAGTAGAAAAAAACGGATAAGAGATATTGTAATTGAAGCATTGAATAGCTTTTATGACACTAAGTATTGGAACTCCTTTGACAAGTATAAATATAAATCAACTTCGGATAAGAGAAAAGAAAATGAATCAATGCTTGTAACCGGGGATAGACCAAGTATATCCTTGCCACTTGAAGATTATGAACGCCTGGAGGCAGAGCATATACGTACAGGTTATTCAAAATCAGTAATTATCCGAAATGCTTTGTCGTTCTATTTTGAAGGAGGATTTAAAAATGGCCAAAGATGATAGTGGTATTGTTCGCAGTCAATATAGTAATTATCTGGGAACTGATGCAATTTTGCATGAAAACACGGAAAAATCAGAAAAAAAGCATGATGTACAGGTAGAGATAGCCAAGCAACAGGTTTTGGCTGCACAGATCAATGAAAAAAAGCATGATTATAATTACTTTGCTGAGCAGGATGCCGAAGCCGGTTATGATACATTAAACGGCGTAATCAGCACGCCATCTAATATTGATATGATCGATGGACTTGTTGATTCAGAAGAGGAATTTAGCTCATTGGCTGCTAGTAAAGATTCAACAGACAAGACAAGTGCAGTAAAAAGCCTAGAGGAACGTCATTCTGTACTTGAGGCGCTTGAGAAAAAGAAAGAAATTGTTGATAGGAGAGATCAGGAACGCCACCTACAGGACCAGGAGCAAAAGCGTTACCAGGATATGAACTTATGAGGTGTTTTGAATGGATAAATACAAAGTCGGAGCTGCCGGAATTAAACTGAAAGATACTGGAGGGACATGGAAAGCTGTAGATTCCCATAAATTGGGCTTCATATTATGGGAATCAGAGAAATATGGCTCAGCTGCAGGGAAAATCCTCACTGATGATGAAGGCAATATTATATACAAGGGAATATCATCTCTAACTGATTTTAAAGTGCAGGTATATATCTCGCAAAAAGAGAAACAGCATAATGAGGCTTCTAAACCCAGTAAAAAAAGGAAGGAAGAACCACAACCTATTCCTGAGATCGTAAACGTTGAGAACCGAAGGAGGAAAAAGGCTGCTTCTAAAAACGCTTCATGTAGAGAATCCGTTCTAAGAAAACTTAGGGAGTATCAAACACTTGTTGAATTACAGAAAAAGCAGAAAGCAATGATTAACTAATCATATTAAGGGGACAACATGGCATCAAAAATTACTGATATTTCAGAACTGAATAATAGAATTCATTCCGAATTGATTGCTGATAAGGCCAAGTGGCTTGATTTTTGCGCAACAGCAGGACGCCTTTATAAGTATCCATTTGAGGATCAGATTCTTATTTATGCTCAAAGACCGGATGCGTCTGCCTGCGCATCATATGATATTTGGAATAACAAAATGAATCGCTATATTAAGCGTGGAACAAAGGGAATAGCTCTTATAGACACATCATCTGTTGCAAGAAACAAGCTCCGTTATGTGTTTGATGTATCAGATACTGCAGGCGTTCCACAAATAGGCAGAGAGCTTAAGCTTTGGGAGTACTCTTCTGAGAAAGAATCCCATGTTAAAGCTGCATTTGAGAGAGCCTATGGGATTAAAGCTGAAGATAATGAAAGTATTCAGAGCTATATTTTCAACGTTTCCAAGCATTTAGTCAAAGAAAACATTGAAAAAATCATGGATAGCATTTCTTCTGTTAGTTCTAATACAGAACTTGGAGCTATTTTGCACGACTCTACCAGGCAAATAGTCGTAGAGCAGACATTAGTAAATACAATAGCTGCACAAATGCTTTCCAGATTTGGATTTGATAGGGCAGAATACGAAGATCAGCTTAAGTTTAAATATCTGAATATGTTCAACAAAAACGAGCTTTTAGATGTTGTTGGAGAAAACGCTTCCATAATTTCTAAAAATGCGCTAATGGTAGCAAGAGACGCTGTCATGGCATTTGAGAAGGAAACACAAAAAAATATTGAAACTACTTCAAATATGCACTATAATACTTTAAAGCGTGAAAGTGCAATAAATGAACCTCATATTGAGAAAGGAGCACTATATGGAAATGACATACAGACAGGAAGGGGATTACCAGATACCGGAGCTGAACATAGAGAATCGTTATCCCGATTGGATTCCGGGGAAATTCGCAATGCTAAGGAAGCATTTTCTGGAGGAAGAACGTCATTCGCTCCTGACTTCCATGACGCTACAGGGAACCCTGCAGGACGACCTTTACGAGACCGATCAGATGGCGAAAAAGCAGCTGGATCAGATAGTATATCAGATGGCAGAGAAAGAGGGCGTGAACGAAGCACTGAAAGCGCAGAATCCAATGTCATGGATTCAAAGCATGAATTCAATCCGCAGCAGAGCAGAGGAGATGGTAATCGCGGACGTAGTGTACCGTGGATAGCAAGCCCTATTCCACCGGAAGAGGAGCAGAAAATATATATTACAGGTAAAAACACGATCCTGGAAGGAGTTTCTGATAGAGAATCAGAGGCTCCTTTTTTTGAGGACATAAATGATTCAAGCGTAATTACTGATTATCAATTACTTGATATCATACGGTCCGGTGGTGGTAATGAAAACAGCCGTGAAAGGATCTATGCAAAGTATCAAGTAGGCAAGACTCCATCAGAAATGGCTGAATTCATAAAGACAGAAATCGGCACTACAGGAAAAGGTTTTGAGTTCAACGGACAAAAATATGCTGTATGGTATGACGAAAGCGGACTAAGAATAGCGCCTGGTACATCTGCTAAAGCTGATAATGCAACACTATATGATTGGGAATCTGTAGAAAAGATAACCCGTCAAATGGTTAAGTCCGGTGATTATCTAGCAAAAGCAGAAGAGAGCTTTATAGATGCATCGGAAAGAAAAAGAGTCGCTGAGCAGATATATTTCTTTTTCAGAGATGGAATAGATGAGTTGCCGGATTCTCTGGAAATTAGCGGATGTAACTACCCTGACAGTGAAGATAGGCTATCAAATCTGTTATCAACTCATGATGGCAGAAACACAATCGCCAAGGAACTAAAAAATGCTGCTGACAACCTTGAAAATGGCACTGAAAAGCTTAGATGGAAATATGTTAAGAATCCGGCTTATCTGATAAATGAAGTCGCTGATATGGATAGGCCCAAGCTGTCATACCCATTACAGGATCAGGTAGAGATAATCAAGGAATCCTTTATTACCCAGGACGAAATCGATGCTGTTCTTACCCGTGGAAGTGGTGTCTCACGTGGTTCATTCCGCATATATGAATACTTTAAGGAAAACCATGATAGAAAAGACAATATTTCATTCCTTAAGGATGAATATGGCACTGGAGGAAGATCAGATGCATTGATTGGTTGTGGTCATAGCTGGGAAAATCACGATGCAAAAGGAATCAGATTAGATAAAGGTAACATAACAAAGCCTGACACAAGCGTACTGTTATCATGGTCTGTTGTAGCAAAGCGGATAGAAGAGCTGATAGACAGTGACAAATATCTGTCTCCAAGTGCGCTTGAAGCATATAAAAAGTATAAAGAAGAGATGCTTCAAAAAGAAATCTCTGAGGCTCAGGCACAGGATTCTTCTTTACTTGATAGAGCTAAAGGCATTATCAATGAGTTTTGCCAACGCGAATATGAACATAATGTGGATTTTTCGGACCTTTCTAATGTTGGATTGGCTTATACTGACTGGTTGGACGAAGATACCGGAAAAGAACATTCTGTAGAGGTTAATCTCAATCTTGAAGCACTTGAGATGTCAATGCATATTGATGGCCGGCAATATATCAATACCAAGTACGATTCCTTGGAAGATCTCATAAATAATGAGCTTAATTATCTTTCATTTGACGCTTTAGTTTCTGTTCCAGATGAAATAGCTGAAAAAGTTCGTGAAGTACAGGATGCACCGGATAATAATCAACCGTTATCCGATTCCAATTTCCGCATTGAGGATAATTCTATTGGTAATGGCACTGATTCCCAGAGATACAAAAACAACATTGAGGCTATAAGGCTTCTCAAGGCCCTGGAGAATGAAGACAGAAGAGCAACTGACGCTGAAAAGCAGATACTCGGAAGATATGCCGGATGGGGCGGTCTTGCTAATGCTTTTTCAGATTCTGAGAAGGATGCGGAACTAAAGAGCCTGTTGACACCAGATGAATACTCCTCTGCACGCTCATCCACGCTGAATTCCCATTATACTGATCCTTCAATCATTAAGGAGCTGTTCAAAACTCTCGAAAAGATGGGCTTTAGTAATGGAAATGTCCTGGAGCCATCCTGCGGTATTGGCAATTTCTTTGGCTCAATGCCTGAAAGCATGAAAGATTCAACTCTATATGGCGTAGAGCTTGATAGTATTAGTGGTCGGATCGCCCGTCAGTTATATCCCGAAGCTAAAATTCAGATAAAAGGCTTTGAAAAGACCGATTTTCAGGATAATACCTTTGATCTGGTAGTAGGTAATGTTCCATTCGGGGATTATGGCTTACATGACTCCAGATATGATAAAAATCATTTTCTCATCCATGATTATTTCTTTGCAAAGTCCTTAGATACAGCGCGCCCGGGTGGTATTGTGGCGCTAATCACTTCGAAAGGAACTCTTGATAAAGAATCTGATAGCGTAAGACGTTACATAGCTGAGCGAGCAGACTTGATCGGCTCTGTTAGATTGCCAAATGACGCATTTAAAGGCACATCCGGCTCTTCAACCAGAGTCACATCAGATATCATATTCCTAAAAAAGTTAGCACAGCCACGCATTTTGACTGAAGAGAACACTCCGGGCTGGGTACACCTTTCCACTAATCAGGATGGTATACGTATCAATAGCTATTATGCTGAACATCCGGAGATGATTGCCGGAACCATGAAAATGCAATCTGGACCTTTTGGTCCGGAATCCGCATGTGTTACACCACAAGGAACTGATTCTTCAAAAGCTATTTCATATGCATTATCCAAGATTTCTGGCACATATGAAGCAGCTAACCAAAAGGACCTGAAAAATGTACTTATCGCGGAAGATACACAAGATCTACGCAATTTCTCTTATGTTATTCAGAATGGCAAATTGTATTTCCATGATAATTCAATGCTTCAGCCCATGGAAGGAATTCTCAGCCCCAAGCAAGAGGATCGCTTAAAAGGACTCATTGGAATAAGAGATTGTACACGTACCTTAATCCAGCTGCAGCTTGATGATGCTAAAGAATATGATATTGAAGTTCAACAGTCTCTTTTGAATGCTTTGTATGATGGATTTGTAGCAAAACACGGAAGGATCAATGATAAAGCTAATCATGATATTTTCGTAGATGATTCTTCTTATCCGCTGATTGCATCTTTGGAAAAGCTCGATGAAGATCATAATTTCATCGGCAAGAGCGATATGTTTTCAAAGAGAACAATCCTAAAGCACGTAGAAATAAAAGCAGCAGATACGCCAGCCGATGCTCTTGCAGCTTCCCTTGTAGAGAAAGGACACATTGATTTTGAGTACATGTCCAAGCTATGCGATTTAGATATCGATTCACTTAAAAAAGGCTTGATCGGGCATATATATCTAAACCCGGCAAATGGAAATTATGAGACAGCTGACGAGTATCTTTCTGGGAATATCAGAGAAAAACTTGCAATAGCCAAGGCTGAGCTGGAGAACAATCCATCTCTTGCTATCAATGTTGAAAACCTGGAAAAAGTCATGCCTAAGGACCTGGATGCTTCAGAAATAGATGTCAGACTCGGAGCAACATGGATTCCAAAGTCTGTCATTGATGAATTTATGCAGGACATTTTCCATGTAAGCCGATGGTCTGCTCATGTAGATTATAGCGACTACACTGGAGAGTGGAAGGTGCAGAAGAGCAGAAGCAGCTATGATACTGTGCAGATCACAGAAGAATATGGCACTCATCGTCTGGATGCCTATAAAATCCTTGAAGCAAGTCTTAACTTAAAAACAGTGAAAGTAAATGATATTGTAGATGATAAACCTGTTCTAAATGTAGAAGAGACAACACTTGCCCAGCAGAAACAGGAAGCAATCAAACAGGCATTTAGGGAATGGGTATTTGAAGATCCTGATAGAAGAGCAGATTTAGTGCGAAGATATAATGATCTGTTCAACTCTATCCGACCTCGTGAATTCGATGGAAGTATATTATATTCTTCCAAAGAAGAACGAGAGCGTAACGAAGGTACTTTGCCGGGAATGAATCCCATGTTCAAGCTTAAGCCGCACCAGAGTAATGCTGTTGCAAGAATGGTATATGGAGATAATACCTTACTTGCTCATTGTGTCGGTGCAGGTAAAACCTTTGAAATGGCTGCAGCTGCCATGGAAATGAAGCGTTTGGGTCTTTCTCATAAGCCCATGTTTGTTGTACCCTCTTACCTTACTGAACAATGGGGACATGATTTCATGCAGCTATATCCAGGTGCAAATATCCTTGTAGCAACTAAGAAGGACTTCGAGCCTGCAAACAGAAAGAAGTTCTGCAGTAGAATTGCAACCGGTGATTATGATGCTGTGATCATAGGTCACAGCCAATTTGAAAAGATACCTCTGTCAAAAGAACGTCAGGAGCAGATGATCCAAAGTGAAATCGATAATGTTATAGCTGCTATTACCGAAGAAAAATCAGATCGTCGCTCTCAGCGTGCTTTTACTGTAAAACAGCTTGAGAAAAAGAAAAAACAGCTTGAAGCAAGGATGGAGAAGCTTACCGACATCAAACAGGATGATACCGTAACCTTTGAAGAATTGGGCGTAGACAGGCTTTTTGTTGATGAATCACACAACTTCAAAAACCTCGCACTTTATACAAAGATGAATAATGTTGCTGGCATTTCAACAACCGGCTCAAAAGCCGCAACTGATATGTATCAGAAATGTATGTATATTGATGAAATCAGCAATGGAAAAGGCATTACATTTGCTTCAGGAACGCCCATTTCGAACAGTATGTGTGAGTTATATACAAATATGCGATACCTTCAGCATAGAACCTTGGAAAAGCTTAACCTTACTAATTTTGATTCTTGGGCAGCTTCGTTTGGAGAAACTCAGACAGCATTTGAGTTAAAGCCTACCGGAGATGGATATCGTTCTAAGACAAGATTTGCTAAATTCTTCAATCTTCCAGAGCTTATCAATCTTTTTAAGGAATGTGCTGATATTCAGACCCCTGACATGCTCAATCTTCCGGTTCCTCATGACGTTGAGTATAAGACAGAAGTTCTTAAGCCATCCATGTTCCAAAAGAACATGATTCAAAACCTCGGGAAACGAGCAGATGCAATCCAAAACCGCACCGTTGACCCCAAAGAGGACAATATGCTTAAGATCACTACAGATGGTAGAAGATTAGCCTTAGATCAGCGCCTTGTTGACGATATTCTTCCTGATGATTTGGATAGTAAGATCAATAAAGTGGTCGATAATGCTTTTGTTATCTGGGATAAAACGAAAGATAAGCACTCTACACAGCTTATATTCTGTGATCAGTCCACTCCGCACAACGATGGTAAGTTTAATGTCTATGACGATATCAAGAAAAAACTCATCGAAAGAGGAGTCCCACCATCAGAAATCGCTTATATTCACGATACAGATAATGGCATGAAGACCGATAACGGAAAGAAGTTAAAACCGGACGAAGCAAAACTTGCCCTGTTCTCAAAGGTTCGCAAAGGAGAGGTCCGTTTTCTTCTTGGTTCTACAGAAAAGATGGGTGCCGGTATGAATGTACAAACAAAGCTATGTGCGCTGCATCATGTAGATGTGCCATGGAGACCTTCAGATATCGGTCAGCGCGAAGGAAGAATAATCCGGCAAGGCAATGAAAATGATCATATCCAGATTTTCAGGTATGTTACAGAGGGTACGTTTGACTCTTATTCATGGCAAATATTGGAAAGCAAGCAGAAGTTCATAAGCCAGATAATGACTTCCAAAACGCCAGTCCGTAGCTGTGAAGATTTTGATGCCAAAGCAATGGATTATGGTGAGGTTAAGGCTGTTTGCGCAAACAATCCTGAAATAAAAGAGAAGATGAAACTAGATCAGGACGTATCAAAACTAAGAATGCTGAAGGCATCTTGGATGAAACAGCAATATCACTTGGAGGACCTTGTAACTAAGGAATACCCTAATGAGATCAAAACCCTAACCGATATGATTGATGGGTGCAAAAAAGATTTGGAGCTGTATGGTAAAAACAAGCCTGCCCAAGTTGAGGATGATTCTGTCAATACCTTCAGAATCACTATTGGAGACAAGGATTACACTGATAAAGAAGAGGCTGGAAATGCCATCCTTGAAATCTGTCGCAAAAATGGTCCTGGTATGGAAAGTAAAATTGGCGAATACTTAGGATTCAAGATTTATGCACGATATGACTTCTCAAACGGGGTACATAATGGCGGCTATAAACTACACCTTAAGGGTGTCGCTTCTCATTATCTCTTTGACTATCTAGGTAATTCCGGCACTGGTAATATACAAAGAATCGATAATGTCCTTAAAGGTCTAGATGATAAGATCATCCGCTTGTCGGATAAGCTTGATAACTACAAGCAAAAGCTTACAGATGCGCAAGCCATGTTAAAGAAGCCATTTGCTCAAGAGCAGGAACTCAAAGATAAAACTACAAGATTAGATGAGCTTACTCTTAAGCTATCGCAATCTGTTACATCACCTGAACTGCCGTCTGAAGAAAATGTCGTAGAAGAAAAAACAAATACTCAGCTCCGTAAAAGTACGAGTGTTTTGGAATCACTTCACGATAAAATGAACATTGTGCAAAGCTATGAAAAAAGAGATTCTTCGAAATCCCTTGCACCAGTAATCTAGCAAATAAGAGGCGTGAGCAACACTCATGCCTCTTAAAATGCCCATTTTATCGGTAAAACGATTGTATACCTTTTGTTGTGATGGTATAATATTAGTATAAAGAAACAAATTGAAACCTATTCACTTAACATCATGTAAGGCGGTATATTATGGATGAAATGTGTGCTAATCTTGGCGGTTTAATTGTTAATCTTGTTATTCTTTTTATATTTTTTAAATTCCTTTGGCCATTTATAACAAACTACATATCAATAATTGATAGTGCAGTCATTGCCCTTATTGGTGGTCTTATCATTCGGAGCAAGGTGTTTCATAGTTCACTTCACCCTGTATTTCTCATACTGATCATTGCAGGTATCTTCGCCGGTTCAATGTGGCTGATGCATACAAAGTATGGTTTTGTGATATCGGCACTGCTCATGTCCTATATCTGGACCGACATAATCATAAGCTTGTTCAAGGGCTGGGCTTCTTATGATCTTATCTGGGGAATATTTATTGGCATATGCTCTTTTGCTCTTATCTTTTATTTCCACTGGAAGGATTACAAGGCTCTTCAGACCGCATAATATTTTATTTCACCAAAGCTTCTTTTAGGGCGTATCTTTGATGATACGCTCTTTTATTTTTTCTTTTTTTCCTCGAGCACTCCCTGTTTCATGGAAACTTGGCATATGGAAAAAATGTTTCACCAAAAAACGTATTTACAAACGCTTCTTTCTTTGCTATATTATCCCCTGCAGCAATTCAACTGCTGTGGTACTACTTCATTCCGAAGCAG
>CAMVKW010000017.1:0-67039 GCA_947168155.1 uncultured Lachnospiraceae bacterium | reverse complement strand
ATGCAGCCATTGAAGTTGAAACAAATTTAGCTAGTTTTTGCCGTATGGTTCTGTCTTCGGTTTTTGATTTCATGATGATATCGCTCCTTAATTAATTTGATCCGATTTTACCTAATACCGGAAAAAGTGTACAAAATCACTATCTTTAATAGTATGAAACATTTGAGAATTCGTAAATTGTAAATCGAAATGCAACCCTTTTGATTATCTTCCATTGTAATTGTTGATGCGGTAAATAGCAACCCGAGAGGAAATAATTGTAGAAACAAAAAATGTCATATTAAACAATAGATTCTTCTTATGAGGATCCTATGGGGGCAAATGATCACAGCATTCTTATATATAGGAAATTTTCTGAGATTATTCACCCATACTTTTAACGTAACTAAAATGCCATATACAAAAAAGGAGGTACCCAATATGGTAAAAGAACTACTTATGATGTTTTTGGTCATTCTTAGGAAACTGTTTCAGGACTGTTCATTTTCAGATTGTCTGGATTCAGAGGGTCGAGACTTGTTACAGAGTTTCATGACAATGGACCCCTCTGGACTGGAAGATGATCCTATCATCAAACCCGACGGGTATTTGAACGTTTTCAATGATAATACCATGTCTCTTGGAAGACGCTTGTTTCAACAGGCAATCTATTTGATTATGGTGTTGTGTACGGATGGAGGCATTGATAAGGAACTGCTTATGGACACTTTTATGAATCCAAGCTTTATTCAGATACTGAGCGGAATCCTTCTTGGTAGATGTCCATATCCTTGGGAAGTAAGAGAGTGTACCATCATATCTGATCTGTTTAGAAATATCTTTCGTTTGGATTCAAAAGACAGAATTTACTTCTTCGATAATCTCAGTCTGTTTCAGATATTTATTAGGAAAGAGGATTATCGACGATTCGAAGCGGGGCTTGATGATTTGGTTGATTCCAAGGGGTTTATCAATGTAGCGGATCATATTCCTATGTTATATCCGGGATTCTATGCGGCAGAGGTCTTTAAAACAGGCATTGTTATCCGTAAGGATTCGGTTATCATGCCCGAGATAGAGCGGTTAAGAGAAAAGAGATTTATAATATCGGATGGCGATTCTCATGATAAAGTATTAGGGGATCCTTAGGGGGAATGTTTGAATCGGACTGTTTTGAAGGATTCGAAGATTTTTGGGAGTTTGCGGATGAGACGAAAAAGCTAATTCTTCTGATATATCGATATATAGACTTGTTAGAAAAAGTGACTGAGCCTCCCATAATTGAGTTGTAAATGGTATCTATGGTAGCATAATGGATGCAATCGTCTGAAATGCTTGTTTTATGGGATTTGGGGTTGAAATTCATAGTGTTTTTGATACTTTTTCCCCACTTTCATACCATTTTGTGGTAAAATTATATTATGAACGAGCGGGATATTAGAGCTGTAGAGAATATGGCCCGGACCGGAATGAGCTTTGACGAACTACGGAAAGCTTTTAAAGAGTTCTCCATTGAAGAAGTCGAAAAGATATACATGAGGATCCGCCGAGAAAGAAACCCAAGCTCGCAAAAACCGCCGTTTAGAATGAATGGTTCATGAACTGATGATATAGAGACCCGGTCGAAAGATCGGGTCCCTATATTCCAGAAGGGGAAAAATGTATAAGGAAGTAACACTGTGCGGCAATTGTAAGCATTTCTTTGTTAATCCGGAAGGGATAGGCATGTGCCAGAACGAAAGAGGTCTGGCGTTTCCGACGACCGGGGATTTTTGCTCAAATGCAGAACCTGCAGAAGGAAGCCGTGAAGTTAATAATTCCGAACTGTTAAGGCGTGTATATGAACAGCGACGGAACAGTTGAGTTTCAATTATTAATCAAGAGGGCTGTAAAATGGCACCAAAAGGCTTGACGAGGCAACTCCGATAGCCTTTAATTTATTTAGGCGGTTTTATTGGACATCTGTCGATTTATCATTGGATTAGGAAACGATCCTAAGGCATAAATCTTGGTAGGAGGGATGATTATGAATATGCAGGTGGTGACTTGTCCTAATTGCAACGGCCAGGTACAGATTGATACTTCCAGAGAGTTTGGTTTCTGTTCTTATTGCGGGACCAAAATACTGTTTGAAAGAGATGCTCCATTAAATGCCACGCAGGCGTTTGCGGACAACAGAACAGCCGCCTTGGATGAGATCACAAGGATCATGGATCACTTTGAACCCGTGGCAGACGAATTCAGACGTGTAGATACAATCAACGACCAGATTGGTATTCTGGCCAACAAAAAATACTCGGGTACTATCAGCGCCGGAATAATCATATTAGTGATCGGACTTATAGTAATGCTTTGTGGCGGTATTCCCGTGGGGATCGTTATGATGATTGTGGCTGTCCTGTTATTTGTTGGCAGCGGAGTGCAGAAGAATAATGACCAGCAGACCATAGAGAACCTGAAAGAGGAGAAGCGAGAGCTTTCCAGGCTGTTGTTTGATAAATACAATGAATATCCGAACTGCCCTGTAGGTATCGAGTATTGCCGATCAGATGTGTTATATGATCTTTATGAGTACTTACGGAAGGGCCGCGCCGAGACTATCAAGGAAGCCATAAATCTTCTCGAGAGCGATGAGCATAACGCAGAAATGATGCGCATAGCCCGGGAGACGCGGGAAATAGCCCAAAGAAACCTTGAAGTCAACACCATTAATATGCTAAATGATCTTTAATATGGAACATATATGAGCTTATACAAGCAAAAGCATTCAAGTTAGAGAATAGAAAAAAACACCAATAACCGAAAAGCTGCATGGTGTAACAGAATAATAATTGAACAAAAAGCTACAGATATGGAGTTATTTGAATGAATATCGCAGACATGACAGATCGAGAATATATTGATAACAATATTGCTGAGTTTCCTTTCGTCAGAATAGGAATGAGTCCTGAAGAGTATGACGAAGAGAGAAGTTACTTTATGCAGCACTACAAAGACTACTATAACGGTTCGGGTAAATACGTGCCGTTATGGAAACAGCGAGAAAAAATGTAAGGTTGCACCGGTGCAAACAAATATTTAAACACAATAGATACTAGAATAAATTAAGGGTAAAAAACAAGAAAAGCGCAAACCCACCTCAATACGAAGTAGGAAAGCGCCCTCTTGATAATAGTATATTACAATTCATATGCTAGATACAGGATTTACAATGTTTGGCTTGGTGGATCAAGATTATACCCTTCCCGAAGATGTCATGAAAGAGATAGGTATAGATGTATTTGATTACGAACAATTCGATTATGAGAAGTCTGAGTATGACAGATTCGACTATGATACATTTCAACCGGATAGATTTGAACCTGTGCAGATTGAAATGACATTCCTTAGAAGAGGGGTAATTGGAGTAAATCAAATCGGATATTTGCCAGCTTGATTGATTTAATGCTTGATTTAAGCTTGATTTAATGGATATAAAATATCATTGCCGAAAATGTCAGCTTTCGGTAACATTGAGTCTTTGCCCCTCAAGAAGTCAGAAAGGGCTTATTTATGTATCAAATCTAATTTGCCATTCCGGCAAAATACACTCACCTATTACGCCGCAAAAGATATTCATTCCTTAGACCCATCATCCTACAATATGCTTGTGGACAGAAAAGGATTAATGTAGTTTTAATGATCCTTCAAAGACCGCTTAAGGAATCAGCTGTAGAATCTGATACAGAAAAAGGAGGAAGACATGATTACACTGATTTGTTGCGTATTGTTTATGATGGTATTCTTCAAGGTCCTCGGGTTTGCATTTAAGCTCGGATGGGGCATCCTGAAGATAGCATTGTATATTGTTTTCTTCCCGGCCATAGTACTCGGGATGATATTCGGTGGGTTTATCTTTATTGCCCTGCCGATCCTCATCATAGCAGCTATAGTGGCCGCAGCGGTAAGAGCATGATCTGTCCGGTCGTTTGGAGTTAATGGTTGATAAGAAGGAGGTAACACGATGCAGATCACACTTGAAGCAGTAGAAAAGGTAATGGAACTTACAGGCGTAGACTATGCGGCAGCAAAGGAAGCTCTTGTTAAGGCTGATGGAGATGTCGATGAGGCAGTAAAGCTCATCACACCTGAAAGCAAGGAAGAGAACGATAAGGTTAAGGAGACCATCGAGAAGATCAAAGCCAAAGTTAAGGAAGGTAACGTTGATAAGGTCCAGATCAGCAAGGACGGAGAGATCATCCTCTCCCTACCGGTTAATATCGGTATAATCGGCGGCATCATCGGAGCAGCAGCAGCTCCTTGGGCATTTGTTGCAGCAACACTTGCAACGCTCGGATTCGGATGCAAGATCGAGATAGTTAAAAAAGACGGTACGACGGACGAAATCATCTAAAAAATGATCGTTTTGTGGGATTTGGGGTCAAAATTCGCATGATTTTTGGCCTCTTCCCCCCACAATCGGTAAGAAATGTGTTACACTGTCCTTATGAATGAGAGGGACACTAGGGCGGTTGAGAATCTGGCAAGGACCGGAATAAACTATGATGAGCTTAGAAAAGCCTTTCCGGAGTTCTCGATCGAAGAAGTCGAGAAGATCTACATGAGGATCCGAAAAGAAAGACAGGGCGATTCATCCAAACCCTCAGCGGTAAAGATGAATTGTTCATAGTATTACTCGACAGACTCCATATGTCCGTCCGCGATTGATTTATCCACCCACAGCTGAAGGGTATCAACAGAAAAGGCTATCTTTTCAAGAGTCTTCTTGATCTCGAAGAAGTCCTTATATTCATCAGGAGTAACCTGGCCGTCTTCCACAATCTCGAGGAGACGGTCTTTTTCTTTGCTCATCCGGTTAAGGGAGTTAAGCGTTTCTATGGCGATCTGGGCAAGATCTTTCACCTTGATCTCGGGAACATATTGCTGTCCTATGGGACACTCCTGAGAGCAGTAGTAGTTACAAAGCTCCGGAGCCTTATAACACTGCGCCATAGCGATAACATCCTCCGGCTGTATGGAAACCTTGCCGTTTTCTATCTTCTCAAGTTTGGCAGGGGATATGAACTCCATAAGCTCACTTGCTTTTTCGCGTGTGAGATCAAGTTTTTCACGATACTCCTGATATACAGATTTGTCCTCTTTATTTGATTTTCTGCCCATAATGATGCTCCTTTAAGCCGTAAAAGCAAAATACAGCCCCGTATTTCGCTCAAACGGAGATTTTTCCTTAAGTAGTTAGAGTATATATTATTATCGTGGGCTGAGCAAACAGGCATAGGAGGTGGTTCCGATGAGTCCAAAGGAAAGAATAAGAACAATATTACTGATAGAGAAGATCCGTAAAAACACGGAATTTGCAAAGAAGATCACTGTCGAAGACAGTTCGCATTATAAAGGAGAGACTGGAAAATGACATACGACATCGTGAAGGAAAAACAGGAAGCGATAGAGGCCGGAGAGCGAGCTCTTAGGAGTTTGAGACAGGCCAAAAGCGATCTTAACAGCGCCAGAGGCTGGGGCATATACGATCTGCTCGGCGGCGGGATGCTCTCAACACTCATCAAACACAGCAGGATGAACCACGCCGAAGAGAACATAAGTCAGGCGAAATGGGAATTATCAAAGTTTGCAAGGGAGCTTGATGACGTACAGGACATAACTGGCGTAGACTTCGGTATTGGAGATTTTGCCACGTTCGCTGATTTCTTTTTTGACGGGATGCTTGCTGATTTCTATGTACAGACCAAGATCAATAACGCCAGAGCACAGGTAGATGAAGCGATAAGACGCGTGGAATACGTATTACAGCAACTTAGAAGGTAAACAAGGCACACAAAAAGGAGGGCTAAAGCATGGAAAAACTCACAAAATGGCTTATAATCACAGCCTTGGCATTGTATGTCATATCACCTGTCGATCTTGCACCGGGACCGGTCGATGATGCGATAGCGATCCTAATATACATGATCGCAGCCCGCCGCAAGCATGCGATAAATGTATTTGATACGGGGTATGAGAATACTGTTGAATAATGAACTCTGAGGTGAAAAGACCAGACGAGAACACAAAAGAATTAGTAATGCAGTTTTTGTTGTGAGATGGACTAATACAGTCCATCTCTTTTGTTATCATGCCCTTAAAGAAAGGGCAACTTCTATGCTTGATACAACAACACAAGTAAAGCTGATGGTGCTTTTTATGCTGGATGGAGTTGATTATCCGGTTGCCACATCAACAGTCTATGACTTCTTTCTCGGTAAGGAGTACACCGGATATTTCACACTTAACGAATTGATAAACAGTTTAACAGCGGACGAATTCATTGAAACATCGAAGACACATGGAACAACATTCCTGACTATTACAGATAAGGGTAAAGAAACGATGACGATGCTTCAGGAACATGTATATCGTGGCATCAAAAAGGAAATAAGCGATTTTATGGCGCAAAACACCATGGATTCAGTGAATAGAGCGGCGATTTTCACCAACTATTATCGTGTCGGGGTCGGAGATTATGTAGCAGAAGTTATTGCGAAAGAGAAATACTGCGATCTTATCAGCATCAAGTTGAATGTCCCTACTGAGGAGAGCGCACAACTTGTCTGCGATAATTGGCGGGACGCATCTGCGGATATATATTCGTACGTTACAAGAAGGCTCCTGAAAGCGAAGAAAAATGGAGGTGCTAAAGATGTCTGATATTGACCCTATCAATGAAAGATATGAAAAACAGAAGGAGAAAATGGACCGTTTACATGCAGTCCTCGAAGAAACATATAATGAAACACATTATTTTGAGAGAACCATGGCGCTTTCAGCGGGCATAAAGCAGAGAGCCTATAGGAAAAGAAGATATAATAGATTAAAACTGAAAGTAGAAATAGTCGCCACTCAAACGGTTTAGTACAATAGAAATCGATAAGAGACCATGGAAAGAGGTGAGCTTGATGAATGTACAGAACGTAATAAACGACGTACGCGCGGAACAACACCAGTTAAGGATTCGCGTACATGAGAACTTTGATAATATCGATAAAGAAAAGAGAAATAGATTTTATGACGAGGTTGTACTTTTGGCAAATGGTATTCGAGAGGATATGTATGACAAAATTGATACGCTTGAGTCGGCAGTACCCGAGACCATGACCTTTGAAGCGGCAATCCCTATGATGGATCAGTTAGAGAATGAAATAACCGGTGTCCTGTCTGATTATAAGTCTGCCCTTGATAATTTGCTGGAACAGGAAATCGGTCCTCGCTTGGAGGAACTAATAAGCGATCGAAAAGTAGCCATACGTAGATACATTATGAAGGAGGAAAAAAATCGATTTTGGAAAGGATATAGAGAATTTTTCATACCTCCCAAGCCCGTTTCAGTTAAGGAATTATTATTTTCCCAATCGCGACGAGTTCATTAATACTATTCAGAAAAGCGAAACAGACGAACAAGTCATTAACGGACAACTGCTGATAAAAACTTATCTCATTCCGTTGAGAAAACACATAGATAAAAACATTGCCGCGATTAAATATCACATGCATAAAGCCGATAAAGAGATTTATGAAAGCCTTAACGAATTAACATGGCGGTTATTGTGCTACTCTATGGCGGATGATCTCGAAAGCTTGTCTATGGAGTTGTCTTCCATATCAAACACTATGTTTGATCGTTGTTCTATAGCTAAGGATTCGGGTGTTAGTTACAAGTATTCGTATAAAGAGATAATTAAAGAGTATATAGAATCAGAGCAAGATTCGAACTAAGAAGTTGTTGACAAACTAATCATATGTATACAAAAAAAGACGCGAGATGGACGGTATAAGTCCATCTCTTTTTGTATGCTTACAACATAGGAGGTACGAGAACATGAGTGTAGTAGCAGCAAGAATCTATGAAGATAGGATTGAAATAGCAGCCGATTCGATCATTACAAGAGGAGATAACAAATTAAATGGTGCTGAGAATAAGCGTCCCAAATTGTTCGAGATAAACGGGATGATAGTCGGAATTGTCGGAGATGGCGAAGATATCAGCCTATTTAGGTATTATCTAAAAGAACATCCCATAGAAGAGTTTGATGAATATGGTATTACGGAATTCCTACTTGACTTCAAGAAATGGAAAAAAGACGTTTATCCTGACGATGACACGCTAAGTCGATTCATCATAGGTTATGAAGGGAAGTGTTACTCCAGCGACGGAATTTCGGCATTCAGGATTGATGATTATTTTGCGATAGGTGCAGGTGATGACTATGCACTTGGGGCTCTGCATGCCGGCGCATCTCCACAGGAGGCTGTAAAAGCAGCCTGTGATTTGTGCATATATGCTTGTGAACCAATATTGGTTGAATGTATTCCAATTTCAGAATGAAGAAAGAGGTGATCATATGAAAAGACTGAGACTTTGGATTATGAAGACAATAAGACGCGTGGATATGGGGTGTAAAGGCTGTTGCATGAGCTGCGAATATTATGAACGATGCAGAGTTGAGGTTGAGTAGTCCGGAGGACGCACATGAATAAGGATATCAGGTCAGTTGTTTCTCAGATTTCGCTTATAAAGAGATATTTGAATAAAATGGAACAATCGCTCAGAAATATTGACCAGCATCGTGGAAACATCACAGGAAAGGTGCACGAAACACTTGATGCGCTGGAGAGTATTCAAATGGTTCAGAGGACATTTCTGTTGATAGTTGACAGCCTTAGGGAGTTTATTCGTAGTACTCTTGCAATACCCAAAAGCCCCTGCGTTCTTCTGGGATTCTGGTGGATAGATGGGGCAGAACTTGATGTATTGGACGATTCGCATAAAAAGCCAACAAAGACTGACAGGATGATTGTCATTCCCAAGAACAAGACAGGAGCAGAAGGCCTAAAGATCATTATTTCCGAGATGAAAAAAAGTGGGACAAATACCTTAAAAAGAAGCCAGCTGTTGACCTTGAAAGAGGACATACTTATCGGATCATCTGCAGTTGGGGGTGAAATAGCCAATATGATCGCCGATCGCAGAGAAGGCCAAGATGTTATAGATACTCTAAGATTCTATGATTTTGTGTGCATATTGCCGCCAAATGACAGTCAGGATGAATCGGGCAAAGACAGGGGTGATATCGCGAAAACTTACGATCTTTGCAAAAACTGCGGAGTCATACCAGTTATTAACGATAAAACAGAAGAGAACGAGGTTGAAACTGGAAGCATCGCCGGAAACATCCGACGATTGTACAAAGAACTTGATTTCTTGGACGAAAAGGTCGTTGAGGAATTGTTGTTCCTAAATCCAATCGAAGTAATGAAAATGATTCGGACAATTGAAAAAGATTTTGATATGGACGGATGATGTCCAAGGACCGTAATAATATTAAACAAACAACGGGTTGGAATATTAAAAAGGAGGACCAGATTATGGACAGTATATTGGAACATTTGGGTGTTTGTGAAGATCCGTCACCGAAGCTTCAGCAGGAAAGGATGCTTGACAAGACTTTAGGCCCAACATTACTAAGTGAAGTTGCAAAGAGTGTAAGAAAACCATCTGTAGTAAAACGAGAAAGAGGTGAAAACATGAACGAAAACACAGTAGCGCCTCAGAAGGAGGCAAGAAGGAGCATTTACGATGTGCTCGCAGACGACATTATGGCAAGCGAAGATCTTACTCTTGGCGAAAAGAACGAGAGACTGAGTCGTCTTGTACAGGTAAGATCAAAGAAGGTTAACATTCTCCTTGTAGGAGCAACGGGATGTGGCAAGAGTTCGACGGTCAATGCGCTCTTTGACATGGACGTGGCAAAGGTCGGAGTTGGAGTCGATCCGGAAACCGAGACGGTAGACAGATATGCGCTTGAAAATCTGATCATCTGGGATACACCGGGTCTTGGCGACAGCAAGAAGGAAGATGATAAGTATAACCGTTTTATCACGGAAAAACTGAGTGAACTTGACGAGAATGGCGAACCACTTATCGATCTGGTAGTTATGATCCTCGACTCATCATCAAAAGATCTCGGAACATCATACAAGGTTCTCAATGACATAGTTATCCCTTGTCTTGGCGAAAAAGAGACAGATAGGATTCTGATTGGACTCAATCAGGCGGATGTTGCTATGAAGGGACATCATTGGGATGTCCAGAATAATGTGCCGGACGAAACGCTCCTTAAGCACCTGAAGAGTAAAGCGGCTTCGGTAAAGAGACGTATTAAGGAGGAAACCGGAGTGGAGATAAATCCTGTATTCTATTGCGCCGGATATAAGGAAGAGGGGGAAGACCAGTGTAAACCCTATAACCTCACAAAACTCCTTTATATGATCGTTAAGATGATCCCCAAGGAAAAGAGGATTGCCCTTGCCGACAATATCAACAAGGATCCTGACAACTGGATCTTTGATGACGGAGAAGAAGATTACAAGGCTGAAACGACAATGTCTATGTGGGATTCAATAAAGTTTACTGCACAGATAGAGTCATATAGTGCAGGAGAAACAGGTCAGCAGATTCTCGGAGCACCCGGAAAAGCCATAGGTATAGTACTTGGTGGTACCTGGGGTGCAGTAAAAGGCTTCTTTGAGTACGTCTTTGGATAATTGTTATAAAAAGAGCATAAGAAATTCAACATAAGGACGAAATACGTCCATGCCATATTGTAAAATAGGCTCGGAAGAATTATAATTTTCGGCAGATGGATAATTGCCAAAACAGCAGAAATGCTGTGTCGGAAAGCTATAGGGCCTGTAAAATGGCAGCCAGTTGCAATATCGGATTCAGTAAGCGGCACTGTAGCTTCCGGGCTATGGTGCCGTTTGTGCTTTGAAAGGCAGGTGTTTACGTGGCAAACAATTTTGAAGCTGAGAATTACGGAAAGAGTAATAGAGCATTGTCGATATTCTCAAGACTTAGTGCCGGAAAGGTTATTGTAAAAAAAGAAGAAGCTGATAGGTATGGGGTGTCCGAAAAGAGTATACAGCGAGATCTTGACGAGATCAGACTGTTTTTGGAGAGTCAAACGGCAGAAGACGGCATCCCAAATGAGCTTATATATGATCGGTTTTTGAAAGGATACAGGCTAAATCAAAGTGATCATTTGAGATTATCAAACGCCGAGATTCTTGCTGTCAGCAAGATTCTCCTTGATAGCAGAGCTTTTACGAAGAAGGAGATGTGCAGCCTTTTAGAGCGACTAGTTGAAAACTGTATTCCGAAACGCAATCAGCAGCTTGTCAACGAGCTCTTAAAGAATGAGAAATATCACTATATCCAGTTAAAGCACGGAAAAGATGTAACTGAGGACCTCTGGAGCTTGGGTATCGCAATACAGGAGAAGAGCATCGTCGAATTTGATTACAAGGGGTTTATGGATAAGAATCCTAAGCACAGAAGGGTTCAACCTCAGGCAATAATGTTTTCCGAGTTTTATTTTTATTTGGTAGCTTTTATAGAGAATATTGATAAAAAAACCGAGTTTTCTAATCCTGACGACATCTTTCCGACTATCTACAGGGTGGATCGAATAAAAAATCTAGAGATTACTAATGATAACTATCGTATCCCGTATAAGAATCGGTTTGAAGAGGGAGAATATAGAAAACGAATCCAGTTTATGTACGGTGGAAAGCTTAGAAAAGTACATTTTAAATATACTGGCCCTTCCATTGAGGCAATTGAAGATCGACTTCCAACAGCAGTGTCTACAAAACAAGCGGATGGTAGCTATATTGTGGAGGCTGAAGTTTTTGGGGACGGAATTGATATGTGGTTAAGGAGTCAGGGAAAAGATGTTACCGTTATAGACTAACCACAAAACTCGTCGAGAGGGGTGAATTCTATTGAAGCTCGAGATGCTACAAATTCAACAGTATCTTCGTATCCATCCAATATTGAAGAAAAGCGAAAAACTCAAAAATAAGTATATTGTGTTACTCTATTTTTTTATTGAAAAACAAGGAAAAGGCGATTTGTGGTCAAAACAGGCGCTTAAACTCTATGGAGACACAATAGTTGGAAACACTTTCAAAATTGGAAAGGAGCAAACAAAAGATCTAAGCATTATCGAAAAGTTTAAATTTTTTAAATATAGATATTTTTTATTGACTGATTGTCTTTTCATCAGGTGCTTTAATGATAAAAAGAAAGGTCGGAAGCTTGTTGACGATATAGTGGATTATTACGGTGATCGCTATCGAAAAAAACTAGAGTGCGTATATGAAGCATTCTATTCCACAGGGGACGATCGATTTTTGAAGAACTTTGCGGAATTGAAAGACATATATACGGTTATATGGAATAATCGTTTATTTATTTCAAAACCGCTAAGAAAAATTATGATCACGGCAAATATGAGTGCCGGCAAATCGACACTTTTAAACGCACTCGCCGGAAAGAAAGTTAATAAGACTCAGAATGATACCTGTACAGCAAAACTGCACTATCTTTATAACAAAGCCGGGGAAGATGGGTTCAGTTATGAACTGGATCATGATCTTGAGTTGGATGCATCTCTTGATATCCTTATGATAGATAACGGCGATAACGATAGTACGGAAATAGTAGTAGGAACCAGATTTCGCTCTATTAAAGATATTGATGGACATATATGCTTTGTGGATACACCAGGGGTTAATTCATCAATGGATAAAGATCATAGAGAGATGTCAAATGCGGCGATAAAAAAAGCAGACTGTGATGTTTTGCTGTATCTCTTTAATGGTGAAAATATTGGTTCTGATGACGATAAGAGACATTTGGAATTCGTTAAAGATAACTATAAGGGAAAAATTATCTTTCTTGTTAATAGATTAGATCGATACAAAAAAGAAGTGGATTCCGTAAAAGGTACGCTGGAAGAGGTTGAAAAAGATTTGAAAAAGATGGGGTTTGATGATCCTATAGTTTATCCACTTTCCGCATATGCTGGGTATCTTGGAAAAATGGCTTTGTATGGAGAAGAATTATCTGAGGATGAGCAGGACGATATTGATTTTGTTAAGAGAAAACTGAAAAAAGATGACTTTTCGTACGAGAAATATTATCCGGTGAATTTGAAGATTAAATGTAACAACGAAGAATTAGGTGAACTATTATTACATTCGGGGATTCTGTCACTCGAAAAAATAATATATCAATGATAATTGGAGGTTATGACAAATGAAAGACATTTTTATTAAGTACAATCCTTATCAGGTCACTACTGAAATCTTGATTGACGGAAAACCATTGAAGAAAAACAGCAAGCTTAATGTTCCTGATCAGCGGTTACAAGAGTGGGTCGACAATCTTCCTGATATTTTGTTTGAGGAGTGCAGTACGAAGGATTTTGCTATTACTTTTCAAGGAACAACTCTTGACTTCGAAGACGTTGTTGCTGTTGCTAACGAAGCAAAATCAAAAGGTATCAATATCGCCCTAAAACATATTCCGGCAAAGGAAGTCAAGGATAAAGAGCAAGCTATTGCTGATATATTTGCGGAGATTCAGAAAGGTCCGTTTGAGGAATTAAAGCAGCCGGATGTAGTTAGAGCATTTGAGATGGCTAAGAGTAGTGACTTTGAAGTTAATGTAGTCGCAACAATGAGTGCTGGTAAATCGACATTGATAAATTCGCTGTTAGGTCAGAGACTTATGCCCGCGAAGCAGGAGGCGTGTACAGCAACAATTACAGAAATAAAAGATAATGATTCTGAGCATTTTTCTGCAAAGGTATATGACAAGTTAGGAAACCTCATAGAGTCGCAGGGCGAGTTAACTTACGAAATAATGGATCGTTTAAACTCGAACCCCGAAGTATCCAAGATCCGCGCAGAGGGAAACATTCCGTTTGTAACATCAGAAGATGTTTCGCTTGTTCTTGTTGACACTCCAGGACCGAATAATTCTCGTGATCCGGAGCATAGGGCTGCTACATATCGTATGCTTTCCGAGTCTTCCAAGACAGTAGTACTGTATATAATGAACGCCACACAGCTCGCTGTTGACGATGATAACACGTTGCTTAAATATGTTGCGGAGAGTATGAAGGTTGGTGGGAAGCAATCTCGAGACAGATTCATATTTGTTGTGAATAAACTCGATGATTTCAAGAAAGGTGAGGATAGTATTGATTCGGCACTAAAAAAGGTTAGAGATTATCTGGCTGATAATGGTATCGAGAATCCCAATATTTATCCTACATCCGCACTTACAGCCTTGAATATTAGGACAATTCTAGCCCAGAGCGACGATGATGAAGATGATGATGTTTATGAAGCAAAAGGAAAAGTAAGAAAGTTTAATCGTAACGAAGAGATGTTCTTCGAGAATTATGCCCCGTTACCAGCTTCAGCAAAGGGAATTATTTCCAACAGGCTTGCCCAGGCAATAGAAGAAAAAGATGATAAAGAACAGGCTTTAATACATTCCGGAGTAGTTCCCGTAGAGGAAGCCATTAGGATGTATGTGCTGAAATATGCCAAAACAGCCAAAATCAAGAACATTGTAGATACTTTCATTAAGAAGCTGGAAAGTGCACAGTCATTCGAGACAACAAAGTTGGAAATCTCGTCAAATCAGGAAGAAAAAAATGCCATTGTAAAAAGGATCGATAGCATTGAATCGAAACTTAAAAGTGGTAAAGAGGCTATGAAGTTTAAGAAAGAAATTAGTACGGTAAACTATGACAGCGAGATAGCTAAGCTTGCAAATAATGTAATTAAGAAGGCCCAGGAGAAAATAACTATACATTTAAAGGATCCTAAAAAGAAGATGTCTGTTGCCGAGGCAGAGAATCTGTGTGATCAATTTGCGAAGTTTGCAGAGGACTTACAGGCAGAAGTTCAAGTGGAACTTGAAAACCTTGTAGAAAATACTATCCAGAAAAATGCAGATGGTTTATTAACAAAGTATAAAAAGAAACTGGCAAATTTGGTAGATGAAATCAATGTTGGTAATGTAGAACTGGATCCATTTGAAATAATAAAGGGAGAAATCCCTTACTATAATTCTGTGATAAGCAAAGCCACTGTAAGAGAAAAAATAGTGGTTGGACAAGAAGAGGACGAGTGGATCGAAAATGAAAATAGAAAATGGTATAAACCATGGACTTGGCATCAAGAAAAAGGACATTGGACTTATAAGGACATAATCGAAGAAGAAGAGTATGTTGACAGCAAAAAACTTGCAGACAAATTCTTTGCGCCTATTCAGGAACAGCTTTATGAAAATAGTTCATCAGCGCAGGATTACGCGAAGAAAGAGGCAAAGAGAATTAAAGAGGCATTTGAAAAGAAGTTCGATGAATTGGATGATCTGCTAGACACGAAACTTGAGGAACTAAAAGCGTGCGCAACTGACGAGCAGGAAGCACAGAAGAAACTTGATGAGGCGCAGAGCAGATTAGATTGGTTAAATAATATTCAGACCAAGGTTAATTCGATCTTGGAGATATAAGGAGAGTTGTATGGCTATATCTAGTGAATTTGCTCAAGCAGTTAAAGACGGTAACAAATTGCGAGTAAAGATCATGCTTAAAGATAGTCTGCTTGTGGATAAGACATTTCGGCTGTTTGATGAAATGCAGGCATATGCAACATCACAGGGAGTGAATCCCTGGAGTAATGGGGATATTCCTCTTGAAAAGGCTGAAAAACCATGGACAGAGGACACGATGAATTATGAATTAACTGCCCTTGTAAATGATTTTACGAAAGAACATGTTAATTATGTTAAGGCAATTATTTCTGATGTATTTAAATTGAATTTGCCTACTCAACAATCTGTAAATACTCCTGTGATAAGTCAGCCAGTGTCACAGCCGGTTAATAGACTTGGATATACAAGTAGTATGGCCAGACCAGAGGATCCACATAAAACGATTCTATCTGAGGTAAGCAGTATCAATAAAATACTAAAAGCAAACAAAGATGAGTTTACCGGGAAAAGAACATGGATGAAAGAAGATATAAAAGAGATCAGATATCATGCACAGAGAATCGTTGATGCATGTGACAGGCTCTAAGAAGGAGGGATTGAAGTGGCATTATCGAATGAGTTTAGAGAAGCAGTTGAAGAAGGCAAGGCTACACGAGTAAAGATCATGCTTAAAGATAGTCTTCTGTTGGATTCTTCGTGCAAGGAATTCGATGAAATGTTGGATTATGCAACGGGCAAAATAGATTCGTTAATTGAGCAGCATGATGGAGAACAGTTTAAATCTAGCGAAAATTGGGACGAAGACTATCTTAATGACGAAATGGTGGCCGTAGTTAATAATTTCTCAAATGAACGAATTGAGTTGTTAAAGGAAGTTGTGAAGAAGCTTTATCCTGACAATGATAGAAATCCGGAAGAAGCAAACAGTTGCGATAATACTACTTCGAATGGTTCGGGTGACAGAAGTGCTATAGGAAGCTCAAAAATAGTTGGAGGAGCAGTCGCTGTCGTTGGAGCAGGAGTATTAATAAGCGGAATAGTGATTGCGGATGTTCCAGTGGTGGTACCTATTATAGGAGGTCTTGCGATAGGTGCAGGAGCGTATATTTTTTTAAAGAAATAATAGACAAGGACACATTCTGTCTATATGAGAGCGTATAGTTGTAGCATAAGGAGTGATTCTCGTATTGATCAGGAGGATATAGCGAATGGCAAATGTAGTTGAAAAAAAGGAGAATGTTCCTGTACCAAAATACACAAATGTAGCAGAAGGATATCAGGCCGCATTACAGGTGGTTGATGACGTTATATTAAAGAATTATATTACCAATCTTTCAAGAATGGAGATTGTTCCCTTGGACGAGTCTGTCCTTAAATCCAATATAAAAGAGAATGTCTTATTCTTTAAGATAACTGAGATGGTGTATGAGAAGAATGAGTTTGCTTCATACAAGTTCGCAAGCGTATTCAATACTTTATCTTCTTCTGATGCAGCCATCTTTCTTATTTTAGATAGTGATGGTGAAAAAACTGATTTCTACATGGGTATAAGATCGTTGGATTCCGATAGGACAACTAGTTCTCTTAAAAATACTCTTGAAAATGCGATGATCGGTCAATTCCCAGGAATAAAGACGCATGATTATACCGTAGAAGAAATCGAGGAGATTCTTGCAGGGGTGAAGGGGAACAGTATATCGGCTGTTTCTTGTGTTGCGAATAGTAAAGAAGAGGATCTTAATTCAAATCAGGAGTTTGTACAGGGATTAGAAAAACTTGTTCTTTCAATGAGGGGACAGAAATATACTGGAATAATAATCGCTAACTCTACCAATCAGATGCAACTTCGAGAGTTGAGAAGGGGATATGAGACGGTCTATACACAGTTATCTCCTTTTGCGAGTATACAGGTTAACTATGGTCAGAACTCATCAGTTGGAGTGACAGAAAGTACGAGTGATTCAAAGACCAAATCCGTTTCTAATACTATTAATGAATCTGAAACAGAGGGAACAACTGAAACCCATGGAACATCAAAGGAGAATACAACTTCAAAGGTTATAAAAGGTGTAGCAGCGGCGTCTTCAATAATAGGGGCAGCTTTGGCTCCCGTAACCGGCGGAATTAGCCTTGCCGTAGGCGGTGTGGTTGCTGGAGGTTTGGGTTTAGTTGGAACGGCACTTTCTAGCACTAATAGTGATTCGACTTCTACAAATAGTTCAAAAACATACAGTGAAAGTACATCTGTATCGGATTCAGATACAAAAACTGTTTCCTCCGGGACAAGTTCTACTGAAGGCGTGTCAAATGCCATAACACTTAATGTTCATGACAAATCTATTGAGGATATGTTAGAGAGAATTGATAAGCAGTTAAAGAGAATGGATGAATTTGAGAGCCTTGGTATGTATGAATGTGCCGCGTATTTCCTTTCGGAAGATCAGTATGCGGCAGAAGTCGCTGCTTCAACGTACAAGGCAATAATGCGCGGAGAGAATTCGGGCGTAGAAATCGCAGCAATTAATTCTTGGCATAAACTCACCCAGACAAATGACGAAAGCGAAGATGAAAAAAAGGAACGCGAGAGAAAGAATGCGGACTTGGCACACGTTCTTGAGTATATAAAGAATTTTATGCACCCTATTTTTAAATACTCAGGTGCTTTGGGAGAGATAGAAGTTTCTCCATGCGCAATGGTAAGCGGAAATGAGCTTGCAATTCATATGGGAATGCCTCGAAAGTCTGTATGTGGCTTACCCGTTATTGAACATGCTGATTTTGGGAAAGAAGTTGTTCGTTACGAAGATTCTGATTCGTTGGTGGGAATTAACTTGGGAAAGGTGTTTAACATGGGTAGCGCCGCTCCTAACAGTGTCATTTTAGATAAGCATAGTCTGTCGATGCATACGTTTGTTACTGGATCAACCGGTTCTGGAAAGAGTAACACAATCTATGAATTGATTCGCCAAACAAATAATATGGGTGCAAATTTCATGGTTATAGAACCTGCAAAGGGTGAGTATAAGCATGTGTTTGGCAATCGTCTGGATGTCAACGTCTTTGGAACTAATCCGGAGTACTCTGATCTTCTGAAAATTAATCCGTTTAAGTTCCCTAACGGAGTGCATGTGTTGGAGCATGTTGATCGTTTAGTGGAAATATTCAATGTGTGCTGGCCAATGTATGCGGCAATGCCGGCGGTATTAAAAGATGCACTTCTTCAAGCATATGAAGTATGTGGATGGGATTTTTCGACTTCTCGAAATGCATATGGGGATAACCTTTTCCCTACCTTTTCCGATCTTCAAAACGAAATGGTAAGTGTTATAACAACGTCTTCATATTCGGAAGAGGTAAAGAGCAATTACATGGGTTCGCTGGTGACTAGGGTCAAATCACTGACCAATGGGCTTAATGGTCAGATTTTCAGCTCGAATGAAATAGAAAATGAGCTCCTCTTTGACAAAAATGTAATTGTTGATCTTAGCCGTGTTGGCTCTCTTGAAACAAAGTCTCTGATTATGGGCATTCTTATAATGAGACTCAGTGAGCATAGAATGTCTAATGCTTCGGATATGAATGTTCCTCTTAAGCATCTTACGGTATTGGAAGAGGCTCATAACATTCTGAAACGAACTTCTACTGAGCAGAGTAATGAAGGGGCTAATCTCGCCGGAAAGTCTGTTGAGATGATTTCGAATGCAATAGCAGAAATGCGTACCTATGGTGAGGGTTTTGTGATCGTTGATCAATCGCCGAACGCTGTGGATATCTCGGCTATAAGAAATACAAACACAAAGATAATAATGAGACTCCCTGATGAGAGCGATAGAAGACTTGCGGGCAAATCAGCCGGTTTAAGAGATGAACAGCTTGATGAAATAGCAAAACTTCCTAAAGGTGTTGCAGTAGTTTATCAGAATGACTGGGTAGAGCCGTTGCTTTGCAGTATTCAAAAGTATAAAGGTGAAGAACAAAGGTATCAGTATAAACCTTCTGTTCGTGCTAATGGAATTACCGGTAAACTCAGAAAACAGCTTCTTGAGCTACTGTTAAAAAACCGAGTGAAGAATCCAATAGATACAAACATAGATGATGTTATAGAACTCCTTGAACGTGCGGAGATATCAAGCAGAAGCAGGCTTGGAATTCAAAGAATTCTTCATGAATATGAGTTGCGAGGAGAATTATCGCTGTGGAATGAGGATAAGTTTGAGGGATTATCCGAATTGATAAGCGGCCTTTTGGATGGAAACGTATGGGTGAAGCCAATAATTGACACTGTAGGAGAATTTGACGAGTTGACAGATTCAATTATTAAACGTGTTGAAAAGATGGCGCCAGGAATAGATAAGGAATATGCTCTGGCAACAGCGCAATGCCTTTTGAAGAAGGAATCAAGGGAATCGGATGGTTATAACGAAATATATGCTGCTTGGGTAACGCAGTTAAGGAATAAAGGAGTTATGTAGTGTTAGACTTCAATATGGAGAAATCATTATTAAAGTTGGAATCCCCTTTGAAAGAAAGGATTTTTCATATTGATGGTATACATACCGTAAAAGATATCGATTCGCCTATAGCTAAACATGTTGAAGTGCGAGACAGAGATGGACGATTTTCTGATAATCCAACAGTAGAGGGGATACGTTCTTGGATAAAAGAAATTAATCCCAATTACGATCCTTTTGACATGGAATCTCCCTACAATATCAATTGTGGGGCATGCGCATATGTGGTTCACGAAAGGTTAAATGGAATCGATGCAACATGCGCATCCGCAAATAATATTCCAACAAATGCGGAGATGGAAGTTCTCTTGGGTAAAGAGATTGTTTCTATGAGTCCATATGAGATTGAAAATAGACTTCTTGAAGCCGGAGAAGGAGCACATGCTGTAATAGGCATTGATAGAGAGAATGGGCCTGGACACTGGTTCAATGCGGCTTGTATTGAAGGAAAAGTAGTGGCAATAGACGGTCAATCCGGAGAAATATTTGATTGGCCGCCAGATTATGGCAATGTCGTAAATTGGGAAATGAGTGTATAGGAGATCATCTTATGAACAAGAAGATTATTACAACGGCCGCAGAGACAATGAAAGTTTCTGTAGATGTTGCGGAAGAAAACTTCAAAGAACTTCCTGATATGGATGCATATTATTTTTGGAATCCGATTCGTGGCGGCATTGCTGTCATAGTGGGAAGGGACGGAGAAAAGCTTGCAGCCTCTTCAGGAATTAATTTTGAGAAGCATTTACAAGCATATATCGACGGCAAAAGAAATTAAAACTGTCATAAAATACAGCAGGAGGTAGGATAATGTTTAACTTTAATGTTGCAGAAGTCTTTTCACAAATGGAAATACCATTGCTTGATCGTGCAAAAGACCTGGAAAAGATTTCTGATTCAAAGGAACTGGACAAACCAATTAATAGTTATGTGTCCGGATTAGATAAAACAGATTCTTTCTCTGAAGAAGATATAAATATCAATGATATCTTAGAGGACGAAGAGGATGATAACCTCATTGCACAAGCCGAGGCTTACGAAATCAGGGTGTCAGGTTGCCCTATAGAAGGTCATAATGGAAGTTGGGACGGGTTCCGTGGAAACTCAGTTTGGATGCCTGACAGAAATGCTATGCCGACGAGGTACAATCCTGATAAGCTTAGTTGGGGACAGATTCTTGATAAGCGTGGTATAGACGGAATTGGGTACACCGATGGAGATCCTGATTTTTCTCCCATTTCAAAAGGCAAAGTGGAAATAGATGATTTCACAGACGATCGAATATCTAACTTCTCCCAAGCTGACGAAGCCTTAGCCAAACAGAAAGGATGCTCTCCAGAGGACGTAAAAAAATGGCGCGATGAAAATGGATATACGTGGCATGAATGTAGAGACTGTAAAACTATGCAGAAGGTATCTAGGGATGTTCATAACAATATGGACCATTCCGGTGGTGTGTCAGAATACAAAAGGAATCATAGTACAGAAGGAGGAAATAATAATGAGTGATATTGTAAAGGACCCTGTTTTTGGCGAAATGGAATATAAGCATAGATGGATTAAGAAAGAATCCATTGTGCTGATGGATAAAGAGTATAAACTGAATATAATCGCATTGGCTTATACTGGTGACCAAATATGCGACGAACAAAGAGAGGCTTATAAGTCTTTTATGGGCAAACTTGATAAGATCTCACGTAGAATGCCTGGAATGATCGAAGAATATATTGAAGTACACAAAACCGAGATAGAAGAGCACTTCCCGGAAATAGGCGCCGCAGAAGAGGCCATTAAGTTTGTCGAACCAATATCGGTTATGTTTGCTCGTGATGGCAAAACAGTTATCATGTGCAATGTTGAATGGGATCAAGAAAACGGTGTTGGAATAGAAGTATCCCCGAAGTATAAGGTAGATATACAGGATTCTTTTTTATGAGAGATGAAATAATTGAGGAAATTAAGAATGTTTATGAGCAGTATTTGTATTTACGAGATATATACTACGTTTTTTTAGATAGTTCCGTTGCAGAAGAGTATTCCAACAACGGAAATAACTATTTTAAAATGGCTGCTTCCGCATGCATAGACTCCTATATAATGACATTGGCAAGACTTTTTGACACTAACAATAAATCTTCGGGAATAATGAACTTGATAAATAAATGCAAACAAAATTCAGACTTATTCAACGATCCCAACTATATTTTTATCGAATTGACAGAAATAGAGCGATGTCTAAAACGAGACAAAGGCTTAAAAAATACAATAGAAATAATACGGCAACGGCGAAACCATTATCATGCTCATAATGATAGCAATTACTTTTCTCACACAACGGAAAACGATAAGGCAATTCAGGATAAAACGTATTTACCTGCACACGATATATGGAGCCTTATCAACTTTGTTAAAGATTTGCTTGATCTGCTGATAAAGGAACTCTCAATTGATTTATGCATGAAAATGCAACCAAAATACGATCGCGATTTAGCAGAACTACTCCCAATAATTCAAGAAAGACAGATTTGCCCGCTCAAATAAACAACTTATCTACATTCGCAATCTTAGACTAATTAAGTATCGTATTATGGGATCGTATTATAAGTACGTATTATAAGTATTATAAGTATATCGAACATTTGTTCGTTAAAGCTGTCTTTCGCGAATAGTTTACATAATATATTGTTATGTTAACCACAAAACTCGGATTTTGTGCAATGTTAAATATCTATCTAGGAACTGGATTTCGGTCGTCCTACTCTTTCCAAAACGCTCTGTGTGCGATTTTCGTGATAAACAACCGGGGAAACCTGCATTAAGGGCTCTCAAAATCGCAAATTTAAAATCATTGCTTTGAAGCCCAGCTGATGAACATCCAGATAAGTCTCCAGATGAGTATGTATATGATAAATGTCCCAATACCTATCATCGGAGCGAGCCATAACGGTTTATTAATCAAGTAAAGAACTATTCCCGCAATAATGGTCGTTATGACGATAAACTTGACCACGAACCAAAACCAGGTTATATTTACGATCGCTCGACCGATCTTTTCATCACGTTTATCCTGAGTATCTGCCATCTACATGTACCCGCATCCGCTTTTATCTTCTTTATCGATTTCTCCGGACACATATGAAGCACGAAACTCCATATTTATATCACGAAGTTCTTTCTTACCATCAATATAATCCTGATACATCTCGATCATACCGGGGGAGCAACCGTCACAGGATCCTAATATGTTACCGAGAGACTCCGCTACTATCCTCTCCCGCTCTTCTTTTGTTGTTTCACTGATTAGATATCCCATCGCTAATAATTCCACTAAATAAACAGATTATGATCCTAGTACTATATATACCTTATATTTTCCATTAACTGGAAATCATAGTAATTGTCTATATCCGATCTATTCATAATACATCTAACCTCTTCATAATCCTCGCCATAATAAAACAATTTTGGCTCTCTATTCGGATGCTTTTTATTCTTCCCAAGAAGATGATAAACTACAACTTTCTTTTTCTCGCGTGTAGGAAGTGTTCTTGCCCATCTTAAAACATCTTCTAAGTATTTTAATCGACTTTCCTCGCCATATCCGTTCCAATAGAAAAATCTTCTATGATTGTTATATTTATAGAATTTTGGTGGATATTCCTCGAATCTATATGTATCATTAAATGCCAAGTATCCTTCCCAATGTCCTACATTTCCCTTTTTGTCTGGGTTGGGATCGCAATGGCCTTCACAGCTGAATATTGTGTAGTACCCTTTCCTATTGAGTTCTAAAAGAATATCCAAAATGCCATGATCAAACTGTTCCTCAATAATATTTGCTGGAATTCCTATTATCTTTTCTAATTCTTCCGTTTTTGACATTTAGTGTTTTCCCCCAACGTTTACGCTATTGTCCCGGTTTTCAATTCTTCAGCGATCCTTTCCGATATCGCCTCAATATCATTCGAAGCATTATTGTAAGGAACTACGCCCATGGAATCTGCAAAAATCGAGATTATAGCTTTAGAAATTTCACTCACAGAGCTGTTTTTGTCTATCATTTGGCATATTCTTTGAGATTCCCTGTCATATTCATCTCTAGGCGCTCCAAGTGCCAATAACCCTTCACAATCCAATTTATCTATATATTTTTTTACAACTGAAAATTTGTCCATTCATGCTTTCCTTTCATTTATCATAAATGTATCTTCTTTAAGCTTAATCTTGTCAGATGCATAAACCTCCTTAGGAATGACCTTATACGTAAGACCATTATCAACCAGGAGCTTGCATAGCTCATTTTCAGCCATTTCAGTACTTCCATGTTGCCTCATAGCATGTATGACGATGTCCGTATAATCAACAAAATCCGATTCAGAATCAACCACAATTCCCTTTTCATAAGACCTTGTCCGTGACCTACTGTCTATAATCTTATAGTCAGGAATATACTCCTCAATGATTACTCTTAATAAGAAAGGGGTCCATTCAAAAGCTATGTGAGGAAGCTGGTCCCATTTATCAAAAGCCATAAGCGAAATGTATTGATTCTGCATATTCTGCTTTAGAACAAACAGAATTCTTTCGATATCAAGATTACTTATCTCAAAATCATCCTTCTTTATATAAAGATCTTCGGAAACCCTTATATAGTCGGTCTCAATCCGCGAAAATACTGATCCCATGGTTACATCGCTCCATTTGAGCTCTTTTGCAACGTCTTTATATGCATTAAAGCTAAACTGAGAGGGATCCTTCATTAAATAAAGCACAACATTCTTTGCGGATATATCCTCCATAAGCCCCAAGGCCGTTATATGTGGCTTTCTGAATCCGAATTCACTGGAAAACAGTTTCGCACATACATAATAAAGATTGTCAGAATCTGTCATTTTATTCTTTTGGGCAAACTCAGGACGATTCTTGCATGTCTCATCATATATGAGATTCGCACTGCAATATCCTCTATACTGTTGCATGATTTCCTGTATTTTTTTTCTAAGGAAGTCCTTGTCTTCTTCTGTGATATCAAGACATCTCATAGAATAATAATAATTTGCCTCCCACGGAATCAGATTCTCACTATACATAGCTGCATTTAGAAGCATTGCATCTGACACCCCAGGCACTCTCATCTTTAATGCCATTCTGCCCACTGGCACACGAGCAGTTTCAATAACCTGAAGGATTTTGTCATCGGTCTTTCCAGAAGCCAAGCCCTTACCGAATCTCGTAAAATAGTCCCTTGAGGTAAAGTCATACTCACCATCGTAGTAGAGTTTCAAAACACCATGAAGAAAATGATAGTTATCAACATTTCCCGTCGCAATCAATTCGTGTTTGAACATATCAAAGAGTGCAGAATAATAAATCCGTTTTTCATTCGACTGATCGATATATGTCTTAATCTTTCTTATTACTGACATATCAACTCGAATGTTCTCTTTGGCAATATACTTTCCCCTGTCTCGTAAAATCAGATAGTCGGCCAACCTTGCTGTAAAGGCTCTGTCATCACTTGATATCTTGATATCACCATATATCCGATATGCTAATTTTCTAAGCATATTCAAATCGTCCGAACCTTCCCCCTCATAAACCTTTATCCCGTCCGGAAATCTCTTCTCAACGATATTTGCACATAGAAGTGCATATGATTGCTTACCTTTCACTATATAATCGTTATAAACATAATATCCCTTAGACTGGACAAGATTTAGGAATGCCGCTTCATCGACATAGGGATATCCGTTCTTAAACATAATCATCTCAAGATCTTCAAGGCGATTGGAAAGATCGATACCATCACCTATAAAATCAACCGCAATATCATATATACGGTTCTTGTGATAATCTTTTGACCCCTGAAAAGGGACAAAGATATCCGCAAAACCAAGATACTCCAACTCAGCGCTATCCTTCAGGCACATGAGAAGAATCATATTCATGTTATTATCATCATAATAGTCAAGGATATCCGTTGCCGGGAAATAGCCTCTTCCGCTTATGAGTGATCTCTGAAGCTCATGCGTCATTGGGGCAATAATCTTTTCGAATTTATTGACAATCTGTCTTATTCGCTCTCTTGTAACTTGATAGCTTGTCCCTATCGCTTGAAGAGTATATCCCTCCGCACGTAGAAGAGCGATCATATAGTCTGACCCTTGGGACATTGCCGACAATCTTGATGCAAGAAGATCTTTTAGCGGCATTGATAATTCTTGTTCTGCTGACATAAGCTTTTGAAGGGCAACTGGTGTCAATGCTTTTTTCAGATCTCTCCCCAAAACTCCCTCCAGATCGCCGATTGATTTATATCCATGCTTTCTTAACGATTCAATAGCCGTCTTTTTCACATCAAAAGCACTCAAAAGATCAATATCCGCTTCAACTAATTCCGGATTTATGTTCTGAAATCTCGATTCTGAAGACGCTTCGTTAGGCATGTCGTCGGTTGTTCCACCCAAGAAATGTGCATATCTTGTCTCTAAGGCTCTTATTTTTGTCTCACTCATATATTTGATACCCAAAAGAGACCCAAAATCAAAACCTTCGAGGTCTTCCATGTTCTTCAACCCATTTTCATCACAATACTTAACAAAAAGATTAAACCTATTCTCTCTGAAAACATCCTTGATCAGTATACCCATTCGAAGCATCTCCTCCTATCAAGCTTACTAGTATTAATTATATCATACACTTGTTTTAAGAAGCCCATCGGCCGAGAACGCGAGCACAATCTGAAACACTACCCAAATAAACATACACAAAAACATCGTTGACTACGGATTGTGCATTCCGAACCGTTACAAGTGTTCTCTTGTACAAACCGCCCTCTCCTTCATAGGAATCGAGGCTTTGAATCAGCGAATCCGGAATATCATACAGTTCCCCCAATACTTCTCCCTCTTTATCTTCCTTGATCCCGGGGAATGGTCCTAGGTCATATGTCGTATAGCCATTTAGGGTGTATTCTCCCAGAAAAGAACCTCTATCAAGCATATCTGATGCCCTTTCACCGCTCATAAGGGTTCCATAAACAAAAACCTTCTTCATCATCACATCCCTCCTTTCATAGAAGCTCCTATAAGGAGCATATCCACCAGTTCTCTTGATTCTTTAACAGTATAAAGTAGGGCATTATAGTCCGTTATCTTAAGGCCCTCATTGATGCTGCGACCATCCTCTCGGATCAGACCCAATTTTGCAAGACTCATAATGCAGTTCATATGCTTCTTTTTTGTCCTTATGCCTCTGATATCGGTATTCTTTACAGCATGCTCACTACGTCTGATCTGGGCAAGTGCATTGATCTCGTCTTTCGATAAGCATCTGGAAAGAAGGTAGAATCTGAGGAGATTTTCAGGTGTATCCGGGTACATCTCCTTCAATCCGGTTAGAATCGTATCAAAATACCCCTGGCACGGAGCATTTGTCTCCTCATATACTGAAGGAGCTGTAAACGTGTAACATGGGCAATCTCCCTCCATGGTCGGGTCAAGGTCTATTTTTCTGGTATATTTAGACCCTTCCATTGCCATGACTTCCTCAAACTGGCTTCTCTTAATTTTGTACATCCGGCAATGGGTCATGCCATCTGTGCTGTCATCAATAAATGCGGAACCTCCTTTTCCGTCACCCCATATGCTGGTTTTATCCGCAAAATATAGGGAGAAGTTGAAAATCTTTGCTCTGTCATCTATCGGTTCGGAAGTATCTGAGCATCTGTCGATATAACGCATAAATCTTTCTCTTGAAAGATTTGAGCCGTACGAAGCATACCAGACGTAGTCATACATCTCCCTCTCAAAATCTTCTACCTCACGTGTGAATTCTTTAGTGTAATCCTCGTTCCACCCCGAAAAAACACGTCCCTCAGCAAGAGCATGCTTCATTTCAAGCACTCTTTTGGATATGACAGCCTGAAACTCTGGTGCCCTTCCCTCATTTTTGCGAAGCCATTTATAAATGCCCGCCCTCTTATATATGCCTATTGCTTCAAGTAGGTCGTTTGTCGCATCAAAACCATGCCCGATGAGTCCACGAAGCTCAGCTGCAAACTTAAGGCCCCCAAGTAACGCCTCCCTGCTTTCTTTTGTGCCAATTCCCCTAAGGTCTGCATATACAAGTGCCGCTGTTATGCTGTATGTGGGAATGAGCGCAAAGTATACAACGCAGTCACTATCGATATGATAGTCATCAATAGTACTGAATGACCCATCCGGCTTACGAAATTTCATAAACTCATCCACCAGCTCCTCTCTTCTGGAATCTGTAGTGCATTCACTAAGCATTTCTTCATACATTGCGCGGATTTCCTTTACTTCATTTTCAGTTGTGTCGATACTCTTTGTGTTTTTTTCCATAGTATTGTCCCTTTCTTGGATTGATGTTATTGACTTGATACGTGTATTAAACCACAGGTTTCTAAAACGGATGGAATTCAAAGTTCCATCCCTCTCTTTTCATTTGAAACCGGCTCTACGCAGCCGATACCCACTCTATCTCTTCCATGATGTACGGCATCATAACAGAAAGATAATTTACAAGTTTCATTACCATCCTGTCTTTTGATTTAGTTAAAAGAAGTCTTTTTATTGAGATGCCTCCTTTAACCATCTCATATGTTCTTTTGGTATAGGGCCTTGTAAAGACATATTCTTTTTTGCCTTTTGCTCCGGATACGTAGTAATCCACTACTTTCTTACCCTGAGTCGTTCTGCTAATGCCTATCATCGATATTTGATTTGAAATGCGGTTGTACTTTTTTTTCATAATGATTCCCTTTCGTAGCTTTGCTTTACTTGAGACTGCTATATCGGCTTCTGTCTCTGTTCAGTCGTAGGATATCATGACTAAAAAAACCCTATGGAACTCAAAGTTCCATAGGGCATCTCTTCTCGATATTTCTAGGATTATTCTTTATTCAGCTTATAATCATCAACAATCTTAATATCATGAATATCATTAATATCAATTAACACCTCTTTTGAATCGTTTATCAACCTGTAAGGTTTTTCATCTGAGTCAAAATTAGGTCTGAGCTTACAATTTCTCATGATTTCATGATCTTTTCCAAATTCCACATCGCAAGTCCTTCCCATTTTTTCAATAATCGTGATTTTTGTCTCTATAGTCTCGTCCTCAGACATTTCACGTTCGGTAACGAAAATTCGGTTACTGCATTCGTCCTTTTCAAGATCATCAAGAAATTGGATGAATTCCCTGTTGTCATGATAAACATGCTCTTTAACTCTATCACGGACATGTTCTGAAAGCTGAGACCAGATATTGAGGGCCATTTCATAGCTATTGTTACTGACTTCGTTATTGTATAACATCATCATTCCCCTCAGGAGCATTCCGACTTGCGTAACGTTCAGTTGAAGTACAATGGGGCTTAATGTGTCACGAGAATAGTATTTTCGAACAATCTTAGCGGTTTTATTGGGATTATCATCTCTTGGCAAGGGGATATCCTTATACTCCACCCCCACCCTAAGCACTTGATCGCCCAATCGAAGAGATGTATTGGGTTGTTTTCGTTTATTCTTTTCACCTTTTGCCTGTTTTGTTCTTGGTTGTTCTTTTAGTGATGGGTCAAGTTTGCGGAGTTTTACTTGAATATTTTTGGTATCTTTTGCGTGTATTAAAGCTGCTATTTCATCTTTTGTTTTTCCTTCTTCAGGCTTCATTGCATGAAGCGCCTTAAGGATTGTTACATCTGTATCAGTGCCAACGGGATTCTCCATATACTCATCTATAAGGTTTTCTATATCAGAAATACCGTTATTATCTGCAATTAACCGTATCCACTCACAAAAGCTGTCCCTTAGTCGTTGTTTGAATGCTGGAATGGCAGAATACCGGCAAACAAATTCGTTCATACCATAAAGAATATCGATAATGATATCCTCATCAACCGAATCAGGTGCTGATTCTTCCGCAAACTCCCCCATAGCATCCTTGATCATTCTAGGAAGAGTTTTTTTATCTCCGGGTCTGTTTCCCTCTATAATTCTGTAATACGTTTTGTCGTCAAAAGGATATCCTTCTCTCAGCAAGTTTAATGCATATTCTAATCGGTTCATGCGTTTCTCCTAAGGCTTGAACAATGCTTTTAGATCTCTAGGTTCTGAACATTAATCTATACTAACATCACCTGCAACACTTGTCAGTAATTCCTGAAATGACTCCCAATTTGCCGGATATGCATTGTCACCGGAACTCTTACTCTTTTTTCCGTCCGTATCTTCATATTGCACTTCCCATGATTCCCCATCTAGAACAACATACCCCTGGGGCTGGTAATGCTTTTTCCACGTGTCGATCCGCAATGCTTCTATCTTTTTTGTAAATTCCTCAACTGAAACAGGGCTTATAACGTCTTTTTCTGTATTACCAGGACTATATAGTATTTCTTTTGAATAATGAAGCTTATCATTTTCCACCCAAATCATTACTTTAACCGTATTCAGCATTGCCACTGTCAGTTCATACTCTATTTTTTTAAACATCATCATTTCTCCGCTACACCCCTCTCATAAGATCTCCATCTCGTTTAGATTAAACCTATTCCTCATCAATTCTTTTGAGACGTTGCAGAAGGTTTTGAATAGTTCCGTTTTCAAGGTTTGACAGTATCAATCCATCGCAGAATCGCTCCTGTCTAACTATACACATTAATACCGCCAAGGCAGCCTCCTCATCAAGTTCCTCGGCTTTTAGATCATCAATACTTTGAATTCCCTTCTTTTCCATAATCTCCATATAATTCTTGAGATTATACTTGGGATTTTTGTCATCAAACTCATAAACGGCTTTAATAAACTGATTAACTGGTTCTGTATAAACCGGATAAGGCATTGGGATCGGATCATCCATTGTCCCTTTATGACCCTTCTCACTGTGTATGTGTCCGAAATCAACATTCCGAAGCTTTTCGAGATGGCTTGTAAGACTTGCGAATGCAAAACTACTGGGATTATCATTTTCCATCTTCTTGCTGCCGCTCCCCATTATTATTTTAAATACATCATAGTTCCTGCTTCCGCCTGGAGGACAGTATACCGCAAACTCAATCTGTTTAAACACTTCCGGAAACTCGTTTAAAGCGGTTCTGTACGCTCTTGCTACGACCTCAGGATTGTTCTGGAAGGCACCGCATCCAAAAGCACCTAAAACAAGAATATCAGCTCCCTTTGCAGCCGCACACGTAAGCATATGAATTGCTCTCTTAACATGATAACCGAACAATTCTGCATTATTCATGAACGTACCACCATTAACAAGCGGGACATGGATATTTGACTTCTCACGAAGATCCGGGGCAGCAATTGTGATTACATCCACTGTTACCCAGTCTTCTTTGGGCATTCTCCTCGGCAGATCCTCATCTGTCTTGCAGATAATAACTCCCTCGGTATATATAAGGGAATCTGTAGCCTTCGGTGTTCCCAGATCATTATGGTACTTGTAGAATGAATCTCTGAGTGTCCTTCGATAAAGCAGTGGATACAGCGTCGAGGTACGGCAAAGGCATTCCTCCTGAGCACTTGCTCCCGACTTCACTCCTCCACCGGCATGAAATGCGTTGGCAAAGTTCATGACGGCAATCTTTGCATCTGGATTCTCCCTATGAAGCTTCATTGCCGCCTGGTAACTCCTGTCCCCCGATACGGTGATATTTGTAGATCCACCTTTTGTCGGATCAAAGTCAGGATAATCGTCCTCGAAGAATACTGTAGTATTCTTCTTTGCTTCAGGAATTGATGCAGACAGATCCGGATCCTTCTCTATCCAATCCAGTGTATCCTTGAATATCTCTATTCTTTCCTCTGTTGTCGACATCTAATATCTCCTTAAACATCCATAATGCGCGAGAAGCCCTCGCACAAATTCCTTATCCATTCCTTTGAAACTATGGCATCAATCCAATCCTTAGGGATATTATCATATCCATAGTATAACCCCGCAAGCCCTCCTGCAACAGCTGCTGTCGTATCCGTATCCTCCCCAAGATTAACTGCCTTAAGCACGCAGTCGGCGTATGATTCGGAATTAAGCAGACACCATATGGATGACTCAAGGCAGTCGACAACATATCCGCTGCCTCTGATTTCTGTGTCCGGCATGTCTTTAAACGATGTGAGATCTCTTAACCGGTCATATTTTCCAGCCCTGATCTCTGTCAGAAATGCATCATCAAACCACGAATATGCTTCCCACGCATTAGCGTAGAATTCCAATGTCTTGTCAACTGCGTACTGTAACGTGAATAACAATGGTTTATCGTTACAATATATAATTTCATGGCAAATAGCTGTATATATCATGCAGCCCATCATGCTACGTGGATGCGCATGAGTAAGTGAAGAAACGCCCTGTACTTCATCAACTGCATCCTCAAGAACCGAATCGTTCCAGAAATCCTCATCAAATCCAACAAACAGCGAAACCGGCATGATCCTCATTAAAGATCCATTTCCATTGCTTCTTTCATCAGCTCCGCCACAATCTCTGGCATCCATGCCAGGTCTGTATTTCGAAATGGCACTTGTACAGGTCCCGCCCGCATCAAAAACATCTCCATGTGGCGTATAGTCGCCCCGAAGGAGCCAAAGCCTGAATTTCTCCATTATGTCATCATAACGTATTCCGCCCCTTTGAATAATGCTGTCCAGGGTGGCAAGCATCATACTGCTGTCATCAGACCACGTACCCTTGGGCTGATTATGAGTCCCATATGCTCTCATATCCTTTACGGGGTCTTCCTTACGCTGTCCTCTGCTGGAAAATTCAACCGGCACACCCAGGGCATCTCCGACAACAGTACCAAAAATCCCGGCTTTTATGGTATCCACCCTATTCATTCTCCGATCCTCCTATGATACAGTTGATAAACTCTCTGCACATTGACAGCGGAAATCCTGGGAACAATTCATCATACTCTTCCTTCTCGGACAGGTTCATAAGTGCACCGTTCGTGATAGTAGCATCATACGGGTCCTCAGCCCATCCAGCCATTGGATCATCAGCATCAACTTTGTTTTCATTCCGAAGCATCGCCCATACCATGCTCTCTCTGATTCCCGTGGTTCCTGCTTCCTCAAAGAATGCCTGTATATTCAGGATAAAGTCTTTATAGAACTTCTGGTATGTCAGTATGTACTGAACGCCATGTGGATCTTTAAGGTTCTTTACAATGCTGTACACATAATCATTTTCAGAGACAACTTTGATGAGTCCCTGATTATCCGCAAGAAAATGTCTGATACCGCCTGTCAGTTCGTCTATATCCCTTGGTAGTGATTTCTCAAATCCAACTGCTGAAACAAACGCTATACACCCTGCGTTAGGTGTCTGTACTTCATAGGGAACAGAATTCTCTGGGTCACCCGGCATGGAATCAACCTTCTGATAGTAGTCCGGAATGAGTACTGATTCTCCATTAACCGTTATATTCTGTTTTTCCATGCTCATCCCTCCTGTTGTTCCACTTTCGTTTTCGCATCTTCAAGCATTTTGTTTGCCTCTTCGTCATTGATAAAGCTGGCAAATATGCTCAGGAAGTAAGCAGCAGCATCCATGTTCCCGCTTTCATAGAAGTGTCTGCCGTATCCATATGCAATCTTTAGTATCTCAACATTTGGACCTGACGGGATTTCATTATCCTCAAAGCATTTGTTAAGTTCCTCTTCCGTGGGATTATACATCTTCCCTGAAACCTGGCTTATGTAATATAGTTCCGATTGCACCAGATCGTGTTTTTCAAACTGAGTACTGAAAAGCAGGCAGCATACAGCCGTTTCATATTTTTTCTTCTCAACGAAGTAGTAACTGAGGTTTCTGTAACATCTGGCAAGATCAGCCGGTCGAAATGCATATTTAAAGATCTTTTTTGAACAGTCCAGGAAATCCTCAATTCTTCCGCGCATTTTCATTGTTTCGGCGTGCTCGAATGCTATATTTGCGGCAACAGGGTTCCATTTCACGGCTTTCTTCAGTGCAATCTCTGCTTCATCAAGGCGTTTTAGTTCAACGAGAATGCACCCGTAAAGCATATACATTTCGGCATAATTGATTGTCGCGTTACGTAGTGTCTTTTCCGGATGCTCAAGTTCATCATACAGGATTTCTTCCATCGGTTCTCTGAAATTATGATACTCACTGACAGAATCATCCTCAAACATAGGAGTTGTTTCCTGTTCTTTGACAGTATCTTCTATAAGTCTTAATGCCTTATCGAAATCCTTTTTGTATATGTTGAAACGGACTTCTTCAAGGGTGGCATCGATACCCTTCATGTCGCGTCCCAAAGCCTCATCCAGGTCCTTCTTCCTGTCATCCGGCAGCATTTCATACATCATACGGCCAATAGCCCTAAGAATCTCCTTGCCAAACTCGTGATCTTTGTACTTATCCGACTCTTCCCTAAGGTATTCCAGATCTTTGTCATAATCTCCGGTAAGCCCGCTGGAAATACCAAGCATAATCGTTTCAAAGCTCTTTTTATCAGCCATAAATTCAACCTCCCAAACATACAAAAATGATAATGATTGGAATCGCCAGAATAATAAGCATCGTTGTCAGGCAACCGCCACTCTTATTAACATTCCTATTATTTGTTGTTTTACCCCTGGGCTTACCAGCCTTTTTTGCCTCATGTAGCACGCTCATAGTTGTAAGCGCATGAAGGTCGTGTTGCTTATCCATTGCAAACAGCATAGCGAGTTCATCATCATCAAAAAAATCGAACATGTTCAAGTCCTCCGTTCCACTAACAGAATATCCTCTTACATGTCCGATAAAAATGCCTCGTTTATCCTAAGGTTTGAACTATATGGCTTCCCTTGTCATCAGCTTCCACACGAAGTTTACTAGGAATCTGATCCTGAAGGATCTGCACATGAGAGATTATACCAACTAGACCATTAGCTTCCTGAATACTATTAAGAACACTCATAGCATCAGCTATAGATTCATCATCCAATGAACCAAAACCCTCATCAATAAACAAAGCTTCAATTCTGATTCCTGTCCTCTGCGCTATCGTAGACATTCCAATAGACAATGCCAATGAAGCAAGGAATTTTTCACCACCAGATAACGTACTGACAAATCTTCCATCGTGCTCCTCACTGTTCTTATCGTATACTTTAAGTTCCAATCCTCTCTTATTAGTGCCTTGAGCCTTATCATCTGACCGGAATAATCGATATCTTCCGCCATGAACCATCTCTAGCATCTTATTAGCAGCAGTAACCACAGATGAAAACATTATCCCCAGAACATATCTCTGTAGTCCGGTTCCGGAATCTCCTCTCAGTTTCTTCGCAAAGGCAAAATCCTCTTCAGCCTCGCGTATCTTTTCTTCTATCCCGTCGCCTTCCTTTTTTAACTCTTTAACCTTCTTCTGGAGCCGTTTAATCTCCGTATTAAGTCCTTCTCTTTTCCCACTATATTCACTTTTTGCATTAATCGCGTTATCAAGTTTTTTCTGGCTTTTCTCCTCATCAGGTTCCTTTTTCCCTTTTAATTCTTCTTTAAGTGCCTTCAAATTATCCTTTGAAGCCTTAAGACTTGCATCATAGTTTGAGATCCTATTCCCAAGATCCTCCTGTTCTTCAGCTGACAATAATACTTCCTGCACCTCTTCTCTCGACTCAAAGCCATTGTCATTAAGGCTTTTATCAGCTTTTTTTGCTGCATCTTTATGAGCTTTTACCGCATTATCGACTTCCTTTGAAGCTACTTCTATCTTTGTTACGGCCTCATTATCAGTGTCTTTCGCTTTCTTTTCTTCCTCCACCAACTTGTCCTTTGTTTCATAATATATTTGAACTGTCTCCTGTAGATTTCCTATCTCTTCCTCCAGCTTTTCAAGCGTATCTATGCCTGAAACAAGACTCTTTTTAAGATTCTTAATGGCTGATTCAGCTATCTTCACTTCGCTTTCGGCCTTTTGAAGTGCAATCTTTTTTTCATCCAGAACCTTCTTGGCTTCAGTTTGAAAAGAAATCCGTTCATTCAGTTCGTCGTATTTAGCGTCACTTTCCTCTTTCTTGGCATCTACCATATCTTGTGTGACACTGCTTTCCGACAGCTTAGCTTTATGTGGATGTTCTGTACTTCCACACACAGGACAGGGCGACCCCTTCTTTAGGTCTTTTGCCAATTGTCCTGTTATTCCGTTTATGTATTCACTCAATAATTGCGAATGATCCTCTTTGAGATTTTCATATTCCTCACGAGTTGAAATGACAACTTCTGCTGCTTCTTTTTGTTTGTCTTTTGCTTTTTCTTCTTCCTTAGTAGCAATTTTTACTGCTTCTCTTTTTTTCTTCAGATCATTTTCGGCTTCATCTATACTTTCATAGTCTTTTCTTTTTCCTTCATATTGAATAATCAGAGTTTTTTTAGTCTCTATTTCATCATCTTGCTCAATATGCTTTTTAAGGGCCTTTGTAGCCTCGCTTGACTTCTTTTTCGTTTCTTCGGCAATCTTTTTCGCTTCCTCTAATGCTTTTTGTCGCTTTGCGCTCTCATTCTTGGCTTCATGCTCTGATTCAAGTAATACGCGTACTTTATCAGCACGTTTTGCATCAGACAGTGTCTTTTCCCACTGCGCTCTCTCCTCTTTACGCTCACTTAATTCATTAATCTTTTCTTCAGCTTTGTGAAGATCCGCAAAGCGACGTGAAATAGCGAGTATGCCCTGCTGTTCCTTTATAATCTTGTCATAGTTCTCCTTTTCATATCGTGCATCAAGATTCTTAACTTCTTCTTCCTTGCGTATTACGACAAATTCTAGGTCCGAAATGGTTTCACATCCTTCTTCTGAAAGACCGGATTGAATCCTTTCCTTAATTCCCCTAAGACTGTTCTTTCGTTCTTCAGTTTCAGAATAAAAGATATCAGCGATCTCTTGCCATCTACATTCGCCAAATATACTTGTCAGGATACTTTCTTTTTCATCTGAATTTGACGTAAGTAGTTTTTCAAACTTTCCTTGGGGTAATATTATTACCTGGCAGAACTGATCATACTTAAGACCTATGATTTCCTCTGCCTTGGAATTTAATGCCTTCTCTTTTGCATTTTCCAGCAAAACATGCCATGTTCCACCTTCTTCTTTTTCCATAAGATTATATGCCGGCGACAGATTAACCCTTTTACGTTCAAGTCTTCTTTCAAACAGATAGTATTTCCCTTGATTCTCAAACTCGAATTTCACGAACGTTGTCGTATTATAGTCAGCATTTGTACATCGCATTGCCTCAAATACGTCTCTTCCATGCCCGCTACTCTTTCCAAACAATGCAAACGTCATGGCATCTAATATCATTGTCTTGCCGATTCCGGTCTTCCCACATATAAGAAATAGGCCTTTTGAAGAAATAGCCTCAAAATCAACCACCTCATGACCTACATATGGTCCAAAGGCTTGAAATTCCACTCTTATTGGTCTCATTTTTCAGTCACCTCCTTCTCATATTTCTTGACCGCTAATTTGAAAAGCTTTAAAAGGTGATCACTCGGCTTTTCCTCCATGGTATCCATACAGTATTGGGCAAAAACGGCCTCCGGGTCAGTATTAACGCTCTCAAACTCGTCCATAGTCATCGTTATCTTTGCGTCTTCCCGTTCAAAACCTTTTCCCGATACTTCGAGGAGGTTTTTATATTTTTCACGAAGAGCGGCATACGTATCCATTCCTACATAACTGTCAGTCACTTCCAGACGAACATATCCGTCAACCACCTCATCATCAAAATCAGCTTTTATAAGTTCATTATATGTACCCTTCAAAGTCGATCTTTTATGAAGCTGTGGGATGGGCACTATCTTGTGCGAAAGATCATCGGTATCTATTATCGTAACGCTCTTTGTTTGTTTCTCCTCTTTTCCGAATGCATAGGCCATCGGAGAACCGCTGTATCTTATATTCTCTGTTATATCCTGTGGGCCATGAAGATGTCCTAGTGCCACATAATCAAACCCGTCAAAAATACCAGATCCGACCGCAGTAGCCTTTCCTACCTCCGCAGCCCTATCACTAACAGAAGTCTCCGCATCCACAATGAACGCATGCGCAACAAGTATATTTTTATGTCCCTTCACAAATTTGTCTCTATAATGATCAAGAACCACCCTATAGGCATCCTCCATAGAATCAATCTCTTCTGCCTTATCCGGGAATACAGTCTTTACCTTATCCGTGGATATCCAAGGCAAAAGAAATACATCAACATCATCCATATTGATCACATTAACCTGTTCTCTTAAAGATCCAGCTATATAGAGTCCACTATTGGATAGCAATTCGCTATATTGGGATATACGTTCTGATCCATCATGATTCCCGGCTATCATAAAGACTGGGATTTTAAGACTTGCGCAAATATATGTGATGATCTCATCGCACATTTTGATCGCTTCCTGCGAAGCAATACTCTTATCAAAGACGTCTCCTGCAATAAGGATACCATCTACACCTTCATTCACGGCGATTTTACATATTTCATTAATAACATATTTTTGATCAATGGCATAAGACAATCCACCTCTAAACACCATGCCCAAATGCCAATCTGATGTATGGAGTAATTTCATTCTTCACTTCCTCCAATAAGGATTATTAACCTTCAAAAGATCACTTTCATCCAAACTACAGTTCAAAACCACGTTTCATTCCTAAAGGTAATTTGTCAATCTCTTCCTTCGACAATGCCTCGATGATATGTTTAGTCTTTTCTACTGGATATGGCGCGTTTTCTCTACTAAAACGATCAATCGTTTTGATCTGACCGATTCCCGGTTCATTATTATCCCCGGTTGGTACGCGAACAATATCACCTATCTCATAATTATCATCTGCCAGATAGCAATATGTCCTATTCTTGGATCCAAAACTTATATAACAATACGTAAGTTCTTCCATAAATCCTCCTTCAAACTATCCACGAAATATATGAGTCCTATGATATTTCAAATACTTCTTATTCTTCTTAACAATATCTATATGCATCTTGTCATTAATGTTCATAAAGACTTGATCCTGCGCTGTCAGTTCTGACGAGATAATAATCTTTCCCTCATCATCGAAGGAGATTAATCCCATATCAAATAATCTGTCATGATTGGGGCACATAAGGAATCCGTTATTCACATCTAATTTCTCAGAACCCTCGCTAACCGACCATGGTTTAATATGACTTGCGATGAGCAGAATTGGGCTAGAAACTCCGCAAAGGCAACACTTATGGTATCTATTTAGCAAACGATCGCGGAATATTCCTTGATTTACACGGATTCTAGTAATGGCCTCTTTATCCTTACCATCCAATTTCATCTGTTCGATTTCCGCACTGATCTCATTAGCCCTATCTTCAATTTTGTTATCTACCAAATCCTTCCCTGTAATCGTTTTGCCCGATCTCCATAACCAATCGCAGAACCGCATAAGTATGAAAGAATCCCAACCTTCGCATGATGAAACACTATTCATCCACTCTACAAGAGAGTGATTTTTGTATGCCATACTTGTATTGTTTGGAAAAGAATAGGATAATGCCTCACAATACGCATCTAACGCAGTAGTCGTAGGCGCCGGCAAGAATAGGTCTGGCAGATATGTTGCTAACAGAATATTCTTGAAGGTACTATGAAGACGACAATTCTCAATATAATCGTAGTCAAGATTCTCTCCCGCTTTTAATAGCTTACATATTTCTTCCTTGATTTCCGAGAATGCCCCCTCTAAGTCAGCTCCATATCTTTCATATGTTCTGGACAACTTTAATTCTGTTCCTCCTGCGATATAAATACCAAATATACTGGGAAAGGAATTGCCCATGCTGGCTATAGGCTGATACATCAGTTGTCGACAAAAAGAATTATCATATCCATAACCTTCTTTAGCGAAAAGATACCTTTCCATTGATATATCTGAGATGCTGTTTCTCGGAAACTCCATTTGAAATCTGGTATAGTAAGCTTTTGCCTCCTTATCGTTCTCCAAATCCATAGGCAGAACACTCTCCAAATAATCTTCAAAATAACTCATAGCTTTCTCCATTCAAGTATATAAACACAAGACAGCATCACCACTGCAACAATTACAACAATTGAATATTACCCTCTTACATGTCCGATAAAAATACCTTATTTGAGAAGTTATATATTGATATGATACGTCAAAGCGTCCGCATCCTCTCCGGTAATTGCCTTAAACGCCTTTATATAGGCCTCAAGCTGGGCCTGATACTTCTTATCAAGGTCATTTCCGTCAGCATTTGTCTTGTAATCCACGATATGCCATTTGCCATCTGACAGATAAACCACGTCCATTATACCGTTCCAAAGAGATGTGCCATCCTCTGTATCCTCCTTGTAGCAGAACGGAACCTCACAATACACCTCTTCAGCCGAGACTAATATATTCAGTATGTCCTGTGGCAGCCCGTTAGTCTGGGCATACCCGCCGGATCGCATCGTTTTTGCGACATCTGACAGCTGTTTTGTCAGTTCCTCTTCATAAGGTTCCATGAAAGGAGTACGATATTCCCTTATTATTTCTCCTACCGCACTGTCAGCATCCACATTATTCCTCGTGGATACAAGCATTTCCATAAGCTTATGAGTCATGGTTCCAAGAAGTGCAGGAAACCTGTGCGATTTACCGCCATTCGAATCATCCTGAGCAGTTTCCTCTCCACCTTCCTGCGTCATAACAAGATCAGCTTCCTTGTCATCTGAAACCTTTGATAAAAGCTGAAGTCTGCTCGGATTCTCGACTGAATATGTACTTGTCTCCATACTCCTGTCATTAAGTACACACGATGAAGCCGCATCCTCATAAAGCGCCAACGAATCCACACCTTCCTGCTCAGTCCTCTCTGTCAGGGCGCCCTCACCCGTTGCCTCAAAGAAGTCCTCAATGCTGTCTTCCTTGACAGGTTTCCAGGCCGTCTTATGAATCTCACTGTTTTTTCCTGCCTGTATGCTGTCGCAGATTATCAAGGCATTCCTGGCACGTGTAGCTGCCACATATACCAGCCTCTGACATTCTGCGGCACCGGCTGTTTTCTCGGCATCGTGTTCATCCGCAAAACCCTTTGTCTCAAAGAAACTTCCCCGATTATTTCCATCAGCATCCTTCTTAGGGAGCGAGAATACATAACCTTCCGAACCGTCATCCCCGTGAATAATGCGTCTTGAACTCGAATTGACAAACTGCGTAGCCGCCGAAAGAATGACAACCGGCGCCTCAAGTCCTTTGACCTTATGAAGATTCGCCATGTGTACAGCATCTCTTTCATCGTTAAGACTTAAGCATCTCTCCTGATCTGAATTCCCGGATATGAGTTCTGAGATATAGTTTGCACCATCCTTGAGCGACACCACAATGCCGGATTTCTCGGCATTACGAAGCAGTTCAAGGGTGTAATACACAACTTCAAGGTTTTCCGCTTCAGCCACCTCATAAACCCTGTAATCGTCCATGATCTTTGCAAACAGAGCGGCCGGAGACATCCTCTGAGCCTGCAGATAAAGTTCCCTCAGTTCTTCAATCTTTGAAGCCACAAGGAGTACTGTCTTATCGGTACAGCCTTCCGTTTCAAAAGATGACTTAAGCGATATCTTCCCGTCACTGACCTTGTACGCAAGAATCTCATCCTTTGTCAGCCTTATCAGACGTCCCGTCAGGGCTCCATACAGCGATACGATATCGTTGGCATCAGCCACAGCGGAGTAAATCTGATACAGCTCAAATAAAGCCTCATTCTCCGCAAAAGGGACTTCCCCCTCTACTCTTGTCGGTATCCCTCTTTCATCGAGGTAAGCCATTATCGGTCCGAGTTTCTTCTTGCCGTATGTTATGACCATGATATCGCTGTAACCAAGCTTCCTTGGTGGCTTATCATTGTCGATTCTGATCTTGTAATTATCATTGTCTACAAGTTTTTCAATGATCTTTGCTATCTGCAGCGGATCTGTCTCATCCGGATGTTCCTCAATTAGGGCTCCTGTATAAGCCTTGTAGGTATATATGCCCTGAAACTCATCATCCTTGGGCTCCGGCATGGGTATTTCTTCATACTTGCTCTGATCTGCCGTCTCTTCCGGTAGCATGGCCATAAAACAGCGATTAAAGTATGAGCAGAGAACACTTGTTGACCTGAAGTTTCGGGATAGTGACAAAATCGCACCGCCGTTTTGCTCAAACAGGCCCTTAACCTTAAGGAACGAAGCTACATCCGCACTTCTGAACCGGTATATGGACTGCTTCGGATCGCCCACGATAAAGAGTGAACCCGGTCTGGGTACACATTTACTCCACTGTGGAACCGGATTCTCACTTGCCAGATAGAAGAACACCTCCGCCTGCATCGGATTGGTATCCTGGAATTCGTCTATAAGGAAATAACTGTGTCTGTCGTAGATATAGCGGATAAGCTTCCCATCACCTTCTGCGTCCTTTTTTAGCATGTTTCTAAGGTAATAAAGGTAATCGAAGAAAGTCATATTACCCTTATCTCTCATAGCACTCTCAAGCACAGGTACGCATGCCTCGAGAAATGCCATCGAAACAGAATACTGCAGGTTCAAAAGCTTCCCAAGCAAGCCTTCTTCCTTACACATGGCGCATTCGAGCCAGCCACCGCCCCTTTTTCCGGCCTGTTCGAACACCCCGGACAGTTCTGACTCGTGATGATTTACAGCCTCCGGTATAAGTCGCAAATCCTTAAGAGACTTAATGGCAAACAGCACGTTGGAAAAGTTACTGCTCCATTTCTTTCTGATACTCTTATAGGAATCTTCAATATTCTCCCATGCAGCCAGATTTTTATTCTCCGTCGGATATTTAAGCTCCGGGTGTTCCACAGCGCATTTTATTGCTCTGATAAGCTCTTCACGCTCTGTGGCAAAGATTTTGTCTATATCAACCGCCTTGGGCTTCTCATAATTGAAATGAACATTGCGGTTATTCATGATCAGCGATTCGCCTTCAACAAACACATCCTCGGCGTTCCTGAACATGCCACGAAAACTTCCGGCAAGGTTCTTCAGTTCCTCACCGTACTCACCTGCACAGATCTTTACATACTGCTGTTTATAGAACACTTCAGCATCCTGGTCCGATACGATATTCGCATCAGACGGTATCTGAGCCTCTGACGGGTGCTCAGACAGTACCATCCCGCAAAAACTGTCTATCGTTCCCATAAAGCACAGATCTATGTTTTTAAGCGCTTCAGCACACCTATGTCTTGTCTCTTCCGTCGGTGAGGGGAGCTGTCCTGCATATCCTTTATCCTTCCAGACATAGTTGGGATTGCTTCTCTCGATCAAAAGCTTCTGGAATCTGTCATAGAACTCTCCCGCCGCAGCTTTTGTAAAGGTAATCGCACAGATCTTCCCAATCGGTATGCCACCCTCAACCATTGCTACCATGCGGCTTACAAGCATGGTGGTCTTACCGGATCCCGCTCCGGCTTCAACAAAGAAGTTGGTGTTTATATCCGATACAATCCTGTCACGGGACTTCGTATCTCTTTCAAGACTAGTCAAAGCACACATTTTCAGATCCTCCTGTCAGTTCTGTCTTGCCGCAGATTGAACCAAACTTGCAGAATACACATGGATCAGGATCACTGTCCGATCTGCTTACTGCAAGTTCAGGTATCGGAAAATCAGCTGCTTCCATGCATCGTTTGAACTCAGACAGCTTGTCCGACAGCGCATTCTTCATCTCCTGGTTATATTTGCATGTTACGGTCTCATTAAGGCGGATATAACGGTATTCCCCGCCGGATATCTTAAATCCTTTCTGTTCCATCAGATATGCGTATATAACGATCTGCAGGCAGGTATTGATATCGTCCTGCTCATGAGACTTGCTTCTTCCGGTCTTGAAGTCAACAATCAGATACGAACCATCATCAAGCTTTTCAACGCGGTCAGGATATCCGTGCAGCTTTACGCCGGTTTCATGGACACTGTGAATGTCTTCTTCTTCAAGAACAACCTCACGTTGCGGATCCATGTTATATGCGATCTCCATCATATCAAGGAACTGTTCCTTTTCTGCCTCGGCTCCCTGTGCGACAAGCGGCGGATGCTGAGCGATAAACCTGTCGAAATACTCTCCTGACAATTTCAGAAAGTCTTCCAGGCTCATATCCGAGTTTCCCAACTCCTCCATAAGTGAATGCGCCAATGTACCGCTTTCTGTAGCAGCTATGACTTCAAACGGCTTGTCTTCATCCGGTTCCGGTATTCCAAGTATGTTGCCAAGCATAAACGATCTCGGACACCCAAAGAATCCTTCCAGCGCAGACGGAGAGTACTCTCTGTCGAGATTCAGATGAACTCCTGCCGAATCCCTCAGTTCATCCGAAGGATGCGGAAGAACGCTCTTTCCTTCGTTATAGGCTTCCCCGACCTTTCTGGTAGCTGAAATAGCAGGTTCGAAGTAATCCACCTTTGTAATATGCTCCTCAAGTTCCTTTGAAGTGGCATTCTTACCGCTCTCCTCGCGATATAACTCAAATACAAGCGAGGATGCATTATCCTTTTTAAGTTCAGATACATTTAGACCCGCATATGATATGTTTATAGTAGAACCAAGGCTTGATGCCAGTCTTGCAAGTGTCAGGAGCCTGTCACGCTTTCGCCCGATAATGCCATCGGACGTCATATACTCAGCATCTTCACCAAACAGTCGAAGATCCGCATCAAGAAGCAGGTAGTTCTCTCTCGGGGAGCCCGGGTACTTCGATGCCGACAGTCCGGCTATGTACATATTCTCTCTGATGGACGAGAGTGCTCCGTCTATACCTGCAACGTATAACTTTCCTTCTTCGCTCCTTCCAGTGGCAACATTCATCTTAAGGACATTTAAAATCATATCCTCGGTTGCCTGTTCTATTCCGGAATCCCTTATCACCTTAAGTTCATCATAAATCGCCCTTACAGCCGCCGTATCGAGCAGCATAAGAAGCTTCTGCGAATTGGTTTCAGTGCCTTTACGAATATAGGAATACTTTGCAATAAAATCTTCTGCCGGAAGCGCCAGCTCCCTTCCCAGTACTTCCAGATAAGGAATACAGAGTTTCTTACGGTTGAATGTCTTATATGCCTTTTCATCTTCCGGATCTATGAAGGCTTCTTCTTCACCGATTGCCTTCTTGAAGTCCTCCAGACGTTTCTCATTTACAGTTCTGTCATTTGTGAACCTTATTCCGCCAAGAACGTCCATATATGTATTCCACCTGAAGTTCTCATCCGTTTCTGGGTAAAGGTCATAAAGCTTCTGGTTGTCAAAAGCCCTGCTTGACAGCAGTTCTTTTATCGAGTATGCTCCGAAGAATCCTCCTGTCATCCACCGATAATACAAAGCAAGCAGTCTTGCCGGATTGGAGTTGATTATAGGAACCCCGCATCCGAAAGTGATGGGCATATCATACAAAAGCGCATAATCAAAGAACAATTGCCCGTATGTCCCCGGATCTGTCACTGCAACAGTACATTTGTCCAGATTTTTACTTGAATAGATATCTGTCAGGATCGTTTCCACTTCATTGGGCGCCCCGTAACAGTTTTTGAAACTGTTTATTACAAGAGATGCATCCTTAACCCCATACAGTTCCTGAAGGCTGATCTTTTCCGACTTTCCGCCTGAAAGCTTATTAACAAGCGCTTTTTCCAGGGGATTAAGCGGGTACTCATTTAAAGTGAAGAAGTCAGCGTCGATTGGGCTGCACTCAGATATCGCCTTTCTCATAAGTGACACGAAATCCATCAGCTTCTTCTCTTTGATTATCCTGATATATTTCCTATATATCGAAACAAGGGCCTCATTCTTCTCTTTGAAGATCCCCTGTGCCATAATGCGGGATATTTCAGCTTCTTCGTCCTCAGCCGCTGTCAGGCTCCTCATCCTTCTTACTGCAACGGCAATATCCCTAATATCGGAATATGTTGCCTTTTCGAAGTACTTTTCGCCTTCTATTGCCTGCGCAATGACAGCAGTTTCCTCGCTTGAGCTTACAAAGTCCTCCGAAATGGATATTCCCAAGCGCATCATACCCATTCGCGCAAGTTCTCCCGCCCCGCAGATCCTTACGTTAAAACAATTAATGCCTTGCATTGCAAGGCACTTTGTAAGCTCTGTGCCGTTTGCTCCCGGCGCAACATAGATTCTTTCTCTCATAAGCCTGTTCTCACTTCCATTCTCGATTTGACGAGATATTCTTGGTATATCTGCAATCCGGATATCCTGTACATCCCCAGAATTCTCCGTACTTTCCGCTTCGCTTCTTTAATATGTTTCCACACTTCGGACATTTCTTGACTGCTTTTGCTGCATCCGACGGATTCTCAATCTCTTTTTTCAGGCACTCAAACACCTTCTGATTCATCTTGCAGTCATTCAGGGCCCTATGAGCACCGTCAGAATCGATTCCGTAATGCTCTGCAAGATCTGTAAGCGTATGATGCTCCATTTCAGGAAGGTACAGCCTTGCTATCTGCAGAGTATCAACGCAGTCATTGCCAATCAGTTTCCCATAGTACTTCTGAACATCCCTCTGCATAAACAGCATGTCAAAACTGTTGATGTTATGGCCGACGAGCACCGCATCACCGGCAAAATCCAGGAATTGTCCAAGCACTTCTTCAAATCCTGGGCTGTCTGCAACCATATCATCAGTAATACCATTCACCTGACTGGCGTAAAACGAAATCGGCATTCCAGGATTAACCAGCGTTGAGAATTCATCAACAACCTCTCCGTTCTGCACCTTAACAGCAGATATCTCTATTACTTCATCATTTTCGCATGATACGCCCGTAGTCTCCAGATCAAAGACAACGTAGTCTGGTACATATTCAATTCGCTTCTTTCCGTGTTTATTCGCCAACATATCTCTTTATGTTCAACTCTTACTTATTATCTCTACAATAAGTCCTGCCTGTTTTAATAAACGATATCCGTTGTTAATCTGTTCCTTTGTTCCCTCTACTCTAAATACCGCGCTATTCTTCTCTTCACTGCTCGTTTTAGGCAACTCCGGTGTGACAGGCGGTTGCTTTTTTTCAGCCTTCTTTTCCTTTGCCACATTAAGGTTTTTGATAAACATCTCCACGGAAGGATAAGAAAGTGTCTCAAAATACTGCGTTCGAGCAATCGGTATCGTTTCTTCAGGAAGCTCATCAATCTTCTGCAAATCGACCTGGGCGTTCGCAATTATGGCATCAATATCCTTCTGCCATTTGCGTTTCGAATACGAAGCATTTAACCACCTAGGATTGAAAAAAGATCTGCTTTCAATTAAGTTTTCAGCCAATTCTTCCAAAACGCCTGCTTTATATCGCGCATAGACGTATATTTCGTCCTTTTTCACTCGTTTTTCTTGCTCTTTAATATAATCATCAATAATTTTATAAGGTTCCTTAACAAGTTCGATAAGTTCATCAAGTTGATCCTTAACTATTTCAAATGGCTGGTTTGACAATTTTTCAATCTCTTTACGTTTTTCAGTAAGCTTATTCTTAAGTTTTTTGAGCTGATCCCTATCAGACACGGCATCTCGCATGGACTCAACAGTATACGACCCGGTTTTGAATACGCTCAATTGTTTAACCAATTCTATTTTGAACGCTTCAAAATTGTTAAAAACTGCAATTCCATTACTAGAATGTGCCTCAACGTTAATCTCCATAAAATCAAATTGTTCTGCTTCGTTATCATTCTGATCCGGAAGAATCATTGAGTTTTTCTGTACAAAGATTGCAGAAAGATACTTGTAGTACTTTCCATCCCAAGGCGTTCCTATACTGATTACAACATAAGCGACCTTATACTGCGTTCCGCTAACAGACTGATAAAACTTAGGATCTGTCATGGCTATACCTTTGTAATCATGGCCGTTGTACGTAAAACTAGCCTTCCACTTCTTCTTGCCCAGGGAGTAATCCTGTTCATAAATCGTTAAATCCGACACTTTTATAAGGCACAGGGAATAATTAACGAACTTGATATGATCTAAATCGACAAACGGCAAAGAATTGTTATAAGCATAATTATGCTTCTCATCAGGATGCAAATATAAGACTTCACTAAACGAAGCCGTTCCTTGCTTTTCAAAATAACACTTTTCATCCAGGTAATAGTTCTCCGGATGAAGGTTATCACCACAGTATTCCTCTATAGGCGCAGTAACCTTATCAAGGACTTCAAGCGGTGTTCCATCAGCATATTTCAGCAGAATATTAGGAACAGCCCCTTGAGACTGTTCATCATGTGTCATCAATCTGATCCATTTACCATTTTCGGTATCAATACCCGTAACGCAATTACCATGGTATTTGGATGATTTCGTCATAATAATGAGTGTTCTACGCTCCATTATGTATCCCCCAATAAACGAAATCTATATATGAACCACCTTTACTCCTAGCTTATTTGATAGGTATTCAGCCAGCAATCGTCTATGGCAGCATTCAGGTGTCGGTTCCGAACACAGTAATAAGACGTTGTTATATTTTGAATACCTTTTAGTGAACGTTTCCTCAACTCCACGTCTGGATATTAAATCATTATACTGAACTTCATATTCATCCCAAGATAAAGAACCTTTCTTATATCCATCCAGAATTTCCTTCGTTGGGGCATAAGGCAACATATGGTCGTATTTACATCCACAAATTGCTTTTAAGAAATATTCAAGATCTCTACCCTTTGTAAAACCAGCAAGTTGTGATTGATTATTCAGTCTAATGTCTACAAGCATATCAATAGAATTCCTCTTGATTAGCCCAAAGAACTCCTCTGCACTCTTCTGAGTAAACCCCATAGTGTATATTGTCATTTATTATTCCTCTTTAATGTGATATCCTATTTCCCTATTTCTTAGTCTATATGCCTCTTCCAGCCACTCTTCATCACTTTTTTGTGGTTCAAACAAAGAGCCTTGATGTATATCCACCTTTTCTTTCTTCTCAAGGTTCTGAATAAGACGGTGATCTATTTCCTTCTGGGTTTCGAGATGTCCGTCCTCGTGAATATGCTGAACATCAATCCCTTCAAGTTCAAATCCTCGTGCAACCATTATTGTCCGATGGCAATCAAAAGGATCTTTCTCTGTGCACATCAAAGCAATATTATTTCCAGCTTCCAATCCTTTTTTTACGCTCTGAACACCAGCTTTGAATTGCTCCGATTCTCTTGTTTTTTCAAAATCCAGATATCCTTCCAGAGTATATAATGAACGATCCTCCTGTCTTGCTCCAAAATATTTCCCCATGTAGCAGTACTTTATTCCATGAGCCGCAAGTACCTGGTTGATAACACCAGAATTAAACTGATCAGTATACTTAGAATAAGGCGTGCTTCTGACATCCAAGACATAGTTAATGTCATGAAGTTTAAGGAGCCTAATAAACTCCTCATGTGTGTGATTAGTATGACCTATCGTAAACAGAGACATAATTCTTTTTAAGTCACTCGAATTTATAATACCCATTTAGGCAATCAAAATATATTTTCTCATTATTGTAAATGTTTCGCTCATCCCACAGTTGTGTTTTCTCATATATATCTATTATTCTTTGCGTTGTTGAAAGTGCTGCAGCAAAACTCCGCATTCCGGCGCCATTTTTCTTGCCATTTCCTTTAATTTTTACTTCAAATGATCCATTGCTAACGGACGTGTTAAGTTTTGATGTAAGTAACGCGAAATTACCCAGTGATTTTACTGCCTCATCCCTATTATCGATAAATGCTTTTGTATCATTCTTATCAATAATCTGACCATCTTCAGTATAAGAATCCACTTTCATCCACTCTTCATTGTTATTCCATTTTTGCGGCATTACATGCTCTAATGTATAAGCTTTGATGTTTAAAGCATCTGAATACTTATCTTCATTCCCATCTCGATTCTTCATTTCGATCAAAAACATAATTAACAGCCCTTGTTTATTAGTGAGTTTTCGACATTTCAATTTGTAAGATCGATTTGATACCGGCGATTCTCTCAAATAACCCTCAAAGAAAATCTCGTCGTCGAGAGCGCTTATCAATCCTTCACAGCACTGATTGTAGTTTTTTGTTGTTCCTTCATAAAAGAATCTATAAAGAAAAAATCTTTCAAAATTGAATAATCTCTTTTCTAAATCAGCCGGATTCTCCTTGAAAAGCTTAAGTAAATATGGATTAAACGTCGACGTTTCTAAATAATCAAGAATGAGAAGCACCCTATTTTTATAATCGCCCCAGGTAAAATTAGTGTTATTCGCGTACTCTGTTTTGTAATCATAGTATACTTGCGCATACTCATTAATCTCTTTAATAAATTGAGTTAGCGAATCGTAGTTCAAACCATCGATATAATTCTTATATGCATTACATAATCCATACAAGCCCGTAGTTTTCTTGGCTGCGTAAAACTTCTTTATCACAGCAAGGTCACGTAAAAAACATTCTAAATGATCCGTTGATATGCGCCCTATGGTGAACTCTTTATACCAAAAAGACTTCCTGTCCTCCGCATAAAAAATCGAATCCCAATACTTGTTATAAACACTTGTAATACTGTCTATTTTGTGTTCATCCTTACAAGCATACTCCTTCATTTTTTGAAAAATATAGTTTTTAATAATATCTGAATTAGAGAGCGCCTTCCCCAAACTGTTAACAGAATCAAATATCTTTTGCTCATCATCCTTATCATCAAGGACGATAAAGATCATACTCTTATTATGGTTATACAACTTGAGCGCAAATCTCTTTGCTACCTCTGCCCCCTCTACAGAAAAGTACTTATAAAAATATGAATATGCGTTTTCAATAGGATTGTTCTCAAGGTCATCCAATACAAGAGGTCTCTTCTCGTCTGGATCCATAACCTTATCGAATGATTTTTTATCTGAATTTGATGGTGTTAATCGCAACGAAAAAACTTCAATTCCATCATTATCTATTTCTATGTTATATACAGAATTTCGTAACGCGTTGCTTAAGGCAGGGGCGAGTTTTATAGTTCCATCATCATCCAAATCCAATAACGTTCGTATCAAAACGTTAAAAGTCATGATTCTTTGTTGACCATCAATTACCAAAAAGTGTCTTTCCTCATCATTTCCTATCTTTTTCATTATTACGCTGCCAAAAAATGGCATCGTGTTGTCAGGGGCATCTATAAAGCTATCCGTCAATGCTTCAAAATTACTTGAATCCCATACATACGGACGCTGAAAGAACGGAACTTCAATGCTATTAGCCTCAGTAATCCATTTAATCAGTTCGCTTGCCTGTCCATCCATTATTTAATCCTCCTTTTTCTTACAACGATTAACTGTTCCACAGCTAGGGCAGGGTAGCGCATGCATTTCACTATCCTCTAGTTTACGCATGGCCATATGACATTTTTTACACCTTGGTTTATACTCTTTAATCACATGAAAATCACCATCATTTGTATAGGGAATCTTTCCTAGCTCCTCAACCGTCTTAATCCCAAAGTGTCTCTCCTTTATTTTTTCCATACTGTTAGGAGCATATAGCGATGCATCTGGCAGCATTATCCACGCTCCACAATCATCACACATGAAAACAGCCTTTTCCGCTTTTACTGCCACATAGGGTTTTTCATTTTCATAAACATCTCTTATCTCTCTTCCACACTTTCCGCTTTCAATGTCGTCCATGATTTTCTTGCACAATACGTCATGGAAATATCCAATCCCAAGGGATACACTATATATGTGTCCACATTTTTCACATGTAAACTCATAATAATTCCCCATATTCTATCCTCTCTTTGATCGTTACTTAGTCTTTTTTAATCGAAAGATAACCTTTCTCTCGTCTTCTCCCTGATTATTCTTCTTTTTCACCGTTTTAGGGGCACCATCCAATATCATTCTTCCTAGAAATCTTAGCTTGGACGAATCAACCCATTCGAAGAGAAACAAATCTGTGCCCTTTTCTTTGGATTCCGTAATGCGCCTATTAGATTTACTATTTGCCGTTTGATCTCCCAAACCGCTGCCCATGAACTCTAGAACATCACCGTTCCATGAGTTTTCATATTTCCCTGTCTTTTTCATAAATAGCAGAACCACATTATTCTTTTTTGAATAACGCACACCACCCATACATCCGCATCCAATTCTCTTGCACAATTCATCATGTTCCACCAAATCATTAATCTTATACCCTATTTCAAACATATTATCCTCCTTGGTTTGATAAAACTTAAACTATTATTGCGTCAAAATGCTTGTAATCACTTCTGATAGATTCTTCTTTACTAGATCCTCGTCCTCCTCAAATATAAAGGGTAATCTAACAAAATGAATATTGATATCAACTCCATTTCCTCGGCTAAAACTAACTGCTTTAGGCCTGACGCTATCAACTTCCTCAAATCTGTATTGTGGGTAAAGAAGGTATACATCTGAAAGACCACGTTTTCTCGCATATTCACACACCTGATTAATATCTGCTTGGCTTGGTACTTCGCGAACCACTTTCAAGGCATTTTCAGTGTCACCTTCAAATCTATCAATTTGTTTATACTTTGTATCTAAGATAAAGCTTTTGCCATTATACTCGACAAAAATATCGTGTCTCATCGTATAAGCGCTTCCAAACACTTGATCTCCAATGTGTATTTCATCAATTAGTGACATATCACTTTTCTGAAGAGATACTTTTCCACCTTTTCCCTCTACAACTTCCTGTAAGAACCCCCCAATAAAACCTTCGAATAGAAGTTCCGTTGGAAACAGGAAACAAAAGGATTCATTTATATCAACTGAAAAAGAGGACGTCTTATTAAGCAAAAACATCTTGCTCATACTCATTATTATTCTATAGTTGCTATGCATTCTGCTTAATCGAATTTTATCGCAATCAGCAGGCTTACACTGAACATCATCAACCTCACTTAGCTTAATAAGAATGTTCCTTATAGCTTTTTGATTCCTTTTCGATGAAATATTATAAAGAAGCTTGCATGTACACTTAATTATCCTGTTTACATCATTGTCGAACTCAAAGTTTGAATATGTACATCTAAACTTTTCCGCCATCCCATTAGGCAGCTTAGATAAATAATAATCTCTGAAATCAAACTTGCCCTTTATAAAGCTAATATCCTCTATCTCTTCTACATATTTGTAATACAATCCTCTCTCAAGGGCGCTTCTAACATAACCAACATATAACGAAACAAATAGTTCCTTTAAGTCTTCCGCATCGTTTAACTCACTAGTAATATTAATAAAGGGATACGCGATTCGATTACAATACTCTAACCACCTAACCAAGTTGTTCATTAAATGATCTTGTAAAAGATCATCCGTATCCTGGTCTTCTCGTTCCGTCCTAAATACTTTAGGATAAATGTTAAGTTGCTCTCCCTTAAAGACAATCGTTCCTATATAGTTCTTCGTCCGAATCCCTTTTTGCCCGGTAAAACCTAGGAATTGTTGTCTACTATCGACCTTTCCGTCCTCATAAAAAACCGATCTTTGCTCCCAGTTCCGTTGTAAAAACTCCGCAAGTTCGTCCAAGCTTGCTTGTGATTGCCATTCCACAGGAAGCTTTGTATTCTTTATTTGTGATTCCTCATATCTGTTAATCACCATAAGAATTACTCATCTTTCTTCTTAACGCTCAGTCTCCCTAGTTTGTCATCTACTATCTCGATATTTACTCCTCCGATTGAATAATCCAGGACATTAGCAACTTTTTTCTTGTTATCATAAAAGTACTCATATAAAAGAGGAATAATGTTACTGTTAAGCACTGATGGTAGGGATGCCTCTGACTTGTCCATAAAATAAGAATGTCCTATCAACAAATCAGAACTGTCTAATTCATCAGCCAACTTGGTGTTCATTTTAGTTAACAATTCTCTAAGTTTTGGATCCTCTATAAGATTAGGCTCCGGTTTTTGTTCAACAAAATCAAACCTTCGTCTTAGCGCGGCATCAATCAATGAAATTGATTTATCAGCAGAATTCATAGTTCCGATGATATAGAGATTATTAGGCACTGCAAATACGTCTCCAGATTGTAAAGTCACACTTGTTTCATTTAATTCTCCCCAACGTTTATCTTCTTCAATAAGTGTTATCAGTTCTCCAAATACCTTCGAAATATTCGCCCTATTGATTTCATCAATAATAATCACGTAATTGTTCTCTCCGTCATTTAGTGCCACATCAGCGATGTGTTTAAATACACCATCTACGGTTTTAAATGCCATCTTTTCCGAAGTTGTATCAGGGCGTAGTCCTTGGATAAACTCCTCGTATCCATAGCTTTGATGGAATGTAGTAAATACAATTCTTCCCTGTCTTACTAGCGCATTGTATCGAGCCATAATCGCTTTTCTTTCTTCGACCGTTTTCTTTGAAAGGTCGGCCTCTCTATTCTCAATTACAGCCAGCGCGTATTCCGCAGTGGAATACGTTTTTCCTGTTCCCGGTGCTCCGTATATAATAAAGTTCATCGGATGTGTTTTAACTGTTCTTGGGTTAAGTTGAATCTCCAAACAATTCTTAAGCAATGCTTTTTCCACTCCTTCCTCCTCATCCAAGTTATCATCTTCATAGTAGTATTTTTGATATAGGAACAACAAGTTATCCTCGTTTCTTATTTGAACGCACGATGTTCTCAACCCTTCTGACTTGTCTGGCAGATGATCATCATCACGGAAAGGTAAATGCCACCTTCCGCTCTTCATATTTGCCATATTTGTCGACTCGTCATACCTATACCCACCAACTTCATCAACCAATCCTATGAGTTTTTCACCTTCCATTACAACAAATACCGAGTCGTTATTCGACTCATAAAATCTTATCAATTCTCCAGCTTTTCTAGATGCCGTTCTTGCGTCCTGGGGATAATAGATTTCTGATAGTCTTTCCGAGAGAACCTCCTTGTCCATGCGTCCATCTTCATCTTTATAGTCCTCTAAGGATCCAATCCTAGGCCATCCTATACCTACTACGGATCCCTGTTTCCACTCCGAGGCATATCCTTTGTTTTCGTCTGACGAACCTATCCTCAAAAACTGCTTAATCCCACCGAAACGAGCATTCATTATGTCTGAAAACTGCCTATAAATCCATCCTCCTCTACGCTGTATCATAGATATTTGGCCACTTCTCCCATAAAACTTATCGCTTGGTCTTATTCCAAAGCACCGCAAAACATGATACTGAAACTCGTTGCTATGATACGAGCTTAATTTTTCGGGAAATAGTATAGAAAAATACTTGTGAAACCATGTCCAATTGTAATAGATGTGGTCATTTGAAATTCTTTCTTTTAATGTATCATCCAGATTCTCATAATCGTCTTTTGTTTCCAATGTTGCGTTTTCAATTATTCTGCACCCTTCAACCAGAGCTTCTCTTATTTCCTTTCCTCTTTCCAATGCAGAATCATAATCTAGCTCTATTGGTTTAGGTGCGCTTCCGGTTTGCCATGTGCCATTTTCTTGTTTTTGAAATAGTCCAAATTTATATGCAGATCCTCCAGCTATTCCTCCAAAATAAGATCTGCACTCTTTATTCATTTCCAACCAACAGCATAGAGAGTTTGTATTATCTCCTTGGGTATAGAACATTCTATTCAACAATTCATCGTCAGATAGATCGGATAAAACATCCGGTCCAAATCGAGCAACAAAATCGTCCCTAGAAATATCAATATCAGTCCTCTCAGTTATAGTTACAGGATGCATCTCACAGTATCTCTTTAAGATCATTGCTGCTCTTTTGTATTCGTCAATTTCGTCAATTTCGTCAATTCTATCCTCTTGTTCTTCGTCCTCATCCACTTCTTCTACGGCTATAACGGGCAACGATAACAATATATTTCCTATAACACGAACCCTATCATTTGAATTTTCTATCAAAGAAAAGCCAACTACATGTTCAACTCCAGAGAAAGTTCTATAATACCCCTTTATACTACTGTCTAGTCCGAGCATATTAAGCATTTCTGCGTATGAATAATCATCACACTCGTATATATACTTGTCCACGATAAGATCATCAACAGAATCAAACAAAAAGGCCTGAAGTGACTTCCCTTCTTTACTGAAACAGCCAATGTCCCCATGTTGTTTTCTAATCGTCAGAACCGGAATATCCGTAAGAATGCCTGTACAAATTTTACCTGGTTCTGGTTTTAATCCTTTCTCATAACCTTGTAGAATCCACTTCGACAACTCGTTATTCTTTTCAATTAAGTATTTATCACTGTTTCTACTTAGTATTCCCGCTTGAACAAGCATTTTCTGCCAAATGTCATATCCTATTCCTCTCTCATTAACTTCTATCGTTTCGCCTTTTCGTGCTTCAATAAGCTCCGATACAAACGCCGTCGATATCTCATCAGTTGAATTGCATTCTACAATTCTAGAAAAATCATAAGGAGTCATGAAGGACTGGTTTGGAGCCACTTTACGTATTGTTTCAAAGAACTTTAAGATTAGTTCAAGCGGATAATACTCCCATTCTTCATCTTTATACAAATAATTCACAACGTAACAGAATGAAAACTCCTGTATAGACAGTTTATTTTCAACAAACGCTTTCCCTAATTCGGTGAGTTGATCCCCTGCATTTAAGCATCCATATGCTTTAAAATATGTGAATAATGCTCTACGCACCCGCCCTTTAGCAGCTTCATAATTCTTGTATATCCCAGATTCGCCTAATTCTCGCTCAACCTTATCAATTTGCTCTGGTTCTGATTCTGTTGTTATTCCATGAGCAACCATTATTTGTAATGCTTTTCTTGTTATCTCACTCATATACTTATGAGTATCCATATACCATCTCATTCTCTATTCCCCCATTGCTTTTAACGTCTCACGAATGAGCCCTATCATAACGTCTACAACAACAGAATTGCCTGCTTGCCTGTACATTTGAGTGTCTGATACTACCTGCTTAAAATCATCTGTATATCCCATCAGTCTTAAACACTCTCTTGGTGCAAGTCTTCTTATCCTGCCTTCTGTCGTTACATAATTATCCTCGCCAGCCCTATGCATCTTATGCATAGTACTCATAAGGGGTCGTGCAATTTCAAGATCAATCTCGGGTTTCATAGAAAAACCTCCCGTTCCTTCACACATTATTCCCGGAAGGATTTTTTCCGATAAGAAATACTTTTCCGGTACAATTCCCTTTCTGGGCTTAACTACTATCTCGCCCTCATCAGACACTACCGATCCCTCAGGTGCGTTCTCAAGCAAAAAATCTTGCATTTTATATTTAAGCGGCATTTCTTTAGGAAAAGAAAATTCTTCTCCACCTTCCTTAAACCCCACAACAAAAACTCGCCGCCTTTTCTGCGGTATACCATAGTTTACAGCATCAAGTACCTGTGTATGCAATGTATAACCTAGTGACTCGAAGACTCTTTGCACAACCTCCCAAGTTTTCCCTTTATCGTGCTTTAATAATCCCTGAACATTCTCGTAAATAAAAGCTTTTGGTTGAACCTCTTTAACGAGTCTTGCAAACTCGTAAAAAAGTGTACCTCTGGCTTCTTCAAGACCTTTCTGATATCCCAAAAGGGTAAAGCTCTGACATGGACTCCCCCCAATGAATAAATCCACTTTTCCCCTATATTCATCACCTTCTAAAAACCTTACATTATGATAGTAGTCTTTTTCGTTCATCTCATAGTTAGCCAAGAAGGATTGTTTTACATAGTTTGTTTTTCTGTTATTTATCTGTGACGAAACATATTTCTTTCTATCTTCCAAGTTATTAAGCTGCTCAATATGAGATAGTATTTCCTCATCTGTTTGCAGCATATCTATTTCTCCATTATCACATGCAAAAACAATCTCATGCGGAATTCCCATTCTTTTTAACGCAAACTCCGGAGATCCAATCCCACTAAAAACTGTGGCTACCCTCAATTTTTTCCCTTCATTCATTTTTATCGAATACTCCCGTCTTGTAGATTTGTATTAATACTTCTTTAAGCACATTCACAGCTATAGAATTGCCCACCTGTCTGTACATGTGTTGATCCGGAACAACTATTTTGAACGAATCCGAAAACCCCATTAGTCTTAAACACTCTCTGGGGGTTAAACATCTCGCTACGCCTCTTGTACCTCCGTATTCTCCTTTGTATACCCTATCATCCTCCTCTAGTCTTTTGGGTATATCACTCTCAAACCTCATATCTCCAAACCAATTATATTGTTGACATGCAACTTGGCATCTAGCAATTTTTCCATTAAGCGCAACGTGTTTTATTTGATTCGGATCTATCACTCTTTTAAAGCCTTTCTCTGGAAGATAATACTTGTTAGGAATTGTTTCCTCGAATAGATCTGACATCTCAATTTTAAGTTGGACTTTTTGTGGTTCTTGCAAAAGCTCTGAGAAAGAATCCAGATCTTTTCTGAAGCCAACAACAAAAATTCTTCGCCGATTATGTGGAAGGCCAAAGTCTTTTGCGTTAAGAATCCAATATGTCCACTTATATTCTAATGAATCAAAGATTTCTGAAATAATCTTCCAGGTTCTACCACCATCATGATTTAGCATCCCAGTAACGTTCTCATAAATAAACACTTTGGGTTGAATCTCTTTAACAAGTCTTGCATACTCATAAAAAAGTGTACCCCTAGCCTCCTCTAGCCCCTTTCTTTTTCCCATCACCGAAAAGCTCTGGCATGGGCTTCCTCCTACAAATAGATCTATTTTATTGCGGTATTCTGTTCCATCTAACAACTTGGCATCTTGAAAAAAGCTTCCTTCTTTAACCGTATAGTTTGCTCTATAGGTTTCCTCAACATAATTTTTCCCTGTTTGTTGGTTATATAATTCGGTGATGTAATTATTCCTTTCTTCATTACTCATATGACTTGTCATTTTAATGATTTCGTCATATTTTGTTTTAAGCTTTCTTTCCCCATTATCACACGCAAATCCAATATGGTAAGGCATATCGAGCTGATCCAATGCATGTTCAACTGCACCTATACCGCTAAAAACCGTTCCAAGTCTAAGCATTTTTTTCCCCTTCATCATTAATATTCGCTTATATCTATTCCCGCTTCAAACATTCGTTGATATCGATCATACGAAATAATTACCGCTATTGGTTTCCCATTTTTTTGTACAAACGCTGCCGTGTCCTCCTCAACGAGTTTACGAATAATCTTTGAAGACTGCCCCTTATTGAATTCTCCAATATTTACATGTTCCATTAAGCGTTTTATCTTGGTGTCGTTCAAGTCCATTTCCTCCTCATTGTATGCAGGCATATTGTAAATCGCAAAACACTTCACAAATAACTATATCCAAATAAAAGTCACCCTACAACCTTTTTTTAATACATATTGTAACTATTATAGTAATTACTTTTGTAAGTATGATAAGATTTTCGTGATTTTGACCGATTTAAACTAGGAATATGAAGTTATCATATCTTTCAGCTCCTTTTTGAATATATCAACAACATCATTAGGGCCAATTATTTTCACTCTATTACCAAGTGCAAATATCCATCCCAGGAACTGGTCACTCATAGCGACATCAACACTTGTTTCAGACCACCCTTTTTTCTTTGACGGGCGAATTGTTATATCCCTGCCAAATCTGTCAATAAATACGCCTGCCATTTCATTCTTGAATGATATTTTCACCCTCGTTTTCTCACCGCCGAACATTCCGAAACTCATCTTTGAATACTTAGCAAGATTGAATTCCTTAAATCTCTCCCTCCCGGCACGTCTCTCTTCAAGAACTCGTATACTCTTTAGCTTATCAACCCGGAAATGCTTGATGCTGTCAGCTTCTGCATCGTATGCAATTAAATAATAGTTTTCATCATCCCATGTAAGAGCCCAAGGGCTGACCAAATATGGTTTTTCCCTGCGACGCTCCATTTCCTTTTTCTCGTTCCACTTCATGTATTCGAAACTGATCTGCCGATTTTCCGCTATGGCCCGATGTACATCGTCCACAAAATAGTAGATACTCTCATTCATGGTCTTGACTCTGCCCTGAACGACCACCTGTCTCTTCAACTGGGCAGCCTCATACATACTCGCCATGCCTGTCAGTTTCTTTATCAGTTCGTTGGATTTCTTCTCGGTAATGAATTTGGAGGACTGTATGGCATCCACAAGAAGTTTAAGCTCAGCTATTTCGAACTGTTTACCGCCCACATGATAATAGTAATTGCGGCCTACTTTCTCCCCGACAATATCCATGCCAAATATTCGAAGGGCCTCAAGATCATCATACAGGCTCTTCCGGTCAGCTGTTACATCATATGCTCTTAGCGCCTCCTGGATCTCAGACATGGTGATCATGTGCTCATCATCTGTCTTTTCAAGCATTATACGGCTAAGATAATAAAGTTTGAGTTTCTGATTTGTTCCTTTAGGCATAACTAAATCCTCCTCCATATGGCTTATTCTACCATATTTCAGGGGACAGAGCATCGTATTATGGGTGATTTATTGTACTATAAATCCTTGATTTTCAAGCTCCCTTAATCTCCGTTTCGCCTTTCTACTATCATCGTCGTCAGAAAAGTAAGCTTCGTCGAATTCCGACGCTTTCTTGTACAGCTCTATTGCTTTTGCAGTGTCTTGCTCAACACCCAGGCCCTCATCATATAATCTTCCCAGATAATAGAATCCACATGGGTTAAGGCCATCCAGTTCCTCAAGACTCTCAAACGCCTTGTCATATTCCCCAAGATTATAGTAGAGTTTTCCAAGGCACTCATTCCCATATCCAATTCCAAGCAAAGCTGCTGCCTCATAGTACTTTATTGCATTTATAATATTGTCCCCGTTATCGGTTTCATGATTTTCCCAATAGCTCCCTGCTATAATTAGTGTCCATGGTTCTATATTCGCATCATTCTCAAAGGCCAATCCGAAATAACGACCTGCCTTATCATAGCTTTCATGAACATAATCGCCCTCGTAGTACATCATGGCCAACGCATACATCGCTTCGCCGTCACCATCTGACAGCGCGGCTTCTAAATAGTATCGATATGCCTTTTCTACGTCTCCGCGATCATAGTATCGTTGTGCAATTGCAAACATATCACTATTGTTCATATATCCCCCCTACTAGAAATCAACAAGGTATATACTGATATTTATCTGTCGAAATGATCTCTTCGTCTCCATACGATCGACCTTGGCAATCAGATACTTCCCGGCATCCATAAGCCTTGCAAAGACAACATTGTCTTTCTCGGGGATATATCCCAGTTTGCGCCTCTTACTGTCCAGAACAAGGATTGCATTATCATCAAAACGGTTTTCCGGCTCCCTCTGAAGGATCAGTTTATCTCCACCCTTAATATCATCAAAGACAGACTCATCCTTGATATGCGTTGTCCCTGCCACATACGAATCAAACAATAGTATTTCATGACTAAGCGGCTTGATAAGGTCTCCTAGCGGGTTATCCGTCAGGGTAGCTACCATATTCTGCTTTCCGACAGTCAGTCCATTTTCCATATCATCGTAACGCCTCCCTCGCGAAGCATATCATCCAGCGTCTTGGTCAATATCTGAAGATATTGTTCATAATCTCTGTGTTCTTCCTGGAGTCTCTGCTTATAATCAGCCTTCTTTTCCTCGTCCTTAAGGATTTCCATGAAGGTATACGGCTCTGTGGTCAGAATATCATTGATCTGGCGCTCTATCCTCTCGATCCGGTCATCAATATCTGTATAATCAAGCTCAATCCCTTCATCTCCAAGATTATTGAGAGTTATCCGAACCAGCGCCTCAAGGTCATCAAGTTCCTCAACATCACTCCTGTTGTAAGCCGTCACGATCCTGGCCCACAGTTCCTTAAGAGTATCATTTTCATTGGTTTTCTTGTTGATATCCGGATGGATCTGCTTCGCAAGTCTTCTGTATAACTTCTTTGCGCGGTTGAATCTGAATTCCCCGACACATTCAGATTTCTTGGCAGCTTCGTTATCACATACCATTTCTGAAAGCTGCACATAATAGAGTTTCATCTCTTTATCTATCTCATCGTTCATACGATTGGCATCAATGGATAGACCCCTGTTCATTCTCCTGCGACAGTAACTGATCGTCTTTTTCTTCTTGATACATTCAACCTTAAGCTCAAAGTTTGCTGTGATCATGTCTCCGAACTCTTTGGTATAGGATGTCATAATGGATCCAGCCTCTTTGAACAGCTGATCCCTTTTAACCAGAAGATCCTCATATTCCTCTATCTTTGTCTGTTCATTGTCGATTACTGTCGCCAGATTGCCTGTTTTCTTCATACTGCCACCTCCACATCATATTTCTCATCATATTGGGCTCTTAAAACATCTGAATTGCTCATATCAGACATTTACCTCCTCAAAAGAATAAAGTATCCTCTTCTATCTATTAGAACTGCCTGAATAATTCTTCCTTCGTTATCATTCGACCGCTTGATACTGCTCCTGCTGCACAAGTGATATTTCCCATCATACGGTACTCTTTGTTTTTTCTGTCTACCACTATCGGAAGTATAGAATCAATAATTTCTTGTCTTGTCCTTGTATCTTCTCCATCTTGGCTGTAGTCCATGTTGTCTAAAAACTCCAGAATCTTTCTTCGTGCGTCTGAATCCTTTTCACGAACAAATATGTCTTTTTTGTCCATATCCTCGCCTCCTTCCAGATCGCCTCTCATCTTCCAGTTAAAGAATACTGCCGAACATGTCCTATAAAAATACCTCAAACAAAAACAGCCTCAGACGGCTTATTTATGCTGTTTGGGGCTGTTTAAGGACATTTTCCATTAATTATGGTATTTTGATTACCCGATTGGCAGAAGCCCTGGCATATATCCGATAAAAGATTTCTTCTCATCTGAAGAATAGAGCGGCTGAATGCTACATCTTCACCTATGCCATCCATTTCAATCATCTGTGTACACGATCATAGAAAAGGTATGCCAGAAGAATACAAAATCCTATGACAAAAAGACATGCAACAACTCCGGTCCATAATTTGGCCGCTATACAGACAAACAGCAACAATAGGAACAGCACTGCCGTGATAATACAGCCTGTCATATACATCATCCTGTCTTCATCGCGATAACTGTATTTCTTTCCCCGAATTTCCTCATATGTCTTGAATATGAAAAACGACAATACGCCAATACAAAAGAATAACATCATGTGATCACCTGCTTTCGAGCTATATTAGCTGCCATTTCCAGACTTTATCCGTAGTTTTCTTCCCGATACCACGATATCTCAAGCCATGTCTCTGGGCTGATCAGCTTATTTCTGGAATCCTTCTTTATCCACTGTGGATCCGTTTCTTCCCACTCCGAATATATCAATTCAGCGTCATCCATTTCGCCATAGCTTAAAAAATATTCATAGTCCATTTCAAGCTTATCTACAGCTTCCCTTGCCCATTCAATAAGTTGTACCGTCTTTTCATATTCCTGACGGTAGTATTCTGCGTCATGAAAAGTCTCCATTTTAAGGTTTTCTTCTTCATCCGTGGAGAATTGATAATCAAGTTCTTTAAGCTCATGAAGCGAATCCTCAAGTATCTGAAGTGCAACGATAGGATTTTTATCTACTCCCCATCCTTTAAGAAGACACTCTCCCAACAGATTCTGTGGGGCATCAGGCCAACAGTACCAATATTTCGTCTTTTTTAGTATCACATAAGCCGCATCCTGTTCATATTCCTTAAGTCTTCCATCAAGGATAAGCTCAGCAATCCGGATCCTGGCAAATTCATTATTAAAATTATCCTCTATAATGGATTCTAATGCTCCATTTACATCCTTATCTGCATGATATCGTGATTCTCCGGCATGAAGTTCCCGGTATTTATCCAAACAATATTCATCTCTATCAAATAAGACCCCTTTTAAATAAAAGTCCTCTGCCCGTTCTTTGTCCTCATCACACCCTATCCCAAAGCGATAGCAGTCTGCAAGATATCTGAAAGATTGTATATATCCTGCTTCCGCAAGCTTTTCCAGATAGTAATATGCTTCCGGATCGGGTCTGCCCATATTATTTCTTTTGTATTTTGTTACCATATCGATAAGTGCTTCTAGCACGCCTCTTTCCGCACAAAGTTGAATACAGTCGTCAATCTCAGCCCGATATGATGAATAATCTAGCCTCTTAAGTGTCCTGGCATGCGTATATGCCCCCTCATAGTACCCTTTGGCAATGAAGGCCCGCATTTTATCTCGAAAATCCTCACATTCTGCCCTTCTAATCTGCTCCTGCGGATCAGAATAGGCCTCTTCGTGTTCACGGATAAACTCGTCTATATCGATCTCGTATTCATCCTCACCACGAACAATCCTATCAAATTCTTCGAAACTTATTTCTATCTCATCATCCGGATATATGTTTCCCATGGCATGTATCCTCTTGTTTCCACTCCAATGGTGGCAGCTGTTTTGCTATCTGTTTTCTGAGCTTTGTCTGGGCTTTAAGCACATAATCAAGATCTTTCTGTGCATATATGTCACCTCCCATTATCTGGGTATAAAAGTGCTGCTCTGCTCTTTGATAGAACATAAGAGCGCAGGTATATGACTTATCTACGCCTATTCCCTCATAAAATGCATCGCCCATCCTTTTGAGAATATTGCCGAAACAGTCGCAGTCATCCATATTATTGGCATCATTGAAAGCCTTATTGTACAAGGTGAAAGCTGTTGCAGGGCTCTTATCAACATAGTACCCGTATCTGTACATATCTCCAACCTTATAAAGGGCTTCCACCTGTCCCTGCAGGGCTGCCATAGTGAAGTACTTATACGCCTTCTCGTAGTCAACGTCCGTTTCGCGTCCGTAATAGTACACGTAGCCGAGGTTTTCAGCAGGAAGCGGATATCCTGTCTTTACCGCCATCTCGTAATACTCTCTTGCCTTCTTATAGCTCTGTATGCCGCAACGGCCGGTATAATACAAGGATCCCATATTGTTCATGCATACGGGATTTCCCTCATCTATGCCGATCTGGTATACGGTCTTTAAGTATTCGAATACAGAAGATGGCATTGTTTTTTCTGCATCGCTGTTATGAAGGGCATAAGCCACATCGAATATGGTTGTACCCTCATCCTCTGATGACAGAGCTTTTACTGCTATGTCAAAGGTCTGCTTATAGTCGGTATCTTTTGTCTCTCTTACGATATTCTGGAGCATCTCTGCAAAACTGATGACAAGATTTACTTTGCTATTCATGGTGTGACCTCCATCCGGCTAGAAATCGAAGATCTCGTCTACCGCACCGCTTGCGATAGCCTCATCCTCTTCGTCAAAATCATCATCCCCTTTGCACTCCCTGTGCTCATCTTCTTCAAGCATCCCGAGTATCACAGCATCATCGAGCATGCCCGGCTTTCCGTCCCCAAATACGTCTATTCCGAAAATACTGTCAAATAATCCCATAATTCTTTCCTCCGCCAAAAGGCTGCTTATCCTACTGACCCATAAATCTCAGGTATTCTCCCGTGTCGGCATTGGCAGCGCAGAATCCGTATCCTTCCGTGTCTACAGGTACGTTATATACAAACGATCCTGTCTCCGGCATGTTGGGGTTTGTCTCCCTGTAGAGAAGGTAGTCATCAAGTGAGAATGTAGCGTCCGAATCATACATGAACGTCCTGCCCTGGTTATCCTGAAGCGGAAGATCCGATGCCGAAAACTCAGACGGATTCTTTGTCGTGTTTTCAACCTTCACAGTAAACACGATATACTTGCTGCCCTCCGGCGCTACCGATTCTGAATAATCATTTGTAAGCTTATCCGTTTCTTTACAGTCAAGGACGGTCAGCTTAATTGTTGCAAGCTGTACTTCCTGTCCCATCGGAATATCGGTGTATACTATTTCTTCCTCTTCATCGCCTTTGTCCGTCTCATTTACAACCGTTATATCCGACGATGAACTGCTTTCTGTTGAAGAGCTGCTGTCGCCCCCAAAAGAATCCCCTACGCGCTCAAAAGCTTTTAGAATGTTACAAGTCATAACATTAGCTACATCATCCGATACTTCTGCAACCTTCCAGTCGCCGTCGCTCTTTTTACACTTGATAGCAACCGTGCTGTCCGTTGTGGAAAGTGTAGTCTCCTGCAGCTTCTGCTGGAAAATGGTAAGAAGGAGATTACTCATCTGCTCTTCCGATGCTCCTGCAAAAGCCATACCAATCCCCTGTGTGAAGTACTCAGCCATCGCGCTTGTTATCACCGGCGATGCATCGGTATACGTAAACTTCACATTTACAGTCGCATCCTCTCCGTCAGTATTGGCATCCACGATCTCATATTTGATGTTCCCTGACTGTTCTTTGATAAAAGCTGTAAATACCTCAAGCTCCTCATCTTCACCCGCAAACGGGTCTTTAACCTGATCGTCAGGGTTTAAAAGACACTCGTTCATCTTTGTATAATCAAGTGTTTTCATCCCATCACAGAACTTGCCAACAACTGATTTGGGATTTTTTCCACAACCAGTAAGTAAAACCATACATAAGACAGTTAATAACAGCCCCCAAAATACTTTCTTCTTCATGATAATTTCCTCCGTTTCACACTCTGGCGCACTATGCAACGCCACGTCTATGTTTACTGTCATAAGCGCTCATGTCTTCGTTTACCTTATCTATAATCTTGTTCCTGTCAGGATCCGGAAGGGAAAGTACCTTCTCATACAGAACATCCATGCAGTCTGCCAGAAAATAAGCCGCATCCTCCGAGTGATTATCCTTGGCGAAATCATAGATCTTACTCCACCTGCAAAGAAGATCTTCTGCGTTAAATCCTCTAAACTCCCAAAAATCCATCTCCATGTTGAACATATAGCTGTTATTTGCAACGATACTCATGATTTGTTCCCCTTCCTGTTGTCATTTTACCGATTCCCTTGATTATTCAGGTCTCCTGTCGGCTACCCTGCCCTGTAAGGGCTGGGTGCTTCCGGCGAGGACGACTTATCTGTCATACTTGCATCTTTCATAGTATTCACAGGTGGGACAGAAGCTCCCGCACTGCATATTCCTGTTAAACTTCATCCTGATCCAATAAATAA
>CAMVKW010000016.1:0-67423 GCA_947168155.1 uncultured Lachnospiraceae bacterium | reverse complement strand
GATAGCTGGGAGAAAGGAAAATCCAATCATCTACTGATAATTGGATTATACGTAACAGATGATAGCATATGTATCTGGCAAACTGGAAGAGGTTTATTCTGACAGAATAGTTGTCGATTCAAACGGAATAGGTTATGAGATTCTTACTTATGACTATGTGATTAGAAAGCTTCCAGCTCTTCATAGTGATATAAAGATAGTTACATATATGGAAGTTAAAGAGGATGACATTCGTCTATTTGGTTTTTTAACAAACCAGGAAAGAAAGCTTTTTACACAGCTGATTTCTGTAAGTGGTGTTGGTCCTAAAGGGGCTCTTGCTATTCTTAACGAGCTTGGACCTGATAATCTCTGCGCTGCAATAATTGCCAGTGATTATAAGGCTATTTCAAAAGCAAATGGTGTTGGAACCAAAACTGCACAAAAGGTTGTTCTTGATCTTAAGGATAAGCTTGATCTTGAAGGTACAATCTTTGATCAGAACTCTGTAGATGTATTCGATAATGACTCTAGTTCAGATATTTCAGATGCAGCACAGGCTCTTTGTGAATTAGGTTATTCCAATACAGATGCACTTAAAGCTATACGTAAAGTTGAAGGTGCTGATAAGATGAAGACTGAAGATATAATCCGCGCAGCACTAAAGAATCTTTAAAAGGAATTTTAATCCTGAACGTAGTGAAGGATATTTATTATGAAAAATAGAATCATAACAACGGAAAAGAAAATAGAAGATGATTTTAATGAGAAGACACTTCGTCCTCGCAGCCTTCGTGAATATATAGGTCAGGAAAAGGTTAAGAAGAATCTTGAGGTATTTATTGAAGCTGCAAAGAAACGTAAGGAACCTCTGGACCATGTTTTACTCTATGGCCCTCCGGGACTTGGTAAAACAACTCTTGCATGTATAGTTGCAGAGGAGATGGGAGTTAATATCAAGGTTACATCTGGACCTGCTATTGAAAAGCCGGGTGAACTTGCTGCAATCCTTAGTCAGCTTTCTGAGAACGATGTCCTCTTTATTGACGAGATTCATAGACTTAATAAGCAGGTAGAGGAAGTTCTTTACCCAGCTATGGAAGACTATGCGATAGATATAATTATTGGAAAGGGTGAGCAGTCAAAATCCCTCAGGATTGACCTTCCAAAGTTTACACTTGTTGGAGCTACAACAAGAGCTGGTATGCTTTCAGCACCACTTCGTGACAGATTCGGAGTAGTGAGCAGGCTTGATCTTTATAATGTGACTGAACTGATGAGTATCGTAATCAGATCTTCAGCAGTTCTGGGAATTGAGGTTGATGAAGAGGGCGCCCTTGAAATAGCAAAGAGATCACGAGGTACACCTCGCCTCGCAAATAGACTCCTTAAGAGAGTTCGTGATTTTGCAGAGGTTGAACATCAGGGCAAAATTGATTATAATGTAGCCAAATGTGCTCTGGATAAGCTTGATGTTGATGGCTATGGCCTTGATGACACTGATAGAAACATCCTTATGACCATTATTAAGAACTACGGTGGTGGTCCTGTAGGAATTGATGTTCTTTCAGCGGCTATCGGAGAGGATGCTGGAACTATTGAGGATGTTTACGAACCATATCTTATTAAGAATGGTCTGATAAACAGAACTCCAAGAGGACGTGTTGTTACAGAGAAAGCATATAAACATTTAAATCTGGACTTTATGCTCAGTTAATAAACTAATGTGAGGTGTAAAATGGGACAGAAGAGAATAGATATTCCTGTTGTTATCAATAATAAGGTATATACTCTTAGCGGATATGAAGGAGAGGAATACTTACAGAATATAGCTACTTACATTAATGGTAAGATAGCTGAATGCAAGCAATCTGAGGAATACAGAAGAATGAACATAGAATATCAGGGAATTCTTCTTGCTCTGAATATTGCAGATGATTATTTTAAAGCTAAAGCTAAGGCTGATGAAACAGCAGGCGATAATACGGACAAGGAACAGCAGCTTTACGAACTGAGACATGAAGTTATCGAATCACAGATAAAGCATGAAGCAGCACTTAAGCTGGTTGAAGAATACAAAGAACAGGTAAATGCTCTTCAGAAGAGACTGGTTCAGCTGGAAGCTGAGAAAGATAAATAATAATGAAAAAAAGACCTGAGATTCTTGCCCCGTGTGGTAATATGGCATCTCTAAAGGCTGCAATAGCAGCCGGCGCTGATGCTTGTTACTTAGCGGGGAATTCTTTTGGAGCGAGAGCTTATGCAGATAACTTTTCTCCAGATGAATTAATTGAAGCAATTGAGTATGCACATCTGTATGGTGTGAAGGTTTATCTGACCTGTAATACTCTTATTAAGAATACTGAACTTAGCTCGGTTTACGCTATGCTCCTTCCTCTATATGAGGCAGGGCTGGATGCGGTGCTGGTTCAGGATTTTGGCGTGCTTAGACTTCTCAGGAATGCATTTCCTGATATGGAGATACATACAAGTACTCAGATGAATATACTTACCCCTGCAGGTGCTCAGCTGGCTAAAGATATGGGGGCTACCAGAGTTGTTGCGGCAAGGGAAATGTCAATTAAAGAATTGGCAAATATTAAAGCGAATGTCGACATTGAACTTGAGGCCTTTGTGCATGGGGCTATGTGCCTTTGTTATAGTGGCAGATGCCTTATGAGTTCTATGGCTGGTGGGCGAAGTGGAAACAGAGGAAGATGTGCTCAGCCTTGCAGACAAAAATATAATGGGGAGTACCTTCTTTCCATGAGGGATCTTTGTTCACTTCAGTTTATTCCTGAACTTACAGATGCAGGAGTGGACAGCCTTAAAATAGAAGGAAGAATGAAAAATGAATACTATACAGCTGCTACAGTTGAGGCTTATAGAAATCTTGCAGAAAGCTACATAAATGGAAGCTTTACGGCTGAAAAAGTGGATTACTACGAAAAACGTCTTCTTGATATCTTTAATCGTGGCGGTTTCTCCAGTGGATACATGGTAAGAAGTCGTGACGAAGACGAATGGGACGAGGTTCTGATAGATAAGAGTATGCCAGGAAGAAGAGGCGTTAAGGTTGGCTCTATATCAAGAATCATGGATGGTCAGGTTGGTTTTAAAGTAGAAACTGATCTGGGTATTGGAGATGAACTTATGATAGATGCTCAGTCTCCAATATCTATTACTTCTAATAAGGAAGCTGTGGCAGGAGAAATGGTTTCTCTTAATGCACCTGAAACCCGAAAGATAAGTAAGGGTACAAATATTTACAGAACCAGATCAAAGGCTCTTACAGAGGATATAGAAGCTCTTATTAATAGAGATAACAGACTTCCTATAAATGGTAAGGTGGAAGCTATTTGTGGAGACGATTTATCTGTTACTTTTGAAAGAGATGGATTTAGCAGTACAGTATATGGCGGCAAGGTAGAACCTGCATCAAAACGTCCGATTGATGTGGAAACTATAAGAAATAAAGTTTCTCAGCTTGGGAATACATCCTTTTATATTGATAAACTTTCTATAGATTGTGATGGTAAGGGATTTGTCAGGATTGGAGATATCAGCGAGCTTAGAAGACAGGCTGCTGAGGAATTAGAACTAAAGATTAGAAAGAGTAGAAGTAGAAATATTCAGGACGCTCGTTCATACGAAGCTATAAATAAAGAAATCTCTCCTAAGAAGGGATTTGAAGGACAGAGTAATAATTATTACTATTCATTTTCTTATCCATATCAGGTGGAGGCATTTCTTAATAATATCCCGAATGAAATAATAGGGATATCAGGTTATATATTTATAATCCTGGATCTTGGACTTGGTGGATTTACAAAAGAAGAACTTGAAATACTCAAGTCTTCTGTGGCTGAAGTTATGAGTAACTTTGCTCCAGAAGCTTACAGAATAGAATTGGGTCTGCCTTATATAAATAGGGGAGAATATGATATCCAGGAAGACTATGGTGATTTTATAGAGAGTATTTCTGGTCTTTATATCAGAAGTATTGATGATCTTGCTGCCGTTCGAAATAGCTTCGCAGATTATGGCAGAAATAAAGGATTTGAAGATAAAGACATCCTTTTATCATCATCTATCTACCTTTATAACGATGTTTCAGTGGCAGAAATTGTTGATATACTTTCAGGTCATAAAGGTATGGTTCTTTATGAAAAGTCTCTGGAGCTCAGTGAAAGAGAGCTTAAGGCTATGAATTACGATAATGAAAGCTTTACTTTATACTATGGAAAGCTGCCACTTATGGTTACATCTGGCCTTAGAGATACTACAGGAACACTTACAGATGATAAGGGTCACAGGGTGAGTGTTATAAAATGTGGTGGTTTATGTTATAATGTCATTTTGAGTGGTCTGCCACAGAGTCTGCATGGCATTTCCCGTGCCGGACTTTGCAGCTTCACTAATGAGAGTGCCGAGGAGATTCGGGACATCTTGTCTGAGAATCCACGGTTTATAGATAAGAAATTATTTACGAGAGGACATTTTGAGAAGGGCATTTAAATATGGCTAATCTTGTTTGCACAATTTCAAAATATCTGGTTCTTCTGTTTATGGCTCTTTATACCATTAAGTGTTATACCTACTTTACTGCCAAAGACAGAGAGAAGAGAAATAGTAACCTGAATAAACAGATATTCTATATATTCATGATTCACTTTTTATGTCATGTGATGCTGTTTATTAATATGGAAGATGCTAAGGTTTTTCTTTACTATATTATCGAAATAGCCATAGCGATTCTTTATATAGTTGCTTTTCGACTTATATACAAGAATTCTTCCAGGCTGATGACTAATAATGTGGCATTCCTCATGCTGATAGGTTATACAGTTCTCCTGAGACTTAGTCCTGGACTTGCTATAAGACAGTTTATCCTGGCTTCAGTTGGACTTGTTATTTCCCTTTTTATTCCGTTTATACTTGCTAAATTGAAGAATATTGTGAAGTGGAGAACATTCTTCGGAATAGCTGGTCTGGTTCTTCTTTCTTCAGTATTTATACCGGGAGTAGGACAGGTTATAAATGGTTCAAGAAACTGGATTCACATCTTTGGGCTTTCTCTGCAGCCAATGGAATTTGTAAAGATCATCTTTATATTCTTTGTGGCTTGTTCATTGGTTAAGCTTAATACTATGAAGGAACTGTTTGTAAATGCGGCCATCGCTGCTGCCTTTATGCTTATCCTTGTAGTTGAGAAAGACTTTGGTGCTGTATTCCTTTTCTACATCGTTTATTTCATGATGGTTTATCTTGCAACATCCAGACCAATCTTCATGATCCTTGGTGTAGCTCTTGGAGTGGGTGCATGTGTTCTTGGATATATGCTTTTCAAGGATAATCTTTTTGCTCATATTGTGGTGAGAGTTCATGCATGGCAGGACCCATTTGCATATCAGCAGTCTGAAGGTTATCAGGTTTGTGAATCTCTGTTTGCTATTGGTACTGGTGGATTTGCAGGTTCAGGTCTTGGAAATGGTATGCCTTACCTTATTCCAGTTGCAGAGAGTGATTTTATTTTCTCGGCAATCTGCGAGGAGCTTGGTGTGGTATTTGGCCTTGCACTTATACTTATCTACCTCAGCAGTTTTATAGCAATGCAGAATATAGCAATGAAATGTAAGATGCCATTCTATAAATATGTAACATTTGGAATAGCTACTATATATATAATACAGGTGCTTCTGAATATTGGTGGTGCAACAAAGTTTATACCGTCCACCGGTGTAACCCTGCCACTTATCAGTTATGGTATCAGTAGTGTATTCAGTACACTGATAATGTTTTCAATAGTTCAATATACATACATACTAGTTAGTAAAGAGGCTGACGATCTTGAAAGAGAAAAAGAAAAAATCGCGTCAGGTGGAGCAAGCTATTAATCCACAGCTTAAAGCTCTGATGGACAAAGAACGCGAGAAGAACAAAAAGAATAAGATAAAGAACAGACCAATAGTCTTTATGACATATGTTATGGTATTGGTTTTTATTTCTATGTTCGGATATATCATCTGGTACGTATTTAAAAATGCAGATAGCATTGTGGCGAATACTGCCAATAAGAGACAGGACAGCTTTGTAAAGTTTGTTTGTCGTGGTGATATTATTACAAGTGATGATGTTGTCGTAGCTACTACAAAGACAGACGAAGATGGAAATGAGACCAGAGTTTATCCGTATGGAAGTCTTTTTGCACATACTGTAGGTTATAATTCTTATGGTCGTGCCGGACTGGAGCTTTCAGAGAATTTCGATCTGATGCGTTCACATGTAAATGTGGTAAGTAAGGTTTATAATGATCTGAATGGTGACAAGAATCCTGGAGATACAATAGTAACAACTCTTGATTATAAGCTGCAGAACGCTGCAGCTGAAGCTCTTGGCGGGGCAAACGGTGCAGTCGTAGTACTAGAGGCTTCAACAGGTAAGATAAGAGCAATGTACTCAAGTCCTACATTTGATCCTAATGATATAGATAATGTTTGGGATACTGTTCATTCTGAAGAAGGAAGTACAAGTACAGTTCTTCTTAATAGAGCGACTCAGGGTCTTTATGCTCCTGGTTCTACCTTCAAGGTAGTAACTGCCATGGAATACATTAAAGAGCATCCAGATTACGAAAACTATTATCATATCTGTAATGGTACGGATATCTTTAACAGTGTTTCTATAAGATGTAGTAATAGTACAGTTCATGGGGAACTGGACCTGAAGGGTTCACTGGCTCATTCATGTAATACAAGCTTTGCAAATATTGGTTGTAATGAACTGGATATGGATAAGCTGAATGATTTTGCTGAGGATCTTCTATATAATGGAAACTTACCTTATGATGGAGATTATTCAAAGTCTCAGTTTAAGCTGGACGGGGATAGTGATAAATCTGCTATACCTCAGACAGTAATCGGTCAGGGTGATACACTTGTTACACCGCTTCATAATGCCCTCATAATGCAGGCAATTGCAAATGGCGGAACGATGATGAGACCAATGATTGTGGAAGAACTTCAGAATGCAGATGGCATTTCCCTTAAGAAAGAGAAGCCTAAGGCTTATGGCTCAGTTATAGATCCTGAGGTTACAAAGGCTATAATTCCTATGCTTCAGGAAGTAGCTACAAGCGGAACTGCATCTCAATATATGGCTGGAAAGCCTTATACTGTAGCTGGAAAGACAGGTACAGCGGAATATGATAATAATGGAAATTGTAATTCCTGGTTCGTTGGATTTACTAATGTAGATGATCCGGATATCGTTGTAAGTGTAGTAGTAGAGGATTATACAACAAACCAAACATCAGGAACTTACGTTGCATCGCGAGTTATGGATGCATATTATTCAGATTGATGATATTATGTGATATAATATAACTTAGGGTGCTGTCATCAAGTAATTGGCAGCGAGATTCACACCAAATGCACTAGTTTTTAAAACTTATGCATGAGAAAAGGAGGGATTGCACGTGATTGAAGCAATTAGTTGTGGCGGTGTGGTTATATTTAGAGGAAAAGTGTTACTGCTTTATAAAAACTATAAGAATCGCTATGAGGGCTGGGTTCTCCCAAAGGGAACTGTAGAGGAAGGCGAGGATCATCAGACTACAGCACTTCGTGAGGTTAAGGAAGAATCTGGAGCTGATGCGACTATAGTTAAATATATTGGTAAAAGCAGCTATACATTTTCAACATATACAGATACTGTAAATAAGAACGTACACTGGTTCTTAATGATGGGCGAAAGCTTTTACAGTAAGCCACAGAAGGAAGAGTACTTCTGTGATTCGGGCTATTATAAATATCACGAGGCATATCATCTGCTGAAGTTTCCTAATGAAAAGCAGATACTTGAAAATGCCTACGCTGAATATTTGGCACTGAAGAAAGAAAAACGTTGGGGGAAAACGTTTTACTAGGCTGAGAGGTATAATTTATGGGTTACAATCAGGATGAGATTGATGAGATTTTAAAGCGTTACTCTGGTGACTCCTCAAATACTAAGTCTGCGCCGACCCCTAAGCCGGTAGAAGAACCTAGGGTAGTTGAAGAACCAAAGGTGGAAAAACCCAAGGTGGTTGAAAGACCAAGAGTTGAAGAGGAGCCAAAAGTAGAAAAATCTACGCATTTAACCAGGGCTGAGATTATTAAACAGCAATCAAAAAATGATGTGGTTAGAAAGGCTGAGGAAAAACAAAGGATGAGAAAACGAAAAACTACTATACTTAATTGCCTGCTTGTTTTCTTTATACTTGTCTTTTTAGGTTCAGGTGGCTATCTGGGGTATTACTTCTATAATATAAAGAAGTCTCAGGATAGTTTTGATGATCTGAAGGCTCTTATAACAGATGATGGTAATTCTGGAGGTTCTGGCACTGGTACAGGAACCGCTGGCGATGCAGAGACTGGCGGCCTTGAGTATGAAGTTATAAATGGAGTTAAGGTTCAAACAAAGTTTGCAGGAGTTTATGCAAAAAATAATGACTTTATTGGATGGTTAAAGATTGACGGAACAAATGTTGATTATCCTGTAATGTATACTCCAACTGATGAACAGAAATATTTACATTTGGACTTTTATCAGGAATATAGTTCATCAGGAACATTATTCCTATCTAAGAATTCGGATCCGTTCCAGCCATCAGATAATATACTTATCTATGGTCATAATATGAAAGCAGGAACAATGTTCCATACCTTGCTTCAATATGAGAGTCAGGAGTTTTATCAGGAACATAAGACTTTCACCTTTGATACTATTAATGACAATGGTACATATGAGGTGATAGCCGCATTTAGAACTGAAATAGATGAGAGTAATGATAAGCTCTTTAAATATTATGAATTTAATAACGCAGCAGACCAGGCAGAGTTTGATGAATATGTATCGAAAGTCAAGAAGATGACGCCTTATTCTATCGATACGACAGCTGAGTTTGGTGATAAGCTTGTAACCCTTTCTACATGTGCTTATCATGCAAGCGAAGGCAGATATGTAGTAGTTGCAAAAAAAATCAAATAAATGCTTGCATTAGTATATCAAATCTGATAGAATGTCAAATGTTGCGAGTCTGAAAGCAGACTTTTAGTATGTAGTTAAAGGAGGTGCTAAGGAATGGCAAAGTGCTTTTACTGCGATAAGTCAGTTCATTTTGGAAACAATGTGAGTCACTCACATAGAAGATCAAATAGAATCATGAAGTCTAATATAAAGAGGGTCAAGGCTAAGGTCGATGGTTCTCCAAAGACTATCTATGTATGTACAAAGTGCCTTAGATCAGGTAAGGTAGAAAGAGCATAGTTAATTAATGTTGGTGATAAGGGACGACAGAAGCTTCTGTTCGTCCCCTTTTTTCTTATTTAATGATGAGGAGGTAAAGTATGGCAGGTCTTATGGAAAATGAAAACGGTAATATTTCTATAGATACAGAGGTAATTGCTCAGTATGCTGGTCATGCAGCTCTCGATTGCTTTGGTATTGTTGGTATGGCAAGTCTCAGCATGAAAGATGGTCTGGCTAAGCTTCTTAAAGGCAGTAATGTCAGCAGGGGTGTTAATGTAGTTATAGATGATAGTGGTCTGAATATTAATTTCCATATCATAGTTGCATATGGTGTAAATATAAAGACAGTTGTAGATAATCTTGTGAATACAGTTAAGTATCAAGTTGAGGATTATACAACTATGAAGGTAAATGCGATCAACGTTTACGTTGAGGGCGTAAGAGTAATCGACTGATTTTGGTGGAGGACTAAGAGATGCCGCTCACAACAATTAATGCAGAGTTATTAAAAACAGCTTTTATTTCTGGAGCTAATAATATAAGCAACAAGAAGGAATATATTAATGAGCTTAATGTATTCCCTGTTCCTGATGGAGATACAGGTACCAATATGACTCTGACCATAATGTCAGCAGTTGCAGAGGTTAATGAAGTAAAAGAACCAACTATGGCGAATTTGGCTAAGGCTATTTCTGGTGGTTCTCTTCGTGGTGCAAGAGGTAACTCCGGTGTTATTCTTTCCCAGATACTTCGTGGTTTCTGCCGTGAGATCAAGGATGGAAAGGAAATCAATCAGGAATGTCTGGCAAATGGATTTGCTCGTGCGGTTGAGACTGCATATAAGGCTGTTATGAAGCCAAAGGAAGGAACAATCCTAACAGTTGCCAGAGCTATGGCTGAAAAGGCTGCTGAAATAATAAATGAATATGAAGATATAAATGATTATCTGGAGCAGATTATTATTTATGGAGATGAGGCTCTTGCTGGAACTCCAGAACTTCTTCCTGTTCTTAAAGAGGCAGGTGTTGTTGATTCTGGTGGACAGGGTCTTATTGAGATAATTAAGGGAATGCATCTTGGACTTCAGGGCACACCTGTTGCGCTTGAAGATTCTGATAATGGTCCAAAGCTTGCCAGAGGAGCAGGCCTTCTTGAGGCTATACCATCAAGACCTACTGGAAGTGGTAATGACCATATATCTACTGCAGATATTAAATTTGGATATTGTACAGAGTTTATTGTATTGCTTGATAATCCTGTATCTGATGACGAAGTTGAAAAAATTAAGGAATATCTGCTTACATTAGGTGATTCTTTAGTGTGTGTTGCAGATGATGAAGTGATTAAGATTCATGTGCATACAAATCATCCTGGTAAGGCTTTTGAAAAGGGTCTTGAGTATGGTCAGCTTACAAGATGTAAGGTTGATAACATGCGCGAAGAACACAACGAAAGAGTATTTATGGCTAATGAAATGCATTACGTTGATTCTCCAAAGGCCGAGGAGCCAGCAGTAGAAGAGACTACATTTGACGAGCCACCTAAGAAGTATGGCTTTGTTGCTGTATCTGCAGGAGACGGTATGAGTACTATCTTTGAGGAGATAGGTGTGGACTATGTAATTCATGGTGGTCAGACTATGAATCCTAGTACAGATGACATCCTTTCTGCAATCAAGCATGTAAATGCTGAAAATGTTTATATACTTCCAAATAATAAGAATATTGTGCTCGCTGCAAATCAGGCATCTGATATATGCGAGGATAAGAAGATATTTGTTATACCTTCAAACACAATTCCTCAGGGAATAGCAGCTATGCTTTCCTATAATGAGGCTGCAGAGCCAGAGGAAAACTTAGAAAACATGAAGTCTGCTCTTGGTGATGTAAAGACCGGTGAGGTTACATTTGCCATAAGAGATACTTCTGTTGAAGGTAAGGAAATTCGTAAGAATAACATAATGGGAATATCTGATAATGGTATTGATGTTGTAGGTACAGAAGTTGATCAGGTAACTAAAGACCTGGTTGAAAGCCTTGTTGACGAGGACAGTGGACTTATAACACTTTACTATGGTGAGGACATTTCTGAAGAGGATGCAAATGCGCTCTCTGATTATCTGGCTGAAAAGTACGAGGATCTTGATGTTGATGTAAGATTCGGCGGCCAGCCAATATATTATTACATTCTTTCTGTGGAATAGATCCGTATGAAATTTTTCAAAGGGTACTTCTATGAGATTAGATGAAGATATAAAGAATATTAAGGGGATTGGGGATAAGACTGCACAGCAGTTTAATAGATTAGGAATTTATAACGTTAAAGACCTGATCTATTATTACCCCCGAGCTTATAAAACATACAGTGAGCCTGTCTCAGTTGTTGATACCAACGAAGGAGACAGGGTTGCTGTTTTTTGCAAGGTGGTTTCTTACGTGGATGTGCATAAGGGACGCCGTTATACCATCACTTCGCTTTCTGCTGCAGACAGTACAGGAAGTATAAGGATGGTATGGTTTAATATGCCTTTCCTGCGTAGCAAGTTCCACAAGGGCGAAACTTATATCTTCTACGGAACAGTTAAATACAGCGGTAATATGCGTGTGATGGAAATGCCAGAATACTTTACTCAGTTTACCTATCAAAAGGCGCTTTCCACGATGCAACCTATTTACCCTCTTAAATCTGGTATTACCAATAATTCTATAACCCGCTCAGTTTCTGCGGTTATGGATACTATAAAAGCCCTTCCTGAATATCTTCCGGAAGATGTAATTCAGCAAAATAATCTGATGTCCAGGAGTGATGCTTTGATACAAATGCATTTTCCTGATAATGAAGAAACACTTAAAAAGGCACTTAGCAGAATAGCCTTTGATGAATTCCTGGAATTCCTTATTAAAATCAGACAACTTAAAGAGGATACTGTTAAGCAGGAAAATCTTTATAAGATAAATGATGAGGCGATTGCAAAGAAGGATGGCTTTATAGCCGGACTTCCTTTTAGTCTGACTCAGGGACAGAGTGATGCTGTAAAGGATATTTGTTCAGACATGAGTTCTGATCATGTGATGAATCGTCTGATTCAGGGAGATGTAGGCTCAGGGAAAACTGTAGTAGCGGTGATAGCGCTTCTTATGAATGCCATTAGTGGCTACCAGGGTGCTCTTATGGTTCCTACTGAGGTTCTTGCCGTACAGCATTATGAAGATATTTGTAAGATGCTTAAGCCGTATAAGCTGACAGTGAGACTTCTTACAGGTTCCATGTCTCTTAAGGAGAAAAGAGAGGTTTATCAGGAACTTAAGGAAGGCATCTGCGATATAGTTATTGGTACTCATGCCATAATTCAGGACTCAACTGACTTTAAGAGTCTTGGTCTTGTAATTACAGATGAGCAACATAGATTTGGAGTTAAGCAACGTGAGAAACTGACTGAAAAAGGTAATTTCCCTCATGTACTGGTAATGAGTGCTACACCTATTCCTAGAACCCTTGCTATTATTCTTTATGCTGATATGGACATCTCCGTTATCAAGGATATGCCATCCAACAGAAAGAAGATCATGAACTGTGTTGTAGGAACAGAATACAGGCCGAATGCATATAATTTTATTCGTAAGCAGGTGACTGAAGGACATCAGGCTTATGTTATTTGTCCGATGGTTGAGGACAGCGAGGCTGTTGAGGCAGAAAATGTAATCAACTACAGTGATGAGTTATCTGAAAAGCTGGGTAGAGATATCCGGGTGGCTTATCTTCACGGTAAGATGAAGGAAGATGAGAAGAAGGATATACTTCATAGATTTATTAATAAAGAAATAGATGTGCTTGTTTCGACCACAGTTATTGAGGTAGGAATTAATAATCCGAATGCTACCGTGATGATGATTGAGAATGCTGAACGATTTGGACTCGCTCAGCTTCATCAGTTAAGAGGTCGTGTGGGACGTGGAGATGCACAGAGCTATGCGGTCTTTATAAATGTTAAGAAGTCTGAGGCATCTATGGAGAGACTTAAGGTTTTGGAGGATTCTAATGATGGATTCTTCATTGCGTCGGAGGATCTGAGACTTAGAGGGCCTGGAGATTTCTTCGGAATCAGACAGAGTGGAGATATGAACTTCCGCATAGCGGATATTTATAATCACAGTGACATGCTGAGGTTAGCGCAGGATGTATCGTTGAAATATAATGAATTAATAGTTTTATAGTAGTATTTTATCAAGCATTTACAATCTCATATATGTTTTAAAACACACTAAGATTTTCATAATTTATAGTCGCTCGTTTCAGTTTTTAATGCCGCTCGGCTTTAACTCGTAAAAATGCCTTTTATTATAAAAATGAAGGCATTTTTACTCAAACAGCGTCGCTCGCGGCTTAAAAATCATGAAACTCGCTCCTTAAATTATGGGAAAATCCCGTTATCGTTTTTAAAACATATATGAGATTAGTAAATGCATATATAATATTCGTAAACACATATACAAGGAGAACACGGATGAAAGAGAAGAAGGGTTTTATCATTGCGATAGTTGCACTTGTTCTGATTGTTGCAGGACTTGTTGCTTATATTGTTATTGATAAGAACAAGGGCAAAAATGAAAAGGCAGATGTGACGACAGAAGCAACCGCAGAAGCTACAACAGAGGCGAAAGCTTCAGCTGACGAAGCCGAGGAAGAGACAACTGAGGCTACAAAGGAAAAGAATACTGAGAAGAAGATGGCCTGCTATGCAACTATAGCTGCAGAGAATAACTGGCAGGATGGTGATAAGTTTGTTTATCAATTCACAGTAGATATCCATAATGATTCTGATGAAGACATCTCTGATTGGGAGGTTAAGATATCAGGATTTGATGGTGGTGAGATGGGCGACAGCTGGAATGGTGAGTACAAGATAGCCAGCGGTACACTTTCTGCTACAGCTGTTGATTATAATGGAACGGTTGCTGCTCATTCTACAACGAATCTTGGTTTCCAGGTTAAGTTTGATAGTTCAGACAAGGCAGAGGTTGATAAAACTCCAGTTCTCTATGTGAGTGGTGAGGAGTACAAAGTTGTTAAGGAAGAGCCTACTACTCAGTCAGATGAAGAAAAAAAAGCTTCCAAGAAGGAGAAGAAGGAGCCTGAGTCAGGAACTCCTCTTGATAATCATGGTAAGCTTTCGATAAAGGGAACTGATATAGTTGATAAGAATGGTGATCCATACCAGCTTAAGGGTGTAAGTACTCATGGTCTGGCCTGGTTCCCTGACTATGTAAATAAAGATGCATTCCAGACTCTTCGTGATGACTGGGGAGCAAACCTCATAAGACTTGCTATGTATACAGCTGAGAATGGTGGTTACTGCGAGGGTGGTGACCAGGCAAAGCTTAAGGCTCTTGTGGATGATGGTGTAGAGTATGCTACAGATCTTGGAATGTATGTAATCATTGACTGGCATATACTTCATGATCTTACACCTACAGCACATCAGGATGAGGCGATAGCATTCTTCGACGAGATGTCTGCTAAATATGCTGATTATGATAATGTGCTCTATGAGATTTGTAATGAGCCAAATGGTAGCACTACATGGAGTGATGTTAAAGGTTATGCTGAGGAAGTAATCCCAGTTATTAGAGCTAATGATAAAGATGCCATCATAATTGTTGGTACACCTACATGGTCACAGGATGTTGATCAGGCAGCTGCTGACCCTATTACAGGTGAAGAGAATATTGCTTATACAACTCATTTCTATGCAGCAACTCATAAGGATAATATTAGAAGCAAGGTTAAGACAGCTCATGATAAAGGACTTTGTGTATTTATATCAGAGTTCAGTATCTGCGATGCTTCTGGTAATGGTGGTATAGATTATGATTCAGCTGATGACTGGTTTGAGATGATAAATGATTATAATCTGTCCTATGCTGGATGGAACTTGTCCAATAAAGATGAGACGTCATCGCTTATATCTTCAAGCTGCGATAAGAAGTCGGGATGGACAGATGATGAGTTGTCAGAAACTGGTAAATGGTTAAAATCTCAGATAAGTGGAGAGTAAATACTATATTTAGTGTTTTTTAACATAAACCGTTGCCCTAATCCGCATAATATGGTATAGTGAGATATCATGAGAGTAATAGCTGGTTCTAGAAGAAGCCTTCCTCTTAAAACTTTAGAGGGAGATAATACAAGGCCTACGGCTGATAAATATAAAGAGACTCTGTTCAATTGTCTTCAAATGGATGTGCCGGAGTCTCTGTTTCTTGATTTATTTTCTGGAAGTGGAGCCATAGGAATTGAGGCTCTTTCTAGAGGTGCAAAGCACGCAGTTCTTGTTGAGAATAATAAGCAGGCTCTCGATATCATTAAACAGAATATTCATTTTACTAAGTTTGAGAATGAGGCAGAGATAGTTAAGTCAGATGTCATCAGTTATCTAAGCAGACTTGGAAAAGTGAATTTCGATATTATTTTCATCGATCCGCCATATGGTAAAGGACTTGAGAGGGAAGCTCTTGAGATTCTCAGTACCAAGACTTTTACAAATCCTGATTTCAAGATTGTGGTGGAAGCAAAGCTGGAAGAGGATTTTAGCTTTATCGATGATACAAAGTTTATTATCTATAAGACTAAGAATTATAAAACTAATAAGCACGTCTTCTTGTGCGGCAGGGAGTAGACTTTAAAGCAAATGAGTTCAGTAGTTTATCCTGGTAGCTTTGATCCGGTTACTCTGGGACATATAGATGTAATCGAAAGAGCGAGTAAGATTTTTGATAATGTAATAGTATGTGTTCTTAACAATTCAGCTAAAAAAAGTCCGTTGTTTTCTCTTGATGAGCGTGTTAATATGTTAAGAGATGTTTTGGCGGATTTCCAAAATGTAACCGTTGCTTCTTATGATGGACTTTTAGTTGATTTTGCTAAGGAAAATAATATTAAAGTAATTATAAGAGGACTTAGAGAGGTTACAGATTTTGACAGTGAGCTTCAGATGGCTCAGGGAAATCATAAGGTATCTCCAGAAATAGATACATTATTTATGGCGACAGATCCTAAGTTTTCTTTTATAAGTTCCAGTATGGTTAGGGAATTTGCAAGCTATGGCAAATCAGTTGAAGGCTTTGTTCCTGATTCAATACTGAGTATGATAGAAGATAAGTATAAGATTTAAGGCAGGAGGATTTTTAAAATGGGTAAAAAAGGCGTAGAAGAAATGATCGAGGAGATTGAGGCATTTATTAATGGATGCAAGTATCAGCCTCTTTCATCAAACAAGATTGTTGTGCCTAAGGATGAGTTAGAGCGTATGCTCAATGAGCTTAAGCTTAAACTTCCAAGTGAGATAGAGAGATGTAAGAAGATCATGCGTAACAAGGAGGCTATCCTTGCTTCAGCTAGAACACGTTCAGATGCTATCATTTCTGAATCTGTTAATGAAGCTAACCGTCTTGTAGAGCAGAATCATATTACAGAGCTTGCTAATGCAAGAGCTAATGAAATCATGGAGACTGCAAGAGCTGAGGCTCAGCAGATCGTCTCTGATGCTACTGCAGAGGCTACAGAGGTTCGTACGGGAGCTATGCTTTATACAAAGCAGAAGATTACAGATATCAAAGACTTCCTTCAGAATACTCTTGAAGCTGAAAATGAGAATTATAAAAACCTCATCGATAGTTTGGAAAACGGAGTTTATACTCTCGATACAAACCTTAATGAGGTTAATACAAGTCTGAATCTTATTAATAATGATCCTAACAGTGTTCTTTATGATGACTATGGTAGTGGAGATGACAGCTACATGGATAATCCAGTAGGTGGTGCTCCAGCTATGGGTGGTCCTGTTCCTCCAATGCAGGATGATATTGATGATGACGAGGATTATGGCGACGACGATGATTTCGACGACGACTATGATGATGACGATGACTTCCTTGATGATTAATTATTAATTATTTAACTATCTTAGTACTACAACTAAGTTCTCCGTGAAGTCTTATATTTGAGTTATCATAAATTAATTGATTATATAAATCAGTTGCAAGTTTATCCAGCTGCCACATTCTGGAACTAGTTTCGGTTTCAGGTGTGAAGCTGGATTTTTTGTTTATAAGAGTCAGGGTAGATGCAGCTTCTATATCCTTAATAATACTTGTTTTAGTATCTTTTATTGCCAGGATATTTAGATAATCAGCATAGTCATTATCATATGCTATCTTTCTATCTTCATCCTTTATACCAAGAACCATATGAAGAAGAACACGGCTGACCCTGCTCATAGTTATATTCTTAGTTTTCAAGAAATCCTGAAGCTCAACATACTTTACAGGCAGTGGTGCCTTTCTAAGTCTGTTAAGAAGCTCAGGAGTCATATCCATTATCTGATCCAGCTGAGAAATCTCTGGTGGGAGATTCCTGTCATAAATTAAGCGTGATGCTATAGATGGTGTAAGCCATGTCTTTTCAGGAAGAGGCTTTTTCATATATTCAAGATAAGGTTTAGAGCTTCCTCTAGGAATATACTGCTTTATGTTCACGCCTTCATTCATAGCTTTTCTGATTGCAGTAGCACTTGAGTATTTTCCTGTAAGCTCTTCATTGTCATAACCATTGTCACATCTAGGGATGATGATTGGCTTTATATCTGAATTTAATTTCTTTAATGCTGTTATGTAGGAGATTGCCAGAATATTATTTGGCTTTGAAATGAACTTTGATGCAGAAGCTCCCAGTATCTTTTTTATGGCTCTTTCGCTGGCTGCTGGATAGGAGAATCCCTTTGTAAGATTCTCATTTAAAGCATCTTTATATTCCTTAGGTTCATTGGCGAGGATATCAGTAACCTCGTCAAAAAACTCTGGCACATCATCTTCAACACCAAAGGCAATGTAATCTATTATTTTCATTTCGTTGAGAATAGCTACAGCACCAGCGGCAAAATCCCTGGCACTTCCGGTGGCATAGATTACAGGCAATTCAAAAACAGCATCAATTCCGCCAATTACAGCGGCTTCAGCTCTTGAATATTTATCAGCCATGGCTGGAGCGCCACGCTGAATAAAATTTCCACTCATAAGAGCAATTACATTATCAGCCTTACATTTTTTTACGGCTTCTGTATATAGATATTTATGTCCATTATGGAACGGATTAAACTCTGCGATAATTCCCAAATTTGCCATAGTTTTTCTCCTTAAAAATAACCCCATTTAAATAAAAAAATCCTAAACTAAGAATAGCATTTTTTTATTCGTTATGCTATACTAACTTTGTTCGTCAAAAATAACTAAATATTGATACTAATAAAGAATGATTTACAAGATAATGTGGTTATATGCCACATTTACTGAAAGGAGTTTTTATGCAGAATGAAGAAAAATTAAAAGCTTTAGATGCAGCTCTTGCCCAGATTGAAAAGCAGTTCGGTAAGGGCTCTGTAATGAAGCTTGGTGATAATGCTACAAATATGAATGTTGAGGCTGTTCCAACAGGTTCACTCAGCCTTGATATTGCACTTGGAATTGGCGGTATGCCAAGAGGACGTATTATTGAGATTTACGGACCTGAATCAAGTGGTAAAACTACAGTTGCACTCCATGTTGTATCTGAAGTTCAGAAACGTGGTGGAATTGCAGGATTCATCGATGCAGAGCATGCCCTTGATCCTGCTTATGCTAAGAATATTGGTGTAGATATTGATAACCTCTATATAGCTCAGCCAGATAGTGGTGAGCAGGCTCTTGAAATTACAGAGACCATGGTTAGATCTGGAGCTATGGATGTACTCGTTATCGACTCTGTTGCTGCTCTTGTTCCTAAGGCTGAGATAGATGGAGAGATGGGTGACAGCCATGTAGGTCTTCATGCAAGACTTATGTCACAGGCTCTTAGAAAGCTTACAGCAGTTATCAGTAAGACTAACTGTGTTGTTATCTTTATCAACCAGCTTCGTGAAAAGGTTGGTGTAATGTTCGGAAATCCTGAGACAACAACTGGTGGTCGTGCACTTAAATTCTATTCTTCAGTAAGAATGGAAGTTCGTCGTGTTGAGACTATCAAGACTGGTGGCGAAGGTGTAGGTAACAGAACAAAGGTTACTATTGTTAAGAATAAGGTTGCTCCTCCATTTAAGAAGGCTGAATTCGATATCATGTTCGGCGAGGGCATTTCCAAGGAAGGCGATATCCTTGATCTTGCAGCTAATTGTGATGTTGTTAGTAAGTCAGGCGCATGGTATGCATATCTTGGTGAAAAGATTGGCCAGGGACGTGAGAACGCAAAGGCTTACCTTAAAGAGAATCCTGATGTAATGCAGGAGATTGAAGATAAGGTAAGAGATATCTACTTCAATAATGGAGATAGCGAGGAAGCATCTGAAGAAGAATAGGTACTAATATGAATAGTATCAGATTTGTTAAAAAGAATAGAACTTATAATGCATATTTAGACAGTGAGTACCTGGGTGCTGTTTATTCAAGTGAACTTGAGAAGCTTGGGGTAGATAAGTCTGAAGAAGATGAGTTCTATGCCGAGTTAAGTGATCAGGATGTTTACTTCATTCGGGACAAGGTTTATAACCGTGCCTTTAATAAGGCTTATGGATATTTAACTGCTAATGAATGTTCTGAAAATGTTATTAGGCATAAGCTTAAGCTTAAGCAATTTCCAAAGCAGACAATAGATGATGTTATAGAGATGCTTTATGAATACAATTATCTGGATGAGTCTCGTTTCGTGGAAAGCTTCACCAGAAGTTACATTCGTAAAAAGAGCCGTAGTCTTATTGAGAAAGAGCTGGGGAACAGAAATATAGATGCATCCCAGTATAAAGAGGTTATAGATCAGGTTTATATGGACGAAAATCTGTCCGAAGATGACGTGATAAGATTACTACTTGAAAAGAAATATAAGAATGAGAACCTTCAGGATATTAAGGTTAAGAGACGTGCTTTATCCTACCTTTCCCGGCATGGATTCGCGTATGATAAAATTAACAATTACTTGACATAATATTCTTTAGAGTATAAACTATTATGAGTGTTTTTTAACACGAATAGTATTTTTTTGTACATTACATTTTAATAAAAGGAGGTACTCCTGTGTCAACTCTTGTATGGGTAATCATCGTAGTAGCCGCCTTTGTCGTAGCGTTAATAATCGGTTGCTTTATTGGTATAGCATATCGTAAGAACATAGCAGAAGCTAAGGTTGGAAAAGCGGAAGACAAAGCCAAGGATATAATAGATGATGCATTAAAGACAGCTGAGTCAAAGAAGAGAGATATTCTCCTTACTGCCAAAGAAGATGCACTTAAGACTAAGAATGACATCGAAAAGGAAGTTAAGGATCGTAGAACTGAGATTCAGCACATGGAAAAGAGAGTTCTTCAGAGAGAGGAAAACCTTGATAAGAAGAGTGATACTTTAGAGAGAAGAGAGCAATCTCTTTCAGCTAAGGAAGCTAATCTTGCCAAGAAGATGTCTGAAGTAGAAGAGCTTTCAGCCAAGAGACAACAGGAACTGGAAAGAATTTCTGGTCTTACCTCTGAACAGGCAAAGGAATATTTACTTAGAACCGTTGAAGATGACGTAAAACATGAAACCGCAATAATGATCAAGGAGATGGAATCTCGAGCTAAGGAAGAAGCTGATAAAAAGGCTAAGGAATATGTGGTTGGCGCTATTCAGAAATGTGCTGCTGATGTTGTATCAGAATCCACTGTTTCACTTGTACAGCTTCCTAGTGATGAGATGAAGGGACGTATTATCGGACGTGAAGGAAGAAATATACGTACTCTTGAAACTCTTACAGGTGTCGATCTCATTATCGATGATACACCTGAAGCAGTTGTATTATCCAGTTTCGATGCTGTACGTAGAGAAGTAGCTCGTATAGCCCTTGAAAAACTTATAGTCGATGGACGTATCCATCCAGCCAGAATCGAAGAGATGGTTGAAAAGGCTAAGAAGGAAGTCGAAACTAAGATGCGTGAAGAAGGAGAGGCAGCAGCACTTGAGGTTGGTGTTCACGGATTACATCCAGAACTCATTAAGCTTCTGGGTCGTATGAAGTTTAGATCAAGCTATGGACAGAATGCACTTAAGCATTCAGTTGAAGTTGCTCATTTAAGTGGACTTCTTGCTGGAGAACTTGGCGAGGACATTAAACTTGCTAAGAGAGCCGGTCTTTTACACGATATTGGAAAATCTATAGATCATGAAATCGAAGGTTCTCATGTTACCATCGGTGTTGATCTTTGTAAGAAATACAAAGAAAATAATGTTGTTATCAATTCGGTTGCTTCACATCATGGAGATTGTGAGGCAGAGTCTCTTATCGCATGCATAGTTCAGGCAGCAGATGCTATATCAGCAGCCAGACCTGGTGCAAGAAGAGAAACTCTCGAGACTTATACTACTAGACTTACCAAACTCGAAGAGATTGCTAATGGATTTAGTGGTGTAGAAAGATCCTTCGCCATTCAGGCAGGTAGAGAGATCAGGGTTGCAGTTGTTCCTGAAAAGATTAGTGACTCAGATATGGTACTTCTGGCAAGAGATATTTCAAAGCAGATTGAAGATGAGCTTGAATATCCAGGTCAGATCAAAGTAAGCCTGATTCGTGAGTCAAGAGTCACAGATTATGCTAAATAATTAAGACCACCTGCTTCTCGTAAGAGAAGCGGGTGGATTTCTTTTTATGTAGATGATATTATGACATAAGGGTCATAAGTCATAAGCGTTCTTGCTTGCAAGAATTGCGTTAGCAATGGAGCAATCCGTATGTCATGATTGTGTGAGATGAGGTAGTAACGTATGAACAGTTATAAGCTTTTAAATAGAGAATTAAAGTATAAAGCACATAGAGTAAAGGTTTTTGAGGATACATTGGAGAGGCCTGACGGAGAAAAGGTTTATTATGACTTTGTAGAGAACCGAAATGGCTCAGGTGTTCTTCTGATAGATAACGAGGGAAAGCTTTTGTTTGTTAAACAATATAGAAATTCTATTAATGATTTTGATATAGAAATTCCTGCAGGCTGTGCTGAGACAGATGATTTTGAGAATGGTTTTAATCTTGAGAATTCCAGAGAATCTTTTGAATCCTCTGACAATCCATTCTTTAAATGTGCTCTCAGAGAGGCAGAAGAGGAAACGGGACTTATTCCAAAGAAGCTTACATTTGTTAATTATATAATTGCGGCAGCAGGTCTATTTAGTGAGAGGACAGCTGTCTATATTGGAACCGACCTGGCTGAAGGTGAGATAAAAAGAGATCCTGATGAATTTCTGGATATTATAAAGCTCACTCCAGATGAAGCTATGGAATATATAAATAATGGAAAAATAAATGATAGCAAAACAATAATTGCAATTATGGCTTACATGCTTTCGATTAACAAATAGATGTCGTAAGAGTATCAAAATTCCGTGTTGTAATAGAAATTTAACCAAATTGACATTAAATTATGTTAAAAGCGTAACTAAATTTAAAAAATATTTAAAAAAAATATTCCACAAGATAATGTGTTGTAAACCAGTTTTGAACACACTATATTGCGTAAAAGCCCTAAAAATAAGGGGTTGCGGACAGATGGGTTAAAAAATTATTATTGATTTTATGTAAATTTAACACTATACTAATATCACTATCGTTTTGTAACAACTATGTAAATATTTTGTGCAAACATGATCATAATGCTTTGGTGGGTAGAGTATAGTGGAACATGATGTAGAGAATTATATACAGTATTTGACTGATGTAAAAAAGAGTAGTCAAAATACTATTCAATCATATAGACGTGATCTTGTTAAGATGCTGGACTATCTTGAGAGTAACGGAGTGAAGGATTTGAGTGAAGTTAATACGACTTTACTTCGTTCCTATGTTCTTTATATGGAGGATGAAAAGAAGAGCTCGGCTACTGTTTCTAGAAGTATTGCAAGTATCAGGTCATTTTTTATTTATCTTCTTGAAAATGGCAAAGTTAAAGGTAATCCAACAGAGGGTCTTAAGCCACCTAAGGTTGAGAAGAAGGCTCCTGAGATTCTCAGTATAGAAGAAGTTAATCTTTTACTTGAACAGCCATCTGGAGATACACCTAAGGAAATACGTGATAAGGCAATGCTTGAGCTACTTTATGCAACAGGCCTTAGAGTTTCCGAACTAATTTCGTTAAAAATGTCAGATATCAATCTGTCTCTTAATTATATTGAGTGTCACGACAGAACGAAGAGTCGTATTATTCCTATTGAGAATGCTGCAAAATACGCTCTTAACAGATATATAACTGAAATCAGACCTAGTATGTGTGCTGATTCAGAATATCTGTTTACTAATATCAAGGGTGACATGATGTCCAGACAAGGTTTCTGGAAGGTGCTTAAGTCCTACGCTAAGAAAGCGGGAATTAATAAGGACATTACACCACATATGATCAGACATTCATTTGCAACTCATATGGTTATAAATGGTGCAGATCTGGTCAGCTTACAGGAAATGCTTGGTCATTCAGATATTTCTACAACTCAGATGTATCTGAAAGGAAAATCAAGCAAGCTTAAAGAAGTTTATGACAAGGCTCATCCAAGAGCTTAGTTCGATTGGTGGGGAAGAGGGAGCAGGACAGAAGATTTCTTCTGTCTTGTTTTCGTTTAGGAATAAATATATAATGACAAATGTCATTTTATGTAGTGATTTTAAGGTTTTATAAGAGGTAATATTAATGAGTGGTTCTACATACGGAAAAATATTTAAGATAACTACATGGGGAGAATCCCATGGTGCAGGTATTGGCGTTGTTATTGATGGCTGTCCTGCAGGTCTCGAAATAGATGAAGATTATATACAGAGTTTCCTGGACAGACGTAAACCTGGGCAGTCTAAGTTTGCAACTCAGAGAAATGAGGCTGATAAGGTTAAGATAATGTCCGGTGTTTTTGAGGGCAAAACTACGGGAACTCCTATTTCACTTATGATTGAGAATACATCTCAGATTTCTAAGGACTATAGCGATATAGCTGATAAATATCGTCCTGGTCATGCTGACTATGGTTTTGATTCAAAGTATGGCTTTAGAGATTATAGAGGTGGCGGAAGATCTTCAGGTCGTGAAACAGCTGGAAGAGTTGCTGCCGGAGCTATAGCAATCAAGGCTCTAAAGACTATGGGAATCTCGGTACAGGCATATGTTAAACAAATAGGTGACATTGCCATTGATTACGATAACTTCTCTTATGAAGAAATGTTTAATAATGGACTTTGCATGCCGGATAAGGTTGCGGCTGAGAAAGCAGCTAAATATGTAGAACAGCTTATAGAAGAGAAGGATTCAACTGGTGCTATGGTAGAATGCATGGTATCAAATGTACCTGCTGGAATTGGTGATCCTGTATTTGATAAGCTAGATGCCAGACTTGCTGGTGCAATAATGTCCATAGGTGCTGTTAAAGGAATAGAGATTGGCGATGGCTTTGATGTTGTGAAAGCCAGAGGCTCAGAAAACAATGATAGCTTCTGCATAGAAGAAGGAAAGGTTGTTAAGGCTACTAATCATAGTGGTGGAATTCTTGGAGGAATGTCTGATGGTTCTACTATCTGCCTTAGAGCCGCATTTAAACCTACACCATCCATCTTCCAGAAACAGAAGACTATTGATAAAGATATGAATGAGGTTGAGATTGAGATAAAGGGCAGACATGACCCAATCATTGCTCCTCGTGCTGTTGTAGTAGTTGAATCTATGGTGGCAATAACTATTCTTGATCTAATGATGAGTAACACAACATCAACTATTGATAAGCTTATTAAGGCTTATGAGATAAACGAATAAAATCGACTTGACATAATCTGGTTATTCGTATAGAATACCTATGTTTTAAACCCATACTGCGTTTTCGGAGAACTCCGACCGGGACTCGGTATGAGGCGTATATATTATAAAGGAGGTAGTAACTATGATTACTAAAGAGCAGAAGGCTGAGATCGCTGCAAAGTATGGCGTAAAGGAAGGCGATACAGGTTCACCTGAGGTACAGATTGCAATCCTTACAGCTAGAATCAATGATCTTAATGAGCATTTTAAGAATCATCCAAATGATTATCATTCAAGAAGAGGACTTCTTAAGATGGTAGGTCAGAGAAGAAATATGCTTGCTTACCTTAAGGGTAAGGATATCGAGCGTTACAGAGCTATCGTTCAGAAGCTTGGTCTCAGAAAATAATTCAAGAATCGAAAGGCACATATTTATGTGCCTTTTTTCTTTTGTGTGGTATAATGGGTGGGTCTGTAACCGTATATAAATTATTTCTTGACATCGCTTCCGCTCGGTGCGGGCCACCCCTAGCGGACGCCGGCTTCCTTTCTTCGAAAAGAAGCTTCGGCTTGCTAAGCTCTCACTTCGTACTTCGTACTCGTGAATCGCTAAGCACCGAGACCCGCAACGGTCTCGAAATAAGTTATATACGGTTACAGACTATCTACATTATCCAAGGGGGGGGAAAAAGAAAAAATGAACATAGATGGTAAGACGAAGATAATAGGTGTGATTGGAAATCCGATTGAGCATACTCTGTCGCCTGTTATTCATAATACATTGTGTGGATTAATGGGGATAAATGCAGTATATGTCCCTATACATGTGGAGAGTGATATTGATGTGGCTGTGAAGGGGCTTTCGGCTTCTGGTGTTTATGGTCTCAATGTCACTGTTCCTTATAAGCAGGATGTTATGAGGTCGCTTGTTAGTGTTGATGAGGAAGCGGCTGAGATTGGTGCTGTAAATACGCTCGTAAGGAGTGCAGGAGGATATAAGGGCTATAATACAGATATGCCTGGTCTTAAGAGGGCTATTGAGTCAAGGCATATTAAGCTTGAGGGTAAGAAGGCTATCATTATTGGTGCTGGCGGAGCTGCCAGGGCTGTTTGTCTTATGCTTATTAAGTCTGGTGTTAAGGCTGTTTATATCTTGAACAGAAGCTTTGAAAAGGCTGAAGATATTGTTGCCAGTCTCGGTAAGGATTATCCATCAGTTGAATTAAAGGCGCTGAGTCTCAGTAAATATAAGGAGATTCCTGAAGATAGGTATATTATGTTCCAGTGCACTTCTATTGGTCTTAAAGAGGGCGATGGACTTCTTATAGATGATGACGAATTCTATAGTATGGCTGAATATGGTTATGATCTTATTTACAATCCGGCTGTGACTCCATTTATTACGAAGTTAAATAGTCTTGGTGTGAAGAATAATAATGGACTTACAATGTTGCTTTATCAGGGCATAATTGCATTTGAAATGTGGTTTGGCGTGAGAGTAACTCATGAAATGGCTGATACTGTTTATGCTGAGCTTTCTAAAAAGCTTTATGGCGACAACATCGTTCTTGTTGGTTATATGGGTTCTGGCAAGACAAGTGTTGGCAATGCGCTTGCTAAGGATAGGAATATGGATTTTATAGATCTCGATGAATATATTGTTGAGAAAGAGGGAAGATCCATAAATGATATCTTTACCTATGAATCAGAAGAGTATTTCAGAAATCTTGAATCCAGGGTTATAGCTGACCTCAGTAATCTTTCAAATACTGTTATTTCTACTGGTGGCGGCGCAGTTCTTAGAAAAGAAAATAGGGATAATCTTGGTAAGCTTGGACATGTGGTATATCTTAAGGCTGATGTAGATACAATAGTAGAACGTGTTAAAGGGGATGACTCAAGACCGCTTTTACAATCAGAATCCGAGGAAGAACTGAGAAAGCGTGTAAGTATAATGCTTGATAGCAGAAATCCATATTATGAGTTGTTTGCTGATCAGGTTATTTACACAGATAGATTAACACCATCAGAGATAGCGGAGATTATTGAATTTTAAAATACAAAAATATAATAAATTTAGTTGAATAGCACCTTTTGTTATGGTAAACTTGTATGGATTATGCGAGGTAGAAGGAAACGCTGTATTTTTTCTGACCGAGACTGCTGAAAAGCCATGAATAACAGTTTACATGACAAAAGGTTTTTTCATGTTTTTTCAGTTGTTTCGGACCCCTCGTGTAATCTCTATAAAAAATATACGAAGGAGAAACAAAATGTTCAAAAAGTACGAAATGGAACTTGCCGGAAAGACTCTTCGCGTAGACGTTGATAGAGTCGCTAAGCAGGCAAACGGAGCAGTACTCATTCATTATGGAGATACTGTAGTTCTTTCAACAGCAACGGCTTCAAAGGAGCCAAGGGATGGAATAGATTTCTTCCCACTTTCAGTTGAGTACAACGAGAAGATGTATGCTGTTGGTAAGATTCCTGGTGGATTTAATAAGAGAGAGGGAAAGGCATCTGAGAACGCAACACTTACATGTCGTGTTATCGACCGTCCTATGAGACCTCTTTTCCCAAAGGATTTCAGAAATGATGTAACTCTTGAGAGCTTAGTTCTTTCAGTAGACCCAGATTGCAGACCAGAGCTTACAGCTATGCTTGGTTCAGCTATCGCAACATCTATTTCAGATATCCCATTTGATGGCCCTTGTGCAACAACACAGGTTGGTCTCATCAATGATCACTTAGTATTTAACCCAAGTGCAGCTCAGCTTTCAGTTTCAGACCTTAACCTTACAGTTGCTTCAACAAAGTATAAGGTTATCATGATCGAGGCTGGTGCTAATCAGGTACCTGAAGACAAGATGCTTGAGGCTATCTTCGAGGCACACAAGGTTAACCAGAAGGTTATCGAGTTCATCGATAAGATTGTTGCTGATTGTGGAAAAGAGAAGTTCACTTATAAGAGCTATGCAGTTCCTGAAGAGCTTTTCGAGGATATCAAGACTGTTATTCCTCCTGAAGTTATGGAAGAGGCTGTATTCACAGATGACAAGCAGACAAGAGAGAAGAACATTGATGCTTTTAAGGAGCAGTTAAAAGAGAGATATGCAGACAACGAAGAGTGGCTTGGATTCCTCGGTGATGCTCTTTATCAGTATCAGAAGAAGACAGTACGTAAGATGATCCTTAAAGATCACAAGCGTCCAGATGGTCGTGCGCTTGACCAGATCAGACCACTTGCAGCTGAGGTTGATCTTATTCCTAGAGTTCATGGTTCTGCTATGTTCACTAGAGGCCAAACACAGATCTGCGATATCGTAACACTTGCACCTCTTTCAGAGGCACAGAAAATCGATGGTCTTGATGAGTTTGTAACAGAGAAGAGATATATGCATCATTATAACTTCCCTTCATACTCAGTTGGTGAGACAAAGGTAAGTCGTGGACCAGGACGTCGCGAGATTGGACACGGAGCACTTGCAGAGAGAGCTCTTACTCCTGTACTTCCATCTAAGGAAGAGTTCCCATATGCTATCCGTGCCGTATCCGAGACATTCGAATCTAACGGATCAACATCAATGGGTTCAACATGTGCATCATGTATGTCACTTATGGCAGCTGGTGTACCTATCAAGGCTCCAGTAGCTGGTATCAGCTGTGGTCTTGTAACTGGTGAGACAGATGATGACTTTGTTCTTCTTACAGATATCCAGGGTCTTGAAGACTTCTTCGGTGATATGGACTTCAAGGTAGCAGGTACTAAGGAAGGTATCACAGCTATTCAGATGGATATCAAGATTCATGGTCTTACAGATGAGATTATTAAGGGTGCTATTGCACGTACAAGAGAAGCTCGTTTCTTCATCCTTGATGAGTGCATGCTTAAGGCTATCCCAGCTCCACGTGAGACAGTTAATGAATATGCTCCAAAGATTGTTTCACTTCAGATCGACCCAGATAAGATTGGTGATGTAATCGGCCAGAAGGGTAAGATGATCAACCAGATTATCGATGAGAATGAAGTTAAGATCGACATCGATGATGAGGGTATGGTTTCTGTTTGCGGAATCAACCAGGATGGAATTGACAATGCTATCAAGACAATCAAGCTTATTGTTGATCCTATCGAGATTGGTAAGACTTACGAAGGTGAAGTCGTAAGAATAATGCCATTTGGTGCATTTGTTCAGATCACACCAAACAAAGACGGTATGATACACATCTCAAAGCTTGCTAACGAGAGAGTAGAAAAGGTTGAGGATGTTGTAAATATAGGGGATAAAGTTAGAGTTAAGGTTTTAGGCATTGATATGGGCAAGATCAGTCTTTCACTTAAGGATGCTGATCAGTAAAAAAATATATATTGCAAGGAGTTTAAAATATGCAATACGGGTATTTTGATGAAACCAAAAAGGAATATGTAATTACAAAGCCAGATACACCAGCTCCATGGGCAAACTATCTTGGCTCCCCTGAATACGGTGCTATTATTTCAAATAATGCCGGAGGTTACAGCTTCGAGAAATCCGGAGCTAATGGACGTATACTTAGATACGTATTTAATAGTTTTGATCAGCCGGGTCGTTATATCTATCTTAGAGATAACGAGTCCGGTGAATACTGGTCAAATTCATGGATGCCAGTTGGAAAATCTCTTGATACATTCAAGAGTGAAGTAAGACATGGTACAGCATATACAGTTATCAAGGCTGACTATAACGAGATTGCATCTGAGGCTACATACTATGTTCCTCTTGATAAGACTTATGAAGTATGGGCAGTTAAGGTAACAAATAATTCTGATAAGGCGAGAGACCTCACACTTACAGGTTATGCTGAATTTACAAATGAAGGTAACTATGAGCAGGATCAGGTTAACCTTCAGTATACTCTCTTTATTACAAGAACTTATTTTGTAAATAACAGAGTTAAGCAGGTAATCAACGAGAATGTTAACAAATCATCTGTAAACGGAAGTACAGTAAAGCAGAGATTCCTCGGTCTTGCTGGTTCTCCTGTTTCTTCATATTGTGGTGATAAGGAGTCATTCCTTGGAAACTACCGCAATTATTCAAATCCTATTGGAGTTGAGACAGGTGACCTCGGTGGAGATATGAACTACAATCTCAACAGCTGCGGTGCACTTTCATCTAAAGTTAGTCTTGCTCCTGGTGAGTCAAAGTGTCTTGTATTTGTTGTTGGAATGAAGTCCGATGATGAGGCAGAGGCTATCTTAAATAACTACAATAACGCTGAGGAAGCTGTAAAGGCTGATCTTAGTGAACTTATTACATATTGGCATGGTAAACTCGCTCACTTCCAAGTTAAGACACCAAGTGAAGAGTTCAATACAATGATCAATACATGGAATGCATTTAACTGCTTTATGACATTTATCTGGTCAAGAGCTGCATCATTCATCTATTGTGGTCTTAGAAATGGTTATGGATATCGTGATACTGTTCAGGATATTCAGGGTATCATTCATCTTGATCCTGAGATGGCTGCAGATAAGATTAGATTCATGCTTTCAGCGCAGGTTGATAATGGTGGTGGACTTCCACTGGTTAAGTTCAACCACAATGCAGGTCATGAAACATGTCCTGATGAGAATGATGAGAATTCTGTATATGCTAAAGAAACAGGTCATCCATCTTACAGAGCTGATGATGCACTTTGGCTGTTCCCTACAGTATTTAAGTACATTTCTGAATCAGGAAATCTTGGATTTATTGATGAAGTTATCACATATGCAAATAAAGATGAGGGAACAGTTTATGATCACCTTAAGCGTGCTATAGACTTCTCACTTAACAGACTTGGAAATCATGGAATGCCAGCTGGTCTTCATGCTGATTGGAATGATTGTCTGCGACTTGGAAAGCAGGGTGAATCGACATTCGTTGCATTCCAGCTTTATTATGCATTTACAGTAATCAAGAAATTTGCAGAGTATAAGAATGATGCTGACTATATAGCATATATCGACGAGCAGCAGGCAAAGCTTGGTAAGATCCTTGATGCATGCTGGAACGAGGATAGATTTATAAGAGGATATATGGAATCTGGTAAGGAAATTGGTAACAGAAACGATCCAGAAGCTAATATGTGGCTGAATCCACAGAGCTGGTCAGTTATCAGTGGATTTGCGAGCGACGAGCAGTCAGACCTTGCGCTTGAAAGTGTACATAGAGAGCTTAATACTGATTATGGTGTTATGCTCATGGCACCTGCTTATAAGGAACATGCATTCGATGGAGCTCTGATGCTTCTCTTCAATGCATCTACTAAAGAGAATGGTGGTATATTCTCACAGCCACAGGGATGGATAATCCTTGCTGAAGCCCTTAAGGGCCACGGAAACAGAGCTTTCGAGTATTTCATGGAAAATGCACCTGCCGCTCAGAATGATAAGGCTGAGATTAGAAAACTGGAGCCATATTGCTATGGTCAGTTTGTTGAAGGTAAGGATAGTCCAAAGCATGGTAGAGCTCATGTTCACTGGCTTACAGGAACAGCATCAACTGTAATGGTTGGTTGCGTAGAGGGTATAATGGGTATGAGACCTGATTTCTATGGTCTTAAGATAGCACCTTCAATACCTTCAGACTGGAAGGAATTTGAAATATCAAAAGACTTCCGTGGTTCACACCTTAATATCAAGGTTCTGAATCCAAATGGAGCAGAGAGCGGATTCAAGAGTATAACACTCAATGGAGAGGCTTTAGATTCACCATACATTCCTGCAGATAAGCTGCAGGCTGAAAATGAAGTAGTTCTTACTATTTCATAATAAATTTTATTTACTAATAAACTTCCCCTCCGCGATTATTCGTGGAGGGGTTTAAAGGTGGGAAGAATGGCTAATACTAAGTCAAATAGTAATAGAAAAAGAACCCCAAATAAGAATACAAAGGCTTATCAAAGACAGAAAGCAGCGGAAAGAGCAGAGGCTAAGACACCTCCTGAAAATCTCAGGGATATCTACGCCATTGTCTTTTTTGCTATTAATCTGATACTTATACTTGGAACATATGGAGTGTGTGGAAAGTTTGGAGATGTAATCAGTGGATTTTTCTTTGGACTTTTCGGAATATCATTCTATGTGCTTCCAATTTTCTTCTTTATTGCATTTTGCTTTATCATGGCAAATGGTCCAAAGCCTAAGCTTATAAAGAAACTTATCTGGATTACTGTTATGTTCCTTGCTTTCAGCTTCATTTGTCAGCTGATAGTTGGAACCAAGGGATTTGGAATTAAGGATCTTTATTTTGATGGTTACAGAGATCATCGAGGCGGTGGAGTTCTCTTTGGCGGAATAATAGTGCTTATAGCAAAGCTTATAGGTAGAGTAGGAGCTGTTATCATCACAGTTCTTATTACTATGATCGCTATTATCATGGTAACTAATATAAGACTTGCTGATATTGGAAAGCTTTTCTTATTCCTCAATGCCAGAGAGCCTGAAATCGATGATGATTATGACTATGATGAAGAGGACGAGGAAGAACGCGAGATTGAAGAACTCATAAATAAGGCTGAAAGGGAAAGAAAGGCTGCAAGACAAAGAGCCCGTTCCCAGTCTAGTGCAATGTTCGACAGCATGAAGGTTCTTCCACAGACTGATGATGCAAGAGTCAAACGTGGCGGAAAGCGACCTAATAAGGTGGTTGAAGAGGAAGAGGTTCAGGAGATTAAGAGCCTCGAAGAGCTTCGCAGTGCTAAGGAAACTAAGAAGAAAGTAGCTCCAGAGTATAAGCCAAAGGACTTCTTTGAACTTGAAGTGGATCCTAGAACTTATAACGATCCATTTGACAATACATCTAATAGTCAGTTTGTAAATCAGCAACCAATGCAGCAATCATTTGAACAGCAGACATTTGATCAGAGTTCTCAAAGTGTGGAACCTAATCAGCAATATAAAGGACCTAAAATGAGAGGTTCTGAGGCTGAGGCAGAGGTTGAAGAAAAGGTTACTGCTCGAGATACAGCTGAGGCAACACAGGAGATTACTAAGGAAATAGACGGACAGTCTAAGCCTAAGAAGAAATACAAGTTCCCTCCTGTTAAGTTGCTTAAATCCGGTGGAAGAAGTTCATATGACAGAACTAGTGATGTAACCATTAGAGAAACAGCTATAACACTTAAGTCTGCACTTGAAAGCTTTGGTGTAAATGTCACCATTACAAACTGTTCAGTTGGTCCGGCTATCACTCGTTATGAGCTTCAGCCTGAGCAGGGTGTAAGAGTTGGAAAGATTGTTTCTCTTGAAAATGATATAAAGATGGCTCTAGCAGCCACAGATATACGTATAGAAGCACCTATTCCTGGTAAAGCCGCAATAGGTATTGAAATTCCTAATAAGACTAATCAGGTTGTTTACTTTAGAGATCTTATTGATAATGATCTCTTTAGAAGATTTAAGTCCAACGTGGCATTTGCCGTTGGTAAGGATATCAGTGGGCAGATTGTTATTCACGATATTGCAAAGATGCCTCACCTACTTATTGCTGGTGCTACTGGTTCAGGTAAATCAGTTTGTATAAATACTCTTATAATGAGTTTGCTTTACAAATCTTCACCAGAAGATGTAAGAATGATCATGATCGATCCTAAGATGGTAGAGCTTACAGCTTATAATGGTATTCCACATCTTCTTATTCCTGTTGTTACAGATCCTAAAAAGGCAGCAGGTGCTCTTAATTGGGCAGTTGAGGAGATGACAAAGAGATATCAGATATTCTCTAACTATAATGTTAGAAATATGGAAGGCTTTAACAAGAAGGTCAAGGAACAGGGACCAAATGAAGATCCTCAGTTTAAGCATATGTATCAGCTTGTTGTTATCGTTGATGAGCTTGCTGATCTTATGATGGTTGCTCATAAAGAAGTTGAAGACAGTATAGTACGTCTGTCACAGCTTGCTAGAGCAGCTGGTATTCATCTTGTTATTGCAACACAAAGACCTTCGGTAGATGTTATCACAGGTCTTATTAAGGCGAATGTGCCATCACGTATTGCATTCGCTGTTTCATCCGGAGTTGATTCCAGAACAATCATTGATATGGTTGGTGCTGAGAAGCTTCTCGGTAAGGGTGATATGTTGTTCTATCCAACAGGATATACGAAACCTGTCAGAGTACAGGGTGCATTTATAGATGATGACGAAGTTGTTGCCGTTGTTGATTACATTAAGAATAACGGTGGAGAAGCAACTTATGATGAATCAGTTGCTGAAAGTATTAATTCTTCCAGTGTTGGAGGCGGCGGAGCTTCCGGTGGTGGAGCTGGTGGTTCATCTGGTGACGACGACAGATATGATGAATACTTTGAAGATGCAGCCAGATTCGTAATCGAAAAGGATAAAGCTTCGATTGGTTATCTTCAGAGAATGCTTCGTATAGGATTTAACAGAGCTGCCCGTATTATGGATCAGCTCGAAGAGTTCGGCGTTGTTGGACCTGAAGAAGGAACAAAACCTAGAAAGATTCTTATGAATATTTCCGAATTCGATGAAAAACTAGATAGCATGTCATAATTGATAAACTTAAAATCATTCTTGCTCGCAAGAAATTAAACATAAGGAGAAAATCATGAAAACAGACATCCAAATCGCACAGGAAGCTACAATGCTTGATATCAGAAAAATCGCTGAGAAGATCGGTGCTACTGAAGATGATATCGAAATGTATGGAAAGAGTATGGCTAAGCTTAGCGATGAATTCATCGGTAAATTAGCTGATAAGGAGAATGGTAAGCTTGTGCTCGTTACAGCTATCAATCCAACTCCAGCAGGTGAAGGAAAGACTACAGTTACACTTGGTCTTGGAGATGCAATGAGAAAGCTGGATGTAAACTCAGTTGTAGCTATAAGAGAACCATCCCTTGGTCCTTGCTTTGGTATTAAGGGTGGAGCTGCAGGTGGTGGATATGCTCAGGCAGTTCCAATGGATAAGCTTAATCTGCACTTTACTGGTGATTTCCATGCAATCACATCTGCAAACAATCTTCTTTGTGCTATGCTTGACAACCATTTACTTCAGGGTAATGAGCTTAGAATTGACCCTAAGAGAGTTGTTATTAAGAGATGTCTTGATATGAATGATAGAGCTCTTAGAAATATTACAATTGGTCTTGGAAAGAGACTTGACGGTGTTGTAAGAGAGGATCACTTCTGTATAACTGTTGCTACAGAGGTTATGGCAATCCTTTGTCTTGCTGAGAATCTTGAAGATCTCAAGGCAAGACTTGGTAAGATTATCGTAGCATATAATTATGATAATGAGCCTGTAACAGCTGAGCAGCTTAAGGCTGTTGGTGCAATGACAGTTCTTCTTAAGGATGCCATCAGACCAAACCTTATTCAGTCACTTGAGAATAATCCTGTATTTGTACATGGTGGACCATTTGCTAATATTGCACATGGATGTAACTCAGTAAGAGCTACAAAGCTTGCTCTTAAGGCTGCTGACCTTGTTATTACAGAGGCTGGTTTCGGCGCTGACCTTGGAGCTGAGAAGTTCCTTGATATTAAGTGTCGTATGGCTGGCATTAAACCAGATGCTGTAGTACTTGTTGCAACAGCAAGAGCTATGAAGTATAACGGTGGAATTCCAAAGGATGAGCTTAATAAGGAGAATGTTGAGGCTCTTAAGAAGGGTATTGTTAACCTTGGAAAGCACATTGAGAATCTTAAGAAGTACAATGTTCCTGTAGTTGTAACAATAAATAAGTTTGTAGCTGATACAGATGCTGAGGTTGCAGCTATTAAGGAGTTTGTAGAGGATAAGGGCTGCAGATTCGCTATCTCTGAAGTTTGGGAGAAGGGCGGAGAAGGCGGAATTGAACTTGCTAAGCAGGTTCTTGATGCTGTAGAAGAAGGAAGCCCTAACTTCAAGTTCCTTTATGAGGATAACCTTAGTCTTAAGGAGAAGATTGAGACAATCTCTAAGGAAATCTATGGAGCTGATGGTGTTGAGTACAGCCCAGAGGCTAATAATGCTCTTAAGAAGCTTGAGGCTCTTGGATTTAGTAATGTTCCTGTATGTATGGCTAAGACACAATATTCTCTTTCTGATGATCAGAAGCTGCTTGGAAGACCTACAGGATTTAAGGTTAATATCAGAGAGGTTTATGTTTCTGCTGGTGCAGGATTCGTTGTTGCAATTGCAGGTCAGATTATGACTATGCCTGGACTTCCTAAGAGTCCTGCTGCAGAGCGAATTGATGTTTATGAGAGTGGAGAAATCGTAGGATTATTCTAATAAATTAAGGAGAAACTAGATTAAAATGGCTGAATTAATTGATGGTAAGAAGATTTCGCAGGATTTGAAGGATGAGGTTAAGGATAAGGTTGCGTCACTTAAGGAGCATCATGGGATTGATGTTACTTTGGCTGTAATCCTTGTGGGAAATGATCCTGCTTCGACAGTTTATGTTGGTAATAAGAAGAAGGCTTGTGAGTATACAGGAATAATCTCAAAGTCTTATGAGCTTCCTGAAGAAACTAGTGAGAAGGAGCTTCTAGAGTTAATTGATGATCTAAATAGAGATAAGACAGTGGATGGGATTCTTGTTCAGTTGCCACTTCCTAAGCATATTGATGAGGATAAGATTATCCGTGCTATAAGTCCTGATAAGGATGTTGATGGCTTCCATCCTGAGAGTGTTGGTAGACTTAGTATTGGAGTTAGAGGATTTGTATCTTGTACTCCAGCTGGTGTTATTGAACTTCTTAAGAGAAGTGGTGTTAATCTCGATGGTGCAAATGCTGTAGTAGTTGGAAGAAGTAATATTGTTGGTAAGCCTATGGGTATTCTTCTTCTTAGAGAGAATGCAACAGTTACTATTTGTCATTCTCATACAAAGAATCTTAAGGAGATTTGTAAGAATGCTGATGTGCTTGTAGTTGCTATAGGTCAGCCAAAGTTTATAGATGCATCTTATGTGAAAGAGGGTGCTACGGTTATTGACGTAGGTATTCATAGAATAGATGGAACTAAGAAGCTTTGCGGAGATGTTGATTTTGAAAGTGTTGAACCTGTTGCTGGAAAGATCACACCTGTTCCTGGCGGAGTTGGCCCAATGACTATAGCAGGTCTTATGAACAATTGTTATCAGGCTGCTGTTATGAAGCATGATCTTGTTTAATTATTATAGGTTTTTGTATGTATAATATTTTACTTGTAACCTTAGGTTGCGATAAGAATACGGCCGACAGCGAGAGAATGCTGGGGCTGATTGATAAAAGTGAATATAATCTTACTTCTGATCCTGAAGAGGCTGATGTTGCAGTAGTAAATACCTGCTGTTTTATTGAATCAGCTACACAGGAGAGTATAGATAAACTTCTTGAGCTGTCTGAATTAAAAAACGGACGGCTTAAGTATCTTATATGTACAGGATGTATGGCTCAGCGCTATAAGGATCAGATTGCAGATGAAATCCCAGAGGTAGATGCTTTCATAGGCACTATGGCTCTTGACAGTATAGTAGAAGTAGTTGATGAGCTTCGGGCAAGAGATGGTAAGAGTAGCTCTGATGGAAAGCCAGTAACCAGGTATTCTGAGCTTGATTCTCCATATCCGGATAGAACGAAGATTGAACGTATTGTTACTGAACGTCCTTATCTTGAGTATCTTAAGATTGCTGATGGATGTGATAAGAGATGTACATATTGTGCAATTCCTTATTTCAAGGGTAAGTACAAAAGTGTTCCGATGGAATCTGTTATTGAAGAAGCCAAGGTTCTTGCAGATTCTGGAGTTAAAGAGCTTATTCTTGTGGCTCAGGAAACTACCTGCTATGGAATTGACCTGTATGGTGAGAAGAGATTGCATATTCTTCTAAAAGAGCTGGCTAAAATTGATGGAATAGAATGGATTAGACTTCTATATGCTTATCCAGAGGAGATTTATCCAGAGCTTATAGATGAGATGGCCTCTAATCCTAAGGTTCTTCATTATATTGATATGCCAATTCAGCATACTGAGGATGATATCCTAATGCAGATGGGTAGACGTATAGATAATTACGGAATCAGAAAGGTTGTTTCTGAGCTTCGTGAGAAGATGCCGGATGTTATTATTAGAACTACAATTATTACAGGATTCCCTGGTGAAACAACTGATGATCACGAAATGCTAATTGAAACTCTTGCGGAGCTTAGGCTTGATCATGTTGGGGTATTTACTTATTCTCAGGAGGATGGAACACCTGCAGCTAAGTTTTCTGATCAGGTTGATGAAGAGACCAAGAATGAACGTATGCAGGATATAATGCTTCTTCAGCAGGATATTTCAATTGAAAAGCTGGAAAGCTATATTGATAAAGAGTTTGATGTGATAATTGATGGATATTTACCAGATGATGATGTTTATGTTGGGCGTTCCTATATGGATGCACCGGATATAGATGGTATGGTATTTATTGAATCCGACAGAGAACTGATATCTGGTGAGATTGTTCGAGTAAAAATCACTGATTCGGATGTTTATGATTTAGAAGGTAGATTGATTTAGAAAGGTATGGTTATGAAGAGGTTAATTAAGAAAACTGTAGCTGTATTGGTGGCATTTGCAATAGTAATGGGAATGCTTTGTAATCTCAAGATTGATAGCTATGCGGAAATAAACCATATAGATTGTGATGTGAGTAAAAAAGCATTTACAGTATATGTTAGACCTTATAATGGGATAGCAATAAAAGATGCTTTTCCAATTAATTATGGGGCTACTCAAACTGATATTACTTTTCACTCGAAAAATACTAAAATAACTGATAAAGCAAGTGGAAATGAAGTTGGTGGAAACGAAAAAATAGTGACAGGTAAAACCTATCATTATTATACATATATTGAAACATCAGAGAATCAAGGTATGCATCATGAGGCTATAGATATTAGCCAGTATACAATCAGTCCTAAAAATGCTACGTTTGCAAGTGATAGCGGTGTTTTTTCAAATATTACTACTTCTGCAGGCACCGATAAGACTAGTAGGGTTATTGAATTTGATGTTACTGTAAAGGATCAGCCAAACTATAACCTAGGGACACTTACTGTTGATTTTACTAAAGATAATGTGTCAATGAATAGTTCTGATAGTAGATATGATAGTGTTATGGGTTATCTTTTTGGTGAGAAAGATAAAAATAATATTGGTTATCATTGGTCTGATAATAATAGTTATTTAGATTTTGATTTAGATAAAGATGGTAAATATGATCTCAGATATATTTCTGATGGTGATTATGTCACTAAGTTAGGAACCTGCAGTCTTACAAAACCAATATCCTTCTTAAAGACACAACAAGAGATAGAAAATTATGAATTTCATTACGAAACATACTATTCGAAGATAATATTTGATTTTACCCAAAATAGTTCAAATAACAATAATAACAATAATAATAGTTCCGATAATTCTTCGAATAGTGGTTCTGGCAAGTCTCCAAAAGGCTCATCATATAAAAACGAGTGGGTGAAGGACCAGTGGTATGATGCTAATGGTAAAGCATCATATAAATACAAAGGAAGCTGGAAGAGTAATTCTAAAGGCTGGTGGTTCGAGGATGAAAATGGATGGTATCCTCATTCACAGTGGCAGAAGATAGATGGAAAGTGGTATTACTTCACAGCAGATGGCTATATGGATTATTCAGAATACCGCGATGGATGCTGGCTCGGTGCTGACGGTGCATGGGATGAAAATTATTCTCATGGAAAATGGCATCTTGACGGAACAGGCTGGTGGTATGAGGATAATGGATGGTATCCACATAATCAATACCTTTGGATTGATGGAGTTAAATACTGGTTCAATTCCAGTGGATATATGAGCTAAATTATAATACGAGGATGATAATATGAATTTACCTAATAAAATAACTATTTTCAGAGTGATACTTATTCCAGTGTTTTTAGTTTTACTATATATAGATGCAATTCCTGGAAATAAATGGTTAGCTCTGGCTGTTTTCATCATTGCTTCTCTTTCAGATATGGTGGATGGTAAGATAGCTAGAAAGTACAATCTGGTTACAGATTTTGGAAAGTTTATGGATCCGCTGGCAGATAAGCTTCTTGTATCAGCTGCAATGATCGCACTTATAGAACTTGGAAGAATTCCTGCCTGGATAGTAATAGTTATTATTTCCAGAGAATTCATTATAAGTGGATTCAGACTTGTTGCTGCAGATAACGGAATTGTTATAGCAGCAGGATGGTGGGGCAAGGTTAAAACAGCAGTGACAATGGTTATGCTCTGTGTTATGATTCCTGATCTTGCAAATGTATTCCCAAATGCTACAAGTCCAATACATATATTTGAACAAGTACTTATATATGCATCACTAATTCTTACAGTCATATCATTATTTGATTATCTGTTAAAGAATAAAGCTGTAATAAAAACTTATAAATAATAATGAGTGGGACTTATGTCCCACTTGTAATTAGGCAGGCATAGTTCATTGGTAGAACATCAGCTTCCCAAGCTGAGGAGGCGGGTTCGATTCCCGTTGCCTGCTCTTTTTTTGGGAAAAAACAACTATATTTTATGCTTGAAATAAAAAGGGTAAAACCATATAATATATAAGGCGAATTTTGGTCCATTATGGACTTTCACTAAATATTATACATGGAGGACAATGTAATGAGCGACAAGCTTAAACTGTCAGCAAGTGAGAGAATAAGTACTCTGCTTGATGACGCAAGTTTTGTTGAAATTGGTTCTGCAGTTACTGCAAGAGCTACTGATTTCAACATGGAGTCTCTCGATACACCTAAGGACGGCGTTATAACCGGATATGGTCAGATCGATGGCAGACTCGTTTATGTGTACAGCCAGGATGCGAGCGTTCTTGGTGGTGCAATTGGAGAGATGCATGCGAAGAAGATTTCAAATGTATATTCTCTTGCTATGAAGGTTGGAGCTCCTGTAATCGGTCTTATTGACTGTGCTGGTCTTAGACTTCAGGAAGCAACAGATTCACTTCACAGCTTTGGTGCACTTTTCAAGAAGAGCACAATGGCTTCAGGTGTTATCCCACAGATTACTGCAATTTTTGGCAACTGCGGTGGTGGAACAAGTGTTCTTGCAGCACTTTCTGATTTCACTTACATGGTAGAGGACTCAAAACTCTTTGTTAACAGCCCGAATGCCATCAAAGGTAATTATGAGGAAAAATGTGATACTTCATCTGCTCAGTATGTAAGTGAGAATACAACTCTTGTAGATGCAGTATATGAGAATGATAATCAGGTATTGGATCATATTAAAAATCTTATTACATATCTTCCATCAAACAATATAGATTGTGAAGTTTCAGATTGTGCTGATGATCTTAACAGAACAACTCCTGGAATCGAAAGCTCAGTAGATGACATTAAGGCAATAGTACAGAGTATTGCTGATGACAATATCGTTATTGAGTCTAAGGCTTCATTCGGTAAGGATATGTTCACTGGTCTTATTAAGCTTGGTGGTGTTACAGTAGCAGCCATCGGTAATCAGGAAAAGCTCCTTAGCTTTGAAGGTGCAGTTAAAGCTGCTGATTTTGTAAGCTTTGCTGATGCATTCAACATTCCAGTTCTTTCTCTTACAAATGTTAAGGGCTTCGTGGCTACATTTGATAACGAGAAGAGAATTGCAAGAGCAACAGCTAAACTCACAGTTGCATTTGCAAATGCAACAGTTCCAAAGATAAATGTAATCGTAGGCGACGCATTTGGTTCAGCGTACATTGCCATGAATTCTAAGTCACTTGGTGCTGATATTGTTTATGCATGGCCATCAGCTACAGTTGGAATTACAGATCCAAGTACAGCTGCTGAGATTATGTTTGCTGATGATATCAATGAGTCTGATGACAAGAAGGCAGCTATCAAGGATGCAGCTGCTAAGGTAACAGAGGCTCAGGCAGGTGCTGCAGCAGTTGCTAAGCGTGGATACGTTGATGATATCATTGAGCCAGATGCAACAAGAAAGAGACTTATTGCTGCATTTGACATGCTCGCTACAAAGAGTGAGGACAGACCATATAAGAAGCATATGGCTTTCTAAGGAGGAGTAAATTTATGAAGAATAAGCTTAAGATAACGCTTTTGCTTAGTATGTTACTCACCTTTATGTTTGTCCTTACAGGATGTAGTGAAGAGAAGTTAAACTTTGAGATTGACAATGATCTGATGCAGAAACAGACACAGAACATTATTAATCAATATGCAGAAGTAACTCCTGCTGAGCAGGATTATTACCTGAGTGAAGGTAATGAACTTCAGAAAAGCGCTGTAGAAGGTTTTATGGCTGCTGAATCTACAGATCATGTTGGATACTTTATGGATTTTAAAGATGGTTCAGTATCTAATGGTGTAGATGGTAAAGTAAACTTCTCACAGATATGTAAATATGAACATAGAGATGTAAAAGTAACAGTATCTTATAAGCAAAACAAAGCATTTGATTATGATAAAGAAAAACTTTATAACGACCTGACTTCTCAGGCAACTCAGTATGGAATGGATACAGCAAGTTATGTATCACAGATGTACGGAAACTATCCGGAACTTGATCTTACTTCTATGGATAAGTTCCTTGACAGTTATCTTGCTGTTGCTTATGGGGAATATCCATATGTAGCAGATGAATGCGAGGTAAGTGCTGTATATTCTAAGTCAGAACTTGTTGCTGCAGCAGGTAAGAATACAGCTATCGGTATGGGCGTTGTATTCATAGTACTTATATTTATTTCATTTGTTATCAGCCTTCTGAAATATCTGCCACTTCTTTTCGACGCAGATATACGTAAAGCAAAAGCTGAAAAGAAAAAGGCTCATGACGATGCAAAGAAGCAAACAGAAGAGAGAATCCTTGCTGCCAGTGGAACAGAGAAAATTGCCCCACAGGTTGCATTTGCTAAAGATGACCTGATGAATGATGCAGAGCTTGTTGCAGTTATTACAGCAGCAATCAATGCAGCAGCAGGCGGAGCAAGAGGACCTGCATACACAGCAAGTAAGGATACACTCGTTGTTAGATCGATTAGAAGAAGATAGTCTTAGGAGGATTAGATAAATGAAAAATTATAAAATAACAGTTAATGGTACAACATATGATGTTGCTGTAGAAGAGGTTGGCGCAGGTGCAGCTCCTTCAGCAGTAGCTCCAGCAGCTGCACCTGCAGCGGCTCCAGCAGCAGCTCCAGCTGCAGCACCATCTGGTGCTCAAGGATCTGTAGTAGTTTCTGCTCCAATGCCTGGAAAGATTCTTTCTGTTAAGACAGAAGTTGGTAAGGACGTTAAGAAGGGTGATGTTCTTATGGTTCTTGAAGCTATGAAGATGGAAAATGAAATTGTTGCTCCTGAGGATGGAAAGGTAGCTTCTGTTGATACAACAGTAGGCGCTCAGGTTGAATCTGGTGATACACTCGTAACACTTAACTAACCTTAGGAGGAAATAGTCTAAAATGAAAGAGATAATTATAAATCTTGCCAGTCAGACAGGATTTGCTACTCTGGATTGGAAGAACTACATAATGATACTTGTTGCATTCTTCTTTATGTATCTTGCAATCGCTAAAGGGTTTGAGCCACTCCTGCTGGTACCAATTTCATTTGGTATGTTTCTGGTAAATATGTTTCCGGGAATTATAGAAGAAGGTGGACTTCTACATTATTTCTATAAACTGGATGAATGGAGTATACTTCCATCGCTTATTTTCATGGGCGTTGGTGCTATGACAGATTTTGGACCGCTGATAGCGTATCCACCTAGTTTTATACTTGGAGCAGCCGCACAGTTTGGTATCTATGGCGCATACTTCCTTGCTATAGCATTAGGCTTCTCAGGAAAAGAAGCAGCCGCTATATCTATAATCGGTGGTGCTGATGGTCCTACATCTATTTTCCTTGCTGGTAAGCTTGGAATGGGTGATACACTTCTTGGACCTATTGCAGTTGCGGCATATTCCTATATGTCATTAGTACCTGTTATACAGCCGCCTTTTATGAAACTATTTACTACAAAAAAAGAAAGACTTGTTCGTATGCCTCAACTTCGTAAGGTTACAAAGCTTGAGAGAATAATCTTCCCTATAGTTGTTACACTTGTAGTAGTTATGATACTTCCTACAACAGCGCCTCTTGTTGGTATGCTGATGCTTGGAAATCTGTTTAGAGAGTCTGGCGTTGTTAAACAGCTTACAGAAACTGCATCAAACGCAATGATGTATATTGTAGTTATTATGCTTGGTACATCTGTTGGTGCTACAACTAGTGCAGAAGCTTTCCTTCAGATATCTACACTTAAGATAGTTTTTCTTGGACTTATTGCATTCTCACTTGGTACGACGGCGGGTGTCCTGTTTGGTAAGCTAATGTGTTGGGTTACCAAGGGTAAGGTTAATCCTCTGATCGGTTCAGCCGGTGTATCTGCTGTACCTATGGCTGCCAGAGTTTCACAGAAGGTTGCAGCGGAGTATGACCCTACAAACTTCCTGCTCATGAATGCAATGGGACCAAACGTAGCCGGAGTTATCGGAACAGCGGTCGCTGCCGGTACGTTTATGGCAATATTCAACGTCCACTAATTACTAAAGAAAGGAATTATTCAAAATGTCAGATAATGTTAAGAAGCTTGGCATTACAGAAACAGTCCTCCGTGACGCACATCAGTCACTGATTGCAACTCGTATGCCAACTGAGGAAATGCTTCCAATTATAGATAAGATGGATCAGGTTGGTTATCACTCAGTAGAGTGCTGGGGTGGTGCAACATTTGATGCATGTCTCAGATTCCTCAAGGAGGATCCATGGGACAGACTTCGTAAGCTTAAGGATGGCTTTAAGAATACAAAGCTCCAGATGCTTTTCAGAGGTCAGAACATTCTTGGTTATAGACCATATGCAGATGATGTAGTTGAGTACTTCGTACAGAAGTCTATTGCAAATGGTATTGATATAATCCGTATTTTTGACTGCCTCAACGATCTTCGTAATCTTGAGACAGCTGTAAAAGCTACAAATAAAGAGGGCGGACATGCTCAGATAGCACTTTCATATACACTTGGAGATGCTTATACACTTGATTACTGGAAAGAAACAGCTAGAAAGATTGAAGAGATGGGTGCAGATTCTATCTGTATCAAGGATATGTCCGGACTTCTTGTTCCATATGAGGCAGAGAAGCTTGTTAAGGCTCTTAAAGAAGGTTCAAATCTTCCTATTCAGCTTCATACACATTACACATCTGGTGTTGCTTCAATGACTTATATGAAGGCTGCAGAGGCAGGAGTAGATGTAATCGATACAGCTATTTCTCCATTCGCTCTTGGTACATCACAGCCAGCTACAGAAGTTATGGTTGAGACATTCAAGGGAACAGACAGAGATACAGGACTTGATCAGAAGCTCCTTGCTGAGATCGCTGAGTACTTCAGACCATATAGAGAAGAGTGTCTTGAAAACGGTCTTATGAGTACAAAGATTCTTGGTGTAAACATCAAAACACTTCTTTACCAGGTTCCTGGTGGAATGCTTTCAAACCTTGTTTCACAGCTTAAAGAAGCTAAGCAGGATGATAAGCTCCAGGAGGTTCTTGAGGAAGTTCCACGTGTTCGTAAAGACTTTGGTGAGCCACCACTTGTTACACCTTCATCACAGATCGTTGGTACACAGGCTGTTCTCAACGTACTGATGGGTGAGAGATACAAGATGGTAACTAAAGAGTCAAAGGACCTTCTTTCTGGTAAGTATGGTCAGACAATCAAGCCTTTCAATCCTGAGGTTCAGAAGAAGGCTATTGGCGATACAAAGCCAATTACACATAGACCTGCAGATGATATTGAGCCAGAGCTTGATAAGCTTAGAAAAGAAATTGAGCAGTACAGCCAGCAGGATGAGGATGTGCTTTCATACGCATTATTCCCACAGGTTGCTACAGAGTTCTTTAAGTATAGACAGGCACAGCAGACTGGTGTAGATTTGTCAAAAGCAGATACTACAAACAAGACTTACCCAGCGTAATATAAAGAAGAAACAGGGGACAGACCATAAAATGGCTGTCCCCTTAATCTAATATTAGAAGATAAAGATTAACTATGAAGAAAATGATAATAATAGGTGCTGGCGCAGCCGGTATGATGACGGCCATCCATGCATCTGAAAACTACGAGGTTACAATTATAGAAAAGAATGACCGCCCTGGTAAGAAACTTTATATTACTGGAAAGGGCAGATGCAATGTTACCAATAATTCGGATGAAGAAACATTCCTTAAGAATGTTGTTACTAATCCGAAGTTTCTTTATAGTGCCATTTATTCATATAATCAGTCAGCTGTTATGAATGATTTTGAGAACTGGGGAGTTCGCCTTAAGACTGAAAGGGGTAACAGAGTATTCCCTGTATCAGATCATTCCTCTGATGTTATCAAAGCTCTCAGGGAACAGCTAAATAAAAGGAATATCGAAGTTAAATATAATTCTAAAGTGTTAGATATAATCACAGAAGAATATAATAATGAAAATGAAAAATATATCAGAAAAGCCGTTGGCGTTGAAGTTACTGATTTAAATAATAAAAAAAGTAGTTACAGGTTAGACGCTGATGTAATAGTAATCACAACAGGTGGTTATTCTTATCAGGCCACAGGTTCTACAGGTGATGGTTATAGATTCCTTGAAGATTATGGGATTGATATAGTTCCAGCAAGATGTTCTCTTGTTCCATTAGTGACCAAAGAGGACTTTGTTAAAGATATGATGGGCCTTGCCCTCAAGAATGTTAATCTTAAGGTTATTGCATCTAAAGAAGTATATAAGAGCTTAAAGAAAGACAAAGTTCTTTACTCGGATATGGGAGAGATGCTATTTACTCATTTTGGAGTAAGTGGCCCACTATGTCTTTCAGCTTCTTCCCATATAAGTTCTTTTTGCTCTAAAGAAGATAATAATTTTTCAGGAATAACTCTTGAAATCGACTTAAAACCAGCCCTTTCTGAAGAAGACCTGGATAAGAGAGTCCTTAGAGATTTTGAGGAATTCCATAACAGAGATTTTCAGAACAGCTTAGGAAAACTGCTTCCAAGACTTATGATTCCTGCAGTGATTGATAGAAGTGGTATTAAATCAGATAAGAAAGTTAATTCTATAACTGCAGAAGAAAGAAAAAGTCTTATCAATACATTAAAACATTTTAGGCTTCATTTAAGTGGGCTTAGGGGTTTTGATGAGGCAATAATAACTGGTGGTGGTATTTCTGTTAAGGAAATAAATCCACAGAATATGGAGCTTAAAAAGATAAAGAACCTGCGAGTAGCAGGAGAGATTATAGATTGCGATGCCCTTACTGGTGGCTTTAATTTACAAATTGCCTGGTCAACTGCATTTATGGCAGCAGAATAATATATCTTTATTTTCGTGTTGTTTGAAAGGAACTATTAATGAGTAATCATTCAGCTTGTTTTTATAAAACTAAATATCATACTATGCTGATAACTGGAACCTTTGCTATGGCAATGGTTTATATTATGATGCTTAGTTCTAATATTATAGCTGGTTTAATGATTGGAAAAGATGCCGTTGCTGCTATTAATATTGTGGCACCTCTTATAAGTGTCTCTATGGCTATTTCTCTTTGTGTATCGGAAGGTACATCTGTACTTTATTCCCGAGCTATAGGGAAAATGAAAAGAGATAGAGCTGATAAGCTTTATGGAATGGGAGTAATAGTCAATACTATACTGGCAATTGTTATTCCTGTTTTTATATTTGTATTTAAGAATATATATCTTAACCAAAGTGGTGCTACAGGAGATATTCTTAAACTTGCGAGAGAATTTTATTTCTTTTTACCACTTGAATGCGCTTTGCTTATATTCTGTACATATTTCGGACAGATGGTTTACAATGACGGAGATGAAAAGGTTGTTAGTATCAGCTATTTCTTACAGTTTTTTGGTAATATTTGCCTTTCTATTGTTTTTGCAAAACTATTTGGTATTCGCGGTATTATGATGGGAACCTGCGCCGGTAATCTACTGGCACTTATTTCTCTATCTTTTCATTCTTCTAGCAAGGCTAATACATTAAAGTTTGTTTATTATTTTAACTTTAAAGAATTAATCAGAGCTATTAAGTATAGTATCACTGACGGCCTTTATTATTTTCTTTGGGGTGTTGTTGATTACGTTCTTATAAGCTTTATCAGTAGAAACTTTGGAGAAGAGTATCTGGTATTACTTGCTGTTGCTGTTTCTCTTATTGAGTTTTCTGTTGTGTTTGATGGAATTGGTATGGCTATCCAGCCTCTTATTGGAGTATATCTTGGTGAAAAGAATCATCTTCTGATAAGGCGTCTTATGAAAGATACGGTTCTGACGGCGATTATAGAAGGTGTTATTGCCACTGTAATTGTCTACATTTTTGCACCTTTCTTTGCAAGACTATTCGGAATTAATGATCCAACCTTGATGGAACCGGCAGTTATTGCTATAAGGATAATGTGTTCTGCATTTGTTGCAAATGCCCTCTTTATGCTGGAAACATCTTATTATCTATATACAGATCATATTTGGTTTGCAGTTGTTGCAACCTTCTTAAAGGATGGAATTCTTTATATGATTCTTCCTCTTTTGTTTGGAAGCCTGATAGGTATTAATGGTATTTGGATTGGATTTGCTCTTGCACCAGTCCTTGCTATTATCTTATCAATGCTATGTCTATATTTTTACTTTGGAAAGAAAAAATTTCCTTGGATACTTGAAAATATGGATCATGAGATTGTTGTAATGGATGACCTTCTTTCTTTAGATAGCATTGCCGATGTTTCTGAAGCCATTCATGAGCAGTTTGAAAAACATGGTTATGATAGAAAGATAGCCATGAAAGCAAGACTTTTTGCTGAAGAAATTTTTTCAACAATTCGTGAGAAAAATGAAGATAAGAAGGTGATCATTGAAGTTTCTCTTCTTTATGATGATGACAGTGTAAGGCTGATTTTCCGTGACTCTGGAAAGATATTTGATATCACAGATCCAGACCTGGAGATTACAAGTATAAGCTCCCTTCTTCTTAATAAATTACTGAGTATGAAGGAAGAAAAAGATTATATTCCTACAACAGGATATAATAAAAATGTTTTAAGGTTTTATAAGAATGAATAATATGTTAAAATATGAACATATTTTTTTATCTTATAGGGAGGCTTATTGTGTTAAAAATAGAAAAAAATGTAGAAGGAAAGAATCTTGAGTTTGTGTTATCTGGAAGATTGGATACAAATACATCTCCAGATCTTGAGAAAGAAGTCAAAGCAAATATTGAAGGTATAGAGAATTTAGAATTTGACTTTAAGGATTTACTTTACATTTCATCTGCTGGACTTAGAGTACTTCTTTTGGCTCAGAAGATTATGAGCGATCAGGGTAGTATGGTAATTAGGAATTGTTCAGATATAATCATGGAAATATTTGAGGTTACAGGATTTATCGATATCTTAACTGTAGAATAATTCAAATTTATATTTTCAAAGGGGTAGCAATATGAAAGAAATATATTTTGGGAAGGGTGAAATTGTCTTTAATGAAGGAGATGAAGGAAATAGTTTCTTTCAGGTTCTAGATGGTAAAGCCGGGGTATACGTAAATTATAAAAAAGAAAATGAATTAAAGCTTACAGATGTGGTTGCTGGTCAGTACTTTGGTGAGCTTGCTGTAATTGAATCTACACCAAGAAGTACAACAGTTGTTTCTGAATCTGGTGTTAATGTTATAGAAATATCTGGTACAAGCTTAAGTGAATACTTCAGCGAGCAGCCAGATAAAATTATTGCTATCATTAATAATATTGGTGGCAGAATCAGAGAATTATCAAATGAATATAGTGAAGCTAAAAACGTTTTAAAAAGCATAGAGGAGAATAGTGCAGATAAATCAAATGAAAGCTTTATAAAGAAGATACAAAAATATATAAACCACTATAAAGCTAGTGTTAATCTCTATAAACCAAGTGTTGAAGCTACAAGAGATGAAAATAGCATTTTCGATGATAAAGCTTGTAATAACATGGAAGTTTATACTAAGAACACAATTATTTTCAAGCAGGGTGAAGCTGGAAATTGCATGTATGCAGTACATGGTGGAAGAGTATCAATCTATTCTGACTATGGTACAGTTAATCAGCAAAAACTTACAGACCTTGTTTCTGGAGAGTTTTTTGGAGAAATGGGAATGCTATCTCAGGAAGTTCGTAGTGCGACAGCTGTTGCTGATGAGGACGGAACTTATGTTGAAATAATAACTGAAGATGGTCTTGAGGATTTATTTAAAACAAATCCTAGAGAAGTAGATAACATTCTTCGCCACATTTCTCGCAGACTTCGTAAACTTACAGATAGTTACTTTAATGTTTGTAAGAAGATTTATGAAAATAGTTAAAATTCATGAGTTTTATGCGCCTGCTCTTTCATAGGGGCAGGCGTTTTAAAATCTTGGAGGAAGTAGTATGATTCGGGAGTTAAGCGCTGAACAAAGTAGCTTTATAACTCAGAACTCTGGCGATGCAGTCTGTATTGTCTCGTCGACAGGCTATATAGAGTATGCAAATCCTGCGATGGAAAAACTATTCGGAATTGATTCGAATAGTAATATTAAGTTGTGGGATGCTATACCATTTATTGCTGATAATGATGATCTGATTCAGCTTTTTCTTGATGCGATTTATCAAAAAATGGATTCTCATGAAGACATTGTTAATTACCGTGATAATGAGGACAAGCTTCATAATTTTCATGTAAGGATTATATGCCCGAATGAAGATAAGCTTGAAGTTCTTGTCGTAATTACTGATCTTACACAGCTGCTCAGACTTAACAAAGCCTTTGAAAGATATACATCCCGTGATATTGCCAAGTACGTTCTTGAAACCCCGGATGGTCACAAAAGAGGTGGGATTAATAAAGAGGTCTCCATTCTTATGAGCGACCTGAGAGGATTCACCTCTATTAGTACTAAACTTCCACCAGATGAACTAATCGTTATTCTCAATCATTATTTTGAAAAGATGTCAGCAATAATAGAAAAAAATAATGGTACTATCATTGAGTTTCTTGGGGATGGCATTTTTGTTGTCTTCGGTGCTCCGAGTGACCTGCCTGATCATGCATCTCTTGCAGTCAAATGTGCAATAGAGATGGAAAATGCCATGGATGAGGTTAATAAATGGAACATTGAAAATGGATTCCCTGAACTTGAAATGGGTATTGGTATTAATTCCGGTTTGGCTATTGTTGGAAACATTGGTTCAGAAAACAAAATGAAATATGGCTGTATGGGAGCTACTGTAAACCTTACTGGTCGTGTTGAGGGACTGGCTGTTGGTGGACAGATTTATATTACCGAAAATGTTCAGAAGCTTATATCAGAAGAATTAATTATATCTGACGAAACAAGTATTCTTCCTAAAGGTGCTTCTAAGCTGCTAAGAGTTCTTGAGATTGAAGGGATTGGAGCTCTGCAGCTTCATAATCGCTTTGATAAAAACCTAGAATGGATTGATAGAACAGATGATAATGAGTATCCATTCTTTATGCTTGATGGTAAGACGGTTGACGAAGAGAAGTTTATAGGTAAGCTTATAAGAATTACAAAAGATAAGAAGTATTCTATTCTAAGTACTGAAACTGTACTTGATGAAAAAGCCAATATCATGATTAAGATAAATAATGAATATGTTTATGCAAAGGTTATGGCTGAGGAAGAGGATGGTTATCGTATAAGATTTACATCTGGTAATAAAGAAATATTATCTTAAAATACTATCGTTTTTTATCTAAATATGTTAGAATGTCAAAGTTAGATTGTTGATTTACGGAGGGTGTTTTTGAATGAATATTGCAATTGATGGACCTGCTGGAGCAGGAAAAAGTACTATAGCAAGACTTGCAGCCAAGGAACTTGGCTTTGTATATGTAGATACAGGAGCTATGTATAGAGCAATAGCTCTTTCACTTCTTGATAATAACGTAGATATATATGATGAGGCTGCACTTAAGAATGCACTTGATCAGATTCATATCAATATTGTTTATGAAGCCGGAGTTCAGCATGTATTTCTTGACCTTGTTGATGTATCTGAGGAAATAAGAAGCGAGAAGGTAGGAAATATGGCATCTACTTCATCAGCTCTTCCTCCAGTAAGAGAGAAGCTTCTTGATCTTCAGAGAGATATTGCTGCTAAGAACGATGTAATAATGGATGGTCGAGATATTGGAACAAATATCCTTCCAAATGCTGAGCTTAAGATTTATCTTACAGCATCTGTAGATGTAAGAGCCAAGAGAAGATTTGATGAGCTTAAGCTTAAGGGTGAAAGCCCAGATCTTGAAGAAATAAAGAAGGGTATTGAGACAAGAGATTATCAGGATATGAATCGTGATATTGCCCCTCTTAAGCAGGCTGAGGACGCAGTATTTATTGATAGTTCTGACATGACTATTGCAGAGGTTGTAGATAAGATTATCGACCTTGCAAAAAAATAAAGATAAAGCGAAACAATTATGGAAGTTATTTTAGCTGAAAAAGCCGGATTTTGTTTCGGCGTAAAAAGAGCTGTAGATACAGCATTTGAAGAAGCAGGAAATGCGTCAAATGCTGTTTTTACGTTTGGTCCAATTATTCATAACGAAGAGGTTACCAACAACCTGGCTGAGAAGGGTGTTCACATTGTTAATTCAGTTGAAGAACTGGATGACCTGCCTGAAGGCTCATCTGTTATCATCAGGTCACATGGCGTGGGTAAGGATATCTTTGATATTATTGAATCAAAAGGACTTAGACTGGTGGATGCAACCTGTCCATTTGTTAATAACATACACAAAATAGTCAGGGAAAGATCAGAGGCCGGAGATGAGATTTTGATCATTGGTAATCCTGGACATGCTGAGGTTGAGGGAACCATAGGCTGGTCCAAAGTAAAGCCATATGTTATCAACTCCATAGAGGATATTGATGCACTTCCTGATTCGTTAAAGGATGCATCAATAACGGTAGTTGCACAGACCACTTACAGCCTAAAAAAATTTCAAGAATTTGTTGCAGAATTGCAAGATAGATATTATAATGTTAATGTTTGCAAAACTATATGCAATGCTACTGAGGAACGTCAGAAAGAAGCTGAAAAACTTGCTGCTTCAGTGGACCATATGATAGTTATTGGTGGCAAAAATAGTTCTAATACTCAAAAACTTTATGAGATAAGCAAACAACAATGTAACAATACTTACTATATACAGACACTCGTTGATTTGGATTTGACTGTTTTTGAATCCACAAGTAGGGTAGGTATTACAGCAGGGGCATCTACCCCAAATTACATTATTAAGGAGGTTCAAGACAGTATGTCAGAGAAAAGTTTTGAGGAGTTGTTAAATGAGGAAACAACAATTCCGATTAAGAAAGGACAGATAATTGATGGAAAGGTTATCTCAGTAAATCCAGATGAGATGGTTGTTGACATCCACAACAAATCTGACGGAATCCTTACAGCTGAGGAGTATTCAAATAGTCCAATCGATCTTACAACAGTTGTTAAAGAGGGGGATCCTATAACTGTTGAAGTAATTAAGCCAAATGATGGAGAAGGCAGTGTTCTTCTTTCATATAAGAGCATCCTTGCTAACGAAGCTTACAAAGAGCTTGAGGATGCATTCAACAATGGTACAGTACTTACAGGAAAGGTTACAAACGTACTTAGAGGCGGACTTAGCGTAGTAGTTAAGGAGTGCAAGGTATTCATTCCAGCTAGTCTTGTTTCAGATGTATTTGAAAGAGACCTTTCAAAGTATGAAGGACAGGATATTGATTTTGTTCTTACAGAGTTTGATCTTCGTAGAAAGAGAGTTATCGGTGATAGAAAGCAGCTTCTTGTTAAGACTAAGGCTGCTGCAGCTGAGGAACTCTTCTCAAAGATTAAAGTTGGTGATGTAGTTGAAGGTACAGTAAAGAATATCACAGACTTCGGTGCATTTATTGATCTTGGTGGAGCTGACGGACTTCTTCACATCTCAGAGATGTCATGGGGAAGAGTTGAAAAGCCAAAGAAGATCTTTAATGTTGGGGATACAGTTAAGTGTTTTATTAAGGAAATCAATGGCAGCAAGATTGCTCTTTCAATGAAGTTTGAGGATCAGAATCCATGGCTTCAGGCTGAAACTAAGTATGCTAAGGGTACAGTTGTTAAGGGTAAGGTTGCTCGTATGACAGACTTTGGTGCTTTCGTAGTACTTGAGCCAGGTATCGATGCACTCCTTCATGTATCTCAGATTGATACACAGCATGTTGAGAAGCCATCAGATGTTCTTAAGAGCGGTCAGGAAATCGAGGCTAAGGTAGTTGATATCAAGGTTGAAGATCGCAAGATCAGTCTTTCAAGAAAAGCTCTTCTTATAGACCAGATGCCTAAGGAAGAGAAGAAAGAAGAAAAGAAGGACGAGGAAGAGACAGTAATTCCTGAGTCTGAAGATATTAAGGAAACACTACCGGTTGATGAACTTCTTGCAGCTACTGCTGAAGCTCCAGTTGAGGAGGCACCAGCAGAGGAAGCTCCAGCTGAGTAAGAAATAACTAATGATTAAATAGAATATAAGGGGGTGGCTTTTTGTCACCCTCTTTTTATTATTTTATAATTAATAAAGGAGAAAAAATTATGAAAAAGAAACTTGTAGTAACACTTGCTGCAACAGTATTAGCATTTTCTCTTGTAGCATGTGGCAAAACAGAAGAGACCACAACAGAAGTCGAAACAACAGAGGCAGTAACAGAGGCTGAGACAACTGAGGAAGAAACAACAGAAGAGGCTACAGCTGATGTAGCATCTGCCGAGGATGCATCTACAAATGATGCGCTTATGGAGTATATTAGTGAAGACGGTTGGTCAGTAAAGTATGATGGTGAATTAGTGGAAGCTAGCGACATCGATAACGGAGCTCAGTTCGTTTACATCGGTGAATCAGCTGGAACAAATATGCTTTCTATCACATATGATCCAGAAGGCGAAGTAGCAACAGCTCTCTATGACATCACATCACAGTGGGGAGTTGAAGATGAGAAGATTGATTATAATGAAGGATTCTTCCCAGGAACTGATGATAAGTGGGGATTCTGGAGAGTACTTAATCCAGAAGACAACACTAATGGATATGGTGAGACAGCAATCGCAACAGAATATAATGGTGGTGTACTTGTAGTAGATATCATTACTCATAATAGCGGTGATGATGAAATGGATATGAAGGTAAGCGGAGTGCTTTCAGATGTATTAGATTCTATTACATATGAGAAGTTTGAAGATCAGACAATGTTTGATTACCTTGTTGGTACATATTCAGGTGAGGATAAAGATGGTACTAAGATTGAGGCTGTATTCAACGCAGATCATACAGGTACTCTTACAATTCAGGATACTGTAGATTTCACATGGTCAGCTGATAAGTTGACAGGTGAAGATTTTGAATATGAGTATTCTATGGAGCAGGATGTAATGACTATAGATTATGATGGTAATTCACTCGTGCTCAATAAGCAGTAAAGCTTTTGTATTTAATAAACAGTAAAACTTTTTGCTTGCACTATTTTTCTTAGTGTGCTATATTATAGCAGTTGTCGTTATTTAGGCGGTCCGCTGTATCTGGTATCGTTTTATATGAGAGAGTTAAGATACTGTAAATAGATAGTAAGAACGTCTGAAAATTTATTACATTTTTTTGGAGGTTTTATCATGAGTTACGAAAGCATTATCAAGAACATTGAAGATGCACAGCTTCGTGAGACACCACTTGAGTTCAACGTAGGTGATACAGTTAAGGTATCAGCTCAGATCAAGGAAGGTGAGAAAACAAGAATTCAGGTTTTCGAGGGAACTGTAATTAAGGTACAGGGACACGGAGCAAGACAGACATTCACAGTTAGAAAGAATTCTAACGGTGTAGGTGTTGAAAAGACATGGCCTGTTAATTCTCCTCTTGTAGAGAAAGTTGCAGTAGTTAGAAGAGGTAAGGCTAGACGTGCAAAGCTTTATTACTTACGCGACAGAGTTGGTAAGAGAGCTAAGGTTAAGGAAATTGTTAAATAATTCTCTTAAAACTTTTGACCGGAGTATAATGCTCCGGTCTTTTTACTAGTATCATTTTGGAGTAGACCATGAAAAGAAAAGAGGCTAAGTCATTTACCCTGGGTAAAAAGGGAGATGTTAAGAAAACTCCTAAGAAAAAGGGTAAAAGATTCCTGAATATAATATTTATAGTCTTTGCAGCCATTATCCTTGGGTATGGACTGACTACTTTTTGTGTACAGACTGTCTTTATGACTGGTTCATCTATGGAAGATGTTATCTCTGACAATGATGAGCTTGTTCTTAACAAGATCCAGTATAAATTTACTAAGATCAAACGCTACGACATTGTTGCCATTAAAAAGATTGGCAGCAAGGATTATTATGATATAAAGCGTGTTGTAGGACTTCCAGGTGATACAATTTCCGTTGTTGCTGGTCGACTTGTTATCAATGGAAAACATACAAATGATGATTTTTCATTTTCATATATTAATTCAGCTGGAAGACTGGATGAAACAATTACTCTTGATGACGAGGAATACTTTGTTATTGGAGATAATACAAGTAATTCTGAGGATTCCAGATATGTAAATTATGGAAATGTTCAGAAGTCTGAGATAAAGGGAAAGGTTGTCTATAAGGTTTTCCCTTCTGAAGATAGAGGTAAGGTCAAATAATGGATATCAATTGGTACCCGGGTCATATGACAAGTGCCAGACGTAAGATGCAGGAAGACATTAAGCTTTGTGACGTAGTTATTGAGCTCCTTGATGCGCGTATACCTGGCAGTAGTAAGAACCCTGATATGGATAACTTAATAGGTAACAAGAAGCGTGTTATTATCCTGAATAAGGCTGATATGGCTGACCCTGCGCGGACTGAGCTTTGGAAGAAATACTATGAGGATAAGGGCGCATATGTTCTTACAATGGACAGCCGTGTTCGTAAGCAGACACTTAAAGTAACAAATGCTGTAAAGTTTGTTTGCAAGGAAAAGATTGAAAGAGATAGAAACCGTGGTATTATGAATCGTCCTATAAAGGCGATGGTTGCTGGTATTCCAAATGTTGGAAAGTCTACATTTATTAACTCTTTTGTAGGTAAAGCTACAGCTAAAACAGGTAATAAGCCTGGTGTTACAAGAGGTAATCAGTGGATAAGAATATCAAAGGATATCAATCTTTTAGATACTCCAGGAATCCTATGGCCTAAATTCGAAGATGAACAGATTGGAACAAACCTTGCTTTCATCGGTTCTATCAATGACAATATCATTGAAATGCAGCAGCTTGCTGTTGAATTTATCGATTATCTTAAAGATAATTATTGCAAAGTACTGTCTGAAAGGTATATGATAGAGGATGTTGATGACAGCTATCAGGTACTTAAAAAGATAGCAGAAAATAAGAATTGTGTTAAGAAAGGTGGAGAACTGGATATTGATAAAGCCTGCCGCAGTATACTGGATGATTTCAGGTCTGGCAAGCTTGGAAAGATATCACTTGAAACCCCTTAAATAGTTATTAGGAGAATGTTTTATTATGGCATTTGAAGAGGATAAGCGTTCTGATCTTGATATCTGGGCAGAAGAGTATGATCATGCCGAAGATAAAGAGTATAAGAAACAGCTTAAGCAGGAAGCTAAAGAAATGAAGAAGGCAGCAAAGAAAGCTAAGAAGAATGCTTCTGACGATGCTGAAGGAACTGAAGATGCTTCATCTGAAGTTGATTCAAGTGAGGCTTTAGAAGAAAATGTTCCATCAGAGTACGATGTTACTGCTGACTACAAGAAAGAGAAAAAGAAAAAAGAAAAGAAGAGTGAAGATATTAATATCGTAAAGGAACTCTTCAATCTTGTTATATACATTGGTATTATCATTATTATCTGCTATTGTATTATCACATTCGTAGGCCAGAGAACTACAGTTCATGGTCATTCGATGGAGAATACACTTCAGGATGGAGATAATCTGTGGATTGATAAATTTACTTATCACTTCAGTGATCCTAAACGTTTTGATGTTGTTGTATTCCCTTATCAGGGACAGGATGTTTATTACATCAAGAGAGTAATTGGTCTTCCTGGTGAGACAGTTCAGATTACACCTGAAGGAAATATCCTTATAAATGGTCAGGTTCTTCAGGAAAGCTATGGTCGTGAGATCATCCTGGATAGTGGAACTGCCAGTGAACCTAGAACTCTGGGACCAGACGAATACTTTGTTCTGGGTGACAATCGAAATGACAGTAGAGATAGTAGATGGGCTGATGTGGGCGATATCAATAAAAAGGATATCATAGGTAAGGCCGTTCTTAGACTTTCTCCGTTTAAGAAATTTGGTAAAGTAAAGTAGGACGTTGAGGCATCCGGTCATCCGGGTGCCTTTATTTTATTATCTAATGCGATGGATTGTTATAGAAAGAGTAAATAAATGGAAAAAATAGGTGATATTAAAAACGAATATAAAGAGATTACAAGCTGTGGAATTATGGACTATGAGAAAGAAAAAAGTCTATTAATCTCTTTTATAGATAAATATGTTGAGGATGAACGTTCCGGAGTTATAAAGATCCTTGAATCAGCAGAGAAAAGGATAAATGCTATCGATAAAGAAACATCAAGAGTAATGGATATGATGTCCTTTGAAAGAAAGTATTATTCTGAAACGGACTTTATAGCTGGTGTTGATGAGGTTGGACGTGGACCATTAGCTGGACCTATTGTAACTGCGGCTGTAGTTCTTCCAAAGAATATGATTATTCCATTCGTTAATGATTCAAAACAGATTAATGAAAAGAAAAGAGAAGAACTATATGATATCATTCTTGAAAATGCTGTCAGCTACTGCATAGGAATACGTTCTGAAAAAGAGATTGACGAGATTGGAATTGGGGTTTGTGATTCCCTGGCAATGAAGGATGCAGTTCTTGGACTTAAAGTAACTCCTGGAGTAGTTTTGGTAGATGCATTCAAGATTCCTGATTTGGATATTAAGCAGGTGCCTATAATTAAGGGTGATACAAAGTCTATATCTATTGCTGCGGCAAGTATTGTTGCTAAGGTTTACAGAGACAGACTTATGGATGAAATGGATAAGAAATATCCTGAATATGGATTTGCCAGCAATAAAGGTTATGGCTCAGCAAAGCATATTGAAGCTATAAAGACTATTGGACCTTGTGAAATTCACCGCAGGTCATTTATCAAGAATTTTGTATAGGGGTTTAAATTGGCTTATAACAAAAGAAGTGTAGGTTCTAAGTGGGAACATATTGTTGCGGATTATCTTAGGAGTCTGGGGTATATAGTTCTGGATATGAATTACAGAACAAGGTATTCAGAGATAGATGTTATTGCCCAGGATAGGAATGATCTTGTGTTTATCGAAGTTAAATACAGAGCCACAGGAAATGCCGGAGATCCTTTAGAAGCAATAACTCGAAGTAAAATAAACCGTATTAAGAATGCATCTTTATATTACTTAAAAGAGAATAAGTATGATGTGGATAATACAAATATCAGATACGACGCCATAGGTATACTTGGAGATAAGATAAATCATATAAAGAATGCATTTTAGTCTGCAAACAGTTGTTTTAAGGCTTTTCTAAAAGTTCAAGTTATGGTAAAATAATCAAGTTGTGGCTTTACTAGATTTTACTAAGTAAATGGTAGGTAAAAATGGCAAAGAAGATCGTAGCAATAGTTGGTAGACCAAATGTTGGTAAGTCTACACTATTCAATACTCTTGCCGGTGAGAGACTGGCTATAGTTAAAGATACACCTGGAGTAACAAGAGACAGGATTTACGCCGATGTTGACTGGCTGAACCACAAGTTCACCATTGTTGATACTGGTGGTATTGAAACAGAAGCAGAAGATATCATTATGCGTTCCATGAAGGAACAGGCTGAGATAGCTATTGAAACTGCTGATGTGATTATCTTTGTTACTGATGTTAGATCAGGCGTTACTTCATCCGATATGCAGGTTGCTGATATGCTGAGACGTAGTAAGAAACCTGTTGTTCTTTGCGTTAACAAGGTAGATAACTTTGAAAAGTTTGAGCCTTATGTATATGAATTCTATAACCTTGGTATTGGTGATCCTAATCCTGTTTCAGCACAGAGCAAGCTCGGACTTGGAGATATGCTGGAGAAGGTTGTAGAAGAGTTTGGCGAAAGCATTACAGAAGATGAGGAAGAAGATATTCCAAGAGTTGCTGTTATTGGTAAGCCAAATACAGGTAAATCATCTCTTATTAATAAGCTTCTGGGAACAGACAGACTTATTGTTTCTGATATAGCAGGAACTACGAGAGATGCTATTGATACTCGTATTAAGAGAAATGGTAAGGAATACATTTTCATTGATACTGCAGGTCTGCGTCGTAAGAGTAAGATCAAGGACGAGATAGAAAGATTCAGTATTATCAGAACTGTTGCTGCAGTAGAAAGATGCGACATTGCTATGCTCCTTATTGATGCTGAGGAAGGCGTTACTGATCAGGATACAAAGATAGCCGGAATTGCTCATGAGCGTGGCAAGGGTATGATCATAGTAGTAAATAAGTGGGACCTTATTGAGAAGGACACTAATACTATGAACAGAATGAAGAAGGATATCAGACAGAAGCTGGCTTACATGCCATATGCTGAAATGCTATTTGTTTCAGCTCTTACAGGTCAGAGACTGAATAAGCTGTTTGATACTATAGATTTAGTTGAACAATACAGCTGTATGAGAATACAGACTGGTGTTCTGAATGAGATACTGACAGAGGCTGTTGCAGAAACAGAACCACCAAGTGATAAGGGTAAGCGTTTAAAGCTTTTCTATATTACCCAGGTTTCTGTTAAACCGCCAACATTTGTTCTCTTTGTTAACAGCAAGGAACTGGCTCATTTCTCGTATATCAGATATATAGAGAATAAGCTGAGAGAGGCATTCCTCTTTACGGGAACTCCTATCAGGATCATCATTCGTGAAAGAAAGGAAAAATAGATGGTTGTTTTAATTAGAATCATTTGTTTAATACTTGGTTATGGCTTTGGTCTTTTACAGACTGGAGTAATATATAGCAAGCTGGCTGGTGTAGATATCAGAAAGCACGGTAGTGGTAATTCTGGTACAACAAATGCACTCCGTGTTCTTGGTTTTAAAGCTGGTCTTGTTGTTTTTATCGGTGATTTCTGTAAGTCCTTTGTACCTTGTATGATTGCAAGGTTTGTATTCAGAGGAACTTATCCAGATACATATTATATTTATATGATCTATCTTGGATTTGGAGCAGTGCTCGGTCATATTTTCCCATTCTACCTTGGATTTAAGGGTGGTAAGGGAATAGCGACTATTGGTGGCTTTGCGGCTAGCATTTTCCATCCAGTCATTACAGTTATTGCACTTGTAATATTTATTGGAACTATTGCAATTACAAAGTATATGTCAGTTGGCTCCATTGTACTGATGGTATGTATAAGTGCTGGATTTATAATCGAGACACTTTTGGGGCTTACTTGCTTTAATGTGAGTGATCCATATTCAAGAGGTGTTTTCATTGAGGGCGCTATAATGATTACCTTACTTGCTGCTCTTGCTATTTTTAAGCATAAGGCGAATATTATACGACTCAAAAACCATGAAGAGAATAAGTTTACATTTAAAAAGAAGGAAAACGTTTAAAGGTATTTGTTTATTAATATAGGAGGAAACATATGAAGATATGTGTACTTGGTGCAGGTAGCTGGGGAATAGCTCTTACAAAGCTTCTCGCGCTTAATAATCATGAAGTAACAGTTTGGTCTATTGATCCTGAAGAAATTTCAATGCTTAAGGAGTTTCATCAGCATAAGACAAAGCTTCCAGGTGTTATTCTTCCTGGAACAGTTGAATATACAACAGATATGGAGATAGCTCTTACAGACAAGGATATGGCTGTTATGGCTGTTCCATCTCCATTTGTAAGAAATACTGCAAAGAGTGCAGCTCCATACATAAAGCAGGATGAGATAATCGTAAACGTAGCTAAGGGTATTGAAGAAGAAACTCTTATGAGACTTTCAGAGGTTATTTCTGAGGAGATACCACAGGCCAGAGTTGCAGTTCTTTCCGGACCTAGCCACGCTGAGGAGGTTGGTAAGGAGCTTCCTACAACTGTTGTTGTTGGTGCTGCTGACAAGGGCCTTGCAAAGACAGTTCAGGATACATTTATGTCTAACTTCTTTAGAGTATATACAAGCCCAGATATGATAGGTATTGAGCTTGGCGGTGCAATTAAGAATGTTATTGCTCTTGCAGCTGGTATTGCCGATGGTCTGGGATGTGGAGATAACACAAAGGCTGCACTTATTACAAGAGGTATTCATGAGATTACTGCTCTTGGTGTAGCTATGGGAGGAAAACCAGAGACATTTGCCGGTCTTTCTGGTACAGGCGATCTGATAGTTACTTGTGCATCACAGCACAGTAGAAATAGAAAAGCTGGATTCTTGATGGGTCAGGGTAAGACTTATCAGGAAGCTATGGACGAAGTAAAGATGGTAGTAGAGGGTGTTTACTCAGCAAAGGCTGCTCTTGCTCTGTCCAATAAATATGATGTGGAAATGCCAATTGTTGAGCATGTTAATAAGATTCTCTTTGATAATTATTCTGCTAAGGATGCACTCCACGATCTTATTACTAGAGATAGGAAAAAGGAAGCTTCAACGCTTACCTGGAATAATTAATTTTAATGGAAAAGCTGGATATTAAACTGGATGCATTCGAAGGACCGCTTGACCTCCTTCTGCATCTTATTGAAAAGAATAAATTTAATATTTTCGATATTCCTATTGTAGAAATTACAAAGCAGTATCTGGATTATCTGGATTCGATGGAAGAAGATAATATGGATGTAATGAGTGAATTCCTTGTTATGGCTGCAACTCTTATTTCCATTAAGTCCAAAATGCTTCTTCCTAAGGAAGAGACAGAGGAAGAAGAGGAAGAAGATCCAAGAGCTGAGCTGGTTAAGAGCCTCCTCGAATACAAGATGTATAAATATGCTTCTTCTGAGCTTAAGGATATGTCTATTGATGCGGCAAATGCATTCTACAAAGAAGAAACTATCCCTAAGGAAGTAAAGGAAGTTAAGGAGGAGATTGATCCTGCTGAGCTTATTGGGGATATGACAATGCAGAAGCTGAATGAGATTTTCAAAACACTTCTGAGACGTGAGATTGACAGAGTAGACCCTGTTCGTAGTAAATTCGGTACCATTACAAGAGAAGAAATTAAGCTTGAAGATAAGATGGTTGAGATTAGAAGCGAAGTTAAGGGACTTAAGAGTATCAATTTCAAAACTCTGCTTGGTTCCAAGCGAGGTAAGCTGAACCTTATAGTTTCATTCCTGGCAATTCTTGAGCTTATGAAATCTGGAGTGCTTATGATAAGACAGGATGAGATGTTCGGCGATATTATTATAGATTCTTTGGAATAAAGGTGAATTATGAGCGACGTAAATCTTAAAGCTGCAATAGAGGCTGTTCTCTTTGCAACTGGTAAGGCAATAGAAGAAAGTAAGCTGATGATAGCTCTAGGAACTGAAGAAGAGCCAATTCCTAAAAAGGAGTTCAAGGCTGCTATAAAAGAGCTTATGCAGGACTATGATGTTGAAGACAGAGGAATAAGACTTATAGAGCTGGATGGTAAATATCAGCTTTGTACAAAGAATGAATACTACGATATTCTTAGCAAGATAGTAAATATGCCAAAGAAGCATGTTCTTACAGATGTTCTTCTTGAGACACTTTCAATCATTGCTTATAAACAGCCAGTTACAAGAGCTGAGATTGAAAAGATAAGAGGCGTTTCCTGCAGTCATGCAGTAAACAGACTTGTAGAATACAATCTGGCAAAAGAAGTTGGAAGACTTGATGCACCAGGACATCCAATTCTTTTTGGAACAACAGATGATTTCCTTAGAAGCTTTGGTATTTCTTCTATGGATGATCTTCCTGATATATCACCTGATAAGATTGAAGACTTCAGACGACAGGCTGAAGAGGAAGCAGGCATTGAGGTAACAACCTAAATGATATATATACTGATCATTTTATTAATACTTGCCATTCTGGTTATCTTAGAAAGCATTCGCGAACTAAGATGTGTAAAGGTTACTGAATATAAAGTATCCACGCCAAGAAATATAACAGATAAAAAAATAGTTTTTCTTACTGATTATCATGAGGCCAAGAGTATTAATAATAAGATAATTCAGAAAATAGAAGAGATTCAGCCGGACGTTATACTTATTGGTGGCGACATGCTAAATGGAAAGACGGAAAGCGAAGATATAACTCCGACTATTGATCTTGTTAATAATCTTTCAGAGAAGTTTCCTGTATATTACGCTATGGGAAATCATGAAACAAAGGTTAAGGCTGATTACTATGGGACATCAAATCTTTGGGCTTCTCTTAATGAAAGTCTTTCTCCAAAAGTAAAAATGCTTATTAATGAGAAGGTTACTCTGGATGGGATTGATGTATATGGTTTGGATATCCCTACAGATTATTATGGAAGAATTAAATATCCCGTTCTTTCAGAGGATACTATAAATGAATTATTAGGTGTGCCAAATGGTGAATATACAATTCTTCTTGGGCATACACCTGATTTTATAGATTCATATTCCCAATGGGGAGCTGACCTCGTTCTTTCTGGTCACTTCCACGGTGGAATAGTAAGACTTCCATTTCTTGGCGGTGTTGTTTCACCAAGAATGAAATTCTTCCCTAAATATGATTATGGCAGATTTGAGAAGAATAACAGCACAATGATCGTTTCAAACGGTCTTGGCCAGCATTCTATGAAATTAAGAATAAATAATATACCTGAGGTTTGCTTAATTAATCTCACAAAGGAATAGAAAAAATGTGGTCCAATAAAGCTTTTCGTTACACAATTATATCAATTGTCAGTGTCCTGGTAGTAGGGTATATTGCCCTTGTGCTGCCATCTATAGATACTTATTATCCTGGAACTATCATTAATGGTAAGGATTATAGTTTCAAGAGTCCGGCTTATGTAGATAATGCTCTCTATAAGAGCCCATCTGATTATAATCTTGAGATTAAATTCCGTGACAGAACGGAAACTATTAATGGTAGAGACATTGGTCTTAGTATTAATTACCTTGATGAATTAAATAACATAAAGAAGGACCAGAATCCATTTGCATGGCCAAAGCTTTTCTTTGATAAGGACTATGTTCTTGAAGATTCTGTTAATTATAATGAAGATGAGCTTGAAAGAATAGTTGCTTCTTACAAGTCACTTGATCCTGAAAATATGGAAGAACCTCAGAATCCTAAAATCATTGTAAATGATGATGGTGATGCTGAAGCAGTATATGAAGATCTTGGAAGTACCATCGAAGATGTAAATGCTGTTGTTGACAGGATTAAACAAGCTCTTGTATTTGGTGAGACTTCTATAGATATAGAAGAAGAAGGCTTTTACAAGATGCCTGAATACACTATAGAATCTGAGAAGGTTCAGAAATGTGTTAATTATTGCAATACAATCGCAAGTCTTGATATAGAGTATCAGTATGGCAAATGTGAAATTCCTTTATCTGGGGATCAGCTTCTGAATACTATTAAGATTTCTGATTCATATGGTTATACCATCAGTAAAGACAAGGTTCATAATGTTGTTGAAAGCTTTTCACGTCTGCATGATACATATGGAACTATCAGGACCTTCAAAACTCATGATCGTCAAAATATCAAGATCAAAAATGGTGATTATGGCTGGAAGATAAATATAGAAGAAGAAACAGATAATCTTTATCAGGATCTTATTCATCGTAATAGTGTAACAAGAGAGCCTGCATTTGAAGAGGTTGGTTATTGTTATGACGAGGAAAAGAATGATATTGGTGGTTTCTATTGTGAAGTAGATATAGAAAATCAGCATATGTATGTTTATAGAAGCGGACGTGTTATCATGCAGTCTGATGTTGTAACAGGTAATATTGGTCTTAGAAGAGGAACACCTACAGGAATTTATGGCGTTGATTATAAGCAGACTCCAGCAGTCCTGAAGGGTGATGATTATGAGACTGATGTAACCTATTGGATGCCATTTAATGGTGGCGTTGGTTTCCATGATGCTACCTGGAGAGGTTCCTTCGGCGGGGAGATTTATAAGTATAACGGTTCTCACGGATGTGTTAATCTTCCTTATTCTTTTGCACAGGAGCTTTTCGGTACAATAGAAGAAAATATGCCAGTAATTGTTTATTGACATTAACTGGTTTAAAAGATAAAATTATATCCGTGTAGTCTATTTTTGAAAGGTTGTGATCATATGAAAACTAAAGTTTTGTCACTTATTGTAGATAATACAGCCGGTGTGCTCAGTAGAGTATCAGGAATGTTCAGTAGACGTGGTTATAATATAGACAGTTTATCTGTTGGCGTAACTGAAAATCCTAAGATTTCCAGAATGACAGTTGTTGTTACTGGAGATGACAAGATTCTTTCCCAGATAAAAAGTCAGCTTAATAAGCTTGAGGATGTAAGATCCGTGATAGAGCTTAAAGATGGCGAGTCAGTTACCAGAGAACTTGTTCTTATTAAGATAAAAGCAGATGCAAACGAGAGACAGCAGATCATCTCAATTGCTAATGTATATAGAGCTAATATTGTTGACGTTTCACCTGAATCTATCATGGTTGAGATTACAGGTAACAACAATAAGGTTGAAGCCTTCATGAGTCTTCTTGAAGGATTTGAGATTCAGGAACTTGTCCGTACAGGAGCTACAGGTCTTGTAAGAGGACGTGCTGAATCAGATGAATAAGATATTGTACTTGCTAAAGCAAGTAACTATATAATTTACCAAGGAGGCATTATTATGTCAGATTTAAAGATTTTTTATGAGCAGGATTGTAATTTATCACTCCTGGATGGAAAGACTATCGCAATAATTGGTTACGGTAGCCAGGGTCATGCACACGCACTTAACCTCAAGGACTCAGGAGCTCACGTAATCATTGGATTATATGAGGGTAGCAAGTCTTGGAAGAGAGCTGAGGAGCAGGGCTTCGAAGTTTACACAACAGCTGAGGCTGCTAAGAAAGCTGATATCATCATGATTCTTATCAATGATGAGAAGCAGGCTGCAATGTATAAGAAAGATATCGAGCCAAATCTTGAGGCTGGTAACATGCTTATGTTTGC
>CAMVKW010000015.1:0-70747 GCA_947168155.1 uncultured Lachnospiraceae bacterium | reverse complement strand
CGAAAATTATTTAAAAGAATTTTCGGGGTTGTCATCATTATTCTGTTGTTAAAGTTCAAGTTTTATATTCCCTCAAGGGGAATATAAAAGCTCTCGCGTTTATGTCCTTCGTGTATGTCTCGTTTAGCGACAGCTTTTATATAGTACTACTATGATTTATCAAAGTCAATATCAAAATTATATTTTTTTTATTAATTTTTACACCTATACCGGATAGTCAGGTTTTAACACTGGATTTGAACCCTCTAAAGCCCTCGCTTTCTCGGCTTCTATCTGATGTTCTCTAATAACTTCTTTCTTTAATTCATTATATCTGGCTTTGCATCTATTAGCTCCCGGAGTATCAATTCCCTGCTCAATCCGTTCTTTAATAGTATCATCACTCATACTTTGAAAAATCTTTTGATCTTCATTAGCAGCAACCAGGAAGGTTCCATTCTCCACCATCTTATTAACAGCCTCAGGTCCCCAGTATCCAGCCTCGGGATTCTTTTGATATTTTGAATAGTCATTGTAGACACTTTGAAGCACAGGCTTCGTCACACTTCTAAAGCTTGGCTGACTTGCCATCCTTCTGCTAAACTCTATTGCAAATGCATTATTAGGTAAAGACCCATTTCGCTTAATGATTTCCGCAGTCACTGTATCAGCCAGCGCATTTGTGATTCTTCTCTCCAACTGTTCTCTCTCCTTAGGAGGAGTCTTTGAATCTGCAAGCTTACCCATAACCTCTGCATCTGTCAGAATATCTTTGAGGGCCTTCTGACGTTCCTTAAGTATCATTGCACTTTCATTTTTTCCATCAACACCTGCCATATGTAAATCCTCCATTTGAATTCCCCATTATTTACACCCATTATAACAAATAAAGAGCAACAAAAGTGCCCTAAAATATGGTATTATTATAATAGTTTCAAAATTTTATTATGGGGTAAATAAATATGAAAACTAACGAACTAATAAGTTACATTAATGAAGGTAATCTTGGGGATAAACTGCTTGATATTTATATGGATAAAAGCAAGATTCCATATCAGAAAGAAAGATATATTCAGGCGATAAAAAGCTTTGTAGATTTATATGGCGAAGCTGAAGTAAATATCATCAGCGCACCTGGTCGTACTGAGGTTGGCGGAAATCATACCGACCATCAACACGGTCAGGTCCTTGCAGCTTCTATTAATGATGATGCAATAGCTGTTGTATCTAAGAATGATTCCGGAGTAGTTAATATTAAATCTGAAGGATATGACATGATTTCATTTTCTTTGGATGACATTGAAAAGAAGGATGAGGAAGAAGGAACAACTCTCGCACTTATTAAGGGTGTTCTTAAAGGCTGTCAGGATAGAGGCTTTAATATAGGAAGCTTCAATGCATACATTACAAGCGACGTACTTGGCGGTTCAGGTCTTTCCTCTTCGGCCGCATTTGAAACAGTGATCGGTAATATCATTTCTGGTCTCTATAATGATATGAAGATAGATGCAGTTACCATAGCAATCATTGGCCAGTTCGCTGAGAATAAATACTTCGGAAAGCCATGCGGACTTATGGACCAGATGGCATGTTCTGTCGGAAGTCTTTGCCATATCAATTTTAAGGATCCAAGCGATCCTATAATAGAAAGAATTGAGCTTGATATGGATGCAGTTGGTTACAGCCTTTGCATCACAGATACGAAAGGCAGCCACGCTGATCTGACACCTGACTACGCTGCTGTACCAAGTGAAATGAAATCTGTAGCCGCACATTTCGGAAAAGAAGTTCTTATAGAAGTTCCTGAAGAAGAAGTTATTGCTGCTATTCCGGAACTACGTGAAAACTTGGGAGACAGAGCTGTGCTCCGAGCTCTCCACTTCTATGAGGAAAACCACCGAGTTGTTAATGAGGCTACTGCTCTTCAGAGAAATGACTTTAATACATTCCTAAAGAACGTAAAGGCATCTGGTGATTCTTCATTCAAGTTCCTTCAGAACGTTTATACAAATCGCGATATAGAGCATCAGAATGTTTCCGTGGCTCTTTGCATCAGCGAAAATGTCCTCGGTGAAGATGGCGGTGTCTCAAGAGTTCACGGCGGTGGATTTGCTGGAACCATTCAGGCATTTGTTAAAAATGAAAAAGTTGAAGAATATAAAAATGCTCTGGACGCAGTATTCGGAGACGGAGCATGCTCAGTTTTAAAAATAAGAAAATATGGTGGAATCCTGGTTATTTAAATGATTCCTTGTTTTATATTATGTAAACTAAGGAGATGACTATGAAAGATATATGCACTTTAATATTTGAACTGGTTTCATATGGTAAAAATAAAGGATTAATAGATACAGCTGACGAGGTATATACAACTAATAAGCTTTTAGAACTCTTCCAGATTGATGAATATAAATTAGATAATTCTTCTGACACACAGAATGTCAACCAGCAGGATGACAATAATCAAAATGTCAGAGAACTGCATTTTATCCTGGAAGACATGATGGACTACGCCATAGAAAATGGCATTATGGAAAATGATACTATTACATACCGTGATCTGTTCGATACAAAGATCATGGGACTCATCACTCCTCCACCTTCAGTTGTTCGCGCTAAGTTTAATGAACTATTAAATGGTGACAGTGGTTCGAATTCTGCTGGTGAAAAAAAAGAAAATGCAAAAAAGGCTACTGAGTTTTATTACGATTTCAGTAAGGCCACAAACTACATCCGTGCTGATAGAATCGCGAAGGATGAGAAATGGATTACATCTACTGAGTTTGGTGATCTGGATATCACGATCAATCTTTCGAAACCTGAGAAAGATCCTCGTGATATTGCCGCAGCCGGTAAGGCTAAAAAATCAGGTTATCCTGCATGTCTGCTGTGTATGGAAAATGAAGGCTATGCCGGACACTTTTCACATCCAGCCAGACAGAATCACAGGATCATTCCAATAACTTTAGATGGCGAGGAATACTTCCTGCAATACAGCCCATATGTTTATTACAATGAGCATTGCATTATATTTAATAAGAAGCACATTCCAATGAAGATAAATAAATCTACAATGAAAAAGCTTCTTTCTTTCGTTGAAAAGTTTCCGCACTATACTGCTGGCTCAAATGCCGACCTTCCAATCGTAGGTGGTTCCATCCTCTCCCATGATCATTTCCAGGGAGGCGGATACGAGTTCCCAATGGTAAGAGCTCCTTATGAAAAGGAATTTTCAGTAAACGGATATGACGATGTAAAAGCAGGAATAATCAAATGGCCAATGTCAACCATAAGACTTCAGGGATATGACATTAATCGAATTGTGGAACTGGCAGACCACATACTTGGAAGCTGGAGAAAATACACCGATAAGGATGCATTTATCTTTGCTGAAACTGGTGGTGAGCCTCACAATACTATCACTCCTATCGCACGAATAAGACAGGCAGGGAATCCTAACAACAAGTTCGATGCATCGAAGGATGTATTTGAGCTGGATCTGGTACTTAGGAACAATATAACAACGGATGAGAACCCTCTTGGTGTTTATCATCCACATGCCGAGTATCACCACATAAAGAAAGAAAACATCGGACTTATAGAGGTTATGGGACTGGCAGTTCTTCCAGCAAGACTGAAAAAGGAAATGGCATCTCTTCAGGAAGCTATTCTGAATGGAACAAACCTTTATTCAGATGAGAGCCTTGTAAGCCACATTGAATGGGCTATGAACCTTCTTCCAAAATATGGTTACGAAGTAAAGACAGATAACAGCACTACTGCTATCGTCACAAAGCTGCCTGAGAGAAGTAAGGAAGAAATAGCTGTCAGTTTACATAATATCATAAAGGATGAGATAGGATTTGTCTTTGCAGGAGTTCTCGAAGATGCAGGAGTTTATAAGAGGACTACTGAAGGCGAGCTTGCTTTTATGAGATTTGTCGATTCGCTTTAAAGCATAAAAAAATGTGGCAAAGTGCAAATTGCACTTTGTCACATTTTTGATTACATAGAATTCATCTTATTTAATCAGATCAATCTAATCCACTAAGAATTGCAGCTCCTGTAATCGCTGAAATTATAAGGATAACAATCCAGATAATGATTGTGATCAAATAAATAAGCAGATATGACTTAGCAAAGTTTTTAACATTGATATTCTTAGTAGCACCAAATGCAAATACGAATAAAAGGATAAGACTTACAAGTGGAATACATGTGAAGAGAAGTGAATATCCAACGTAACCCCATGGTGAAATTGGAGTAAACTCTTCAGGTACACCTGCAGGTGCCATCTGATTAATAACTGTAACACCCTGCTGTCCTGGCTGTGGCTGTCCGTAAGCATTTGCCTGATATGGATTCTGCTGTGGAGCTGGCTGAGGTGCAGGTGCTGGAGCTGGTGCAGCAGCCTGTGGTGCAGGTGCTGGAACTGGCTCTGGTGCTGGTCCAGGTTCTGGTGTAGGCATTGGTGCAGGACCAACTGGAGCTACATTTTCATCAGATAAAATAGATGAACCTGTAACAGGAGCTGGTGTAACAACCTTGCCCTCTGGAACCTGTGGCTGATGCTGTCTTACCTCTGGTTCCTGAACACTTGAAAAGCCTTCAGTCTGAGGTGCATCTTCCATTGTTAATGGACCTGACATATCAGCTGTAAGAACAGTTGTATCTGCCTCTGCATCATCTGGTGCTTCAGCAATAGGAATATCCATCATAGGTGAAGTCTCAGCAGAACTAAGCTGTGGCTCAACTGGTGCAGCCTCTGGAACCTCAGGAGCTACTGGTGCAGTTTCTGGTACAGCTGCTGCTGATTCACTAGGTGTCTCTTGTTTGAACGCTCTGAGATCTGCTCCACAATTAGGACAGAAGTCAGCGTTATCTGGTACATTAGTACCGCACATATTACAAAACATAAAACCCTCCCACTACTTGTCGAAACGACAAGTTTTTGAATAAAAAACTATTAATAATTATATTACCTTTGAACCACTTTTACAAGGTTTATAATCCTAAAGCGAGAGTCAATAAATACTACTCTTCGCCTTCCATACTTGCAAGCTTAGCAGCCTGATCTGCGGCTGTAAGCGCGTCTATAAACTCATCAAGGTCACCATTTAAGGTCTCATTTAATCTGTAAGATGTAAGCTTGATTCTGTGGTCTGTAACACGGCTCTGAGGGAAGTTATAAGTACGAACCTTCTCAGATCTGTCACCTGAACCAATCTGGCTACGTCTGGCAGCAGACTCAGCATCATGAGCCTTCTGCATCTCCAAGTCATACAGCTTAGTACGAAGCAAAGCAAATGCCTTCGCCTTGTTCTGAATCTGTGACTTTTCTGTCTGGCTGTAGATTACTATTCCAGTTGGATAGTGAGTAAGACGAACAGCTGAGTCAGTTGTATTTACGCACTGACCACCATTTCCGGAAGCACGCATAACGTCAATACGAATATCCTTCTCGTTAATCTCAACGTCCACTTCTTCAGCCTCAGGCATAATAGCTACAGAAGCTGCAGATGTGTGAATACGTCCACCTGACTCTGTCTCAGGTACACGCTGAACTCTGTGCACTCCACTCTCATATTTAAGCTTTGAATAAGCCCCCTTACCCTTGATAAGGAAGTTAACATCTTTAATTCCACCAATACCAGTATCATCTATAGAAATAAGTTCTGTCTGCCATCTCTTCTTCTCTGCATAGTGCTGATACATACGATAAAGCTCTCCCGCAAAGAGTGCTGCCTCATCACCACCAACACCGGCTCTTATTTCGACAACAACGTTCTTATCGTCATTTGCATCCTTAGGAAGGAGGAGAATCTTCAGCTCCTGCTCGCATCTTTCTATCGCCTTCTTAGCTTCAGAAAGCTCTTCCTTTGCAAGTTCCTTCATTTCTTCATCAGACTCTTCATCCAGAATCATGAGGCTGTCCTCTTCATCCTGCTTAGCCTGCTTATATTCTTTATATTTTTCAACGATTGGAGTCAGGTCACTTTGCTCCTTCATCAGTTTTCTGAATCTAGCCTGATCATTTACTACATCAGGATCTGAAAGATCCTTCATGATCTGCTCCAGCTTTTCCACTAACTCGTCTAACTTATCAAACATTTCTTTCTCCTTTCACAAGTGGCTTATCGCCTTCCAGAAACAACACGGTCCAACCCGCTCATATCTCTAAGTCTTGTTATATGTTCAAACCCTGCCTCTTTTAAAAGATCAGCAACGTCCATATATTGCTCATATCCTATTTCAAAGACAATACTTCCCTCTTCTGTCAGGAAGCCATTTGCCTTGTCAATAACTCTTCTATAAAATGCAAGCCCGTCCGGCGAACCATCCAGTGCAAGCCTTGGCTCATAATCCCTGACATCCTTCATCAGATTATTAATATCCTTTGACCTAATGTAAGGTGGATTGCAGAGTATCATATCGAACTTCTCAAGCGGATTTCCATTTCCATCCTCAAGAGCACTAAAAAGATCACTCTTTATAATAGAAATGCTATCGCCTGCATTTAGCTTTTCAGCATTTGTTCTCGCAAGAGAAATGGCATCGTCAGAAATATCCACCAATGTCACCTTATCATTGTAGCCTTTACGCTGTCTCAAGAGACTGTAGGAAATTCCAATACAACCCGAACCCGTGCACATATCCAGAACCTTCATATCCCTGTCCAGAGAAAGCTCTATTGCATGCAGAACTAAGTTCTCGGTATCAAACCGCGGTATGAGGACATTTTCCCTGCAATCAAATTCCCAATCCAGAAAATATGTAAATCCGGTTATATACTGCAATGGATAATGCGAGGCCCTCTTCTTGATAGCCTTCATATAACGCATGGCCGTAAAGTCATCCAGCTCGTCACCCAGCCTCGAATAAATACTGGCCAGATCCTCATCCAGATAAAGGGACATCAAATGCCTTGCTTCTGCTTTATTATTTTCGATAAATGCGTCCTGGAGGATTTTGCTTCCTCGTTCCAAAAGCGCACCTATAGTTTTTTCATCTTTTGTCATAGCTTTACCACTTTGCTATTTTTCGAAACTATCGTTCCTTACACATTCTACATATTCATGCCAGTCAATAACGCCTTCCACCGATTTGATAGCAACTTCAATCATATCGTCATCCGGCTCCTTAGTAGTGAGCTTCTGAACCCAGAGGCCTGGAGCACTAAGAATGTTGGAGCATGCATTTTGATGCTTTCCAGCATAACGTATAAACTCGTATGAAATGCCTGCTATCACGGGAATTAGTGCAACACGAGAAACCAGTCTCAGCCACATTACGTCCGTACGCACAAACATAAATACGAAAATACTAATAAACATTACTATAAACACAAAGCTTGTTCCACAGCGTTTATGGAAACGTGAAGCCTTGCGAACATTTTCTACCGTCAGGTCCATTCCTGCTTCCATGCAATTAATGGACTTATGCTCCGCACCGTGATACATGAAGGTACGTTTAATATCCTCCATCTGCGCGATGAGTGCAACATAACCAAGGAAGATGGCAAGCCTTAGAAGACCCTCTGCCAGATTAACAACAAAATCATTATCAATGACTTTATATAAGAAGTTCGCGAGAAATGCAGGCAGGAGCATAAAAACTCCAATAGCAATAATAAGCGAAACGGCAAGAGTACCTACAAGATATGCAGTGTTGCTGCTCTCCTTCTTTTCATCCTTGCCAGCTACTGTTTCCGCCTTAGTTTCTTCAGCCTTGGTTTTTTCATTAGTATCTTCCTCTTCTTCAAAATATTCAGAAGAATCCATCAAAGTCTTCATTCCAATATAAAGAGACTCTATGAAATTAACTACGCCACGAAGAATAGGAATACTAAAACCTTTATGCTTCTCACCAAAGGATTTATATTCCGTCACCTTAACTTCTATTTCATTATCCGGTTTTCTTACAGCCAATGCATAGGACTTAGGGCCTTTCATCATAACGCCCTCAAGAACTGCCTGACCACCAATATTTACACGCTTCATATCTCTTCCCAGTTATAATAACAGGTTATAAAAATAGGACAGCTCTGATTATCACCTTTTCAAAATCGCTACTTCTTAGCTATCTCAAAAAGGTGACAATCGGAACTGTCCTATTGTCACCTTATCTTAGTTTATCTAATTATCTGCCTGTACGCCATACTTCTTGTTGAACTTATCTATACGTCCACGAGCCTTGATAGCCTTCTGCTGACCTGTATAGAATGAATGGCACTTTGAGCAGATTTCAACGTGGATATCTTCTTTTGTTGAGCCTGTTACGAACTCATTTCCACAGTTGCATACAACCTTTGCCTGATAATAATCTGGATGTATTCCCTCTCTCATAGTATTTCTCCTTTTCTATGTAACGTATGTACAACACCATCTGGAACCCCAAGGGTCCAAACCTAGATTGCACACCAGCAACGCACCTATACTATCACAGAGATATTTATAAATCAAGTGTTTTTTCCTATTTTACGCTTTGTACTATATCTCTTAAAAAACTAAACTATAAGACCAACCTTTTTCTTAACTTTTGAAAGAGTCTTATTTGAAATGTAAGTAGCGGTCTCAGCACCCTTCTTGTAGCATTCCTCAAGATACTTCTTATCCTTTAGAAGTCTGTTAAACTCTTCTCTTACAGGAGTGAGAGCATCAACAACAACTGTTCCTACAGCCTTCTTGAAATCTCCATAGCCCTTACCCTCAAAATCCTTCTGTATCTGGTCATATGTCTCACCAGTAAATACAGAGTAGATAGTCATCAGGTTATTAATTCCATCCTTACCTTCTCTGAAGACAACCTCAGTCTCACTATCTGTAACAGCTCTCTTAAACTTAGCCATTATAACATCAGGATTATCGAGAATTGAAATGGTTGCATTTGGATTCTCATCAGACTTTGACATCTTCTTTGTAGGCTCCTGAAGTGACATGATCTTTGCACCCGCTTCAGGAATGTATGGTTCAGGCATACGGAATACCTCACCATAAAGATTGTTGAATCTATTTACGATTGTTCTTGTAAGCTCAATATGCTGCTTCTGATCAGCACCAGTTGGAACATAGTCCGGCTGATAAAGCAAAATGTCAGCTGCCATAAGTGCAGGATAATCAAAGAGGCCTGCATTTACATTGTCAGAATGCTGTGCTGACTTATCTTTGAACTGTGTCATCCTGGAAAGCTCACCAAACTGTGTGTAGCAGGAAAGAATCCATCCAAGCTCAGCATGTGTATGAACATGACTCTGAATAAAAGCAAGGCTTCTTTCAGGATCAATACCGCACGCAAGAAGAAGTGCAAAGGCTTCCTTAGAATGTTTTCTAAGATCTGCTGGCTCCTGACGAACTGTAAGACTGTGCAAGTCCGCAATAAAATATGCGCAGTCATATTCATCCTGAAGCTTCTCCCAGTTTCTAACAGCTCCTATATAATTTCCAAGAGTGAAAGTTCCTGTTGGTTGAATACCGCTCAGCAGAACCTTCTTTCTCTCAGGTTTCTGTTCATTTGTTACGTTTGTTGAATCGCTCATTTGTTTTTCCTTCATAAATACTTTTTGGTTTAGCACCAAGTGGCATAATACCATTATTCACCAATATAATCAAGCTTGTCAGCCACTTTACTCTTCTATATAATCCATCATTTCCAGGAACATCCTGCCGTTGTGGTAAGGGCATTTCCAAATATCCTCCATAGGTTTTGTTTCTATTGGAGTACCATCCTTACGCACCTCTGAATACCACTCAGAGCCAGGGCGCTTGTCTACTATACTCTTCTTTGTATACTCCCAAATAGAGATAGCTGCATTCTTATAATCCTCTTCAAACTTCTTATAATCTGAATAACCTTTATCTGATTCTGAAGCATTCTTTATTCTAGTGTATGCATTCATAAATCCAAGGATTGCCTCACATTGAACCCACCAGATGCGAGTTTCGAGAACCACACCATTTTCAGCCTCCGCTGGCATTCCATCTTCCTTAAACGCTTCCTTATAAATGCTTTCAGTAAGGACTGATGTGATATCAGACATATCATATTCTGATTTTTCATTTGAAGAACTATTTGCAGAGCCCGATATTATGTCAACCGTCCTGTCTATCAACCATGCAGACTCAATATCATGTCCATAGCTGTAAAGATCAATAAGCGAGTTGTAATCCTTATCAAAGAAAACAAGAAGTCTTCCTCTTTCAGCATCAAACATCTTCTCTCTGAAAATCTTAAGAGTCTCGATTATATTTCGCTTAACAAGCTTATCACCATCAACTCTGTAAAGCTCTGTATAAGCTTCCATTACATGAAGCAAAGTATTCATAGTGCGAGTTGCCATCACTCCATTCTCGGAAAGCTTCTCATTCGAAGCAACCTCGAACTCTCTTGTAAAAGCCTCAAGATAACCATCATTATCGCGGCATCTATCCTCTATAATATGATAAAGATCATAAGCACATTCCAATGCATCTTTATCCTTAGTCGCCTCATAATATGCAGCCAGAGCATAAATAGCAAACGCCTGGCAATAAGTATGCTTAGTTGTATCCGCAGGATGACCGTCGAAATTAACTGACCAATAAACTCCGCCCTCATCATCATCCAGAAAAGCTTCCATTAAATAATGAAAGGCATGCTCCGCAGCATGAAGATACTTCTCATCTCCAAACTTTGTATAAGCCCTTGAGAAAAACCAGAGAATACGGCTGTTGACTATACAACCCTTATCAGCCTTCTTATCAAGACTCAAATCAAAATTAACAAGGCCATAGTATCCACCATGCTCCTCATCTTTAAGACCAAGCCAGAACGGAATCATATGATTCTCAAACTCATCCTTTATCTCTTTTCTTATTTCTTTTAATTTATCAATTCCCATACTATATACATCTCCTTATCATTCACTGTGAATACTGTTATCAAAAAAACATAGCCATATAGTTTGGTAATGTGATTATACCATTTTCACTTACACCAATATTTCCATCAATTAGTTTTATCAGTTTTTTAATATCTGGGTTTCTCTTTCTAAGCCATTTAAGAGACGTAGCTGGATTATTAGCACTTTTCACTTCTACCGGAACTACTTCACCATCAATTTGAATAAGGAAATCAATTTCCTTGTTTGTCGACTCATTTTAGCAAAAAATGTTGATATATCAACATTTTTTTATGTATTTCTGTTGATTCATCAACATTTTCTGCAATTATAATATTGAATTGTAATATATGCATCTCCTAGAATTTAATTATCACACTGTGATACACATAATTCAAGCAATTATTTTACATAATTATAGCCATTCTATAAACTGACCGGATTATATTAATTCTCTATAATACGGAAGTTCTCCGTTGCAAGAATAGTTTTATTTGAAGAAATATTCTTTAGCTGAGAATCCTCCCAAATATCATTTGAATATATCACATAATCATAATCATCTACACAAACCTCTCTTATTGTATTTACAGTTTTTAGTGAGATATTTTTATCTGAGGGTTGATAGTCTTCATCAGCTAAGTATAAATCCGTATTATTTATATCATAATACGTAGTAACTATTTCAGAAAGTCTTCCCTTTTCTCGAACAATATATAGCTTATCACCCCTTAAACCATCTAACTCATTGTTGATTGTCTGCATTTCAATTAAATATTTTTCAGGCATTTTATATAAGAATTTAAGATCGACGTATTTTAAATATAATCCAGCTATATTTATAACAAATGCAAGCAACAAAAATACAGTTGCAAACCACTTTTTACTCCTTCTTAGTAATTTCACTTCAAGCAAAACCGTTACCAGTATTAAAAGTTTCATTACTATATTTAAGATAACTGTTTTTCTTGGACTACCAAGAAAAACGGAAGTCGCTATTCTATCTGGAATAAGATAAAACATATAAGTAGTTGAATCTAGCGATCCACCTGCATTAATTGCAGGAAGTAACATAAGTACAAAAAGAAATATACCAAAAGCAAACTTAGTGTATTTATTATCCAAAGTAGTTTCTTCAATATTCTCATTTAATCTAGCTATAAAACAAATAGTGTATGGAATAAATAAAGGTTCAAAGTATCTAAAATGTAATCGTGGAGACAAAAGACCATAATCTTCCGAAAGAGAAATACGATATACTACAATAAAAACAAGCATAATAGTAGCAATCTCTATATACATCATAATCTTATGGTTTGTATTATATTCACGCGGTCTAACAAATATCGGGAATATATTATTAACAAGAATCATATATGCTAAATAAAAAAACAAATAAAGCAAAAAATAATAAGCAGGATTCTTATCACCATACTGAGTATTCTTAGGAGCTGATAGTTCATAACTATAAGAACTAGCTTTGCCATTAAATATGAAAACTTTACCTAAAAGAAATAATATTCCAAAAACCAAACCAGAAATAACACATGGGATTATTCCCTTTATATTATCTCGTTTTCTTATGAGTAAATAAGTTTTAGTAAGAAATAGCGAAGGTATCGCAACTATGCCTACTTCTTTGCACATATAAAGAAAATATGCAATTATACCTAAAAGAATAGGAACTACCATTTTAATATCAGCCGAATCCAACATGATTAAAACAAGATAGACTATCCATATCCATAGAGGTAAAAAAGTCGTTTCGCTCATAAAAGTCATTGAGAACAAAAACGTTGGAACAGAAAGGCTGAACACGCATAAAAGTAAGCTTTTTATTCTATCGATATTAAGTTTTCTACATATTAAGAAAACTGGGAATATAGACGACAACTCAAAAAGAGTGCCTAAAAGACACGCAAGTCTAATCTGAAGATGAAGATCTTTAACTAAAAAAGCAGGACTAATTATAATGGAATATAAAATCTTTTGAAATGTACTTCTCGCCCCATTGTAATAAAGCCCATTACCAGTCCCAATTGATTTCGCAGCTTGAATATAGTACCTTTCATCCGGAAGAAAATCTATTGATTTACTAAAACACCCAAGAAAAAAATATACAGCTACGCCAAATAAGTATATAAAAATCAGGAGTATTATTGTCTTTTTTTTATTTAAATTCAATTCTTTTCCCATATATAATAATATATATCAATAAAATATATATCGCAAGAAAAAAGAAAAGAGCCATCACTGGCTCTTTTCAAAAAATAACACAAATTATTAAATTTTACTTATAAACAGGATCGCCCCAACTCTTTCCATCAAATGACATCTGAACTTTTGTATTATTCTGTGAAGTAAATGTAACCTTTAATGTCTTTACTGTAAAAGCACTATGCTTTGAAGAATTGCTTCCAACACCAGTACCATCTGTACCATAAGCAACAGCATCAATTGTCTCAACCTTAGTAGGTGAAACAATATTATTAACAGTATTTACATCAATTTCAGTTGCCTTTGGAGCAGTAGTAGCCCCCTTCGCATAAGCCTCAGTAGCCTGAGCCTGAACAGCTGTGAGAATCGAATGAGCCTCTTCAGCATACTGACCCTGCTTAGCCTTATCAATGTAACCAAGAAGTGCTGGTACAAGGATAGCTGCAAGGATTGCTAAGATAACGAGTACAACGATAAGTTCTACGAGTGTAAAACCTTTATTATTATTCTTCTTCATAAGTCAAGTCCTCCTTTATATAATTTTTCATACGTGAGACTACCGCTCGTCTCACAACTCTCTCATGAATAAGTTAACTTGATTTTATCAGTGAAAAATCGTTTTTGCAAGTAATTATGTAAACCCAGACAATAAATCGCTCATATCAACAATAGTACACAAATTTAATTGTGCACTTTGTACAAGTAAGGGTGTCTATTGTGTGATTTCTGTCACTTTCGGTCATTTACAATCATTAACAGTCATCAAAATTTACCCATTTTTTAACATTTTTGTAATAATATAAAGCAAAAAACCTTTAAAAAGACCCTATTTCACATACTTTTCACAAAACTTTACACATTTTTATGTCTATAAAACAGCAAAACCCCGGCATAACCGGGGTTTCATAATCATTAATCGTAATAAGCAACCTTTACAAGCTCTTCAACAGTAGTCATTCCTGACTCTATAAGCTCCATACAACTCTCTTTTAGAGTAAGCATTCCAAGGTTCTTTCTTGCATAATCCTTAATATCCTCTGCTGACTCTTCATCCGTGATCATCTTGCGGACTGTCTTATCAACTGGCAGAATCTCATGTATAGAAATACGTCCACGATAACCTGTACCGTTACATTTCTTACATCCAACCTTATGCATAACTCTAGGAAGTGGCTTTCCAACTACTCTCGCCTCTTCAGGTGTCATCTCGCCCCACTGTCCACAATCAGGACAAACCTTACGGACAAGTCTTTGAGCAATGATACCTACCAACGAGTTGGCAAGCATGTAGGATTCAATTCCCATATCGATCAAACGTGTTACAGATGAAGCTGCGTCATTTGTATGAAGTGTCGAAAGAACCAGGTGACCAGTAATAGCTGCACGAACTGAGATAGATGCAGTCTCCGCATCACGTGTCTCACCAAGCATGATTATATCTGGATCCTGACGAAGCAGGGCCCTTAGTCCTACTTCAAATGTTAGACCAGCCGTGTTATTAACCTGCATCTGATTCAATTTCGGTAGGTTTTTCTCAACCGGGTCCTCGATAGTTGATATATTAACCGCTCTCTGAGACAACTCAGAAAGAATCATATAAAGCGTTGTAGATTTACCAGAACCTGTAGGTCCAGTTACATATACAATACCATTTGGTGATTGAAGCATCTGGCTTACTATCTGATAATTCTTTTCATTCATACCAAATGTACCACTATGATCAATTGTAGCGGCTGAAGCAAGAAGTCTCAATACCGCCTTCTCACCAAATACAGTTGGTATTACAGAAACTCTGACATTTATAGGAGTACCCTCAACGTTAGTCTTAAAGTGACCATCCTGAGGAATACGACGCTCAGCGATATCCAGATCACCAATGATCTTTACACGGGCAATCAGAGAATTATGAATGTTCTTTGGAAGTGTCATAAAATCTACAATAACACCGTCCATACGCATACGAACTGAAGTATGCTTTTCAAATGGTTCGATATGTATATCAGATACATTTGAGTTATATGCACGTACAACAAGTGAGTTCAGCAGATTAATAATAGGAGTATCATCATCTGCATCCTCAACGTTAACTTCGATAATATCATCTTCAGCAAGGTTTGACTTAGCAGCTTTATCAGCCGCCTTCTTTGCAGATACCTCTGAATAATAATACTGGATAGCATTTTCAAGAGGCTGTTTCTCTGTAAGCTCTATCTTTAGGTCAGTTCCTGTAACCTGACGAATATCCTCAAGTCCATAGAAGTTCAGAGGATCATTTGTCAGAAGATAAAGAACTCCATCCTCTACTCTGTAAGCCATCATGCAATACTTCTCAGCAAGTGGCTGCGGAATAGTCTCGACCGCATTTATATCAACAGACAAATCTGCAATATTAACCACATCATACTGAAGTCTTCGTCCAAGAGCTTCAAGCATCTGCTTTTCTGTGATGATATTCATCTCTATAAGAGCACCACCAAGACGCACACCCTCATGAGTCTTTGTATATTCAAGAGCCGCTCCGATATCATCTTCAGTAACGTAGCCGAACTCTTTCAGGACATCTCCTATTCGAATGTTTTTATTTGATCTCATTTCCATATTTCAGGTCCCCTATTGTAAGATTTCCTTTTTCATACCTTCTTCTACTCTTCTGTAGCATCTGTATCAGATGCAACTTCAGATGTATCACACATATAAATCTCAAGATGAATAGTAAGTGATTTCTTAGTAACTATTTCAACTGTCTCATCAGTAATTTCATCAGCAGTAACACCTTCTGTTCCATCAGAAGAAGCCGTAGCATCTGCTGAAGTCTCTTTGATTACATTTCCATCAGCATCTCTTCTAATAACATCTCTGAACTCACCCCAGTTGTAGCTGACAAGAAGTACTCTCTTATCACTTTCAATTATCTCGTTAATGAAGTTCTGAAGATCAGCCAGGTCTCCGCCAACTGTCATTGAAACAGGAACAGCGTAGATGTCAGTATTTGGCTGATATCCGCCCTCTTCAGCACCGAAGACATCCGTATTTATAGATGCCTCTGTTTCCTTACTATCACCACTCTTAGATGAATCAGCATTAAGACTTGCTGTCTCACCGATACCATCAGAAGCACTTTCATCAGTTGTCATGCTAGCGCCTTCTTCATAGTTAGCGATGGCAAGAAGCTGATCCTGATAAAGCTGAGAATTCTTATAAGCAAGTCTCTCAGTTGGTGCAGTTGGCATGGTGAAATCAAGATCATAAATATCAAGATTATTACCTACAGCAAGCTGAGTCATCATTCTATCTATCTCTGAACTGCTGAGCATCTGATAGAACTCACCCTTACGTTCTGCAACCTTCTTCTCATAGTCTTCAGCCTGAATCTGGATAGCGCCAAGATTCATAAGCTTTGTTTCATTAAGTTTCTTCTCTTTTACTTCTTTTTCAATTTTCTCATTAAGCTTAACATAAGCCTTAATCTGTGGGAGAATTCCCCAATATCCTATAGCGACTATTATTACTCCGATAAGCATACCAACCAGGAGTTTTTTATCGCGTTCTGTCATATTTGTCTGCATAAAAACCTCCTTTACTCAGATCTGCCTACGGATTCAGCAAGTGTACAGTCAACGTGGATATCATACATCTTCTCAGACTCATCATAGGTGTAACCAGTATGATCAACATTCATAAATATCTCCTCAGCGAGAAGTTTATCTATGTATTTGTAAATATCATTAACATTATCTGACTTAGCAGAGAATGTAACCTTACCCTCTTCCGCATTGAAACTCAAGATTTCTATCTTTGCATAGCCTCTGGCTGTTTCTTCTATGATATCGATAACATCATCCGTGCAAACTGGATAAGAATCCAATGTTCCAACTACTGTATTGATGGAATTATACTTAGCAAGCATTGCATCTCTGTCTTGGATAGCCTGGTCATAGGAAGCAACTTCCATCATAACCGAAGGACTATCATTATAATTCTTTGCATCCTCGTATCTGCCCTCTCTGATAAGCCTCATTGTGAGAGCTATACCAAATGCAATCAGCATAACAACAAGTGTTGTAACTACCGAAACCACATATTTCTTGATCTGTGGATCCATCTTATCAGCTGAATCATCCTTAAGACTGAAGTGTGTAAGGAAGTTACTTTCAGGTCCCTGATCAAAAAGACCACTGACTGCAAATAATGCTGTCTGAGACTCATGAAGAAGTCTTGGATCTGTGCTGAGTCCTGTATTAACAAGCTCAGGCATAGCGTCAACACCGTTATCTCTAACAACCTGAGCATAAGCGTTAAGGTTATTATTATCAGTTCCTGCTACATATATTCTCTCTACTCTAGACTGAATCTTCTCAGCATTCATAAACTGCTCTAACTGATTCAGCGAACGAGCCAGGTCATCAAGATACTCTGCCGTACCAGGTTCATTGAAACAACGAACCGAGTTGAAGTATCTGAACTTTCCATCAACGAAGAGGACATTTGACACCAGATTACCATTTATAATCTGAAGGATAAATGTACTGCATCTCTTTGCAAGTGTCATTTGAGCGTATCCAATGATACTACCTTCACTAGATATAATACCCTTAAGCACTATACCCATCTTAGCAAAGATAGACATGAATTCTCTCAGCTGCTCCTTTGGAGCCATTTCTGCATAAAGCTGTCTTACTTTAGTTTTCTTGTCGACTCCAATAGGCGTGAAGGCTATGGTATTTTCCTCATCCTCACGCTGCATATCAGCAAATTCTCTAAGAATAAACTCAAGAGTCTTCTTTCCATTCATATTTGGAACGCCAAGATTCTTTCCTGCAATTTTGTTACTGTTAAGTACCAGATACACATCCTTCTTTGGAATGTTATTAGCCTCCCAAAATCTCTGAATGTGCGCCCCCAGTGCATCGGCATCCATAACAATACCATTGATGATACTGCCCTCTGGAGCCATAGTGGTATAAACTGACTTCAGCGAGCCCTTTTTAGCTCTGGTGCCGACAGCTATCTGCACTATCTGGTTTGAAAAATAAACACTTACACTCATACACTTTTTCCTTTCAAATGCATTCTGTAATCAGAACACATTTATTTACCCTGATTAGCAATTGACTGATAAGAACCGTAAATAGGCTGGATAACTGCAATCATAATAAATCCAACTATTGCAGCCATAACAACGATCATTATTGGCTCAACCATTGCAACAAGTTTTTCTATAGCAATCTCACTATCATAATCCATCTGGTCCGCGATAGAAACGAGCATATGATCAAGTGCTCCAGTTTCCTCACCGACAGATACTGATGATGAGAGCTTTTTAACAAATCCATCTATTTCAGCAAGTCCATCTGAAAGCGGCTTACCACCTCTTATCTCTGCGATAAGATTATCAAACTGACTTTCTATATAAGAATTACCAATCGTAGTTTTTGCAATCTGAAGGCATGTTACGATAGGGATACCTGCACCATACATACTTGCAAGTGTTCTTGAGAATCTTGCTGTATATATGATTTTTCTCAGCTTACCTATCTTAGGAATATGTATCTCCCATTTATCAAGTACCAATCTTACTCCAGGGATGGATACAAGAACCTTGTATGCCATAAACAAAATGATTGCGAAGAATATGAGAAGATACCATTTATGTGATACAAAATCACTTATTGCCATAAGTATCTTTGTGGCAACAGGAAGATCATCCATCATAGAGAAAAGCGAATCAAACTGTGGAAGTACAAATCCCATAAGGATAATTACTACTATTACTATCAGAACTCCAAGAATCTTTGGATAAGTAGTAGAACTCTTTATCTTTTGCTGGAGTCTGTACTCTTTACTATAATACTCAGCCATGTTGCTGGCTGTCTGATCCATGTTACCGCCACTCTCAGCACTTCGAATCATATTGACGAAAAGCGCAGGAAAACATCCGCCCTGCTCTTCCATTGCATCAGAAAGAGTCATACCAGAACGAACGAGACGAAGGATATCTGCATATATCTTTCTTTCTCTTTCAGGTATTGATTCATCTTCTGAAATTATTCTAAGCGCACGAACAAGGGTAACGCCGGCCCCAAGAAGCTTTCCGAGGTTTCTTGCAAAATCTGAAACCCTGTCAAACTTTAACTTCCTGTGAATCGATTTACCCTTTGTGACTTCTTTTGCTTCCATAAGAAGCATACCGTCATTTTTCAGTTTGCTGTGAAGCTCCGCTTCATCGTTGGCCTTAAGCTCACCAGTGATAATCTTACCATCTGTATTCTGAGCTCTGTACCTATAGCTTACTGCCATAACTCATTCCATCCCACAATTATGCATTTTCCCATAATCATTTTAAGTTGCAACACTGATTATGTCAACCAAAAGTTACCTACGCGACTTTTTCAGGATCCTTGCCCCTGACCTTGTCGTATATAATGTATCCTGTTACAACTACAACCCCTGATATAATAAATGCCATCAGAGCCCATAGATTGATACCAATTAAAACAGTACACAGAACAGCCGAAATGCCGCCAATCACTTCTACTATCGTATACCTGGCCGAAATCTTTTCCCCACAATATCTGCATCTACCTTTAAGGCTGACCCACGAAATAATAGGAATTAGATCTTTTGCCTCCAGCTTATGCTTACAGCTGGTGCACATGGAACTACCGAGTGTAAACTGCATCTTCCTAGGCAGTCTGTATATGACTACATTTAAGAAAGAAAAGATGCTAGCTCCAATAGCAAAGAATATGGTTTCTATCAAAACCCTCGCTATTATAATTGTTACTTCAAGCCACAAATACACGTCTATTCATCCTTATCTTCGAAAGTATAAACACGGAGAATGTAATCCACATCCCATTTTACCTTGTCATTACTTTTTTTATAATAAACCACGTAATTACCTACTCGGTATTTAAATCCGGTTATCTCTCGACTGGCCAAATTATAAGATGTGACATAGTATTTGCCTTCAACAAATGCTATCTCCTCAACTTTCTCTTTTACACCATCTTCAATTCCATATGCTTTTTGGGGGTTATAAATAGTTTTGCCACTGGCATACATCTCAACATCCGTTGTCTCGAGTGCCATCTGGACATCCTTTGCATCACGAAGAGCAACTCTGGCCCCTGCCTTCAACTTAATGAACGCAGCCAAAGCTGTAATAATCATAAGAATTCCAATAGCTATCAATATTATTTTGACAGTATTGACTATGTTGAATTTAGATTTTGTATTGTCCATACCACACCCACATTATCATAAAGTCTCGATTTTCAGTTACTTCCCCATTTATAACTTGTTTATGGATTCGTCCCACCGCCAGATGGATTAGGATCCACGTTGTACATACGGATAAATCTGTATGTTTTATAGCTTCCATAATGATGACTATCAAGTTCTAGCAGAACAAGCATGATATCTTCTCCGTAATCCCCGTCTGAAGCAGATATGCCATAACTCTCCGCCAGCGCCTTATTAGAACCTGAACCTATACTACTAGCTTTAACAAACGTTAAATTCTTTATATAAAAGCTGTTATATACATTCTTATCAAAACTCCAAGTATTAGGTGATCTATCATTTTTTCCTGAAGGATCAGTCTCATCCTTATATCCGGAGTACTTTACTTGAAGCATTTTATTATCTACTGCTAACTCTACTTGAGAATTAGTTTTATCATAGAATTTCATTTTTGTTCCAACAGTTTTATCTGTTTGTCCATCAATAAATATTTCATCTGTTCCAGACTTTGCCCCTTCAATTTCTGATTGGAGTTTTGTCAATATAATATCAGAAACCTGTTTGCCATATGTTTCACCTTTTACTTGATAATATATATTCGAAAGATGAGTAATTACAGCAAATGCTGCTGTCAAAAAAATCGCAAGCATTAAAAAGCATACTACCATCTCAATAAGAGTAGTACCTTTATTATTAAATATTCTGTTGCTACGTTTTTTATTCAACATACTATTTTCCAACTTTTATTTATTGTAATAAAACTGCAGAGCCTTAGGAGTTACAACCTTTTCTTCTTCCAATCGATTTCGGATTGCTTCAGAAGGAATAAGAGATTTTGCATTCAAATGATTCATTCTAAGCCTGTATGCATCACCAGTTGCATATGTACTAACATCCTTCATATTCGAAACATCTGTTTTTTCACTAACCCTTAAATAAAACTGAGGTCCTTCAAAGCCATCTTTATTCTTCTTTATATCAACCTCTATAACATCCTCTGGAATATTAGTCTTATACATATTCTGATTAAACTGTGTTAATGCTGTATCAGTATCAGTAGCCTTCATTCTAAGCTCCGAGCAAAAAGCAATCATTTGATAAACAATTGCCAGAATAATTGCCAGCACAACAAAAGCAACTAGTGTCTCAAACATAGTGTTGCCTTTATTATTAAATTTTATGTTTTTTCTAATCTTACGAAGAAACATAAACTAACCTCATCTTCTAGAAACAAATTTAAATTTCCAATCTTCTTTTATGTTGATATAGTTCTTAGAATCTTTGACTATAGTATCCTCATCTGTTGTTCCATATTTATACGGATTATAAATATATCCTGAACTCTTATCACTTTTATACTGTTCAGTTGTTATTTTTTTTATTTTTTTGCTAAGCTTCTCACCTTCCGAATCATTCAAATCAATAGGTGTTATATTAATCACATATTCGTTTGTAACAGTATATGTTTGATTTCCCGATTCAGCGATTATCTCAATAAATAGCTTTGCATCTTTTCTATCATCAATACTTTTTTCAAGAATTGATGTAGTCCCCATATTCTTTAGAGTCTTATCACTTGGAGTCCAATAAATACATAGCATAAGACTACCAGGAAAGCCCTCAACCTTTGGATAATTGGTATTTGCATAAAGATCAAAATATCTATACGCTTCTTTTTTTCCATGCCCTGTACTTTCTGCCGGATCGTAGTATGGCCATGTGTCATAATCATTAAGTAAGTTGCATCTTAAATATTTCCACAGCGCACTATTTTCACATGCATTTTCGTCCTGCAGTTCATCTTCTAAAGCCACACTAAGTGTATTAGCAGCCTCAGAACAACGAAGGCTTGAAACCTTCTTGTTCTGAGACGCATAAAGAGTATATGAAACTAAAAGAAGCGAAAATGCAAACACTAAAATGACGCCGGTAAGAATTATTGTCATCAATAATGAAGCTCCACGATTGTTTCGATATGAAGTTTTACATTGCCTTTTATTATTCATCTAAAACTTCCTTATTAAAGTTAACCACCTGTTCCGACAAAACGTTCTTCTTGTCCTGGTCCGAAGTATGTGTCATTATCAATAAACTGATCTATAAACCAACTATCAAATCCACTACATTTTTGCTCAGCATTATATGTATCACTAGTATAATCAACCTGCATTCCAGTACTCATAAGATTATCCTTATACTCACCATTTCTCTTGTAAGTAATATTATATTTACCATCAGTAGTTTGATTAATATATAACTGCTTCGACCAATGATCTGAAGAACCAGCCTGACTGCCTTCGTCTACTAAATATGGCTGTCCACTTATATAAGCACTTGTATCAACCGTTACATAGCTTCTTGTATCAGTGTCATTGAGTTTATACTTGTTTTCAGTATTCTCAATTTTCCTTTCATTACCGTTTTTATCAAACCAAGTAATAGCGCCAATACAATATGATTCATTTACCCTTGAATCATTTATTATATTTCCGTCCTTATCAAGAACGCTTGTGATTACATTTATTTTTGTTGGATAAATCAAATTTCCATCAGCATCAACAGCAGGAATTTCATCATAGAACATAGTATATGTAGATGCATTTCCCGAAATAGGCTCATTAAATCCATCAAACTTTCTTCTATATGTAACCGTTTGTTCATTTAGATCCGAATCCAAATATGTAAGTTTCACGTCATAGTTAAAGTATTTATTAATATTAAAGCCATTATAATACCAATAAATTTTTAACTTATTCATTTCTAATCCAGTCAATGGACTATTTACATCAATACTAATATCACGAAAATAATCATATTGATTATTTTTGTTAAGCCAAAGCTTATAACATCCATTATTTTCATCATATCCTGGACTAGGAGATCTATCATAAAAATAATTTCCACCCGAATATATCTCTTGACCAGTTCCAGCTAATACTTTCGCGTCAAAACTTATATATCCTCGATTAGCCGACAAGCTTTCGCCATCACGCAATATATAATGCTTTCCATTGATATCAGTCCAATATACATAATCATAAAGAACATTACAGCCATCCGCTCCATTATTGAGACTAGCCATATTATCATCATATGTCATTCTAAGAGTTACTTGGGTTATTTCCACATCTTGCGGAGCTTTTATACTATCTAATGCATATAAACTTCCATAAAGATTTCTTTCAACGCCATCTACGGTAGTAGTTTTCTCATTGCCATCAGCGTCAAGATATTTATATATAATTGAAAAACTATATTTTATTTCTGTTGTTGTATCCCATGGAGACCAGGCAACATTGAAATCTTTCATCTCAACGCCATGAGTCTGTCCGTCGCCTATATCTCTACTAATGTTATAGATAATATCAAAACTCTTATCTTTACCAAGCCAGAACTGATATCTTCCACCTGTTTTATTTGTTCTGTTATAAATAGAGTTTACATCTATGTATACAGAACCTGCCGAAGCAACGTTATATGATACCTCTCCATCATTATCAATATTAGCCATAACAGTTTGCGAAGAGGATGAACCGGATGAGTTCTTTGTTCCATAAATATAGAAATTATTTGTTAATGTAGTCGTACTATTATTTGCTACCGGATCATGCGCTAATCCATCTTCACTCAAGCCACTCGCCTCGAGATTCTTACTAACACTTCCAACCGTTCCAGCAGCAATACCATATTTTGAACTACCATTTATCTTTCCATAATTACGACAATGATCAATTGTATCGCTACCACTTGGAGTGGCAACAATTCCTGCACATTTTTGTGTTGTGTCTTTTCCTATCGTTCCGATATTAATACAATATTTAATTGTCGCTTCACCAGAATTCACTGCTGCTATACCGCCCGCAAAACCATCATCAGACGATACACTCGCTTTATTATTGCAGTACTGAATTGTTCCACTGTTCTCTCCAGCTATTGCTCCTATTCCACCTGAACGATAATTATCAAAGTTTGTAGAATTAACAAGGTAATTTTCTGTAGCTGCCACACCATTGGAATCCGTTTTTCCGGATATTAATCCAGCATTTACTTCTGTAAGACCACCCAAATAAGTTGCTACAGAATTATAGTTATCTCCAGTTTGAAGGTTTGCGCAATTAACAATTTTCATACCAGATGGCACTCTACCAATAACACCACCAAGATATGAATACTTTATATTAGAAGACTCAACAAATTTATTGGCCTTTATCTGTCCATCGTTAACGAAACCTTCTACTGTCAAATCTAATCCTGTAGGCACGTAACCAAATAAACCACCAGCAAAAAGATCTGAGGTTACATTTACCTTATTTGTTACTTTATTATCTGTTCCATAATCATTAAATTTAATTATGTTGGCTCTAGTATCTTTATTAAATGGGCTTTCGTTATTTAAATCTTTAATAACAATATTGTTATAAGTATTTGTTAGCGAATTATTTCCATCATAAACACATGATTCATTTGCTAATTTATATGCCCATTCATTATTTGTATTTTTAATATCTGTAAAACTCTTGTATGTCGACCAATTAATGTATGGATTAACATTAAATAATCCTGCTATTCCACCCGCAAAACATTTAGCATCAACCGAAACATTATTACCAACATTTATTCGTTTAACGAAATCAATAATACAACCGTTTTCAATATTATCAGACAATCCTCCAGCAATCCCGCCTACAAAATAATCTCCACAAATCCGCATATTATTAATATTGCATGATTTGCCTGATTCTGGGATTCCGATTTCATACGATGAAGAATAACCTAAAACTCCGCCAACATAGCATCTACCATATACCTTTACTAAGCTATTAGCACTCGAAACTACAGATGCATTAATTCTTCCATGAGCACGCTGTCCAGGATATTCGTGAATTCCAACATATCCTCCAACTGCATACCTTCCTATTACGCTATATGAAGAAGTAATAGTTTCTTTATTTGTCAAAATCATATCATGAGGTAATCTTCCGTATAATCCTCCTACGACATCAGAGCCTAACACAAGCATTCCATTAGACTGAGAATTCTTTTTCACGGGATACATTTCATAGGCAAACGGGTAACTATCCTCACCAGTATCGCCGAACAATCCACCAACATAGTCTTCTCCGAAGACAACGGCATCAACATATAAGCTGTGTTCTGTATTCCAATTTATTTTATTACCGTTGCAAGAATATCCAAATATTCCACCTACTTTATTACCACCAAACTTACTATTAGCCTCAACCTCAACTAATTTATTGACTGACTCTTCCCACTCCATTCCATCAAAGCTAAAAGCGTCACCATTATTAATAAGTTTTAATTCAAATTCCTTTGTAAGTTGAGACTGAATATTATCGGCGTTACTTATTCGTGCATACGCATTTCCAGTAATACCACCACAATATCCAGTATAATTTGCCGGTTTGGTATTTCCAGAATAAAATGGATTATCAGTATATCCACTCTTTAAACATAATACCACTCCAGTATTAAGAATGTTCTTAGCTAAAACAGGAGTTGTTTTACTATCTCCTCTGTCTAATACTTCCCCAGGAGTAGACTCTATATTATCAGCAGCATTAATTGACGGATTTCGGAAACTGAATCTCTCCGGATGGTTAGTTGGTGCTTCAAGACCACCAACTCCAAATCCACCAGCAATTCCACCAACGTATAGTTTTCCTATAACATTGTTATAATTAGTTGCTGCATAAACCCTATTATTATATCCATCTGAATTTGCTGTAGCATCTCCTAAATCATATCTTGTTAAATCTGAACAACCTACCAAACCACCAACAAATCTATTACCAAGGACGTATGTCTGAGATACTCCATCTACTTTCTTGATGCTGGCGTCTGGCTTAGTATTACAATTCTCAATAACTGTAAGTCGAGAATAACCAATTAAACCTCCAACATAATTATCATATTTTAGAGATTTATAAGTATTCTCATCACCTATATTACTAACATTAGACAAATCATACTCAACAAAACTATTACAGTTTTTAACTTTTACATATCCGTCTCCACCATTCACATATGAAGATAACAAAGATCTATATATACTTGTTTTTGTACCTGCAGAATTGTCTGCTTGTACCTGATTATAATCACAAATGACTCCATCAGCAGTCATACCAGCAATACCACCAATGAAAGAACAAGCTCTTAGTTGTTCCTGTCTAGCGCTACTCGTATTATATTGTGATTTGTTATATATCTTTGCATTTTTCGATATCAATTGCGTATATGCCAACTCATCGCCTGAAACAAGTCCTCTATTTGTACAGTTTTCAATGGTTATTTTGTTATTACGCGAAACCTTCTCTCCTGTCATAGACTTATATGTATCCGTAATAGTGTAACCATCATGATACAAACAGTACTTATTTATAATTTGTTCGTAGCTGCTGACAACATTGTTTCCATAGTAGGCATTTCCATACGATTGATATATATCTTTAAAATTCTTCTCATCTTCTGAGGCATCAGAACCGTCAACGTATCTAGTATATGCTCGACCAACAATACCACCTACATTCTCAAGACCTGAAACTTTGGCATAATTGGACATACCAGAAATAGTAATATCTTCACTCTTTCCTTCCACAACAAATGATTGGCGACCTATTATACCACCGACATCCGTTCTGCCATTAATTTTTGACTTGTTTGCTTTATCTGATGTTGAACTATTTTCAACGTTATCAAGCATAGTTAAATTAGAGATAGAGCCAATATTGTTACCAGCAAAACCTCCAACCATACATGTATAAACTAAATCTTTAGATGAATTGTTCATCAATTCCATACCCTTAACAGTATGTCTATTGAGAACAATATTTGAAATTGTTCCAAGGTTTTCGGCAAACAAACCTAAAGGCATCCTACCTGCTCTAGCGGCATTATTGCTTTCCGAATCATTCTCAGAAAATGATGCTTTTTCACCTTGAGTATACTTATAATCATCTTTACATTTTGTACTTATGGCATCTGCCTCGCTATCATAAACGCCATAAGTAATATTACCAGTAATCGAAATTTTAAGATCACTGATTGCATATTTATCATTTTCATCTTGTGTGAAGGTGTCATTCTTATCAAGTTTTCTAAATCCTGGGAATGGATAATTAACCGTATCCTTTCCAATCAAATCACTTGAAATATTGGCGCCATCATAATTAATACCAGTCACAAAACCAGACTCTTTTGAATTAAGGAAGTAATTAACACCATCATTCTTTCCAACAAAAGTATCCCAACTCATATTGTCCTTAAGAATAAATGTATTCTTTATATTTTTTCTATCCGATGTTTTGTAATCAGTTTCATATCTTACATTAAACAGATGACGTACCTTAGTTAATTCGATAGTCGCTTCATCACCAGACTTTTCATACTTAGCGAAAGTCGTACACTCTCCTTTTGTTCCTGATTGATCTTTATGGAATCCTTCTTGAGGATCAGAATAACTATAGGCTGAATCTGTTGTAGATATAACGTTACCCGATGAATCCTTGTGTTCTATAAACACTTCACCATATATATAATTTACAGTTTTAGAAAGACCAAATCTATAAAAACTATATGTTTTTCTAAAAGGATCCGCAGTACCATCATCCTCAGCAGAATCAGCTAATGTATTATCAAAATATACTGATTTACTATACGCTAATGATTCAGCTTGAACATCAGCTGCATCCATGATTACATATATCTCTCCCGTACTAACTCTAAATACAGGAATATTAAATTTCTTGTCTGATGAATATAAACCATCACCAAAAGTAACAGTTACTTCAGCTGGGTTCTTTTCTGCAGCAATCAATCCTTCTTCATATGAATTCTTTGACTGAATATCAGCACTTGAAATGTTAAAGGACATTACCTCGTTTGTTGATTTTCCATCATAAATCTTAAATCCAAGACTATCCTGAGTTTTCATTTCCTTGTCTTTGTCGTCAATGACAAACTCAAGCACTTCATCATTTATAATCTGAAAATCGAGATTAGCCGCATCTTTCCCTCTACCTCTAACCTTTTGTGTAAGCTGGTCAATACTATAATAACCCAGCATTACCTTTTCACGTTCTTGAAGTACACGGTTCATAACACTGATATTTCCATCACCGGCATCGTCCGAATAAACCAAATTATTGGCTCTGTCTGAATAGCATACAGAGAAAACTTGTCCTGATTCAGGTGAAAACTCTAGAATGATAGCACCATTAAGAACTGATCTATCAGATACATACGGAGCAATGATATCAAAAAGAAGCTTAGCTCCCAGTTTGTCCTTCTTTGCATCAGTTCCATCATAAAGATTTCCATCAAGATATGCCTGATAATCTCCAGCAGCCGCTTGAAGCTTCAACAAATTACCTGGCTCATTAGTCAAATTCGCATTTTTCCAGATAGTATCAAGCTTGTAGGTGTCATATGAATCTCCATTTTTTGCATATTTTACATTTTCAAACTCATTAATGTAAAACATCGCATTGTAAGTTTTAGTACCCTCGGCGCCTTCTTTCAACTTATCTGTCAATTTGTACTTAAGTGCGCCACTAGAATCGAGCTCTGTCAACTGATTCTGTGCAGCAAAGAAAATCTCTTCTGCAACAGCCTCTTCCTGTCTAAACTGAGCCCAATCCTGCCAAGCAAGACCACCCACAATAGTCACACTAAGAAGAATACCCATAAGGATAAGAACTACAAGAAGCTCTATTAGGGTAAAACCGGAGTTATTCCTCAATATTTTTTTTATTCTATTGTGCATTAATCCAACTCTAGTCATACTCTCTCCATTTTAATCGGAAACAATTATCAATCTTCTTGCTCGATAGGAATTACCGCCGCCCACTCTGAGCATAGTTCCATCATCAATACTAATTACAACTGGTGTACCAGTTTTAAAATCAGAATGACATTTACCTTGAGTATACAGCGTATTATAGCCATCACTATCTTTTTCCTGTCTGAACAAATCATTGTATTGAGTGCTCATATCTAACTTTTTGAAAGTATCTTCTAAACTTTTCTTATTATAACTAGTACAATTATCAAATATGGAGTCCATTCGCATTATACAAGATAAATTAACATTCTCAGTTGAGGTACGATTGCAGAATATTACATCAGTTAAGCTTGTACAATTTTGGAACATTGTAGCCATACTATAAGTTGATGTCTTTTCTTCAGAATAAACCGTAATAATAGCAGATGTTAAACTACTACAACCTTTGAACATATTTGTCATTAAACTAACATTTTTAATGTTCATTTCACTCATATCAACAGTCTTCAAACTTGTACATCCTTCGCAAATACTATTTAAGGAAGTTGCAGAACTAATATCAGTCCCCTTAAAAGAAATATCTCCTACTCCCGTGGCCTTCATAATACTTTTATCCCACCTAGTATTTGCTTTACTCATATCACAATACTCAAACTTTATACTCTTAACAGAACTCGAGTAGAAAAAGCTTTCTACCGTAGTGACTTTTGATAAATCACAATGATCAAACTGAACTGAGTTTGCTGTCGCTTCATAAAATGTATATTGCATGTTTGTCAACTGACTAAATGCCTTATTCGCAAACTTAATATCGCCCTGTGATTTAAAGCTTCTAAACATATTCTTCATCGTTGTAGCACCAGTAATATCCCAACCTTCGGTACTGAAACTACTAATCTCCGCACCATAAAACATCGAATCAAAACTTGTCACAAAACTCATATCACAACCACTTAAATCAAGAGACTGAACTTTTGTTCCATAGAACATCTGTTGCGCATTATTGCCTGATAGATTGGAGAGCGTCATGTCTTTAAATGAAATTGTTCCAGTATTTGTACCATTATTCTGAGACCTGAAATCCTTGAACATATATTTAGCATTCGAAACACCAGATATATCAAACCCGCTCAAATCAATATTCTTAACAACCGCAGCATAAAACATAAATTGCGCATTATTATTAGCATGTGACATAATTGTGTTTTTAAGGCTAAGATTATCTGTCCGAGCAGACTGGAACATATAACTAGAATTTGTTACTCCAGATAAATCATATCCCTCTAATTCGATCTTCTTTGCATTGCAATTAGCAAACATATTGTTGGTTTTTGATACTGAAGATGTCATTTTTTGAGTATTTTTATCAAATACAAGTTCACTAGTAGTTACAAAATCGCTAAACATATAACTACCATCGCCTATATTAATCTTCCAACCTTCAAAATTGATTGTATTAATAGTCGCCCCCATGAACATTGGATCTTTGTGATTATTCTCACCTGTGTTGATTCCAGTGTACACAACATGGGACATATCACATCCATTAAGCTTTAAAGTTTTAATTTCAGCATCTCTAAATAAACCATAAGCCTGTGTTGTTTTATCAAATGACCTATTGCTGAAATCAATCTCTTTAAAATGTGCTCCCTTAAACATCTTAATCATGTCAGTGACTTTATCATAATTAAAATTAGGCAAAACTACCTCTCCCAAAGATTCACATTGGAAGAACATATTTCTCATGGAAGTGGATTTACTTGTATCTAAGTCCGCAAGTCCACCAATTGAGGATAATTTGTGACACTGATCAAACAATTTGTTACATGTACTTGGCTTTATAGTAGTAGCTGTGGCGAGATTAATAGTTGTAACACTTGCGCAATGATAGAACATCTGACTCATGTTAATAGTTGAAGACGAAACAATCGCATCCTCAAATGATACAGTTTCAACATATGAGAATCCATCAGTTGGAGACTTCGGATCTGCATCTTTAGTACTTTTAAACATATATTCAAACGAAGTTACGCCAGAAATGTTTGCACCTGAAAAATCAACGTTTTTTATATCAATACATTCATTAAACATTTCTTTAAAGGTCGTCATCCCCGTAAGAGTAGCTTTATTAAAATATACATTTTGCAAATTAGGTCTATTTTTAAAGGTTGTATTGAATGCACTCACTCCTGGCACAACCCACTCTTTGGCACTAAATGTAACGACTGAACTTGTACTTTCTGCCATTACAAGATTTTTAACACCATCGTTATTCAAGGTTGGCGTACTCACCTTATCAAGTGTGATAGTGGTAAGGAAGCCACATCCGTCAACCCAATTATTCATTGTAGTTAGTACAGGCATTTTAAAACCGGTAAAATCAACAGAACTGAAATTCATACTGTTACAAGATTTAAACATTCCTTCAATTGACTCTAGTTTGGTCAATTCCGTTGACGCCCAATTTGTGAAAGCAATATTGCCTGAAGCTAGCGAGTGACAGTCGGCAAACATCCAGCTTGTAGAAGTACAATTCTTCATATTCCAATCATCTATTCCCGAACCTTGGAATACACAACGTTCAAAACCATCAAATGTATGACTCAATGTTCCTGAAACTTCAGGAGCCTCTTCGAATGAGAACCAGTGTATTGTAATATCTTCTCCATCTTTTGTAGAATATGCAAAAATAGGAGCTTGATATGTATTATGATTTCCATCCCAAAGAACAGCAGCTCTATAAATAGAACCGCTAGTTTCATAAACAGCCAAGTGCTCACCTACTGCGATTGTACTTGTTATTTCCGAGCCACCTGCGCTAAGATTTCCAAGCAGTCTATTATCAGTTGCATCTTCTGTTGTTATAGAGCTAAATAAGCTATCATCAGATTCTCCACCTAAAGCACTGACACCAGCACCAAACGAGTCTCTTACAAAGTTAACAACTTTTTCTGGAGATCCGCCACTAAGTGCACGGATAGCTCCTGGCGCAGTTGTTTCATTGGTATAAGCTCCACCAATAATCAAAGCTCCTCTAATCTGGTCTGTCTTAATGTTGAATTCAAAATCAGTTTTTGAATCACTCATTACATAGTCTTTAATCACACTAAAATCATTTCCAAATGTTCTAGTGGTCTCTTCTCCTCCAACTACCTCGACCCAGGTTTTAAACTTAAAACCATAATCAAGTTTAAGACTTACGCTGTTATAAATAGAATCCGGATCATTTTCTTCACCCGTAAGGTCATTTTTATAAATTGGAACTTCTAATAACTTGGTCGAAAGAGTTCCAAATCCAGAATATGCATTCGCATTAAATAAAATATTTTTGTTTAACTCTCCTATTGCTGTAAATGTTGGAGTTTCTCCTGCTGCTGTAGCAAAAACTGTCTTCCATATTTTCTCTGTTCCAACATTATATGAAACCAATTTTCCATTTTCTTTCTCGTAGTCTGAGCCAACATTGTGCGCCCAACCTGCAAACTCATAACCATTCTGTCCAGTTGCATCCTGAACTGAGCCTTCAGTTTTAGCAGCTATTTTAGAATATCCACCATCATCAGCAGCTCTGTCGTATTCATTTGAATAACGACAGAATGTAAGCGTCTGAGTAATTCCAACAGGAGCCAAATTACCAGAATCTTTAATGATGAAATTAGCAGTTCTTTTTTCAATCTTTTTTTCTGTCCAAGCATAGATGTCCATTGGTTCCATAGTTTCATCTTCAGTCGCCGGAAATACAATATGGCCTAAAAGATCATCTTGTTCGTCATCCCAAAGATAAGTACCTGGTGTATTTATATCTGTGCTCCACTTAAGATTTTTAAATCCATCTTCAACCTTAAGATTGTATGTTGAACCACCTACCTTGATAGAGCTTCCCGCCATCAAATCATTACATTCTTCACAAGTTTTAATTCCATCTTCATTCTTAAATGTTAAGGTAAGTGTGTATGTATTATAATCATGTTCAATCTTTGTTCCTGTACCGTCAGCAAGAACAAGGCCATGTGACTCTTCCGAATTAATAAAATGAAGATTTACTTTTCTAGTTAATGTTACACCTTCTTTTCCGCTCCAATCTTCACCAGCTATTTCATAACCACTAGGATCACACGCATCCGTATTAACGTAATCCCACATATGAATAATGTTTTTTGAATACTCTGTTGGGACACCTGCACTTGATGCAAGATCAAAACCTGCTTCGTCTTCAATTTCCTTTACAGTCCAGTCTTTACCATCATATACAACGTATTTTCCCATGCCTGTGTCAAAAGCAGCATATACTATTGTATATGCACCCATATTTTCTGTTGTTGCTTTTGTGCCTGCTGACTTATACTGAGTCCCATCTGCATTTGTTGACTTATAACCTGTAGCCTCAAGTCTTTGAGAAGTCCAAACAATAAATCTTGTTCCTACCTTTTTAGGATCATCAGGATCATCATTATATCCCTTGATATATACATTAGCCATATCAGCCGCACTATATCTCTTTTCCATAGTAATAGTATTGGCGGAATCATTAAATGTATCTGAAAGAACAGTCTGTGATGCCTTTAGACATTCTTTAGCTGTTTCTATATATTTCTTATCCTTTGCATGATCTGTATATCCTAACAAAGCAGGAATAACTGCCGCTGCCATAATTGCAAGAATTACTAACACGACAATAAGCTCCACGAGCGTGAATCCTTTTTTAGAATTCTTCTGGGAGCTAATACTCTTTCTATTCTTTTTAATACTTAAACCAACCATCCCTACTTTACTAGGCCATATCATAAGCTTTCAACCTCCTATGTTTATGACGCAGTTAACGTAGGTTAACATACTTCTAGATACTAGTAGTTTACCATAATATTTAGCTTTTTACAAAGAAAACGCACTAATGTTCACAAAATCTTCAATTTTTCTCTTCATGCATTTCTTCTTCGTTTTTTTCTTCGGTCTCTTCCACTACTTCTTTATCTGCCATTTCTTCTGCTTCTTTTTCCGTCTCTACCTCTTCATTTATATCTTTCAGAGTTTTTTGGTTGGTGAAGCTTAAATCTACCGAGAGATTTTGTTTTATTAATAGTTCCTGAATACCCATTGCAATGGCAATTATCATCAGGCATTCTGTTTCCCATAATGCTCCGTAGCTAAGCTGCCAGATTGCAATAAGTATAAGGACTAATGCAAATATACGCGATACAAGTCTGCACGTGGTATCTATATTTTGTTTGACCACCTTTGTTCCACCTGTGCCATAATTTTCATAAAGTATAGGTATGATTATCTTTATAAGATATGATCCAAGAAGGAACACAACTCCAGCAAATAGTGATTTAATACTTATCAATATCATAAATAGGAATACTGTTGCAGAAAATCCTATAAACTTCACTTTGTTATTTGGGGCTTTTATTAATGCATCTAATCCTCTTGTTACAGCACGAAGAATAAATGCAAGCACTCCAACAAGGATCAAAATAAGATAGTATGCAACGCCGTATTTTTCCGCCTGAATATCTCCTAATGCGAGGATGCCCACAAAGATTGAAGCAAGGTACGCAAGAGCACGTACGCATTCGACTACATATACTCGAAAATCCTGTTCTTCATACTTGTTCTCTTCATCATCTTTATCTTCTTTTGCGGATGGATTTTCCTCTTCAACATCTTCCTCGTCTTTATTGTCTGAACCATCCTCAGATTTATCCTTTTTGTCACCAGTATATTTATCTATTATTGAATCTACTTCTGTTTTGGATGATTTAACTAAATCTGTTCCTTCTATATTTTCAGTTAGTTCAATTTCTTCACTTTCATCTCGATTTATTTCAGTTTCAGATCCATTTTCAGAAACATCATTTGATTCTTCTTCCACATCTTCATCCAAATCTTCATCTAGCGAATAAGGATCTTCTTCAGGCTCTTCCACTCCATCAAGTAAGTAAACATCCTTCTCGTACATTACTGATAGGACAACTATCATCACCAGCGCTGAAAGTGTTATCGAGAAAGTTGAAGCGGCATACATCTCCAATGTTATAGCCAGCACAACTATACAGAAGAATGAAGAAACAAAGTCTAGTACCATTGGAGATAAACCAATGTTCCTCTTATTACGAATAAGTATTCGATCTAAAGCAAATCTAAGCAGAATGCAAATAAGGATTACAAGAGCATCTGTTAGTGCCTGACCTCGGGTTGTATAACCACCCAGTCCGCACTCAATCATGTCTCCTATCTCATATCCAATTACGCCCTGTAAAAACACAGAGACTATTAACAAAACTGCGTATATATTCATATCTTTCCCTTTATAAGTAATAGTATTTAGCTTTAATAAAGCATAACAGTAGAAAGCCCTTTTTTCAATATTAGATTAAAAGTCAGTTGTTAATTTTATTGTATATGTTACAATTAAAAATTAGAAGAATATTAGCGGGGTTATGCATATGAAACAAAACATTACTTTTTTATCATCAGATGAAATCACCACTATTCACGCAGTGAAATGGATTCCGGATGGCGAGCCTAAGGCTGTCATTCAGCTGGTTCATGGAATGGTGGAATATATTGAAAGGTACGAGGATTTTGCCAACTTTCTGGCAGGTCAGGGCTACCTGGTTGTAGGCCATGATCATCTTGGTCACGGACAGTCGGTACGAAGTGTTGAGGACTGGGGATTTATGACAGAGCTTGCTCCTGCAAGAACTCTTGTAAGGGATATCCACCAGCTGAGAACTATGATTCAGAAGGATTATCCCACTCTTCCATACTACATTCTGGGACACAGTATGGGCTCCTATCTTCTCAGAAGATACCTTACACACAAGGGCAAGGGACTGGCAGGCGCTATCATAGTCGGAACCGGTAGTGAGCCTGATATGATGGTCAGAAGCGGTCTTATGCTTGTGCGAGGAACTGCTAAGAGTAAAGGATGGCATTTTAGGAGTGCAAAGCTGCAGAGTCTTACATACAGCTCAGCTTATAAGAAGTATGATTTAACTAGAACTGATCTGGATAACAGCTGGATTTGTAGTGATCCTGAAATCATGAAGAAGTATTACGCTGATCCAAGATGCAGTTTCCTTTTTACAACAAGTGGATTTGAGGCATTGCTCAGCACTGTTCTCTTTGTTAATCAGAAGAGAAACATCGAGCTTATTCCAAAGGATCTTCCACTGTTCATTATTTCTGGTGAAGGCGATCCTGTAGGAAATCTTGGTAAGGGTGTGAAGGATGTTTACCAGAAGTATGTTAAAGCCGGCATTACAGATATCGAATGCAAGCTTTATCCTGATATGAGACACGAGATTCTTAACGAACCTGACAAGCAGATAGTTTATGATGATGTAGCCGCATGGCTAGACAAACACCAAGCACAATAGCAAATTGGTTTACATAAAATTAAGTCAGTGAGATCTGACCCCATTGACTTATTACTAGAGCACTAATAATATCTATATATAATAAACACAAAAACACCTCAGAATTCACACAAGGAATCTGAGGTGTTTTCTACATTTTAAGTATCTATACATCATTTATTATATGCATTGCTGTGTTTACTCTGCATCGTGTGATCCTTTATCCTTACGGATTACATCATGCGCTCCTCCTTCTACAATACTTGTAGATGAAACAAGAGTAAGCTTTGCTTTATCCTGGAATTCTTTAATATTAAGTGCTCCACAGTTGCACATAGTAGACTTAACCTTGCTGAGAGTTCTGTCTACATTGTCCTTAAGTGGTCCAGCATATGGAACATATGAATCAACGCCTTCCTCAAAGTGAAGCTTCTTATCTCCACCCAGGTCATATCTCTGCCAGTTACGAGCACGGTTGCTTCCTTCGCCCCAGTACTCTTTAACGTAATTTCCATTTACGAGAAGCTTCTCTGTTGGACTCTCGTCAAATCTTGCGAAGTAACGACCAAGCATTACGAAATCAGCACCCATAGCAAGCGCAAGTGTTATATGATGATCATATACTATACCACCATCTGAACATACAGGAATATATACTCCTGTCTCCTTGAAATACTCATCTCTAGCCTGGCAAACCTCTATAAGAGCTGTCGCCTGTCCACGACCTATACCCTTTGTCTCTCTAGTAATACAGATGGAACCTCCACCTATACCAACCTTGATAAAGTCTGCTCCACACTCAGCTAGGAATCTGAAACCTTCTCTGTCAACAACATTTCCGGCACCTACTTTAACTGAATCTCCGTAGTTATCTCTGATCCATTTAAGTGTGATCTCCTGCCATGCCGAAAAACCTTCTGAAGAGTCGATGCAGAGAACGTCTGTGCCTGCTTCAAGTAATGCAGGAACTCTTTCAGCGTAGTCTCTAGTGTTTATTCCAGCACCTACAACATATCTCTTCTGGTCATCAGTCAGTTCACTAGGATTAGCCTTGTGTGCGTCATAATCCTTACGGAAGACGAAGCTCACCAGACGACCTTCCTTGTCAATGATTGGAAGTGAATTGAGCTTGTTATCCCAAATGATATCATTTGCCTCCGATATAGTACATCCATCCTCAGCAGTGATAAGTTTCTCAAGTGGTGTCATAAACTCCTTGACCTTGAGATCAGTAGCCATACGGCTAACTCTGTAGTCACGACTGGATACTATACCAACCAGTTTTCCTTCAGCTGTTCCATCCTCAGTTACAGCAACTGTAGAATGTCCATTCTTCTCTTTAAGAGCAAGTATGTCGCCGAGTGTTGCCTCTGGGCTTACATTTGAATCGCTCTTAACGAAACCTGCTTTATAGCCTTTAACCTTGGCAACCATTGCAGCCTCGTCCTCGATTGTCTGTGAACCGTAGATAAATGACACACCACCTGATTTTGCAAGTGCTATTGCAAGTCTGTCACCAGATACTGACTGCATGATTGCAGATACCATTGGGATTGTCATTTCTATCGCTGACTTCTCGCCTTTTTTGAATTTAACAAGTGGGGTTTTAAGACTTACATTATCAGGAATACATTCACTAGATGAATATCCAGGGATAAGTAAGTATTCGTTAAATGTGTGCGATGGTTCATTGATATAAGTTGCCATGATCTTCCTCCTTTTTTCAAATCAATACATACTATGACCTACGGATTGCTCCATCGCTTACGCGATTCTCGCAATCCTAGAAACATTCGGAAAACGCTAATTTTCTACGAAAATTGCTATTTCCTCATGTTTCAGCGGGTCATAAATTCAAAAAGCTTTTCTTGCAAGCAAGAACGCTTTTGACTTTTGACCCTTACGTCATATAATTACTCGAAATTATACTCCAAGTTTATCATAATCACAAATGTTATTTTTAACAAAATTCTGTCATGTAAATGTTATACATTGATAGATTTTCACACAACAAAGTTTACCTTGAAACAACAACCTTGTTTTTACCGGTTCTTTTAGCTTCGTAAAGTGCGTCATCTGCCCTCATACAAGGGATATCGGAGTTCTCACCAGCAACCATTTCAGTCACTCCTAAACTAAGAGTCTGATGCGCACACTTCTCAAATTCCAGTTTGTTAAAGTTCTTTCTGAAAAGCTCAGCCACTTCAATAGCTTTAGCTTCATTCGAATCAGGAAGGAGAACCATAAACTCCTCACCGCCCCATCTTCCTGCCTTTCCAGAAATGTTATTCTCGGCCATGGTATCACGGAGCATCTGGGCCAGTCCCTTCAGAACCAGGTCGCCCTCTCTATGACCATAGGTATCATTTACCTTCTTAAAGTCATCTATATCCATCATGACAAGAGATGAACCAACCCTCGCTTTGCTGCAATTAGATGTATTCAAATACTTTTCTGCCTCGAGAGTTATACAATGCTGTATCTCTCCTCTATTGAAGAGCTTAGTAAGTCCATCCTGCTTAGCTACTATCTCCAGCTTTCTATTTGTTTCTTCCAGTTCTTCAGTAGCTGCCTGAATAAATGTAGCCAGTCGGTTGATCATTGAAACCTTACCTGAGAATTCTTCATTATCCATTTCAACCGTAGGAACAACCTTTTCTCTCAGGTTTCCTTCTCTTTGTGCCTCTATAACAAGAGTAACATTGTGTTGGTTTACATAATCTCCGTTCCTCAAGAACTCTCCAGAGGTATAAAAGCCAGATGTTGGCGCTAGTGACTGGAATGGATCTGTCTCATTTCCCACCTCATCATCTCCCCAGAAGGTTCTTCTGGCCGCACATGAGAATACATTGAATGTATCAGGTATAAAATCCTGGAAAGAAACTGCGGCGTTGTAAACGCTCTCCAGAATGGTGCTTGGATCACCATAGGCTATTCTCGCCTGTACATTCTCTGCAATGTCCGCTGTCATTATCAGCGCACCATCGTCGTCACTATCTATAGGCGCTCTCAGTATGTCCATTCCGTTTAACTCATAAAGAAATGGGAATTCCAATGTATTCACAAAGAAGTTATCATCATTTTTTATATTCAGATACTTATAATACATTTCATAGGCAGGTCTGCCGTCCAGCTCGTAGAGATATGGCCCCTTCGCCTTTGTAACCTAATGGTATCTTCCGAGAGGTTTCCAGCCTGTTACATGAAGAGCTTTTACGTAATAATCCTCTCCACCTGTCAAAAGAAAAACTGCTGCGTGGTCAGATATCTCTCCCTCAGAAGAAAATACAAAGGCAGCATTTTCATTCATATTTTCAGAAAATGCACCGCCACCGCAGAATACTATCTTCTTCGGAAGCATTCCCAAATAATCACAATAATCTGTCATGGACATTCCACGCATAGTTGTATAAGTCATTATTGATTTAACCCAGGGATTATCTTTAACAAAAAGACACAGTTCAGAAGCTACCCGCTGAGCTTTATTCTCATCCAAAGGGAACTGTAGTAGCTTTATCTGTGTAGATGGATATTCGTAAGCTGTACATATGATACTTATTGGAGATTTACTCTTATCTCCCATAAGTATATTGCCATTTGTAGAACATCCCATATAAAGAGCATCTGGAATTTCACGATCTATAACATCGCAAATTCTTTCAATCTTACTCTTATCAAGACTCTCTGTATATATCTGAAATAAAACACTAGATACAACCGAAGCGTTGCACCACTGTCTTATTCTTTTTAGCATGCTGACGAGCTTATCTTCGCCCCCATAATCGAACTGAAACTGTTTCATATGTGCCTCCTACCCTGACCGCAAAAACACTAAATGAGCTGTATTGCTATTCTATCACAAACCCACTATGTCATACAAGTAAGATACCTGCACAGTCTCGCATTTTCTATGCACGAAAAAAAGGCGCCTCGCAAAAGCGAAGCGCCTAAAGTAATTCGTTATAAATCTATCTTAGATTACTCTACGATAGAAACAACTCTACCAGAGCCTACTGTTCTACCACCCTCACGGATAGCGAATGTAAGACCCTGCTCCATAGCTACTGGGTGAATAAGCTCGATAGACATCTCTACGTTATCACCAGGCATGCACATCTCTGTACCTGCAGGAAGGTTACAAACACCTGTAACGTCTGTTGTTCTGAAGTAGAACTGTGGACGATAGTTGTTGAAGAATGGAGTATGACGTCCACCCTCGTCCTTTGTAAGAACGTAAACCTGAGCAGTAAACTTCTTGTGACATGTTACTGTACCTGGCTTAGCAAGAACCTGACCCTTCTGGATCTCATCTCTGTTGATACCACGAAGAAGTGCACCGATGTTATCACCAGCCTGAGCCTCATCAAGAAGCTTTCTGAACATCTCGATACCAGTAACAACTGTCTTCTGAACATCTTCCTTGATACCAAGGATTTCAAGCTCGTCGTTCATGTGAAGTGTACCACGCTCTACTCTACCTGTTGCAACTGTACCACGACCTGTGATTGTGAATACGTCCTCAACTGGCATAAGGAATGGCTTATCTGTATCACGCTCTGGAGTTGGGATATACTCATCAACTGTATCCATGAGTTCCATGATCTTGTCGCCCCACTCTTTATCTCCCTCAAGAGCCTTAAGAGCAGAACCCTTAATGATTGGGCATCCCTCGAAACCATACTCTTCAAGAGCTTCAGAAACTTCCATCTCTACAAGCTCGATAAGCTCATCATCATCAACCATATCACACTTGTTAAGGAATACGATGATATATGGAACGTTTACCTGACGAGCAAGAAGGATATGCTCTCTTGTCTGAGCCATAACTCCGTCTGTAGCTGCAACAACGAGGATAGCACCATCCATCTGAGCAGCACCAGTGATCATGTTCTTAACGTAGTCAGCATGTCCTGGGCAGTCAACGTGTGCATAATGTCTCTTCTCTGTCTCATACTCAACGTGAGCTGTTGAAATAGTGATACCACGCTCTCTCTCTTCTGGAGCCTTATCAATATTTGCGAAATCTACAGCTGAGTTACCAGATACTCTCTCAGAAAGTACCTTTGTGATAGCTGCTGTAAGAGTTGTCTTACCATGGTCTACGTGACCGATTGTACCAATGTTAACATGTGGTTTTGTTCTTTCAAACTTAGCCTTTGCCATTTTAAAAATCCTCCTAATATTTACGTTTAACAGCACTAAAATAGATTTTACTAAATTAGTTATTATTTTTCAAGTATATTTATAGTTTAATTACTATTTCTGTGATAGAACTTTTTCCTGAACATTCTTTGGACACTGCTCATATCTCTCGAAGAACATTGAGTAGTTACCACGTCCCTGTGTTCTTGAACGAAGATCTGTTGAGTAACCAAACATTTCAGCAAGTGGAACATAAGCCTTAACAAGCTTACCATTACCAACATCTTCCATACCCTCAACACGACCACGTCTTGAGTTAAGGTCACCGATAACATCTCCCATATAATCTGCAGGCATTGTTACCTCAACCTTCATAACAGGCTCAAGAAGTACTGGGTTACCCTTCTTCATAGCATCCTTGAACGCCATAGAACCAGCGATGTGGAATGCCATCTCAGATGAGTCGACTTCATGGTATGAACCATCATATACTTCAGCCTCTACACCAAGTACAGGATATCCGCCAAGGATACCAGCCTGTGCAGCTTCTTCAATACCTTCACCGATAGATGGGATGTATTCCTTAGGAATGTTACCACCAACTACAGTTGAAGTGAACTTGAACTGCTCTTCACCGTTAGGATCCATAGGTGTGAACTTAACTTTACAATGTCCGTACTGTCCACGACCACCAGACTGCTTAACATACTTAGAATCAATATCAACAGGTGTTGTAAATGTCTCTTTGTATGAAACCTGAGGAGCACCAACGTTAGCCTCTACCTTGAACTCACGGAGCAGACGGTCAACGATGATCTCAAGGTGAAGCTCACCCATACCAGCGATGATTGTCTGACCTGTCTCAGTATTTGTATGTGTCTTAAATGTAGGATCTTCCTCTGCAAGTTTAGCAAGTGCATCAACAAGCTTATCCTGTCCATCCTTTGTCTTAGGCTCGATAGCGAGCTCGATAACAGGATCCGGGAATTCCATAGACTCAAGGATAACTGGGTGCTGTTCATCACAGATAGTATCACCAGTTGTTGTATTCTTAAGTCCTACTACAGCAGCGATATCTCCTGAGTAAACTCTCTCGATATCCTGTCTATCATTAGCGTGCATCTGTACAATACGTCCAACACGCTCTTTCTTATTCTTAGTTGCATTCAGTACATATGAACCCTTTGCAAGTGTTCCTGAATAAACTCTGATAAATGCAAGCTTACCAACGAATGGATCAGCTGCGATCTTAAATGCAAGTGCTGAGAATGGCTCGTCATCAGATGACTTCTTAGTAATCTCATTTCCCTGCATATCTGTTCCCTTAATGTCAGGAATATCTGTTGGTGCAGGCATGAACTCGATAACTGCATCCAACATCTTCTGGATACCCTTGTTCTGATGTGCTGAACCACAGCATACAGGAACTACACGTCCCTTCTCTCCTGCAGGATCATCGATAGGAGCACAAGTACCAGCTCTAAGAGCTGCCTTAAGCTCGTCGATTGATGGCTCCTCACCTTCAAGGTAAGCCATCATAAGGTCATCATCAAGCTCGCAGCATGTTTCTACAAGCTCTGTGTGCCATTTATCTGCTAACTCTTTATAATCATCTGGAATATCAACTATTGAGATATCCTCGCCCTTATCATCATTATAGATGTAAGCCTTCATCTCAAAAAGATCGATGATTCCTTCAAAGAAATCTTCCTTACCAATAGGAATGTTAATAACTACTGGCTTCTTACCAAGTCTTTCCTTGATCTCTTCTACAGTATTGTAGAAGTCTGCACCAAGGATATCCATCTTGTTTACGAAAGCCATACGTGGTACGTGGTATGTATCTGCCTGACGCCATACGTTCTCTGACTGAGGCTCAACACCACCCTTAGCATCAAATACACCAACTGCACCGTCAAGTACACGAAGTGAACGCTCAACCTCAACTGTAAAGTCAACGTGACCAGGAGTATCAATGATATTGATACGATGCTCAAGAGCACCTGGCTTTGGCTTGCAGTTTTCCTGAACTGTCCAATGACATGTAGTTGCGGCAGATGTAATAGTGATACCTCTTTCCTGCTCCTGTTCCATCCAGTCCATGGTAGCAGTACCTTCATAGGTCTCACCAATCTTGTAGTTAACGCCTGTATAATAAAGAATTCTCTCTGTAAGAGTTGTCTTACCAGCATCGATGTGAGCCATGATACCGATATTTCTTGTTCTCTCTAATGGATATTCTCTTCCAGCCAAGACTGTTTCCTCCTTATTTTAATTGTCTACTATATAGACTAGAATCTGTAATGAGCAAATGCCTTATTAGCCTCTGCCATTCTGTGCATTTCTTCTTTACGCTTTACAGATGCGCCTGTGTTGTTAGAAGCATCTATAAGCTCGAGAGCAAGTCTCTCCTTCATTGTCTTCTCAGTTCTCTGACGTGAGAAGTTTGTGATCCAACGAAGTCCAAGAGCCTGTCTTCTGTCAGGTCTAACCTCAATAGGTACCTGATATGTCGCACCTCCGATACGTCTAGCCTTAACCTCGAGCTGTGGCATAACATTGTTCATTGCTGCCTCAAAAACCTCAACTGGGTCTTTGCCTGTCTGCTCTTTGATCTGGTCAAAAGCTCCGTAAACGATCTTTTCAGCAACACCCTTCTTACCATCTAACATAATGTTATTGATAAGACGAGTAACTACCTTGCTGTTGTAGATTGGATCGGCAAGTACGTCTCTTTTTGCTATATGTCCTTTACGTGGCACGGTTCTTCCCTCCTTAATAATAATTAATTCTTAGGTACTCACGTTATTCTGACGCAAAATGCATTCTGCGCCTTTTACGTGTTTTCGTGCGGCTTGATGAAAACATTGCTTGTATCATAAAACCAGCACTTAGTGTTAAGTCTAAAAATGCTAACTTACCTAAACTTATTTAGCATCCTTAGGACGCTTAGCACCATACTTTGAACGTGCCTGACGTCTCTTTGCAACTCCAGCTGTATCAAGTGTACCACGGATAATATGGTATCTTGTACCAGGAAGGTCCTTTACTCTTCCTCCACGAACGAGAACAACACTGTGCTCCTGAAGGTTGTGACCTTCACCAGGAATGTAGCTTGTTACCTCGATTCCGTTAGAAAGACGAACTCTGGCTATCTTACGCATAGCTGAGTTAGGCTTCTTAGGGGTTGCTGTCTTAACAGCTGTACAAACACCTCTCTTCTGTGGTGAGCTAGCGTTTGTAGGCTTCTTCTTCAGTGAGTTGTAGCTTCTCTGAAGAGCAGGAGCTGTAGACTTCTTTACAGATGTCTCTCTACCCTTTCTAACTAACTGGTTAAATGTTGGCATGTTTTCACCTCCGTTCTTTTTAATATTCGGAGCACTCTTAAAAAGAGCGCAATAAAATGGGCGTGTTTTTACGCACGCCCATCTATTATACATATCTGTATTTAAGTTGTCAATCAATTTCTTACTTGAACAGAAAGCATTTTACTCTTCTGTTTCTGTAGCTTCAGAAGCTGTAATTTCGCCTTCGTCTGAAATAAGAACTGTCTCATCTTTGAACTCGCCTTCAGTACCTTCGATATCTCTTACATACTCAGTGTTAAGCTTAACATTTCTGTATCTCTTCATACCTGTACCTGCAGGGATGAGCTTACCGATAAGTACGTTCTCCTTAAGTCCGATAAGAGGATCAACCTTACCCTTGATAGCAGCACTTGTAAGAACCTTTGTTGTCTCCTGGAAGGAAGCAGCTGAAAGGAATGAGTTAGTAGCAAGTGAAGCCTTTGTGATTCCGAGAAGGATACGACTAGCAACAACTGGACGAAGATTCTCTTCCTCAAACATCTCATTGATTTCTTCTATATCAAGTACATCTGCAAGAGTTCCTGGTAAGTACTCTGAATCACCAGCATCCTCAATTCTTGTCTTCTTGAGCATCTGACGAACGATAATCTCAATGTGCTTATCGTTGATATCAACACCCTGAAGTGAGTAAACCTTCTGAACCTCGCGAAGCATGTAGTTCTGAACAGCCTCAACACCCTTAATCTTAAGGATATCATGTGGATTTACTGAACCTTCTGTCAGCTCATCACCGGCCTCGATCATAGCTCCATTCTCAACCTTAGTACGTGATCCATAAGGAATAAGGTAAGTCTTTGACTCGCCTGTTTCATCATTTGTAATAACAGCTTCTCTCTTCTTAGCTGTATCTCTGATTTCAACCTTACCGTCGATATCTGAGATAATTGCAAGACCCTTAGGCTTACGAGCCTCGAAAATCTCCTCTACTCTAGGAAGACCCTGTGTGATATCGCCACCGGCAACACCACCTGAGTGGAAGGTTCTCATTGTAAGCTGTGTACCTGGCTCACCGATTGACTGAGCTGCGATAATACCAACAGCCTCACCAACCTGAACTGCCTGACCTGTTGCAAGGTTAACACCGTAACACTTAGCACAGATACCAAGATGACATCTACATGAAAGTACGGATCTGATCTTCATCTTAGCATCCTTTCTTACCTCACCAGTCTCTGGATCTGTGAAAGGTTCGCCAGTATCAACCTGAACACCATACTTAACTATTCTTTCTGCTCTGGCTGGAGTGATCATATGGTTAACCTTAACGATCATCTCACCATTTGCATCGAAAATGCTTTCTGCAGCATATCTACCTCTGATACGATCCTCAAAGCCCTCGATAACACGCTTACCTTCCATGAAAGGCTGTACGTAGATACCAGGCTTAACATCGCTATCAGCCATACAGTCTGTCTCTCTGATGATGATATCCTGAGAAACATCTACAAGTCTTCTTGTAAGATAACCTGAATCGGCTGTACGAAGAGCTGTATCTGACAGACCCTTACGAGCACCGTGTGCTGAAATGAAGTACTCCAGTACGTCAAGACCTTCACGGAAGTTAGACTTGATAGGAAGCTCGATAGTAGCACCTGTTGTATCGGCCATCAGACCACGCATACCTGCCAGCTGTTTAATCTGCTGATCAGAACCACGGGCACCGGAATCGGCCATCATGTAAATATTGTTGTATTTATCCAGACCATCAAGAAGTGACTTAGTAAGCTTCTTATCTGCCTCTTCCCAAAGTCTGATAACACTCTTCTTACGATCTTCCTCTGTAAGGAATCCCATCTCAAAGAGGTTATTAACCTCATCAACGTTCTTCTGAGCTTGAGCAAGAAGTTCCTTCTTATCAGCAGGTACTGTCATATCTGCGATAGAAACTGAGATACCACTAAGTGTTGAATACTTATAACCAAGAGCCTTAACATCATCAAGAACCTCAGCTGTCTTAGTAGCACCGTGGATATTGATACACTTATTAAGAAGCTTCTTCAGGTCACCCTTCTTAACCAGCTTATTGATTTCTGGATAAAGAACCTCATCTGGGTTACTTCTATCTACGAAACCAAGATCCTGTGGGATGATCTCATTGAAGATAAGTCTACCAAGTGTAGTATCAACAAATCCTGTAACTTCTTTACCATCTGTAGTTGTAGCAGTTCTACGAATGTAGATTTTCTGCTGAAGAGTTATATCCTTGTTGTCAAATGCCAGAAGAGCACGGTTCAGATTCAGGAATCTACGTCCAAGCATATCCTCAACTGTAGAAACGATGTTCTTGTAGAAGATAGTTGCTGGGATGCCTTCTTTCTCGTCGCCCTTTGTTTTCTTCTTGACAACAGTAACTCTGATCTTATCAAATGCATGAACCTCGCCCTTCTCAGCATCAGCCTTGATAGCTGCAAGGTTCTTATCTTCATCTTCTTCCAGATATTCCTTAACGATCTCACTCTCTTCGTAAGGTACTTCCTTGAACTTATCCATTGTCAGATAGTAGATACCAAGTACCATATCCTGTGAAGGAACTGATACAACTCCACCGTCTGATGGCTTAAGCAGGTTGTTAGGTGACAGAAGTAAGAATCTACATTCTGCCTGTGCCTCTACTGAAAGTGGAAGGTGAACAGCCATCTGGTCACCATCGAAGTCGGCGTTGAAGGCCATACATACGAGTGGGTGAAGCTTAATAGCCTTACCTTCTACAAGAATTGGCTCAAATGCCTGAATACCAAGTCTATGAAGTGTAGGAGCACGGTTCAGCATAACTGGGTGCTCTTTGATAACATCCTCGAGAATATCCCATACGCCAGATTCAAGTCTTTCAACCTTCTTCTTAGCAGCCTTGATGTTATCTGCCTTACCTCTGGATACAAGCTCCTTCATAACGAAAGGCTTGAACAGCTCGATAGCCATCTCCTTTGGAAGACCACACTGATAAATCTTAAGTTCTGGTCCAACGACGATAACTGAACGTCCTGAGTAGTCAACACGCTTTCCAAGCAGATTCTGACGGAAACGTCCCTGCTTACCCTTAAGCATGTCAGACAGTGACTTAAGTGTTCTGGAGCTTGATCCAGTAACTGCACGTCCGTGACGACCATTATCGATAAGTGAATCTACAGCTTCCTGAAGCATTCTCTTCTCATTTCTGATGATGATATCAGGAGCTGGGATCTCAAGAAGCTTCTTGAGACGGTTATTTCTGTTAATAATTCTTCTGTAAAGATCATTAAGATCTGATGAAGCAAATCTACCACCATCCAGCTGAACCATAGGTCTCAGATCTGGTGGGATAACTGGTACAACATCAAGGATCATCCACTCTGGCTTATTACCTGAGTTTCTGAATGACTCAACAACGTCGAGTTTCTTTATGATCTTAGCTCTCTTCTGACTTGTTGCAGTCTCGAGCTCTTTGTTAAGTTCTTCTGATTCTTTCTCAAGATCAACCTTCTTAAGCAGTTCCTTAACAGCCTCAGCACCCATTCCAACCTTGAATGCATCAGCTCCGTACTCAGAAATCTTAGTTCTGTATTCCTGCTCAGAGATGATCTGCTTCTCATGAAGGTCTGTGCTACCAGCATCGATTACGATGTAAGCTGAGAAGTAAAGTACTCTTTCAAGTTCACGTGGTGAAAGGTCAAGGAGAAGTCCCATTCTACTTGGGATACCCTTGAAGTACCAAATGTGTGAAACTGGGCATCCGAGTTCAATATGTCCCATACGCTCACGACGAACGCTTGACTTTGTGATCTCAACACCACATCTGTCACAGATGATACCCTTGAAACGTATCTTCTTATACTTACCGCAGTGACACTCCCAATCCTTTGTAGGTCCGAAGATCTTCTCGCAGAAGAGACCGTCACGCTCTGGCTTCCATGTTCTATAGTTGATAGTCTCTGGCTTTGTTACCTCACCAAATGACCACTCTCTAATCTTTTCAGGAGACGCAAGACCAATCTTGATAGCATCAAAATATATAGGCTGCTCCTGCTCTGTATCTGTATTAATTGCCATCTGTTTCGTCTCCTCCTTTATTCATCCATTCCATCATTGTCGCCGTAGTCATCGAAGTCCGGTTCTTCCTCAGTAGCAAATGTGCTGTCAATAATATCTCCAGACTCATCTACTTCACTGTAACCGCCGCTCTCGAGATCACCCTCATACGCTCTAGTATCATCGCCCTCAAGGAGTGCTCTGGTACGTCTGTCGTAGTCGCCTGAATCTCCAAGCTCAACCTCTTCTCCATCCTCTCTGAGTACACGCACATCAAGTCCAAGTGACTGGAACTCTTTAAGGAGTACCTTGAAGGACTCTGGTGTACCAGGGTTAGGAATGTTCTCGCCCTTAATGATAGCCTCATATGTCTTAACACGTCCGATGATATCATCAGATTTAACAGTAAGGATCTCCTGAAGTGTTGATGAAGCACCATATGCCTCAAGAGCCCAAACCTCCATCTCACCGAATCTCTGACCACCGAACTGAGCTTTACCACCAAGTGGCTGCTGAGTAACCAGTGAGTAAGGACCGGTTGAACGTGCATGGATCTTGTCGTCTACCAGATGGTGCAGTTTCAGGTAATGCATGAATCCGACAGAAACTGGTGCTGGTATAGCCTCACCTGTACGTCCATCTCTCAGCTGAACCTTACCTGTCTCATCAATAGGAACGCCTTTCCATTCTTCTCTGTGATCACGGTTCTCATAGAGATAATCCATAACACCCGGATCAACATAATCCTTATACTTAGCTTCGAACTCTTCCCAAGAAGTGTTGGCATAATCATTAGCCATCTGAAGCTCTTTAACTATATCTTCCTCCTTAGCGCCATCAAAGATAGGAGTTGATACCTTGAATCCAAGCACCTCAGATGCAAGTCCAAGGTGAAGTTCAAGTACCTGTCCTATGTTCATACGTGAAGGAACACCGAGAGGGTTAAGTACGATATCAAGTGGACGACCATTTGGAAGGAATGGCATATCCTCTACTGGAAGTACGCGGGAAACGACACCCTTGTTACCATGGCGACCAGCCATCTTATCACCAACTGATATCTTTCTCTTCTGTGCGATGTAAACACGAACCATCTTTGTAACGCCTGGCTTCAGCTCATCGCCATTCTCTCTTGTGAATATCTTAATATCCATAACAACACCGTAAGCACCGTGAGGAACTCTAAGTGATGTATCTCTAACTTCTCTAGCCTTCTCACCGAAGATAGCTCTTAGGAGTTTCTCTTCAGCTGTAAGCTCTGTCTCACCCTTAGGTGTAACCTTACCAACGAGGATATCACCGGCACGTACCTCAGCACCAATGCGGATAATACCATTCTCATCAAGGTTCTTAAGAGCATCCTGGCTAAGACCAGCAAGGTCTCTTGTTATCTCTTCAGGTCCGAGCTTAGTATCTCTTGCTTCAGACTCATATTCTTCTATATGAACTGATGTATAAACATCATCTCTTACAAGCTTCTCTGAAAGAAGTACAGCATCCTCGTAGTTGTAACCTTCCCAAGTCATGAATCCGATAAGTGGGTTCTTACCAAGTGCAAGCTCACCGTTAGATGTTGAAGCACCATCGGCGATAACCTCACCCTTCTTAACCTTGTCGCCCTTGAAAACGATAGGTCTCTGGTTCATGCAGTTACCCTGGTTACTACGTGAGAACTTAATAACATCGTACTCATCCTTGGTTCCATCATCACACTTAACGATGATCTTCTCGCTGGATGAAAGCTCAACTGTACCATCATGCTTAGCAACGATTGTTACACCTGAGTCAACAGCTGCCTTAGACTCCATACCTGTACCAACTACAGGTGCATCTGTCTTAAGAAGTGGCACTGCCTGACGCTGCATGTTAGAACCCATGAGGGCACGGTTAGCATCGTCGTTCTGAAGGAATGGTACCATTGATGTAGCAACTGAGAATACCATACGTGGAGATACGTCCATGAAGTCAACATTTGTCTTAGCAAAAACAGATGTTTCTTCGCGGCGACGACCAGCTACGTTCTTGTTAATGAAGTGACCCTTCTCATCAAGTGGCTCAGAAGCCTGAGCTACGATGTAGTTATCTTCTTCATCGGCTGTCATGTAAACAACCTCATCTGTAACAACTGGATTCTCAGGATCAGTCTTATCTACTCTTCTATAAGGAGCCTCGATAAAACCGTACTGATTAATACGAGCAAATGTTGCAAGTGAGTTGATCAGACCGATGTTAGGACCTTCAGGTGTCTCGATAGGACACATACGTCCATAATGTGTATAGTGAACGTCTCGAACCTCGAATCCGGCTCTCTCTCGTGAAAGACCACCAGGTCCAAGAGCTGAAAGACGTCTCTTATGTGTTAATTCTGAAAGTGGGTTGTTCTGATCCATGAACTGTGAAAGCTGTGATGAACCGAAGAACTCCTTAACTGCTGCAGTTACAGGCTTAATGTTGATAAGAGACTGAGGTGTGATAGTCTCGATATCCTGTGTCTGCATACGCTCCTTAACTACTCTCTCAAGTCTTGAAAGACCTATACGATACTGGTTCTGGAGAAGCTCTCCTACTGACTTGATACGTCTGTTACCTAAGTGGTCGATATCATCACTTGAACCAACTTCGTACTCAAGGTGCATATTGTAATTAATAGAAGCAAGTATATCTTCTCTAGTAATGTGCTTTGGAATCAGCTGATTAACTGATGCAGCAATTGCTTCCTTTAATTCTTCTTCATCTTCATACTGCTCTAAGAGTTCAGCAAGAACTGGATAATAAACATCCTCATTAATACCAAGGTCTTCAGGATCAACATCTGGAAGTCTATCCTGAATCCATGGACGGATGTCTACCATCATATTAGAAAGAACCTTAACGTTAGCTGTCTCTGTCTGCACGATAACATGATCTACTGCAGCATCCTGGATAGCTTTACTAGATTCCTTGTTGAGGATCTCACCCTGAGCATACATTACCTCACCTGTAAGTGGATCGATAACATCTTCTGCAAGGATAAGTCCATCTATACGATTCATGAAGTTTAACTTCTTATTAAACTTGAAACGACCAACACGAGCAAGGTCGTATCTTCTCTGATCGAAGAACATGGAGTTGATAAGACTCTCAGCACTCTCTACTGCAAGAGGCTCACCTGGTCTCAGTTTTTTGTACAGCTCAAGAATACCCTCTTCATATGTCTTAGAAGGATCCTTAGCAAATGAGGCCTGAAGCTTAGGCTCATCTCCGAAAAGATTCAGAATTTCCTCATCCGTACCTACTCCAAGAGAACGAATGAGAACAGTTACTGGAACTTTTCTATTTCTATCTACTTTTACATAAAATACGTCGTTTGCATCTGTCTCATACTCTAACCAAGCACCACGGTTTGGGATAACCTGGCATGAGAATAAAGCTTTACCAGTCTTATCACGTCCTATTGAGTAGTAGATACCCGGTGAACGAACAAGCTGACTTACGATTACACGCTCTGCACCATTAATTACAAATGTACCAGTCTCTGTCATGAGTGGCATATCACCCATGAATACATCATGCTGATTGATCTCACCTGTTTCATTATTAATGAGACGAACGTTTACTTTAAGAGGAGCTGAATATGTAGCATCCCTCTCTTTACACTCTTCGATGGTGTATTTTTTATCCTCTTCATTCAGTTTGTAATCAACAAACTCGAGACTAAGTTTTCCGGAAAAGTCCGTTATTGGACTGATATCCTTAAATGCCTCATCGAGTCCCTCTTCAAGGAACCACTTGTAGGAATTAACCTGCACGCCGATAAGGTTAGGCATTTCGAGAACTTCTTCTTTACCGGAATAGCTCATACGTATGTTTTTGCCTGATTGAATTGGACGCATTCTGTAGTTTTCCATGTGACGTATTTCACCTCTCGTTTAAATTATCAAAATAGCTTAAAAATAGTGGATTTCCGCAAAAAACAGCGTACAAATCACACACTGAGCCTATAATAAGCGCAGTGTACCAATTTAACCTATAATGACAATTTACTACTTTAACAAATCAAGATAAAAAATGCAAGCACTTTTTTTAATAAAAATGTGCTTGCATTAATGTAATTATTTATTTGCTATATGCACCGTCGGAACCAACCCAGTAACCATCTACATATCTGCTGGTATACATGTAACCATCTGCTCCGAAATAGTAGCATTTTCCATCAATCCATAACCACTGTGATGATGGGTACCAGCTGGCAGCGTCTTCATACCACCATCCCTTTGAGTTGCTCTTCCATGTTCCGCCAGAATATTTTTCATTCCATGCTCCATCAGGTCCGAGCCAACATCCATCGCGGTACTCTGAATAGTCCATATAACCATTTGAAAGGAAGTAATACCACTTGCCATCAATCTTCTGCCACTGGGATACAGGGTACCAGCCTGAACTGTCCTCTACCCACCAGCCCTGGGAATTTGCCTTCCACTTAAGGGTTGGTCCATAAGTCTGACTTCCATCCTTGTTATACCATTTACCGTTCTTCCATTCATTTGAAGGCTTACTGTTTGAATTAGTTGAACCCTTAGATGAACCTGAACCTGTAGATGATGAACCAGTAGACTTACTTGTACCTGCTGCAGGAGTCGTTGTCTGAGAGCTGGCATTTGCAGATGAAGTTGTTATAGGATCAACTGTCGCAGAATAATATGGAACAATTTCCCAATTTGCGTCTGAGACTCCATTTGCATTTACTCTTTCTGAGTAAGATGCAGCTTCATTAAGATTAAATACTTTAGCAGCACCAGCACTGAGCTCATCTACCGTCACCCTTCCATGTGGATAACAATAATCGCCATATACATTCAGGACTTCAAACTGAACAGCCCATGTAAATGCGCCCCAGCCATAATAATCTATATCATAGAAATCACTGTACCAGTCTGTTTGGCCATAATCAAAGGAAGAACCAAGATGCATATAAACCGAAAATCTATGAGCCATCAAAGCAAAATCTTCCCTATTTATTATTTCATTCGGACAGAAAGAATCTGAACAAATATATGGATAACCGAAACAGATATTATAAGATTCACCCCACTTAATAGCTGCAGCGTATGGTGAACCAGCCACATCATTAAATCTGGAAGCGCCGCCTACTGAAGGTTTTCCAGCTTTCTCCCAAAGAAGCTGAATAGCCTGTCCTCTTGTAGCGAAGGCTTCTGAATCTGAGTGACCATCATTTGTATCTATGTAACATTCTGGAACAATAGTTGGATTACCACCTGTAGTAATGAGTGGTCTTCCATCATCAACAGCCAGACAATGAGTGATGTCTTCAAAATACTCTTCGCTTCCACCAAACTCGACGGTATAGGAGTGAACCGCGCCCAGCTGAGGTTCATTTTTATAACGACCCTCTTCATATGTCTTTATAAGATAAGGGTTATTGCTGATATCCACTGAAGGAAGAGCTCCCACTCCAAATGCGTAAAGATTATAAAGCTGTGGGTTGTGAGATATATCAAGTTTAGGCAGATTGTAGTCACACTCCAGTCTAAGATCTGCAAGTCTTGGGTTGTTAGTCACATTAAGATATTTAAGTTCCTCATTATAGCCACAGATAAGAAGCTGAAGCTGAGGGTTATTACTCATATCAAGACTTGTCACACCATTATTGGCGCAGTTGTAAAACTCAAGACCTGGCATCCCACTAATATCTACATTACCAAGATTTTCATTATCCCAGATATCAAGTCTTTTTAGATATGGAGTATTACCAAATTTCAGAGTTCTTAGATCATTCTTAAATGCATCAAGTTCACAGAGATAATAATTATGCGATAAATCCAGATCCGTAAGACCGCATCCACTACAAAAGAGATTTTCAAGTTTCGTATTGTTTCTTAGATTAAGCTCAGTAAGATTAGGGTTTGAATTACACTCCAGGTAAGCAAGTTCAGGATTATTCGATACATTAATAGAATTCAGATTACATCCAAAACAATAAACCCACTGAAGCTTATCAAGACCTGTAAAATCAAGACTTGTAAAACTATTCTTTGAGCACCATACTCCCACAAGCTCTTTATTTGCAGTAAGGTCCCAGTCAGAGATATTGTTATTTAAGCACCACAGACCCTGAAGATTAGGAAAGTATTCAACTCCCTTTATAGTTGTTATCCCAAGATTCTCACAATGGATATTTATTACAGCCTCTCTCTCCGCTTTCGATAAAGATCCATTATTATCCGTATCAAAATCCGATACAACACTCATGAAAGTAGAATCTGGAAAGTTACCAGAATTAATTGCGATGTCATCTTCCGCCCTAGCTGTGACACCACTTATGATTGGAACTAGAAGTGCTGCGGTAAAAAAGCCTACCGCAAACTTTGATAGTTTTGATAGATTTTTCATTTCTTTTCCCTTCACCAAAATGGAATAAATCATCGGGTATTATATCACGCAAGAAATATCTTTGCCAAGAAAATAAAAAAACCTGCAATTCTTTAAAAGAACTGCAGGTTATAAAAGTCGAGATTAAATTACTTAAGAGTGATCTTAGCTCCAACTTCCTCGAACTTCTTCTGGATGTCCTCAGCCTCTGCCTTAGATACAGCCTCTTTAAGTACCTTTGGAGCACCCTCAACTGCTTCCTTAGCTTCCTTAAGTCCAAGACCTGTTACATCACGAACAACCTTGATAACCTTGATCTTCTCTGATCCAACTTCTGTAAGCTCTACATCGAACTCATCCTTGTCAGCTGCTGCGCCAGCTGCGTCTCCGCCTGCTGCTGCAACTACAACTCCAGCTGCTGCTGAAACACCATACTTCTCTTCTACTGCCTTTACAAGATCATTAAGCTCGAGTACTGAGAGCTCGTCGATAGCAGCTACTAATTCTTCTACTGTCATTTTAAATATCCTCCAAATTTTAATTTATTTTCTTATTAATAGGTTTGCCTAACTATTTAGGCATTTTGTGTTACTTACTCAGCTGCGCCGGCTTTCTGCTCAGCAACCTGATTGATAACACGAGCGAAGTTTGTAATAGGTGACTGCAAACTTCCAAGGAACTTTGAAAGAAGTTCTTCTCTTGATGGGATAGTTGCGATAACATCGATACCATCTTTGTCATAGTATGTGCCTTCAACTACACCGCTCTTAAGCTCAATCTTCTTGTTGTCCTTAGCGAACTTAGCAACAACTCTTGCAGGAGCTGTAGCATCATCCTTAGAAATAGCTAAGGCTGTAGGACCTTCAAGATCCTTAGCAAGATCAGCGAACTCAGTTCCTTCGATTGCAAGATTAACCATTGTGTTCTTATAAACCTTATAAATAACACCGGCTTCTCTTGTAGCTCTACGAAGATTTGTATCCTGCTCAACTGTAAGTCCAAGATAATCAACAAGAACTACTGACTTAGCGCCATCCAGGTTATCCTTGATTTCCTGAATTATAGGCTTCTTCTCTTCAATCTTTGCCAACTCAAATGCACCTCCTTATAGATTTGGGCTGCGCATAAAACAAAGTCTAATGTTTCTCATTTGAGAAATAAAAAACCTCTGTCTACGCATACACATAGACAGAGGTTTGAATTCGTCATAATAATATCAGTTAAACTGAAACGATTCTTCCTCGGCAGGTAATCTCTCGATGTTACGTTCTTTCGAACACCTGCTGTCTACGGCAGCTCATCGAGTGGTACTCTACCATAATGTTGTGTTGTTTGTCAACATGTTTTTAAAATAAGTCAGTCAACTAGATGATTTCTCCATAAATTTGGCCGAGGCAGACTCCTCCGTCTCCGGCAGGAACCTGGTTGTTGATGAATACTTTGTAGCCAAGACGCTCGAGGGAGCTTCCAAGTCCATCGAGAAGAAGTCTGTTGTACATGCTACCACCGGTTATAGCAATATGATGGATGTAGTCTCTACTACAAACTTTATCGCAAATATAAACTGTCGAATCTATGATCGCAGCATGGAACTCGAAGGCAAGTTCATCTATCTTCTCTTTGTATTCTTCATCACTAAGACCCATCTCGTAAACTGCCACCATCTTCTCCATCAGGTCAGCAATCAGAGTAGCCTGGTCCATTCTGTAAATCTCTTCTTCACTCTTTGGTTCGATAACACGGAGCTTTAGATCTTCAGCCACAATATCCTGAAGCATAATCTTCTTTCTTCTGTAGCCTCTTGTTGCAGCCTCTTCAAGAGCCATTGGGCTCTCACCGCCAAATGTATTCTTGGACTTAATTCCAAGAAGGGCTGCGACTGCATCAAACAGACGTCCCATACAAGCCGAGTAATAAATGTTGATATCAGCTTTAAGGCAGGCGGAGATAACTCCGTAGTCTCCTCTATCAATTCCGAGTATCTTAAACACCTTATCTATAATAGTAGGAGAAACCAGCTGTCTCTCTTCTACTGAGCGGATGTAACCGCAAAGGGTTGTCTTTACGTCTCTCGCCGACTGCTCGCCGCCCATAAGCTTAATAGGCATAAGCGCACCTGAACGAAGGATCTTAGGACGGGTCTCAACCGTCGCACCAGTCTCATCCACTTCTTCGATAGATTCATTCAGCATACATGAGAAAAGCTCACTACCCCAGATGGTATCATCCAGACCATAACCCGTTCCATCGTATGCGATTCCGAGAACTCGGCCAGTAAGACCATGCTCAGCAGCAACTGAAAGAACATGAGACGCATGATGCTGTCTTCTCTGAACTCTCTGTGGAATTCCATCTATATATGTTTCCATAGCACGCTTGTCTGCGTCCTTGGAGGAAATGTAATCCGGATTGAGATCACCCAGGAATAGCTTAGGCTTAATTCCTAGCAGATCTTCCATACGCTCAACCGCCTTGGAACGAACCTCGTTAACGCTTCCATTTGTCATGTTGCCATAGTACTCAGAAAGATAGATGGCATTTTTTACACCAAGTGCGAAGGATGATTCATAATCAGTACCACCTGCAAATGTTTCCTTAGGAAGTTCAATATCCAGCATAATTGGCTGAGGAATGTAACCTCTTGCACGGCGGATTATCTGAGGGAGTCTTCTCTTCATCTTTCCAGAATGGATTCTTGCAACCTGTACAATAGAATCATCAAGAGGTGCTAGTATCTCTCTGGTATTGGTTAACATAAAATCTAGACAGATTTCTTCTTCGTTTTCTTCTAAGTACTCTAAAGTCTCAGATCTATGAGTTATGCCATCAGCAAAATCAACTGCTGATACTTCTTCATGGGTGAGCGATGAACTATCAACACGTGGAAGATACATTATCATATCTTTGTCTTTAGTGATGATTGGCTCGCCACCCTTATTACCACTTGTCATAACAAGCGGTCCGCATGCATCTGAAAGAATTATCTGAAGTGGATCAAAAGGAAGCATTGCACCAATGTGGGTTGCGCCCATAAGAACTTCTGGCACAAAATCATCCACACCTTCCTTCTTAGCAAGGATAACTATTGGTCTTGCATTTGAAGTAAGGAGTTCTTCTTCTACTTCGGATACGTAGCAATATTTCTTTATTGTTTCTAAATCTGGGAAAAGTAGTCCGAATGGTTTATACTGCTTATCCTTAAAAGCACGGAGCTTTCTGATGGCAGCCTCATTTGTAGGCACACAAACAAAATGGAATCCGCCGAGACTCTTAATAGCTCCTATCTTTCCAGCCTTTAGATTCTCGATGGTCTTATCCAGCATCTCGTCCTGTTCCATCTGAATCTCATCTACAAGACGATTCTCATAATATCTAAGTTTTGGTCCGCAGTCAGAACAACCTATGTTCTGATCAAAGCGGCGTCTGTTGCCTGGCTCATGATACTCTCTGGCACAGTCCTGGCACATATGGAATGGTGCCATCGTACTGTTCTCTCTATCATAAGGCACGGACTTCATGATTGAATATCTAGGTCCACAAGCTGAACAGCTTATGAATGGATAACGATATCTTCTATTAGTTGGGTCCAGAAGTTCAGCCCTGCAAGCATCACATGTCGCAAGGTCAGTTGGCAGGAAACGCATTCCCTCTTCAAAGCCTTCGCTCTTAATGATACGGAAACTGTCATCCAGCTCACGGCCGTACTCATCAAGTACAATGCCTTCGGTCACATTTCCCTCGTCATCGCTGGCACCAACTTCACTGCTAAATGCAGGCTCCTCTGAAGCCTTTTGTTTTTCTTTTTCTTCAGCCTCTTTTCTCCTAGCTTCTTCTTCGGCCTGTTTCTTCTTGTCCTCAGCAAACCAAGAGCGGCTGTTCATATATTCATCTTCTTCCTGCTCGGCGGCATACATCTTCCTTGCCGACTCTTCCAGTTCCTTACTGATCTCGGAAGTTTCGTCGTCATAAAAGATATCCTTAACAGGCTTTACTATAATATTGTCAACACGTCCACCCGCTGGGCAGTTGTATCTTAGATGATATGTCAGCTTACCGATTTCTATCTCGTCACATTCTACATAGAGCTTTACAACGCCGCCAGCATTATGAATACTGCCGACCAGTCCATTCTTCTCTGCATATTCAGCAACGAAAGGTCTGAAACCGATTCCCTGAACCAACCCCATAACCGTAATTTCGTATGCACTCATTGTAAGTAACCTCCCCATAACTGATTAATTACTTAAGTGTATAACCGATCTTTTCACTCAAAATTAGTATGTTAATTCCAGCTTAGTTTGCATCCTAGGTATGGAATAACTTCTTTGTCTGATAACGTGGTTCGCAAGTAAGATTTACCCCAAGCTTCTTAAATACGCCCACATCAACCTGCGAAAGAATGACTGAAGAATGTGCTTCAAGTCCCGCAAGGTTAGGAAGCTGTGCATATGCAGCCTTTGCTTCCGGATTTGTATTTGCCTCTATTGAAAGAGCAATAAGAATTTCATCTATATGCAGGAGCGGATTGTGATTACCAAGGTAATTAACCTTCAGCTCCATAATAGGCTCGATGTTCTGTGGAGATATCAGCTTAACGCTGTCATCTATTCCTGCAAGCACCTTGAGTGCATTCAGGATAAGAGCAGATGATGAACCAAGGAGAGATGATGTTTTTCCAGTGATAACTGTTCCATCCGGCATCTCCATTGCTGCTGCAGGATTTCCTGTCTCTTCTGCACGGATGTTTGCAGCTGCAACAACAGGACGGTCAGCAACAGTAATCTCTGCCTTCTTCATAAGAAGCTCTATCTTCTGAATTGCGCTGTCGCCTGCATCTCCCTTTCTCTTATCACAAAGGGCCTGATAATATCTTCTGATTATTTCCTGCTTTGAAGCTTCTCTTGTTGCCTCATCATCGATGATGCAATGACCTGCCATGTTAACACCCATATCTGTAGGTGACTTGTAAGGGCACTCTCCTGAGATTTTCTCGAACATTGCATTAAGAACTGGGAAAACCTCAACGTCTCTGTTGTAGTTAACAACTGTCTCGCCATAAGCCTCAAGATGGAATGGGTCGATCATGTTGATGTCATTTAAATCAGCAGTAGCTGCTTCATATGCAAGATTTACTGGATGGTTAAGTGGAATATTCCAGATAGGGAATGTCTCGAACTTAGCATAGCCTGCCTTTGTTCCTCTCTTCTGCTCATGGTAGAGCTGGCTGAGGCAGGTTGCCATCTTACCGCTTCCTGGTCCAGGAGCTGTTACAACAACAAGTGGTCTGGTTGTTTCAATATAATCATTACGTCCAAAACCTTCGTCGCTAACAATCTTTGGAATATCAGAAGGGTAACCCTCGATTGGATAATGTCTATAAACTTTAAGGCCAAGTGCCTTTAACTTCTTTTCATAAGCAACAGCAGATGGCTGCTCCTTGAACTGTGTAAGAACAACAGAACCTACGAAGAGTCCATTGTTTGTGAATGCATCTATAAGTCTAAGTACATCCATATCGTATGTGATACCGATGTCACCACGAACCTTGTTCTTTTCAATATCACCAGCCTTGATTGCAATTACTATCTCAGTCTGGTCCTTAAGCTGCTTCAGCATTCTAATCTTAGAATCTGGCTTGAAACCTGGGAGAACTCTTGATGCATGATAATCATCAAACAGCTTACCACCAAATTCCAGGTACAGCTTTCCTCCGAATTTACCTATTCTTTCCTTGATGTGCTTCGATTGCATATCAAGATATTTGTCGTTGTCAAAACCTATCTTGTTCATTTTCCCATTTTCCTTTTTTCGAATCAAAAATATGTAATTATGATACCACTTTCTCGAACTTGGTACAATAAAAAATAAGTCACCAGGGACAGATCTGTCCCCAGCGACTTAATATTATGTCAACTAAAATTATGCAAGTTTCATATCACCGTCTTTTACCCATCCAATCTTACGGAAGATCTTGTCAAAGATAAGTGAAAGAACAGCTGGAAGTACAATCGAAATAAGAATAAGTCCAAGCCAGTCGAACCATGTGATAGCTGACTTTGTTCCAGCAGCCACATCATTTACCCAGCCAGTATAAACTCCGATTTGTCCAACGAATCCGCAAGTACCCATACCAGATGAGATAGGCGCACCATTCATCTCCATGTGGAATACACATGTTGCAAGTGGACCTGTAATTGCAGATGCAAGTGTAGGTGCAAGCCAAATGCGAGGATTCTTTACAATGTTACCCATCTGAAGCATTGAAGTTCCGATACCCTGTGAAACAAGGCCGCCCCATTTATTCTCTTTAAATGATGTAACAGCGAAGCCAACCATCTGAGCTGAGCATCCGGCTACTGCCGCTCCACCAGCAAGTCCTGTAAGTGTAAGCGCTGCACAGATAGCTGCTGATGATATAGGAAGTGTAAGAGCGATACCTACAACAACAGAAACAAGTATTCCCATAAGGAATGGCTGCTGTTCTGTTGCCCACATGATCACACTACCAACCTTCATAGCCGCAAGACCAATATATGGAGCAATGAGCCATGAAAGGAAAATACCAATACCGATAGTTACAAGTGGAGTAACAAGTATATCAACCTTTGTTTCTTTTGAGATTGCCTTACCAAACTCAGATGCAATGATTGCGATGAAAAGAACTGCAAGAGGACCACCAGCTCCGCCGAGGGCATTTGCAGCGAATCCAACTGTTATCATTGAAAACATGACAAGTGGTGGACATTTAAGTGCATAGGCGATAGCCACTGCCATTGCGGGACCACTCATAGCCATCGCAAGTCCGCCGACTGTATAGTCAACACCAGAAACTGTCGCTACTACCTGATTCAGAAATCCGATATGGAACTGTGTTCCGATAGTATTGATGATTGTTCCGATCAGAAGTGAACAGAAAAGTCCCTGTGCCATAGCACCGAGGGCATCGATACCATAACGCTTGAGGGAGATTTCAATATCCTTTCTCTTGAGGAAGGCCTTGAAACCCTTTTCCTTTTTCTCTTCTGTTGCTTTTGTTTCTTCTTTTACTACTTCTTTTACTTCTTCTTTTGTTTCTTCAACTTTTACATCTTCGTTTTTCTTTTCGTTTGCCATAATCTTCCTCTTTTTTAATTAATCTACGATCAAAAAGTTTCCAAAGGTGTCTTGACACCTGTCAAAACACAAATGACGTGACACATTATAGTATCACGCCATATAAATGTCAATGTGAAAAACACCCAATAATTTTTACAAAAGAATCCCCAATTTCTTCAATTTGTCAATTGCCCGATTTATCTGTTCCTCGGAATTTGCACTTACAGTATGTAAATGTATTCCTTCGGTAAGTGCAGAAAGAGGTGTAGCTTTTTCTTCTTTTGATTTCCTGATAAACTCATCCACATCATATCTACTAGATATTCTAAGCTTTCCAATCAGTTGTCCGTATATTGGATGTTCAACTATTACATCCTCAACAGTACATCCCTCATCCACGAGAGTATAAAGCTCTATTTGAGTTTCCTCAGCAGAATGATTCACTGCTATACGCTTTGTTGCATTCTTCTCTTTTGGTGCAGCAACATAACCTCTCGGAGTGGATAAAATATCATTTCCCTCTGCGCGCAGCAACGCAACATCACCAACGATGATCTGTCTGCTTACGCCCATCTCCTTTGATAAACTAGAAGCACTAACCGGAGAAGTACTATTTTGAATTTTCTCAAGAATCTTATTTCTTCTATCGTGGTTATCCATTATCTTCCCTTACTCACCTAAATTATGTAAACCTTTTTGCATGTTTAATCATATATAGAAATATTACAAGCTTTATTCATCAATTATAGTATGTTCTGTCTTGATGATAGCACGTTGAATGGAATCCTTGGAGTTCTTCCAGTCAGCTTCTTTGTTTCTGTAATCGTGCTTATCTATAAACCAGGAAACATCACCGTTAACTCTTTCCATATTGTCGAAGTAAACCTGATTCAGCACTTTTATAAATTCCTCGTATTGAGACTGGTTCAGATTCTCGGCCCCCTTCTCATAAAGCACGCCGTAGTGGTATGTGCAAAAGCCTTTACACTTCTCAAGTTTCTCTTTAAACTCGCTATCCTTCTTCCACATATGAAAGATAGTATGTACATATCTATCAAAGACCGGCTCAATCCTCTGGCACACAAAACAGTTAGATTCAAGCTCCTCTATATATTTAACCACAGGAGATTTGTCGCCACCCTTCGAGAAAAGCCCGCCTGTTTTTCTGGCCAGCACTCCCGCAGCCTGAGGTGAGTCCTTCTCCGCTAGCGCTTTCATCTCACGAATAGTTTTATTCATATGAGTATTCAGCATCAGCGCCACACCAAGCTTGTTCTTATCTGCATACATCATCTTGATGTGCTTTGGACAAAAGCCCAGCTTATCCGTTATCTCACGATTGTCATCCTCCATATAGCTAGGACCCATCGTGAATTCGATTGCATTTTGCTCCAATTCCTTAGCCATGAGGCACAGCGGACATTCGCAGTCAGCGTCAAATGCATCGTTCACCGGAATTGTATATAATTGCTCACCCATTCTTCTTCTCCTTTATTTATCCATGCAAAATGTATTCTTATTTCACAAATCTTATTTAAATCAACACTCATAGAATATCATTATTATCAATATGTTTCCACATCTTATTGAAATCCGCAAATAAACAATACAACTCATTGTTTTCTTCAAAACTTTACAAAAATACGATATAATAAAGTATGGGTATTTTTTATGGGGAAGCTACCCAAATCTAAATACGAGGGGGTTGCTTATGTTTTGTAATAATTGCGGAAAGCAGATTCCTGACGATGCAAAGTTCTGCGACTACTGCGGAACTCCTATCATCAAAAACAATATGAGCTACAGCGATCAGTCCGGACAACTAAACCAAAGTGGTCAGCTGTACAACACTGGGCAACTAAATCAGACAGGCCAGCTTCAAGGAGGACAATTCGACCAGAACGTTCAACCACAAAAGCAAGGTGGAAACAGCGGTCCAATCGCAGCTATCATCGCAATCACCGCCGTTATACTGATTGCCATTCTGTGCGTGCTTCTGTTCGTTACACCAGGCTGGCTAAAGAAGGATGACAACTCATCCAGGAGACGTAGAGATAAAACCACCGAGGAGGTGGCATCTACTGATACAACAGAATCAACAACTATGGATAGTGACGAAAAGATTGTAGCGGCAGCCGAAAGTTTTTCTACTGATAAAACTCCTATTGTCACCGACTTTGAATGGTATACAAGCGGAGTAAGGTTCGATGGTCCTCAGTCAGAAGCTGAGTACATCACAGATTTCCGACTAGCCGAGGGTGGCTGGAAGATGATGATGATCACCGACCCTTACTGGAAGTTGGATTCATACAGTGAAAGATATATGAACTGTACAATCCATACTGAGAGCGAGACAAATGTGACCATCAGCCTTAAATGGTGGTGCATGAGTTCTCCTGACTCGGATACTATAGAAGAGACCGATCGTGGAGTTGATGAACTCACCGGTTATTGGAGCGGAAAACAGATCAAGGCAGAAAGCGACAGGGTTGGAAGAATAACTATCACCGACATTTACAAGGTCGGCGAAAACCAATTTGCCATCGGCACCTTCGAATGGGTTGATGGAACCTTCGCCCAGATTGCAATGATAAGGCCTGGCGAAAACAATATCATCTACACTCCAACTGAGAACTACGTTGACTACAGACCAACTACCGAGGCAACTACTGAAGCAACAACTCAGGCGACAACCCAGGCAAAAACGGAAGCAACTACACAGGCACCTCCAAAGCAGGAGCCTACTACTCAGGCAAAATCATCTGGCAACAAATCTACAGATGCCATCCTTGCGAAAGCAAAGGCCTGGGCTGGAACAAACAGTGCTGTAGTTGATGGTGCTGAAGGGGATTCGATTATTATAAGATGTTATGATGATATGGGCGACCATCAAGCCACATCTAACTATCTCACCATTGATCCAGGTGATCTGACAGGATATGATTTCTATGGTAATCCAGTTGATCTGAATCCATACTAAAACTAATTAAAACTGAAAATGCAAAATAAAGAAAACTTGGTCTTACGAAAAATAAGACCAAGTTTTTTTGTTTCTAATACATCAAATTATGTAAACCAAGATTAAATAATATAGAACCAGTTTTCATCTGGATCAGACTTGGTAAATGCCTCTCCATCGAACTTAAGCTCCTGGTTTGCAACGTGAACTTTTGTATTAGGTGGAACGGACTTCGTGAGGAATACATTACCTCCGATAACCGAACCCTCTCCTATTACAGTATCACCGCCTAAGATAGATGCTCCCGAATAAATTGTCACATTATCTTCAATGGTTGGGTGACGTTTCTTATCTATAAGACCGCGTCCACCTCTTGTAGAAAGAGCTCCAAGAGTAACGCCCTGATAAATCTTTACATTCTCACCGATGACCGTCGTCTCACCAACAACCACACCAGTACCATGATCGATAAAGAAATACTTTCCAATGGTAGCACCTGGGTTAATATCAATACCTGTCTTGCTGTGAGCAATCTCAGTCATAACACGAGGAAGCATAGGGACACCAAGCTGATACAGTACGTGTGCATATCTCTGAACAGAAATAGCAAAAAGACCTGGATATGCAATGATAATCGCATCTTTAGACTCAGCCGCTGGATCACCAACGAAAAGAGCTTCGATATCCGTATCCAAGTAAGCTCTTACTTCAGGGATCTTCTTCATAAACTGAACTGTATAATCCTCTGCGACGCATCTTATCTCTTCCTCAGATTTTCCCTCAAGTCTTTTATCAAAATGAAGTGCAAGAGCAATCTGCTTGTTAAGATTGTAGGCCACATCTTCTGTAAGTGAAGCAATGGTTGTGCTGATATTGTAAATCCTGTAAGTTCTATCCACATAATAACCAGCATAAACAATGTGGTTCAGCTTGTAGATTATCTCCTTAACAGTATCACGATCAGGCTGACCGAAAATATCCTGTTTATCTATAGGACGTCCATTCTCATAGTCAGCTACAATATCATTTATGATTTCTGAAATATTGTCGCAAATTAGTTTTCCCATACTTCTATCCTCTTCCTTAAAACTCCTTAAATTATCACACAGTATGATAAACCATGCAAGATAAAAATAAGTCAGGAGATCAGATCTCCTGACTTATAGATGTGTCCCTCTTGACTTATTTCACATACTCTCTAAGAGTGTCAACAAGTTCAGGAATAGTTGCTTCGAAGTCAACTCCATACCATGGCTTATCTGGATTCTCAAGAGTAACTGCAATAGTCTTTGCTGTATAATCAGCAGCAATCTTGAAAGCATCATTCAGGCTAAGCCCTCTGGTAAGCGCACCAACTGAAACACTGGCAAAGATATCACCTGTTCCATGGAATGCAGCATCGATTCTGTCATTCTCATATGTTATCCTCTCGCCTGTTACAGTATCTAGCCCGTAAACTCCTGTCTTTCCATCGTTAAATGCAATTCCAGTAAGAATCACCTTTTTAGCACCAAGCTTCGCAAGCTTCTGAAGAAGTTCTTCAATGTATTCCTTGTCATAGTCTTCTCTATATTCTGTATCTGTCATAAAACAAGCCTCAGTAAGATTTGGAACAATGATGTCCGCCTCACCACAAAGTCCTGCATTTAGCTTTGCATATTCCAAATCAAACGCTGGATAAAGTTTTCCGTTATCGGCCATAACTGGATCGATGAAGATAAGGGTGTCATCACCGCCGAATTCAGCAAAGATCTTCTTTGCAATCTCTATCTCCTCCGCGGATCCAAGATAACCTGTGTAGATTGCATCAAACTTAACTCCCTGACTCTTCCAATGGTCTGTAATTGGAATGAGCTGATCTGTTAAGTCCTTAACTGTAAAGTCAGGAAACATAGTATGAGTTGACAGAACAGCTGTAGGAAGAATGGTTGTCTCAACTCCCATAGCTGAAATGATTGGAAGTGCTACCGTTATTGAGCACTTTCCTAGACATGAGATATCCTGGATTGTAAGTATTCGCTTCATAATAAAACCTCCTTTGAAGATCCAATGTTGCACTTAGGATTTTTATCGAACACACTAATACTATATCTGGTCTGACCATTTTAAAATATCCAATTTCGTTATTTTTTATAAGGTCAGTAATCTTAGTAAAATGTATGTTTTTTATTGACCTTAGCGAGAATATGCGTTTTAATAGATTCAATAAGGTCAGTAAAGAAAGGATATTATCATGCTTTCATATTCATTTTCGGATAATAAAACCACACCGCTTTATGAGCAGTTATATCAGATGATACGTGATGACATTTTGAGTGGAAGACTACACAGCTTTGAACCTCTGCCATCCAAAAGAAGTATCGCCAATCAATTATCTATTAGTGTTATTACGGTTGAAAATGCCTATAATCAGCTGATGTCAGAGGGGTATATTGAGTCTATTCCCAGAAAAGGATTCTATGTTAGCGATATAAACCAGATAGAACTTAGACCTGATAACACCGTGTATGGATTAAAAAACACAACCTTCATAAATACTACATCAAATAATTATTCAACTGATATAAGTTCACCTAATTATTTTGCTGATTTTACATCTAATGCCACCGATCCAGAATCATTTCCATTCACTATCTGGGCTAAGATTAACAGACATATACTATCGGAAGAGCAGGAGAAGCTGATGACAAATCCTCCATCCAACGGTATGCGCGAGTTGAGAATAGCCATTGCTCAAAATCTGAGTTCGTTCCGTGGAATTAATGTCAACCCAGATAATATAATCATCGGAGCCGGGACAGATACCATCTATTCCATTCTGATACAACTGCTGGGATTCGACATTATGTATGGTACAGAGGATCCAGGATACGACAAGATATCTCTTGCACTGGACGCTAATAATGTAGCAAACGTCCGAATCCCTATAGATGATTCCGGTATTATAATTAGTGAACTCAGAAAAAATATGGTTGACATAATTCATACTACGCCATCCCATCACTTCCCTACAGGGATCACCATGCCCATTAAGAGAAGATATGAATTACTGAACTGGGCTGTAACACCAAATAGACATCTTGGTTTACATAATCTAAAATACATCATTGAAGATGATTATGACAGTGAGTTCCGTTTTACCGGACTTCCTATTCCATCTCTTTTCAGCATTGATAATAACGAACGGGTTATCTATATGAATACATTTACCAAGAGTCTGGCTTCAACTATTCGAATCAGCTATATGGTGCTGCCTGATCATTTGATGAATGAATATAGGGAACGACTGTCTTTCTACTCCTGCCCTGTTTCGACATTTGAGCAGCTGACTCTTGCTAGGTTTATAAGCGAAGGGTTCTACGAAAAGCATATAAATAGGATGCGTACCTCATCACGCAAAAAGAGAGATACACTCCTTAAAGCTATCAAAAGTTGTAAGCTGGGAGATATTTCCGAGATTAAAGAAGAACAGGCCGGACTACATTTTATACTTAAGTTAGACGCATCTGTAAGTGATGAATCATTTATTTTGAAATGTAAAAAAGATGGAGTCAATATATCCTCCATCTCTGAACATAGCTTTATGATCAACTACTCCTCAGTTCCACTTGATAGGATAAAGGACGCAGTTGGAGTGTTAGAAACGGCATCTTCGTCTAGTTTAGCATAAAAAAGATGCAGGGGCGAAACCCTGCATCTTTTTAATTAGCTTAACTAGAACTCATATCTCATCTTTCTCTTACGAATAATAACTATGATAGTAGCTATAAGTGAGATAATCATCACTGCTATAATAGGAATAACATTCATGTGATCACCAGTATCAACCTTAGTTGTATCCTTATTAGGAGTACCTGGCTTAGTTTCTTCCTTACTTGGTGTCTCGTCCTTTGAAGTTTCAGATGTTGCAATAAGTGCTACATGCTCTGTAACCTCGCCAGTCTTAACTGTAACTGTCTCAGTCTTACCAACTGTTACCTTGTAACCATCTGGAACCTTAGTTACTGTAATCTTGTAATCACCAGGTGTAAGTCCTTCTGTAAGCTTATATTCCTTACCATCCTTACCTGTGTACTTTGTAACCTGACCATTAGAATCAGTTACTACTGTAATCTTTGTAGAACCATCTGGGAATGTTGTTCCCTCTGGTGCTTCAACCTCAACTGTTGCGTTAGGCACAACTCTCTTAGTACCTTCCTCAAGAACTGTGATCTTAAGACCACCAGTTGCCTTAATAGGATCATTCTCAAATGAGATAAGTCCTGTAGTCTTGTCATATGTACCAGGCATATGATCACCACTGAGCTGTGTAATAACAAGCTTGTCATTGTCAGTTGAATCATACTCAACCTTGAATATGAAGAGATTTGTTGTCTTCTCATATCCAGAAGGTGCTACTGTCTCCTGAATTGTATATGTTCCTGCCTCAAGATAGAATGTTTCAACAGTCTTCTTAGATTTCCATTTTATTTCAGTCGAACCTGTCTTGTTACCCTTATCATCACTGCTGTAAAGTACAAGCTCAGCGCCTTCGATTTCCTGCTTACCTGTAGCATCAATCTTACTGATCTTAACTGCTGGCTTAGTGTAGTCATCTTTCAGTTCTAGAGTACCATCTGTTGTTGCTGAAACTGATGTACTATCTGTTGTCTTTGATGTCGTACTTAATGTATAAGGAATACCTGTTGTCCGACCATTTTCCTTAATATATATTCTAGTATTTGTTTCTTTAACAAAATAATCACCTGAAGGAACACTATTCCAATTATAAGTGTACTCTAATCCAGTAGAATCCTTGGACATATCACCAAGTGTTATCAAAGCTGGTTGATCAACAAGATTTCCATTCTTATCAAGCCACTTACCACCACATGTAACTTCAAATGTTATAGCAGACGTTGCAACTTCCTCAGGAGTTACTTCTCCACCAAATGTCTTTTTGAGTGTAAGCTTACCAGTTGTTGGCTGTGGCTGTGTTGCTGTATATGTGTTTTCAAAGTCGATAGCTACATCTGTTGTTGCTGCTGATGATGTATCTATATCTCCTGTAAGGCCACTTGTTGTCACCTTCTGATAATCTGCACTTGGAAGATTTCCTTCACTTACTTCATAGTGAGTAGCATTTGGAAGTCCACTAATAACTACATTTTCATTCTTTCCAAGATTTACTGTTAATGTTGTCTTATCCTGATTGAATGTTCCCTTTGTCGCTGTTACTCCTGATGTATCAGCTCCGTTTGGATACGTAAGTGTTATTGTGAATGGGAATGTTACTCCCGATTCGAAATCATCACTTCCAGTAGCCTGCTTCTTTGTTAATGTAAGTGTTCC